>NZ_CP036267.1:4425290-5029040 GCF_007744255.1 Thalassoglobus polymorphus | reverse complement strand
AGTTTGAGACAGAGATGATAACTGGAGTTTTGCTTGTTTTCTGGGGCGCGATTTTGAACTCACCTAAGTCGACACCGTTTGGAAGCCAGTGAAGTTTCTCACGACTTCCGGTTTTATTTGCCCAGACATCAACCCATTCGTTGCTTACGCAGCCAATTGCCGAGGCGGTGTTTTGGACCTTGGTGAGTGTCTCCTTAGGATACAGCGGCAGGTGACCATCATGTGCCTCAATCGTTAGCGGGATGCCCAAGATCCTGCTGAGTCCCACACCTACTTCTGAAGCCCATTGCACAAAGTGTGCGTGAATCAGGTCGGCTTGCTGTACAAACGCGTGTTTTAATAATTTTTTGAAGTATGTTTTTCGCTTCAATGATAAGTACCAACCGTATTTATCGCGCTCAGCCGCCTCGATGATCTTCTTGTTTTTACAATTGAAGGTAGGGATGCAGTATCGCCAGTTGAGTATCGAGTATTCTTTCTGGGAGATACCATACTCACTTGCTTGTTTTAAGTCAGTTTCGTTGCCAACTCCAGAGGCAATTACGTGGACTGACCAGCCTAATTCTTTGGCGGCTTGAATTTCTCGGAGAACAAATGTCTGGGAGACGGTGGGGAAATTCCCTGTGAGCACCAGCATCTTACCAGTTGTGGACAAGTGGAAACCTCTCGGGGAAAAAGTTGTCCTTTACGCTCTGCTTTGTGAAAGCAGTTGGTGAAGTCATGAAAGTGAGCTTCTCGGGCATGGCAAGGATTGGAAATGCTCTTGATTCACTGTTTGGAGTTTTTCGCAATTTGAACGAGCGAAACTTTTCCGGACTCTTTTGCCTGGTTGAGGACGCCTCTCAAGAACGCAGCTCTTGTAAAGGAGCTAAGCCAACTTTTATTGCGGAGGGGCAGCGTAAGAGCTGCTTTAAGTTTGGAAATCCAGAATGCTTTCAGAACCCATCTTGGGTATCCAAAAGCCCACTTACATTCCGCCAAGCCATTTCGTAGTGTGAACGACCTTCCTCCTCCACGATACCAGGTTTGAATGTATTCTTTTGTTAATCTTTCAGTGGGGACCCAGTGTTGAACTCGGGCGGGGCCAACCCAGACACCGTAATGGCCTGCACTCTGTAAGCGCCTTAGAAGGTCAGCGTCCTCTCCTCTGAGATTGCTGTTCTCAGAGTTCCCCAATCTTGTGTCGAATTCAAATTCTTCCAAAATCTTTTTGGGCAGAGCCATATTTACCCCACGTGGGATATCATGTTCAGGAAACTTCGATACGTGGTTCCCGTACTGATGGATCGCTAGCATCGCTCCAAGGTCTTTTAGGTGTGGCTCCATCCATGTTGGTGGAGGTGATTCGTAAATCGGGTCTACTGTCCCTCCAAAATAGGCCGCTTCGGGCCAATCCCGCACAGCCTTGAGGTATTGGGCAATCCAGTCCGGGGCAACTACGACATCATCGTCTGTCCAGATTAGCAACTCACCCGTTGCTGCTTGAAGGGCAGCGTTTCTTGCATGCGATTGCCCTGGGGTCTCTTCTAAAATTCTTAGTATTGGCAGCTTGCTAGCATGACGCTGGATGACCTCGTCAGTGTTGTCAGTGCAGTTATTGTTGACGACAATGAGCTCCCACGAAATTCCATCTGGGATGTGGAGTTCGTGCATGGAGGTCAAGGTGCGATCAAGTAACTCTGCTCGGTTCCATGTGCAGATGATGACGCTGAGATTCATGTGGTTCTGTAGATTTTTGACTTGACGTCTGGGGTGTTAGACAAGAAACGGCGGCGAGGAAGTTAGTGTGTTTGTGGTGTTATGTAGATGTTTTTTCTGGTGAGAAAGCATCTTTAATTTTATACAACAATGGATGGTATATTTTGTTGCTCAGTATTTCATTAACCTTAGGGTTCCCTTTGTGAGCCAGCAGATAATTCCGAATCTTCCAGTAACTCTCCCAATCGCGATTCTCTTTAGCAGTCCACGCACTGAACGTTACACGCCTGAGGCGCTCGTTTAGGATTTCTTTTTTTTCTTCGGGCTGGAAGTCTTTGTTTGTTTCAATCCACTGTTCGAGTGATTCAAACCATCGCATTTCGCGAGTCGGGTCGGCAGATTGGCTTTCAGAGTGCTTGCGGTAAAGAGTGAGGTGTTCAGGGACTAACTTGACCACTCCAAGCCGAATTAACTCAAGGCAGTATATGAGATCTTCTGCGTGCTTCGTCCAGGTTGGAAATCGCAAATGTAAACTGCGTCTGACTATCAGGCTGGAAGGTGTCACTATGGGGTTTTTAACAGCGACAGTAAAAGGCTGGTAGCGAGTGCTTTCTGGGATTGCAGCGATGTTGCTTTGAGAGTCGACGGTCCCAAATGACTGAAGTTCGGTATGGACGGCAACGGTTGTCTCGTCAATCAGGGAGAGTTGACGCTCGAGTTTTTCCGGAGCCCAAAGGTCGTCAGCATCTAAGAAGGCAATCCATTCACCTTTTGCTTCGTCGATACCCCGATTTCGAGCAACGGATTCACCTTGGTTTTCCTGGCGAATGACTCGAACTGGAGCCCCGAACGACTCTGCAATTGCAGCTGAATCGTCTGTTGAACCATCGTCGATGACAATGATTTCCAGAGGTCGGTGCGTTTGGTTAATCGCTGAGTCGAGCGTCTCGCGCAGGAATGGAGAGCCATTGTAGCAAGGGATGACGACTGAGACTTCTGGCTTTGTCATTGAATTCCCTTGTTGGTCACGGACTGTAATATGTTAAACAGTTTGTCAATACTTTTGCTCATTGTGAATTCAGTTGATATTCTTTCACGGGCAGCAGTACCCATGCGGGCTGCGATCTCGGGAGCCAAAGCTAGGTCGATCATTCGATTGGCCATTCCCTGAACATCGCGTTCGTCTACGAGATACCCTGTCTCTGAGTCGATGACAACATCTGGGATTCCAGCGTGTCTGGTAGAGACGACAGGTTTTCCACTTGCTCCTGCTTCAAGGATTGAGTTCGGAGTTCCTTCACAATCACCGTTGGATGCTTCGATTGAGTGTTGGACAAAAGCAAACGAATTTGACATTTCGTTTGCCACGACTTCGTGTGGTTGAGGGCCGCAGAAGTGTAGTGATTTATCGATTCCAAGAGCCCGTGCAAGATCTTTGCAGACTCCTAACAAAGGTCCGTCACCAATCATTCGTAGCTTCGCGGAAGGAATCCTTTCGACGACTTTGGAAAATGCAGCAACCGTTAAGTAGGGAGCTTTTTTCTCAACAAACCGACCGACAGCCAGGAAGTTTGGCTCGGTTGAAATTCGTTCTCGAACCTTGAATTGTTCAACATCGACGCCGTAATGGTTCAAATGGAGACGACGCCTGTCAGCGCCGAGTTCAAGTAGACGTTTTTTCATAGTCTCCGAAACAGCAATGATCGCTGCGGCATCATCAAACATGAGTTGATAGTCATTTTTATGCCTTTCAAGGATATCATGCCTGCTGGCATCGTAGCCGTGAAAGTGAACGACAAGTGGAATCTTTGAAACTCGACACGCTTCAACAATGCATGCACCAGTAGGACCATACTCAGCTAAGACGACATCAGGACGGAACTTCTTGAGTGCAGTCAAGTAGGATCGTGTCCGTTCCCATTCCCACGGTCGGTTAGTGATCAACCTGTTGATCTTACGGACAGCTTTTGAGTGAAATCCTTGCGAGAGAACACGCTTCCTCTCGATCATCGCGAACAGGTCACCACTTTGGTGAATCACTGAAACTTCCCCAGGCAGGTGTGCAGAATGCGCTGCAATGAAGGTTTCTGAAAGAGTGTTCAAGTTGGGTTGGACAATACAAATTCTCATTTCTGGTTTCTTTTTACATCTATGCCAAGCCGATCTTTGACCAGCTTTCGCCGAACTGCACTCTCATCAGGAACTTTCTTCAGGATTTTTAACAATAGCCGGTCCGTAATCTTTTGAAGTGGGGACTTCGGTTGTGGATTGTCTGTTGGCTGCTTTTGATGATCAACTCGCTTTTGCATTGTCGTGTGGACATAATCGTTGCTCTTCCAAAATGAGACGAGCCTGTATTCCACTATTGCGGCTTCCAGATCAGAAGCGATTTGGAAAACCTCTTCTTGGTATACTGTTGAAGTTCCCCACGGATAGTGGGGGCGGGGTTTGGGTTAGGTAGCTTGTGAGTTCTGCATTTTGAGTATCAACCCTATTCTGAGTTTTTGTGCAACAAGTCTGCATGTCAAGTCGTGCATGAGCCTGACGTGTCGCTGGTGAAAGGGTGGGGGGCTGCGATTGGGCTATTGTGTTTTTAGAGCTTAGGTGGTTTGGGGTCTACAATCGGGTACGATTTTTCGTGGGTAGTTGAATTAATTAGACAGATAGTTGAATCTTGTCATTTTGTCTGAGCAGATCGCTTGGATTCTAGCTAGGTTTTCATGGCCGTAGAACTCTTCCCAGGTAATGTCGCGGTCTCCCTTTTTTTGGTATTGGCGGTCTTGGATTTCTGTGATGTCTCTTCGTACAGGTAGGTTTAGTGACCTACATAGTTCTTCAATAGCCAATACCTTGCTGCTGAGGAAATCCTCGTAACGAATTAAAATCTTATTGTTTGAGATATTGTCGTAAGTATCCAGTGCATGATTCCATCGTTCCGCAAGCCTTTCAATGTAGTTTGTGGATTCTTGGCATAGCCCAAGCCTTGATCCTTTGAGCACGTCTTTCCAAGATTCTGGAAACGAATTCACGATGTCTTCGTTAAGAGTGTTTAAGTTGCCTGGGATTTCTAGGCGGTTTAGGATACTTCTAATGTTGTCGCGAGGGTCTCGGATTATGAAGACAATTGTGGAGTCAGGGAATTCTACTGTAACTTGGTCTGCCATGAATGTCAGCATGGGCTCTTTTATGATCGGTGTACGGAATTTATGCTTACATGACTTGATGATTTCTGATAGCTGTAAGTCTCCTTTTGCGTAACGTCTTCCAACTTTTCCATCGTGCATTTCGTGGATGTCCAACGTGCAATTCAAGTTAGCACACTCTGCGAGCAGGCCTGCGATGGCTGTTGTTCCACTTTTTTGATTACCGAGAATGATGATTGGTTTTTCTGCGCCTCGTCTCCAACGGAACCATTTTTTTATTATTGTAGTAGTGTTGTTTAGCACTGTCGTATCTCCAATTGGGTGAGCGGCTTAAACTTCCCAGATAGCATCTTCCCAGAAAATAGTCCCAGGCCGCTCTGGGCGGAATGACACTTTTTTAGAGCCTGTATTTATGACTTCGAAAACGGGGTAGGCTTGTATGACATCGTACGCTTTTTCTTTAATGTATGGGTTGATCCCGACATCCACGCTGTAGACTCCCGGTAGCAAATTTGTATCTACGAATCCAAATGTCACTTTGTTAACGCCTTTGGAAATTCTTAATCCATCCCGATTCTTGTCGTGAAATAGTGAGAATAATTCCACTGGCTGTCTGTTTCTGGACAATCCAACAGAAATCGCAGCCGAATCAATCGAAACTCGTGAGTATAAGTGAATTTCAATTCTTACCTGCTCTCCAATCTCGAATCTTGGGAATTCATCTTCCGAGTCTGTAAGTACCGAAATTGATTTAATCTTAACTATTGGGTCTGCGTTCCCGTCTCTCCGGCAACTTTCGATCGATTTCTTTATTGAATGTTCCCCCCGACTTAATCCGTATGTGTTTAATGCGGTTGGTGTATCTCCATAGATCGAAATTCCCCCATTTTCGAGAAAAGCACACTTCTCTGTAAGCCTTGCGATCGTATTTAGGTTATGGCTCACGAACAAGATTGTGCGGCCATCTGATGCTACTGCTCTAATCTTTTCCATGCACTTGCTTTGGAACTCCACGTCTCCAACAGCCAAAACTTCATCAATGATCAAAATTTCGGGCTCTAAGTGTGCCGCCACGGCGAATGCTAGTCTCACTTGCATGCCGGATGAGTAGCGTTTTGTCGGGGTATCTAGGAATTTTTCGACGCCGCTGAAGTCGACGATTTCGTCGAATTTGCGGTCGATTTCTCGTTTGGTCATCCCGAGGATTGTACCGTTCATGTAGATGTTGTCTCGACCGGTCAATTCCGGATGAAACCCGGTTCCGACTTCCAGTAAGCTGGAGACACGTCCACGGATGACAACTCGTCCAGAGGTCGGCTCGGTGATTCGGCTGAGGACTTTCAGCAGCGTGCTTTTTCCTGCTCCGTTGCGACCAATAATCCCGACGACCTCTCCTTCCTGCACATCAAAAGAGACATCCTTGAGAGCCCAAAGCGTATCGTCCGACTCAGTCCCGTTTGGTCCCCCTGTAAATGTATCGAGACGGCGGAGTCGCTGTAAGTTTTTGAAAGGAGACCGAATGACGGAAGTCATCGCTCCGACAAGGGTGTCCGGAATTTCATCCTTAACACCAATCCGGTACGCCTTGGAAAGATTTTCTACTGAGATGACAGGTTTAGACATGGTGAGAGTGAACTCTTTCGATATTTATCGCTGCTTCGTGGTTGGCGGTGCGAGCCTTTGCAAGAATTAGCAGGGTTGAGGCTCCAACGATGACACCAATGTATGAGCTTTCAAGCAATGCACCACTCGAAAACATGGATGAAACGATGTATCCGGGGACTCCACAAAGCGTCGAGAAAAGAGGGGGTTTTGCCCAGTCTGGGAGTGTCGCTTTTTCTTTTTTCCAGCGAACCCGAACGGCCCACCAGGTGAGACCGAAGAAGGCGCAATAAAGTATAACGCCGGGGATTCCTGACCCGGTTGAGACGTCGAAAATTAAATTGTGAAGGACTTTGTGGCTGGTGTCCAAGCCCCCTTCATAGTACTGCGGAACAAGTCGTCCCGTTGCATTTGGACCGACACCAAGCAGAGGATAGTCTTGGGTGATCTCCACGCCAGCTTTCCAGAGTTTGAATCGGCTATCCGCCGAGGCATCGAGTTCTTCTCCGCTTGCAAAGGATGAACTAAATTCTTCGACCACCGAAGGGCCCGCTAAGGCTGCCCCAAGGGCAATGGAGACGAGAATCGTCGAGATGGTCCACGAGTTTTTATGGACATACCAAGCTCCTATCCCAGCAAGGCAGAGTGCTCCTATCATTGTTCCCCTTGATTCGAGAAGCATGATTTGGTGCATTTGCAGGGTGAAGATGAAGCCCGCAAAAATTCTGGTCCAGAGCTTCGGGGAATAGAAAGCCAAGCCAAGGCTCGCCCCCATTATTGGTACCGTCAAAATCGAGTAGCCATTGTTGTCTGCGATGCCCCAGCCGTGGTAGGCTGCGTAGCAGTACCCATCTTGAAAGTATTGCAGGTTGATTTCCCAGGCATTCCAGCCTTGGGCAATGACGATCACCCACATCAGGGTGACAATTTTTTTGGGGGTGTCGATAAGTAATAGCCCGACGCAGGACATGAGGACAATCTTCCAGATTGTTGTCATATAGAAGGTTGTGTCGCCCTCGTGGATTGTGAACTGAGCTGTGACCCAAGCCCATGCCAGGTAGAGGGCTAAACTGATGATTGCCCAGGCTGGGGCACCTTGGATCTTGTTTCCTTTGAAGCCGGATAGCAGTAGGCCGATGAACGTTGCGCCGACGATATATTTCTGAAAATTCGAGTTGGGTGGCAGGCTGTGCCCCCATAGGTAAACTGGATTCAGAATCGCAAATCCGAAGTATCCGACGACTCCGATCCATGGTCGGACGATTGCTCCCAGGCAAATGAAAACCAGTGAGCCGTAGACAAAGATGAGTCCTTTCAAAGCAGCAGTCCTGAAGTGTTAAGTGCCTGGCGGCAGTAGAGGGCGACGATCGGGGAGTGGTCTTTTATGCGACGTCGGCGAAGATTCTTTCTTTGCGGTTGAAGTAGAGGATTCCGGTGAGGGTGATGCAGGCTGAGGAGAGGATGCCGATGGCGATGAATTGCCACGGCATGGGGCGTGTTCCTAGCAGTGCGGAGCGGAAGCCTTCGATGACTGCAACCATTGGGTTGAGTGCATAGTACATTTGGTACTTCGCTGGGATCAGGCTGGCTGGGTAGACAACCGGTGCAGCGTACATCAGTAATTGAACGACGAAGTTCATCGCGTGTTTAACGTCTCGATATTGAATTGCAAAGGCTGTCAGCCAGCATGCGAGGCCGAATGCCGTGGACATCATCAGGAGTATTAAAATCGGGATCATCAGGACTCCCCAGGTTGGAGGAGTTTGGAAGAAAATCATTAAGATTAAAAGCAGGGTCATCGCAATTGAGAAGTCAACCAGCTTCGCGAAGACTGCTGAAAGCGGCATCAAGATGCGGGGAAAGTATACTTTCTTCAGCATGTTTGCCTCTGAGACGAGGCTGTTTGTCCCATCAACGAGTGAGTTTGAAAAGTAGGTCCAGGGGACAAGTGCGCTCAAGCTGAACAGTGCGTATGGAGAACCATCTGATCCGACCTTTGCCAGTTTTCCGAAGATGACCGTGAAGACGATCATTGAGAAGACCGGCTGAATAATCGCCCATCCAATGCCGATGGCGCTTTGTGCGTAGCGAACTTTGACTTCTCTCCAGACGAGAAACCGGAGTAAATCTCGATAGTTGTAGAGTTCTTTCCAGTCGAGCAGCCGCCAGTTCGAGCGAGCTTCGATGATCGTTTCGTAGAGATGAACCTCTTCAGTTTCTGTTGAGGAAACGTTCGCAGGTTCAATGGTGTCCAGAGTCGACGTCACAAGTTTGTCCGGTGTGTTATCTTCAAGTAGGGTTGAAAAATGTGCAGAGGGCAGGGTTATCTTGAGTTAGATGCCTAATAGTTCAGCGACAGGCTCCAGGCAGTTCGACCAGCAGTGGCGATCTCTAACGAATTGATAGCCGGCTTCCGCAAAGGAGTTGCGTTGTTCGTGATCGCGGAAAAAGTTAATCAAGGCGCGGCTCCAATCTGAAGGCTCTGACGCAATCATCACTTGGTTGGTCTGGAGTCCGATGCCCTCGACGGCGTGAGGGGTCGACAAGACTGCTGTTTTCATTGCGAGTGCTTCAAGCACTTTGTTCTGCAAACCACGTGCGAGGTGCAGTGGGGCGATCGAAACGCTCGCTTGATGGTAGTAGGGTCGGACGTCAGGGACGTTGGCGAAGACTTGCACGCCCGGAAGTTTTCCGAGTGCCTGGACGTCTGGGGTTGGATTTCTGCCTACGATCAGTAGCTGACTGGCTGAGTGTTCTTTGATGACAGTCGGCCAGACCTGATTGCAGAACCATTTAATCCCATCAATGTTGGGTGGGTAGTTGAGAGCTCCGACGAACAGGCATGTCGATGGGTCTTTGCTTTCCGCGTAAGAGCCTTCGACGTCAAAAAAGTCTAAGTCGATTCCGTTTGTGGCTGCGCGAACTTGAGCACCTGGAGCGAATGACCGATAGATATCGGCTTCCGGCTCTGTGACCAGAGTGACTCCTTGGCATTGTTCACCGAGGGAGATTTCCAACGAGCGTAAGCGTTTCGCTTCGAGATTGTAAAGAATACTTTTGATTCCGCTTGAATTCGTAGAGTAATCGGCGAATTTTTCGCTATCGACATCCACGAGGTCGATGAGTTTGGGGACGTTTTGAAGCTGTGGAATTTTGAGGTACGGAGCAACGCTTGAGCAAAAACCAATTGCAGCGTCAAACTTGATCTCACGGCACCAATTCGAGATGCCTGTCATTAGCCGGTGTGAGTAAAAAAGGCCTTCTGTGGCTGTCCGTCCGGAGGCGAGTGACCACGCACCGTGAATGTATCGCGACGGATTCAGGTACTCGATTCGTACATCTTGGCAGTGCGATTGAAGCTCCGTTTTGCAATCGGGGTGGAGTGGTTCATCTGCCAGGCAGGCGAGCCAAACGTTTGCACGGGATGCCAGGAACTTCAAAACGTGGTAAGAGCGAATCCGATCTCCACGGTCCGGAGGGTATGGAACTCGATGCACAACAAACAATAGGTTTGGCTTTGAGTCTTTCTTCATGAGAAGGGAGCTGTCACTGTCGTTCGTTTGTGAAACTGAAATGACTAAATTGTGTCGACGTTGAATCTGCTGTCGCTGTCCCGGTGGGGGATAGAAGTTGCTGCTGTACTTTTGGGGGCTCAAATTGTGACTTTGCCAGAAGCTTTCAGGTTGTTGGATTTTATCGATGTTCCTGAAGGGGCAATTGCAGAAATCGCATCGAATCGAAATCGCTCTAATAGAGTTCGCATTCTCGATTCCGTTCGACCTAAGTTTGTGTAATGCCTCAATTTGGATTTCCAGGAGGAGGCAATTCTCGGTTGGTCAGGGTCAACTTCCCATGGGTGAATGTAGAAGACAAACGGGCGACCGTGACGAGAGTTGAGTTTCTCAAGCTGAGAAAACGTCCAGCGTGCGGGGAAGATGCGAAAGTATCCACCACCTCCGACTGGAAAATTACACCCCAGAACATTGCAAACTGTGCCGGGACATTCCCACAGGCTTCCAGTTGGTCGTTCAATTTGATGTGGCTGGATTGGCGAGTTGGGAATTCCGTAGATGTCGTGTCGAATCGGGTAGATGCTGGAGTCGAGTTCGATTCCTTCCTCGATTAAAATATCTAAGGCCCACAGCGACTGTTCGGTGATTGAAAAGCTGGGTGCACGATATGTTTTGATTGGCTCGCCAGTGATGTCTTCCAGGATTTTGCAACTGACGACGAGGTCGTCATGGAAATCTTCCGGTGTCATATTGTAGACAAGTTCGTGGCGATAGCTGTGACTTCCGATTTCATGGCCAGCTCGTTGAATGTCACGTACTAAATGTGGTCGACGCTCAGCGACCCAGCCCAAGATGTAAAATGTTGCTCGGACTTGATAGTGGTTGAGCAGGTCAAGGATTCGGTATGTGTTCCCGCTGACACGGGATTCCATGTTTTCCCAATCGCTGGGACGAACGTTCTTTGTAAACGCTGAGACATGGTAATAGTCTTCAACATCGACTGTGAAGGCGTTCACGACTTTTTGGCTCACGAATATAGCCGATGGGTTAGAGGGTGAATCAAGATGTGTTGGTGGACCGTAAGTTGGCTCATGCTCAACCGAATTGTTAGTGTGACGATGCGTGACACTGTAAGATGTCTGGTTGTGATCTCGTCAATGGGGCCAAAATAATAGTGGGGCCAAAATAGTGAGGGCAACTGGCAGATTACGAGAGACCGGCAGTCGGCGTCCTGTTGGCTCTGGATTGGCAACTCCCTAGAAGGCTTTCACAGGCTCGTGCGGCCTGCATGTCCTGTATCACTGGTTGTCAATTCAGCTAAATAGAACCGTTCGCAAGTCTCGGGTTAAAGAAGCTTGGGGCAGTGGCCGGTTCCAATGAGGTTGAGCTCATGATGCTTTGGAAACGGTTGCGGGTTGTTCTGGACTGGCTTCTGAGAGCAGCGCCTGTTGGGCAACTGGAACGGTTGGTAGTGCCACGGCAGACCATGCAACTTTCGCCAAAGAGGTGCAAAAGTAGGTTGCTGTAAACATGAGAATTCTGAGGTCAAGCCAAGGGCTCATGTTAATTACGTAGTAAAGATCCGGGATCAATTTCCTTCGGACGCTCTCAACATCCGTGTCGGCGGGCAAGCGAAGTTGTGCCAATCCGGTAATGCCAGGCTTGACGTGCAATCTCTGTTTGTAGTTTGGGATATCGAGTTCGAGCTTGTTGGCAAGTTCTGGGCGTTCTGGCCGTGGTCCAATAAGGCTCATTTGTCCCAGTAGAACGTTGATGAGTTGAGGGAATTCATCAATTTGTGTGCGTCGCAGGAAGTGACCAAAACCGGTGATGCGATCATCTTCGGCCTTCGCCCAGACCGCACCTGTTTTTGATTCTGCATCTTGTTTCATCGTTCGAAGCTTGATCAGCGTGAACGAAGAACCGTTTAAACCGAGCCGTTCCTGGAAGTAGAAGGCTGGTCCGGGAGATGTGATTTTCACGATCAGTGCCGCTAGAAGAATGACTGGAAATAGCAGGGTCAAGAAAATTGCAGCCAGAATAAAGTCGCAAAAAGTCTTGACTGTCATGTACCATTTCTGGTCAGGCACGGCGAAGAGTTTGTCGAGGTCCGTTGTGTCGTCTTCCATGACATGGTGTGTCACATGTTCAATTTGCTTGGACTGTTCTAGGCCCAAACACTCGTCGACCACTTTCATGTGTTTTCCTTTGCCCGTTGACTCTATTGTGGTGTGAGTTCTAAAGAAGTGGAAGTTCAGAGAACTTCTACGTTGGAGAGGATACCATCAATCATGAGGGATGTAACTGTATTTCTAGGTTTCAGGTGGAGAATTTTGGAACAATGCCTCATTTAAATGTGGCAGGAAGCTTTCCATAAACTCGTCGGTTGTCACTTTGACATCACCCTCGGATGCGTTTGAGAAAGGGACGGTGATGTACATTTTGTATAAGTAAGGGTATTGAGCAGTTTCCATTCGAGGACGGTCCAAGGCCATCCACTTTCCATCAGCACTCCAGCCCCAGTGGGTTTCGATTGCAATTGGAATTCCATCAGCAACGCGTGCAAATCGTCCTTTCCACATTGAGCCGGCGTCTGGGGACTCGAACTCAATTGGTGCTGGAGTTGTCTGGAGCCCCCAACCTGCCCCGACAAAACAGACTGTCGGAGGGTGAACCGAAATTGGCCCCGGTCGCCCGCACAAAATCATGACGCTTAATTCCCGTCCATCTTTCGTGTTTGTGAATTTCTGCGAGTAGTAACCAGCAGCCTCTGCAATCTTTAACTGCTTCTCCGGAATCTCACTTTCCGTTCCCGACCAGTCTCCGAACTCAGTCGGAACTTGATCAAGTCGGCGAGCTGCTTCTAAGACTTTTGTGGACTCGCCCCAGCGGTCTGTTTGGATTCCGTGAATGACTCCAGTCGCTACGATGAGCAGAAGTCCGATTCCAATGGGGAGGATTCGTTGAGCTTGATTTGGCATCAGTTCAGCAGTTTATTGCAGGGTGTGAACTTGTGAGCGCTTTGCGAGACCGGGAGGCCAGGGCGTTGAGCTTAGCTCACATCGAGAGTGTTGTAGTGTCGTGAGTAGTAGCCATACTTGTCAGCGAACTCGTCTAGCCCAATCAGAATTGAGCCGATCGGTGGGACACCAATCATTTCGAGTCGTTGCTGAGCGGCAGCTACGTTTCCAAGTCGACTCACATCACGCCGGATTGTCAGGATGACACCATCAACATCTTGAGCCAGGAGGAGTGTGTCTGCAACTGGGAGGATTGGGGCAGAGTCGACGATGACATAATCGTAATCTTCGGTCAGGTGCTTGAAGATCTGACCTGCTCCACCTTCAGCTAATGCCTGTAAGGCTGCTGAATCAACTCGACCTGCGGGGATGACTGAGAGACCTGGAGTGGGTGTCGGTTGAGCAGCGCCTTCCAGTGGTTTGTCTCCGCGAAGGATTTCACAGAAGCCGTGTGCCGAGTTCAATCTAAAGACTCGGTGGACAGTTGGCCGTCGCATGTCACAGTCGACGAGAACAACCTTTCTTCCTGATCGGGCGAGGCTTGCAGCCAAGTGGCAGGCGTTACTTGTCTTGCCTTCTCCATCGCTGGCGCTGGTGATCAGGATTGTGTTCATGACCTTCATTCGAGGGTCGCGAAGTAGGACCGCTCTAGTGGAGTCGATGGCTTCTTTTAATACGCTTCTGAGGGCGACTTGCTGCGAACTCAGTTTTCGCTTCCCGTCGTCAACAGCTTTGATGATAGTTCGAGGCAGGATTGGGATGACGCCTAAGATTCTGATCCTCAGGTTCTCGGTGATTTCTTCGGCTGTACTGACTCGACGACGTCGGTAGTCAAGGAAAATGATTCCTCCAGCAATGAGTCCAAGGGCAGCCAGGCCCGCCATCCCCGCCATCTTGTATTTCTTGCTCATTTGAGGAGTGTGAGGTGTTGAAGCGCGACGGTTTTCAGTGATTCTCTGCTTTGCTTGAATCTCAATGAGAAGTGCTTCGATTTCTGTTCGAAAACGACTTTCTGTCGTTTCCATGTGTGTGATCTCGCGTTTCAGTTCTTCGAGGTTGAAGGCTGCTGTTCCTTCGCCTGCCTCTTTGATTTTCAGGGCTGAAAGTTCCTGCTCGAGGTGGTTTTTCTCTGCTTCAAGGATCTTGACTCGGCTTTGCAGTTCAACGATCGATTTATCTTCATTGGCAGCAATTTCTGCGAGAATTCGCTTCTCAATCTGTTTTTTGAGTTCTTCGGCAAGCAGTCTTTGGCGTTCGATATGAGTATTGAGTCGGACGCGATCGGGGTGTTTCTCTCCGAGGTTCTGGGACTTGTCGGTGATTGACCATTCAAGTTCACGGATGCTGTTACTGATTCGTTGGTACTCAGGGCTGCTGTTGATTCGTTCGTTGAGGAGTTCCTGCGGAACAGGAGGTGGCTCTGCTGCTGGCAAGCTGACGCTATTTACATCTCCATCGGCCGCAAGGCTTGGCTGGCGGGCTGCGAGTTGAATATTGGCTTGCATGAGTTCGAATCTGAGTCGTGTAAATTCTTCGCGAAGTTGCCCGTAGTATTCATATTCAAGTTGTCGTTTCGAGGAAAGAATTTCAGGGTCAGTCGTTTTCAGTGACTGCGCAATACCCTCGAGCTGGGTTCGCTTTAAACCAAGTTCTTCGTTGATATCACGATAAAAGCCTTGCAGTTGCCTCAACCTGTCCTGTCGGCTGGTACGTTCTTTGTTGACAACTTCGGTGAGAAAGGCGTCCGCCACTGCATTGACGATCATGGCGAGGTCTTTAGGGCGGTCTCCTTCAAGCTCAAGTCGAAAGAATTCCGAAGCGGGGCTTGTGACTTTTAAGTTTTTCTCGAGCCAGTCTGTCGGGTGCTGCTGCTCTTTGAGCGTGGGGAGGTTTGAGATTTCTGGGTCGCGGAGGGCAGCGTTAAGAACGTACTCTCCAGTGACTTTTCTCATCTGGGTCTGTTTGTAAGTGTTGAAGTTGGATTGCGCTTCGGAGGTTTCGAAGAGGATTTTGGATTCAACGGAATTGATGTGGAACTCAAAAAAAGCTTGGTACGGAGCCGGGACGTATACCCAGGTCGCGACAGCTGCTCCCGTGCCGAAAATCAGCCCGAGCAAGGTTGCTACGAACCAGTTTCGGCGCACTGAGTTCAGTAGCGCTCTGGTATCAATAGCCTCGTTTCCCTGATTCGGATGGGGACCTACCGACGTGGCACGGGGCTGGGCAACCTCATGCACGGGATTGACTGAAGTCAAGCTCGACGAGGAGTCAGAAGTGAGTTGCGTTTCCATGCGATTTATTCCGTAGGTGGTTCAAACGCTTGTTTGCTCGAGCGGATTCTGGGTAGAGGCCGGAAGTCGAATGTCTGACAGCGATGTTGTCACTGTGGTCAGGACTTTTCTGGAGCAATAAACGTTACGAAACGAAAAGTTGGCCCTGTGTTGGTTTCGTAAGATTTTGAAAATGGATCGTGTTAGCAATCGGCCACTGAAAACTGTTTCATCAGGTCGAAGTCGTAGTACTAGAGTCAGTCTGGAAACCTCTGGGATGGCCGCTTTTCTTAACGTTGTAGGAGAGCAATTTCAGGTTTCAGGATCAGTCCTAATCAGTTTGTCGGCTTTGTTTATGATTTTCCAGGTGCCAATCCGACTGACATAGGGGCATCGTCTTCAATAATTACGATACGAGAAGCGACAAGAAGTTCAAGCCACAATATCCCCAGAGCCATTGGAATCATCATCCATCCCGCAAAATCGTGAAACAGCATGTCCGCCAGCTTTGCTTGCCCCAACGCGTAGAGGAGTCCTGTCGTGGTGATGCGAGTCACGTTCGCGATGATTGCAATTGGAATCGCACTGGCGACAACCAGCAGCCTCTCCCAGATCGGTCGATCATGAATGAAAAGGGCGGCAGCTGTTGAGAATGCGAAAAAGACCATCAGCATGCTCATTCCACTGCACGCTTCTGTGACGCCGATCCGTGCGTCGTTGACAACAATCACGTTCCCCTCAGCGATTGCCGGGAGCCCAACTGTCTGCATGACGTAAGTGCTCGCAATGGTGCCAATTCGACGTAATGGGTCTCTAAGGGCAACTTCGAGGCTGTATGGTAGCGGGAGCATGAATGCGAGGAACAGGATTGCTGGCCAAGCCCATCTCACTGTCTGCCATCCGCCAGCGAGTACGAAGACTCCAAGGACGAAGGGGATGATCGCTACAAAATCGAACCATTCCATGTAATACCGGGCTGAGATCAATCTGAGCAGGATCGCCCCCGCGAGGATTACCAGGCCCCAGGAGTTTGGTCGAACTTTGTCAATGTCGAGCTTGTCTCTGCGCATCCACAACAGGGCGATTGAGAAGAGTGGGACAAGATAGCCGTGAGAGTACTCAGGGTTTGTGTTCCACTTCGTTGCAATAACCTCGATCGTAGACCAGAAGGCCCAAATTCCTGCGATCCCGAGGATGAGTAGTCGGATCAGCAGGTTTTTCATTGCAGGAGGTGCGAAAAATTCTATAAATGCGGTCATTGTTGATCAGACTGGATGGTGGATATGCAAGGCAAGCTGGGAGCCTCAGTCGTCGAACGGCAGTCCTCAGCTGGATAGCATCTCGCTGATTATCTCATCATCTTGAAGAAGTGGATGGAGAGAATAAGTAAAGAAAACAGCACGACATTTGTAAAAACGTGCCTGATGTTGCCCGTAGAAGGTCACTTTTTGGTGACAGTTTTTGTTGCCAAGAGTCTGGACTCCGTCCCCCTCGGTGGCTACGCACCGATTACGATGTCGTTGGTTTGGTGCACTTTTCATTGAGGAAAAGTGTTACCATTCCGGCATTTGCGAATTGACTCTTCATGTTGGACTCCGTCCCGACCCGCATTTCCAAATCGTTTGGAATACTTCATTCCGTGAAGTTTGCACTCAACCTAATGAGGGCATTCTCTATATCATGGAAAGTTGACGAATGTCAATAATCAATGTTTATGTTCAGCAGAAATAAGTTGATGTGTGCAGGTTAGCCGGTGGGGTAATCTTTGCGACCGCTGCAATGGGAACGTCGTTTGTTGGAGGTGTTTTTGGGGTGGTTGCGCTGGGTGGATCGGGAGTTCTGGGGTGAATGTTTCTGTTTTGAGGATTGCCGGGGGTGTGTGGAGTGCCATCTGGGGACACTTTTGATGGTTGCTGGTTGTTTTGTAAGGTGCGGGCTGAACCTGGAGGTTCGCGAGCCTGTCTGGTAAAGTGAGTTGTGGTCGGTTTGTTTTGGTCCTATCGGGAAGAAATTTCAAAATTGGATTGAAACCACTTGATGCGGTTTCGGTGTCTCGGTATAAGACGCGGACTGACGGAACTCCGTAATCACACTACCGGTTTGTGCTTGCATGGAGAATGGACACCGCTATACTTCGCGGCTCAGTTTCCGGAACTTGGCTAGTGTAGCTCAACGGCAGAGCACCGGTTTTGTAAACCGGCGGTTGTGGGTTCGAATCCCTCCACTAGCTTTTGTTGGTCATGGTGGTGAAAACCTCGTGGGTGGCATTGATGAGGGGGTGTACCCGAGTGGCCAAAGGGGTCAGACTGTAAATCTGATGGCTCAGCCTTCGTAGGTTCGAATCCTACCACCCCCACTTTAAGTGTTTTTGAAGATTGTTTTTTGTTCGTCGCGGTTGACGAAACTGTGTTGGGCAAGGTATTTCCTTGTTCTCCTTTTAGCGGGTGTAGCTCAATGGTAGAGCTCCAGCCTTCCAAGCTGGTGGTGAGGGTTCGATTCCCTTCACCCGCTCTCTCTTCGCTAAAGTGTGGTGTCGAGGGTAAGAGGTCGTTTGCGGGGCTAGGCGGATTTTTCTCGCTGCGGCGGGGTTTGCAGTGCAGTGGTTGTTCTGTTGCTCATTGACGGTGACTCCCGTTTGGTTGAGAAATGGCCAGCGTGGTGGGGCGTTTTGTTGAGTGTTTAGAGGTGCTGCTGTGGCTCAGTTGGTAGAGCGCGTCCTTGGTAAGGACGAGGTCGCGGGTTCAAGTCCCGCCAGCAGCTTACCGGCTTTTGTCCGGTTTTGCCGTGTCGGCGCCCGTAGGCGTACTACGGCGTCGAAGCTAACTTTTGCGGCTGTGTTGGTCGCTTGGTACAATTAAGATTCAAGGAGTTTTGGAGCGCTAGTCATGGCGAAGGAAACATTTCAACGGACAAAGCCGCACGTGAACGTCGGTACCATCGGTCACATCGATCATGGTAAAACAACTCTTACTGCATCAATTCTAGCGGTTCAGGCAACAAAAGGGCTGGCTCAGCCTATCGATTATTCTGACGTCGCAAAAGGTGGTACGGTTCGCGATGAAACGAAAACTGTGACTATTGCTGTTAGTCACGTTGAGTATGAGTCAGATACTCGCCACTACGCTCATATTGACTGTCCAGGTCACGCTGATTATGTGAAAAACATGATTACTGGTGCCGCTCAGATGGATGGTGCTATTCTTGTGGTTTCGGCAGCAGATGGGCCGATGCCTCAGACTCGGGAGCACATTCTCTTGGCTCGCCAGGTTGGTGTGCCTGCTCTTGTTGTGTTTTTGAATAAGTGCGATCTTGTCGACGATGAAGAGTTGCTCGAGCTTGTCGAGATGGAAGCTCGTGACCTTCTGAGTATGTACGATTTCCCCGGTGATGATATTACGATTGTCCGCGGTTCAGCGAAGCCTGCTTTGGATGATCCGGGTAATGAAGAGAAGAATGCCTGCATCGGCGAGTTGATGGATGCACTTGATGCGGACATTCCTGAGCCATCACGTGTGACTGACAAGCCGTTTTTGATGGCGATTGAAGATGTCTTCTCGATCGAAGGTCGCGGTACTGTTGTGACCGGTCGTATCGAGCAAGGTGTTGTCAAAGTTGGTGAAAAAGTTCAGATCCTTGGGTTGCGAGATACTCAAGAAACGACTGTGACTGGCGTTGAAATGTTCCGCAAGATGCTCGATCAGGGTGAAGCGGGCGATAATGTCGGTATTCTTTTGCGTGGAACGCGTAAGGAAGATGTTGAGCGTGGTCAAGTATTGGCTCAGCCAGGCTCGATTAATCCGCATACGAAATTCGAAGCCGAGATTTACGTCTTGAGCAAAGAGGAGGGTGGTCGAAAGACTCCATTCTTTAGCGGTTACCGCCCACAGTTCTACTTCCGTACAACGGATGTAACTGGAGCAGTCAAGTTGCTGGGTGATGCAGAAATGTGCATGCCTGGTGATAACGTTAAGTTGGAAGTCGAGCTGATTAAGCCGGTCGCTTTGGTTGACGGAAGTCGTTTTGCGATTCGTGAAGGTGGAAGAACAGTTGGATCTGGTGTGATTACTAAAGTTATTGAGTAGTACGCCAAGATAGTTTTGCGGTCAGCGTCCGGTGTTTTCTCGGAAAGCACCGGATTGCTGCCATTATAAGAGGTGAGTGATGGCTCGTGAATATGTTTGGCTCGAGTGTACCGAGTGTGGTGATCGGAACTACCGTGTCACTAAGGAGATGCGCGGTACAGAGCGCCTCGAAATTAAGAAGTATTGCCCACGATTGCGTCGTCATACAACGCATAAAGAATCGCGAAAAAAATAGTGAGTTTCGTCTCGTGTGTAAGTTACGGGCGTAGCTCAATTGGCAGAGCAGCGGATTCCAAATCCGCAGGTTGGGAGTTCAAATCTCTCCGCCCGTGTTTCCAGGATGCTGGATTGTTCGGAGTAACTTTGTCGACTTTCGCTGGCTGAGTGGTGATTTAGGCGGAGAGGTTTTGTCTCTCTGTTTGGGATCGTGGTTGGTTGGCGTGGCGTCTTGATCAGGCGGTGTCTGTTGGTGGTCGTTCTTTTTTAGCGATTGCGTTACAGTGCTTGCTGTTTTAAGAAGGCGAAGTTCATGTTTTCGGATCAGTTGTAAAAGGGACGCCCAGGATGGCAAAAGCAAAAACAGATACTTCGTTCTGGGGGAATTTCCTCGTTCCGGGGTTGTTCAAGCCGAATCAGGGACGAGTCGTTAGGCAAGTGACTGCCGGTACGGTTGCGATTATTATGGTTACTGCAGCGTGGCGCTTGCGGGCGACCTTGCTGATTGAGAAGACTGCTGCCATTTCCGTTGGGGTTCCATTGTTGATCTCAGCTGCAGGGCTGTGGTTTGCGTATCGGTTAATTAACTGGCCCGTATTTGCCAACTTCCTGATTTCAGTGGAAGCGGAGCTTGATAAAGTTTCCTGGGCTGATTGGGCGTATTTAAAGCGAGCTACTGTTGTTGTTCTTGTCGTAATGTTTGCGATGGGGGCGTATTTGTATGTTGCGGATATTTTCTGGCAACAGTTGTTTGGTGCAATCGGTTTTCTCGATCTTGACACCGTAGAATAGACAGCGAGTTCGCAGAGTGCTGCGAACGTTCCAGAAATGTCAATGCAATCGCTTGAAATTGTTCGGGCGATTCATAATGATGCGTGGCTTGCCATGAATAGTGATGAAATTACTTCAGACAGCGACAACTCAGAAGCAGAGGGTGCTCCTGAGCAGGAAAAGTTGTGGTATGTTCTGAAAGTTCAGAGTAATCGCGAACGTTCCATTCGTGACTCTATTATCCGCCGGATTAAGATGGAGGGTATGGAGGACTGTTTTGGGCAGGTGTTCATCCCCACCGAGAAGGTTGTTGAAACAAAAGGTGGAGGTCGTCGTGTTCGAGAGCAGAAGTTGCTTCCGGGTTACATGATGATCGAGATGGCGCTGAATGATGAGACATGGCATCTCGTGCGTTCGACGGGTGGTGTCGGTGATTTTACCGGTGCTGCTGGAAAGCCGATTCCAATGGAGGAAGAAGAGGTTCGCCGTTGGCTTGGGCTCGACACTGCTGATGAGGATGAAAAACAGGAAGATGAGAAGGAAGCTCGTCCTGTTGTGAAGTTCGTTGTTGCAGTTGGTGAGCACGTTAAGGTCAAAGAAGGTGCGTTCGAGAACTTCGAAGGCGTCATTGACTCAATGGATGAAGTGACTGGCAAGCTCAAAGTGATGATCGAGATTTTCGGTCGCGGTACAGAAGTAGAGTTAGAGCATTGGCAGGTCGAAAAAGTTTAACTGCTATGTAGTCCGGGTCTGTTTTAGTGGTCCGGTTGAAGTCCTTCGTCGGCTGCGAAGGTGGTTAATAAATCGAGTTGGCTGCGCTCGGGTTTCCCCCGGCGGTCGTTGAAATTGGATGAGGCAGGCAAATGGCCAAGCAGTTAGTGACACAAATTAAAGTACAAGTGACCGGGGGGCAGGCGACGCCAGCTCCTCCTGTGGGGACTGCATTGGGTCCTCATGGTGTCAATATCGGCCAGTTTGTGCAGCAGTTTAACGATCAGACTCGCGAGATGATGGGGACGACCCTCCCTGTTGTGATTTCGGTTTATAATGATCGTTCCTTCGATTTTATTATCAAGAGTCCACCAGCTGCTGTCCTGCTGAAGCAGGCTGCGAAAGTGGCCAAGGGGTCGGGGAATCCTTTGAAAGACAAAGTTGGAACTGTGACGACTGAGCAGTTAAAAGATATTGCAAAAACAAAGATGGCCGATCTCAATGCAGGTAGCATTGAGCAAGCTGCGAAGACTGTCGCTGGGACAGCTCGCAGTATGGGTATCCAAGTGGTTGACTAGGGTTGCAGGCTGTTTTTGGTGCAACTTGAGAGTCTCTGTTTATTGAAACATCGTAGTTATTGAGAGTCAGGCAGTAGTAATGGGTAAGCCATCCAAGCGACAACAAGCCTATCGTAAAGTAGTTTCAAGTCTGGAGCCAAGCTCGGTTTCGGATGCTGTTGCTGCCTTGAAAGGCTTGGATGAAAATCTTCCTAAGGGGATTGAGCCTCCAAAAGGAGATCAGTCGGTTGAGCTTGCTGTTCGGCTCGGTGTCGATCCGAAGCATGCTGATCAAATTGTTCGTGGTTCAATTGTCTTGCCACACGGAATCGGGAAGTCTCAAAGAGTTCTTGTTTTCTGTAAAGAGCAAAACATTGACAAGGCATTGGAGGCTGGTGCTGACTTTGCTGGTGCCAAAGAGCTTGCTGATAAAGTGAAGGATGGCTGGCTTGAGTTCGATGTTGCAATTGCGACGCCGGATATGATGGGAGTCGTCGGCCCGTTGGGGCGAGTGCTAGGTCCTCGCGGTCTGATGCCATCGCCTAAGGCCGGGACAGTGACTCAGGATGTTACGACGGCTGTGACGGAATACAAAGCAGGTAAAGTTGAATTTCGGGTTGATGATGCCGGGATAGTTCACTGCCTTGTTGGAAAGATGTCTTTTGACGAAACCCAGCTTACAGAAAACATTGAGGCGTTGTTGAAGCTGATTCAGCAATTGCGTCCGCAGGCTGCTAAGGGCGTTTATGTTCGTTCAGTGACTGTCTCTGGGACGCAAACTCCAGGTGTTCCAATTGTTGCAGCTTAGTAGTTAACTTTTCTGAGAAGTTGGCTTCGGGCAAAGTCAACGTTTTCGGTTGTTCAGTTCATAGATAAGATATTCGACAATCAGCGTCGCTGTGTCAGACGCGATTAACCAGGCGTGATATAATGAGTAAAGTAGTCAAGAAGATGATGCTCGACGACCTCCGCAATAAGCTGGATGGTCGACGTGACTTTCTCGTTCTCGATCTGTCAAAGTTGGATGCAGTTGCGAATAACGAAATGCGTCTAGAGTTGGCGCAAAAAGGCATCACTCTCCTCGGTATCAAGAATCGCTTGTTGCAAGTGATTCTTCGAGATGCTGGGCTTGATGAGTTGGATGGTCCTTTATCTGGTCCTTCGACTCTGGCCTGGGGTGGAGAAGATATCGTTGGTCTTTCTAGAGAGATGACCAATTGGGCTAAGAAGATTGAAGAAGTTGAAATCAAAGGTGCTGCCGTTGATGGTCAAGGTGTTGACTCAGCGGGTGTGACCGACATCAGTAAAGGTCCAAGTCGGCTGGAACTGATTGGGCAACTTGCCGGACTCGTGTTGAGTCCAGGTGCACAGCTTGCAGGTGCTTTGCTTGGACCAGGGGGAACTCTTTCTGGTCAGGTTCAAGCTCTTGCGGAGAAAGATAACGAAGAAAGCGGCGACGCTGCGTAGTGTCCCGGTTCGGCCGAGTGAGGCCGAGATTTTTCACTCTACCGAGCCGGTGCGGTATCCAATCGCATGCCGGCAATTAACCTTGGAGAAACGGAAATGTCAGCTGAAGCCCCAGAAGCACCAGCAAAAGAATTTGACGACAATACAAAAACCCTCGGAGACCAACTCGTTGGTCTTACGCTGCTTCAGGCAAAAGCTCTTGCTGACTACCTGAAAGACGTTCATGGCATTGAGCCAGCTGGTGGCGGTGTTGTGATGGCTGCCGGTCCTGCTGCAGGTGGCGGAGACGAAGGTGGCGCTGCTGCAGAGCAGACGTCATTTGATGTCATCCTCACTGGATTCGGTGACGCGAAAATCAATGTCATCAAAGCTGTTCGAAGCATCACCGGACTTGGCCTGAAAGAGGCTAAGACTATGGTTGAAAGTGCTCCATCACCATTGAAAGAAGGTGTTGAAAAAGACGAAGCTGAAAAGCTCGTTAAGGACATCGAAGAGGCTGGTGGAACTGCTGAGTTGAAGTAAGCTTCTGAATTCATAGGCAATATGAGGCTGGTCCTCGTATTGCCTATTTTTGCGTGTGACTAGCATTCATCATGCCATACAGTTGCAATTTTTCCGGTGGATGATATCTTGTTGACAAGAAGTTGTTGGCGGATCACCCAAGGATGAACTATTGACTGCCGGACGTGTTGTTTTGCATCAGTTTCTTCTGCCTGAGGCATCACCTGTTGATGTTTACTCTATTCCTTTGTTGTGGATGTGCAGCAGTTCTGATCGAAGTCGCAGATTAAGTGGGGGCAGTTGTGTTTTGCTTCGAGAGTCTCTTTTTGGAGGCGCTGTACGGTTGCTAAAACATCAGTGTCCTGCGGTCCGTAAAGTCTATGTGATTTCTGCGAGTCCGGTGCGTTCCTTGATTCGACATGGCCTATGCATTGCGAATGTTTGTGAATCGCTCACTTTGGCGAGGCTTGTTTATGTTTCACTCAGGTGGAATATCTGTAATGCCCGTCGCTCTTTTATTATTCAGGTGCGATTTCAGGCACTCACAGTGCGTGCCTACATTTTCAGGGTCGACAAATTCCGGAAGGGGGCCGGGTTGGCGAGTTTGAATCTACGAACATTAGATCGCTCTAGAAGTGCGCACTTAAATGCTGCGCATTTTCTCTTTTGTGTTGATGTCGCTGACTCCCGGAAATGCTTTTCCTCTCGGGGCTTGTCTTTGATTCAACCTGCTGACTCTATGTTGCTGAGTGAACAGCATGTTTTGGCAGACTGTATCAAGTCTTTTGACTCTGATTTCCGTTCAGGCCAAGAGCAAGCCGGCACAACTCAATTTACGCTCGCTTTCGTAAACTCGTCTCCTGGTGATGTAGGAAATTCTCAATTCAAGCCTTACTTAAGTCGTCCCAACCCTGTCAGGCAATTTGTGAGCAGTTATCGCAAGCTTGTTGAACTCGTGTGCTGAGTTCCCCTTAAGCGTCTTCTGTATAATTCGTGTTGACTTTAGAACTTACAGATGTCCAGCCAATTTCGTGAGAGCCCCACTGATTCGTGATTCTCACTATGTTATGTGTCCTACTGAAAATATGATTTATTTGAACTTAGCCGGAAGCCAGGACCTGATTCCATGGAGTCAGAGCAACTTCATAAACCTTTTAAGAAACACTGCTGACGTTTCTTGAGAGTCTGTTTTGTTTGCGATCACGTTTCAGTGAGTCAATGAATAACGAGAACCTTACTCAGTTTTCTCCCCGCGTAAAGAACCCGACGAATGCCAATTCCACATCAACGAATCATTCCGACTGACTCAGTCCGTAACTTTGGTAAGATTGAAGCTAAGTATGAACTCTCGGATTTGACGCGAATTCAAACTGAGTCATACTCGAAGTTTCTGCAATTGGAGCGGAAACCAGAAGAGCGGCGGGATGAAGGTCTCGAAGAGATTTTACGAGAAGTCTTCCCGGTTGAGAGCTATGACGGTCAGTACCGTTTGGAGTATGTCAAATACGAACTCGGTAAACCACGTTACAGCCCGACTGAGTGTCGTCAGCTCCGCTTGACTTACGGTCGCCCTTTCCGTGTGACTCTTCGTCTTGTCAAAGAAGAGCCTATCGAAGAAGAGGTCTACCTCGGGGATATGCCGATCATGATTGGTGGTGGTGAATTCATCATCAATGGATCAGAGCGGGTTATCGTCAGCCAGTTGCATCGTTCACCTGGTGTTGATTTCGTTGTTGCCTCCGAACCAGGCGAACGTAAAGAGTACTCTTGCCGCGTCATTCCAGAGCGTGGTAGTTGGATTGAATTTATGGTTTCCAAAAAGGAAACCTTAGGAGTTCGTATCGATCAGAGTGGTCGCTTCTCTGCTATGACTTTGCTGCGAGCGATGAATGAAGAGTACAGTACTGACACATCTTTGCTCGAAATCTTCTATAAAGTCGTTAAGACCAAAGTTGGCAAGGATGGATCAGATCTTGCCGGTCTCTATGCTGCCGAAGATGTTGCATACGAAACTGGCGAACGAGCCGGTGAAATTATTGTTGAGTGCTGCCACACAATTTCTGCGACCCAGGCTGCTGAAATCGCGGAAGCGGGCATCAAGGTTGTGCAAACCCTGGATGATGTTCGTGACACGCTGATCCTTAACAGCGTGATCGAAGATAATACAGTCAGCCATGAAGAAGCCTTGCTGAAGATTTATCAGCGCCTGCGTCCTGGTAATCCTCCTTCACTTGAGAAGGCTAAGGATCTCTTCGCAGAGAAGTTTTACGATGTCAATCGATATCGGCTTGGTCGAGTTGGACGCTTTCGTATCAACCGCAAGTTCAATCAGGATATTCCTGATGACGAAATGACTTTGCGTTCCGAGGATATGGTCAACGCTGTTCGTTATCTTGTTTTACTACGTATGGATGATGATTCAGCTTACGTTGATGATATCGATAATCTCGGTAACCGACGTTTGCGGACTATTGATGAATTGGGGATGGATGAAATCCGTAAAGGTTTTCTGAAACTTCGGCGAACTGTTCAGGAGCGAATGAGCCTGAAAGATGTTGAAGAAATGAGTCCGCGTACTTTGGTCAATCCGAAGTCTGTTTCAGCGGCCATTGATTATTTCTTTGGGCGAAGTGAACTTTCGCAGGTGGTCGACCAGACGAATCCACTTTCGATGCTCACACACGAGCGTCGATTAAGTGCACTTGGTCCAGGTGGTTTGAATCGTAAGCGTGCAGGCTTTGAAGTTCGCGACGTACATATTTCGCACTACGGTCGAATTTGTCCGATTGAAACTCCTGAAGGTACAAACATTGGTCTGATTTCCAGTTTGAGTATCTTCTCGAAAGTTGATGACTACGGATTTTTGATCACTCCATATCGTAAGGTTTCGAATGGAAAAGTGATTGATGAAATCATGTGGTTGCGTGCTGATGAAGAAGCGAGTGTGCACGTTGCTCCTGCTGATACGCGTGTCGAAAATGGCGTGATTATTGACGAGCGCGTCTTGTCGCGTTATCGCAGTGATGTTCACTGGATTCCCGCCATGGATGTGGAATTCATCGATGTGGCACCTTGCCAAATGGTGGGTGTCTCTGCTGGGTTGATTCCTTTCCTTGAGCACGATGATGCGAACCGTGCGTTGATGGGGTCAAACATGCAACGTCAGGCGGTTCCGCTCTTGATCGCTGAAGCGCCTTTGGTCGGGACTGGGATGGAGGAAGAGATTCCTCGTTACTCCGGTATGGTTGTTCGCTCGGACCGAGCAGGAAAAGTGACGTATGTTGATGCAAACGTCATTGAGGTCGAAGGTAAGAAATTCCCTCTGCGAAAGTACATGGGGCTGAACGAGCGAACATGCTTGAATCAGAAACCGTTGGTCTCTGTTGGGCAGAAGGTTAAGAAAGACCAGATTCTTGCTGACAGTGCTGCCACACAAGATGGGATCTTGGCACTGGGACGAAATGTTCTTGTGGGCTTCATGTCGTGGGAAGGGTTCAACTTTGAAGATGCGATTATTCTCTCTGAGCGACTCGTTAAGGATGATGTTTACACTTCGATTCACATTGATGAATTCGATGTTGAGATCCGCGAGACCAAGCTTGGTCGTGAAGAGTTCACTCGAGATATCCCGAACGTGAGCGAAAAAGCTTTGCGTCATCTTGATGATGACGGGATTGTTCACGTCGGAACGCGGGTCAAGCAGGGAGATATTCTGGTTGGTAAAGTGGTCCCTAAGGCCAAAGCAGAATTGACTCCTGAAGAAAAGTTGTTGCATGCGATCTTCGGTAAGGCCGGAGAAGATGTGAAAAACGAATCTCTTGAAGTCAATAGTGGCGTTGAGGGGATTGTTATCCAAACTGAGAAGTTCTCTCGCAGAATGAGTCTTTCTGAGGCCGATCGAAAAGTTTTCGACATCGAAGTCGCAAAGATTCAACAAGAAGGTCAGGAGAAAATTGCAGAGAAGTTCCAGGAGTTTGTCGTCGAATTTGATGCCGCCTTGGGGCGTCATCTGGCAGATGATGACGGAAGGGAAATTCGCAGTATTGAAGATGTGAAGTTTGTCGCTCAATACGCGAAAAGTTTCGAAAGCCATTTCGACAAACTCGACATTCGCAGCCCTCAAAAACAAGCGGATCTGCGTAAGCTGATGAATGAACAGTGGCCGTTCGTGGTGGAAGTCATTGATGAGGCTGAGCAAAACCTGAACAGCATGAAGCGTGGAGATGAACTTCCTAACGGCGTGCTGCAGATGGTGAAGGTTTATGTGGCCTCCAAACGACAGATTTCTGTCGGGGATAAAATGGCTGGCCGTCACGGAAACAAGGGTGTAATTTCAAAAGTCTTGCCAGTTGAGGATATGCCTTATCTGGATGACGGAACCCCCATCGACATTATTCTGAACCCACTTGGTGTTCCGAGTCGTATGAACGTCGGTCAGATTTTGGAAACTCACCTTGGATGGGCAGCCTCAAAACTTGGCTTCCGTGCGATTTGCCCAGTTTTCGATGGTGCCCCAGAAGCTGAAATTAACGATTGTCTCAAGGAAGCTGGCTTGCCGGAAGAAGGAAAAGTTCGTCTTTACGATGGACGAACCGGCGAGCAGATGGAGCAGAAAACAACTGTCGGTTACATCTACATGTTGAAACTGCATCACCTTGTTGATGACAAAGTGCATGCCCGTGCAACGGGACCTTACTCGCTCATTACTCAACAACCGTTGGGTGGAAAAGCCCGCTTCGGTGGTCAGCGATTCGGAGAGATGGAAGTTTGGGCATTGGAAGCCTACGGAGCCGCTTACATCCTTCAGGAATTGCTCACTGTGAAGAGTGATGATGTTGAAGGCCGCACCAAAATTTACGAGTCAATGGTTAAGGGGGAAAACACCCTTGAGGCCGGAACACCCGCAAGTTTCGATGTGCTGAACAACGAAATTCGCGGACTGTGTTTGAACATGCAATTGGAAAAAACTCACACGTAAGTGTTTGAAACTTCCAGTTGTTTAGAACGATTTTGAATTCAAATTGAAGATTTCCCCATTCCAGAATAGGAGTGTCCTGTGAGCGTCGGAGAAGGTGCTTACGATCGCGTTAACGACTATGGTGCCGTGAAGATTAGTCTCGCGAGTCCGCACGATATTCGTAGCTGGTCGTTCGGTGAAGTCAAAAAACCGGAAACAATCAACTATCGGACCTATCGACCTGAGCGCGATGGTTTATTCTGTGAACGTATTTTTGGTCCTGAAAAGGATTGGGAATGTGCTTGCGGGAAATATCGCGGGATGAAATACAAGGGGATGATCTGCGACCGCTGCGGCGTCAAAGTGACTCACTCTCGTGTTCGTCGTAAACGAATGGGCCATATTGAACTGGCTGCGCCAGTTGTACATATCTGGTTCTTCAAGAGTATGCCCAGTCGTCTGGGTGCGATGCTCGCGATGAAAACGACCAGCCTGGAAAAGGTTGTTTACTTTCAGGAATATGTTGTCACCGATCCTGGGGATACTCCACTTCGTAAATGTCAGTTGCTGACAGAAGACGAAGCGAAAGAAGCCCGTGAAAAATATGGTGCTGGCGAATTCAAAATTGAGATGGGTGCGGAAGCGATTTTCTCGCTGCTGACGAACATCAATCTCGTTGAAGAGTCTGTCACACTTCGGCAGGAACTTCGCGAGACCGGATCACAGCAAAAGACGAAGGACCTGATTAAGCGGCTGAAGGTCATCGAAGCGCTCCGAGACAGTGAGAACCGTCCTGAGTGGATGGTGCTGCACTGTGTCCCAGTGATTCCACCAGACTTGCGTCCATTGGTGATGCTTGAGTCAGGCAATTTTGCAACAAGTGATTTGAACGACTTATATCGTCGAATTATTAACCGGAATAACCGGTTGAAAAAACTTGTCGACCTCAATGCTCCAGAAGTGATTGTTCGCAACGAAAAACGAATGTTGCAACAGTCAGTTGATGCACTGTTCGACAACGGTCGTTGTAAGCGTCCTGTCCTGGGATCATCGAACCGTCCGTTGAAATCACTGACGGACATGATCAAAGGTAAGCAGGGTCGTTTCCGTGAGAACCTGCTCGGAAAACGTGTCGATTATTCCGCACGTTCCGTGATTGTGGTCGGGCCGGAACTTCAGTTGCACCAATGTGGTTTGCCGAAGAAGATCGCTCTGGAACTGTTCCAACCGTTTATTATTCGCCGCCTGAAGGAACTGGGGCACGCTGATACGATCAAGTCTGCCAAGCGAATGCTTGAGCGTCGTGATGAAGAGGTTTGGGATATTCTCGACGAGGTGATTACAAATCATCCGGTCCTTCTGAACCGTGCACCAACATTGCACCGTATGGGAATTCAGGCATTTGAGCCGGTTCTCGTGGAAGGTCACGCGATTCGAGTCCATCCACTTGTCTGTAAAGGATTCAACGCTGATTTCGACGGCGATCAGATGGCTGTCCACTTGCCGCTTTCTATTGAAGCGCAAGTTGAAGCGACAACTCTGATGATGTCGACGAACAACGTCTTCAGTCCGGCCAACGGCGACCCGATTATTTCGCCGTCACAGGATATCGTGATGGGTTGCTACTACTGCACCATGCGTCGCCCTGGTCGTCGTGGCGAAGGTCTTGTCTTTGCATCTCCTGATGAGTGTATGACTGCCTATCAACAGGGTGTCGTCGAGCGACATGCTGCTGTGAAAGTGCGTCTTCCTAAAGACAAGCGGGTGAAAGGCGAAGGAGCCGAGAGCTTTAAGTCTGGTGGTCTTGTAGAGACATCTCCTGGTCGAGTCATGTTTAATGACATCCTTCCGAGGAACATGGCGTTCTACAACAAGACGCTTAGTAGTAAAGATCTTTCTAACGTTATTTCTGACTGTCACCTGGAAGTTGGACGTCGAGAAACGATTGAACTTCTCGATTTGATGAAGAATATCGGTTTCACAGAATCGACTCGTTCGGGACTTTCATTCGGAACAACAGATCTCGTTGTTGCACCGAATAAAGAACAGGTGATTCTCAAAGGTGAAACGGAAGTTCTGAAGCAACAGAAGTTGTACGATCGTGGTGTGATCACCGGAGCAGAACGGTACAACAAGGTGATCGATATCTGGACTCATGCTCGGGAAGAAATTACCGAAGTGATGAAGACAGAACTGGAGAACGACGTCCGTGAAGATGGTGCCTATGTGAATCCGATTCACTTGATGGCCGAGTCTGGTGCTCGTGGTGGTGTCGAACAGATTCGTCAGCTTTCCGGTATGCGTGGTCTGATGGCCAAGCCGAGTGGTGAGATCATCGAGACACCTATTAAGTCGAACTTCCGTGAAGGATTGACGGTACTCGAGTACTTCTCATCGACTCACGGTGCTCGTAAAGGTCTGGCTGATACCGCTTTGAAAACTGCGGATTCTGGTTACTTGACACGGAAACTGGCTGATGTTTGCCAGAACCTTGTTATCACCATGAATGATTGCCAAACGACTAACGGCGTGACTCGCGGAATTCTTTACCGTGGGGAAAAGGTCGAAGTCAGTCTAGCTGATGCGATTCGTGGTCGAACCAGTCGAACAAACATCGTCGATCCAATTACGGACGAAGTGATTGTTCGTGAAGGGGAATTGATCACCGTCGACATTTCGCGACGCATTGAAGATATGGGACTGGAGCGTATTCAGGTCCGCAGCCCAATGGCATGCGAAGCTGAACTTGGTCTGTGCCAAAAATGTTACGGAATGGACCTCTCAACAGGTCGGTTGGTCGAAGAGGGGCTGGCGGTCGGAATTATCGCTGCTCAGAGTATCGGGGAACCGGGAACTCAGTTGACCATGCGGACGTTCCACATCGGTGGTGTGGCTCAAGGGGATGTCGAAGAAAGTGACATGAAGACACGTAAAGCTGGTCGTGTGAAATTTGCACGGATCCGCAGCGTGATCAACACCGAAGGTCAGGCAATCGTTCTGGCTCGACAGGGTGAAATCGTCATCATCGACCCGAAAAATCGTGAACTTGAAAGGTACAATGTGCCTGCAGGTTCAATGTTGCGGGTCAAAGAAGATGAGGATGTCAAAGTCGATCAGGTACTTTGTGAATGGGATCCGCACTCGGTGCCTATTCTTGCTGAAGTCGGCGGACGTGTTCGCTTTGAGGATTTGATCGAAGGTCGTTCAATTCGTTCGGAGAAAGATGCCAGCGGTTTTGTGCGATCCACTGTGATTGAACACAAAGGGGATCTGCATCCGCAAATCGTTCTTGAAGATAGTACCGGGAAAATTCTCGACTACTACTACTTGCCTGAACGTGCAAACATTGAAGTGAAAGAGGGTGGGCAAGTTTCAGCTGGAGCTGTGCTTGCGAAACAACCTCGTGAAGCTTCTGGAACTCAGGACATCACAGGTGGTCTACCTCGTGTGACTGAATTGTTCGAAGCACGGAAACCGAAGGATCCTGCGGTTGTTGCAGAGATCGATGGTGAAATTGAACTTGTTCCTGAACGCAAACGTGGCAAGCGTGTGATCGTGGTTCACGGGCAGGATGGAACCGATGCCGAGCATTCCATCCCGCATGGTAAGGCTTTGCTGGTTCACTCTGGCGATCTTGTGACTGCTGGTGACGCACTGGTTCGTGGTCCATTGGTGCCACACGATATTCTGCGAGTGAGTGGTGAAGAGGCAGTTCATCAATACCTGCTCCATGAAATTCAGAATGTGTACCGAGCTCAGCGTGTGGGAATTGATGATAAGCATATCGAGCTTGTCGTTTCACAGATGCTCCGCAAGGTTCGAATCGACGATGTGGGAGATACTGATCTGCTCCCAGGTGTGATTGTCGATAAGTGGGAATTCCGACGCGTCAACCGTGAGTTGATGAATTGTGTTCGAATTACCGATTCGGGAGCGACTGAGTTCGTCGTGGGCGATGTGGTCCCTCTCGAAACTGTCGAAGAGGTGAATGATCAACTCGAAGCTGATGGTGAAGATGTGATCGAATTCACCCGGCCTCGTCCTGCAAGTGCCAGCACTCAGTTGTTGGGAATCACAAAAGCAGCTGTTCAGAGCGAAAGCTTTATCTCAGCTGCAAGTTTCCAGGAAACGACCAAAGTGCTCACCGAAGCTGCGTTGGCAGGGAAGTCAGATCAACTTGTTGGTCTGAAAGAAAACGTGATTCTTGGTCACTTGATTCCGGCGGGAACCGGATTCAAATTACACCAGGAATCGGAAGTGCGAATTCGTCCCGAAGCTCAGCAGGAATTGCGAGAAGAGCATGCTCGTGTCCTTGCAGCACGTCGAGAAATGCTCAGCGAGAACGAAGAACTCGGTGGCATGCATCCGGGAAGAGAGGCTCCTCAGCCTCCGCCTCCAGCGTTGGGTGACATTCCTTCATTCACTGATCTGTCACCGGACGATTAATGAAACGGACGAAGGTGCCTGTGGTTAAAGTTTCTGATAGCAGATATCACAGTGTTTGATGTTTACAGCACTTGATTGTTACGGAACCTCACTTTCACAGCACTTTCAGGAAGAGACGAATAAGTTTTCTTCGAGTTCTTAAGAAATTCCATCAAGGCGTCTCCCTAAGTTGGGAAGACGCCTTGTTTGTTAATCGGTTTGAGTTAAATTGGTGATGCAACTTCGGTTCTCATGGCGGCAAAAATTTACGTTGCTCTGTGCCATTGGAACGACACTGCATGAGTCTCATTGCGATTTTGATCGAACACGGAAATCTACAACCAATGATCACCGCTATTGAAAACGACATATCGACGATTCTGGAGAAAGCTGTCGCTGGCGAACGCTTGACGTCAGAAGAGGGAGTGGCTTTGCTCAAGTCTCACGACCTTGCTGCAATCGGACAAGCTGCCGATGCTGTCACGCGGCGGTTCCACCCAGAGCCGTTTCGAACATATAACATTGACCGCAATATCAATTACTCGAACGTCTGTTCGGCGGTTTGTGATTTTTGTGCGTTCTATCGACCGGTTGGGCATGACGAGGCCTATGTGCTCACGGAAGAGGTTCTCTACAACAAGATTCAGGAAACTGTTGACCTTGGTGGAGATCAAATTCTTTTACAGGGTGGCCTGCATCCTCAGCTTTCCCTCGAATGGTACGAGGATCTCTTGCGGGGAATGAAAGAGAAGTTTCCTCAGGTCAACATTCATGGGTTCAGTCCTCCGGAACTTTGGCATTTTCATAAAATCAGTAAGTTACCACTTGAGACAGTCCTGCAGCGGTTGATGGATGCGGGGCTGGGCAGCCTTCCCGGTGGCGGGGGTGAGATTTTGGTGGACCGAGTCCGGAAGCAGATTACTCGAGGGAAAGTGCTCAGCGATGGTTGGTTGGAAGTTAACCGTGTCTGGCATCAACTCGGTGGGAAGAGTACCTGCACCATGATGTTCGGGCATGTCGAAACATTGGAAGAACGAATCGAACATCTTGAGCGGCTGCGTCAATTGCAGGATGAGTCGAATGGTTTCACCGCATTCATCTGCTGGACGCATCAACCACCGGAAGAAGCTCCCTGGTTTGGGCGCGATGCAGAGCAGGGGCGCAGCGGCGGAGTTGATATGTCGGACGTACCTTCTGCTGGTGCGTTTGAGTATTTGAAAACCCAGGCAATAGCACGTTTGTATTTGGACAACATCCCGAATATCCAATCAAGCTGGGTCACTCAGGGAGAGAAGGTCGGTCAACTCGCACTCTTCTTTGGTGCGAACGACATGGGAAGCTTGATGATTGAAGAGAATGTCGTAGCACAGGCTGGGACCGTGTTTCAGCTTTCCCTCGAAACAATTCGTCGTTGCATTACTGATTCGGGATACATCCCGCGTCAGCGAAACGTGTTCTACGACTATCTCGACGAAGCACCGGCCACCTCCACCGTTTCATAAACCCAGCAATTCAATACCCTTCATTTTGAACCTCGACCCTTTAGTGAATTCTATGCGGATCAAAGAGATCTACGCTGCCAAGTCTTTCGGCCTTTCATTTGAAATTTTCCCTCCAAAAACGGAGAAGGGGGATCAGCTGCTGATCGACCATCTCTCCCGATTGGCAACTCACTCGCCTGATTTTATTTCGTGTACCTATGGAGCTGGGGGGACAACTCAGGATCGGACGATTGAATTGTGCGAGATGATACAATCGAAATTTGACTTACCTGCAACAGCGCATTTTACCTGTGTTGGTTCAACACAAGAGCAACTCAGAGACTGGTTGACCAAGGCAAACTCGCGAGGGATTCAAAACATCATGGCGTTGCGAGGAGACGCTCCTGCAGGGACGGACTCCTTCGAAGCTGTGGAAGGTGGGCTGCGTTATGCGAATGAGCTTGTCTCTCTCATCCGTGAGCATCACCCGGGGCTTGGAATTGGAGTTGCAGGCTATCCCGAGAAACATCCCGAAGCCCCCGACGCAGAGACGGATCTTGTTAATCTTGTCCGAAAAGTTGATGCTGGAGCGGACGCAATTTTCACTCAGCTCTTTTTCAACAATGCGAACTTCTTTCGCTTTCGTGACGAGATCGAAAAACGAAATGTATCCGTCCCTCTCGTGGCAGGAATCATGCCCATTACGGAGTTTGCTCGCATCAAAAGAATTACCAGTATGTGCGGTGCTGTCATTCCTGAAGAACTTGCGGCGAAGTTGGAAGCTGTGCAGGATGACCAGGAAGCTCAGTTTGAAATCGGTGTTGAATTTGCGATTCAGCAGTGTCAGGAACTGGTCGATTCAGGCGTCCGTGGTATTCATTTCTATGTTTTGAACAAATCCGAAGCCTGTGAACGGATCCTGGATTCACTCCAGCTTCCTCAGACTGTGTAGAGCATTCTCAACGTTTGTCGTGCTCGCGAATAAAATCTTTCACTCAGAGAAAACTTTCGACCACGAGGTAGAACGCATACAGTATTTTCAACACGGCTGAAGCAGAACGTAAAGACCAATATTGGATTTGCTCTAGAAGGCAGCTTTTGTGATCTCTTTTCATTGCCCTCAATGTTCTTCTCCGTTGCGAATGAAGGATCTTGGTCCTCGGGATCGAACGATTCCGTGTCCAAGCTGTGCAGCGAAGTTGCACCTTCACATAGAGCAGGGGCAACTGCTGAATGTTTCTCTGGAAACTGAGGCACTTCCGGTTCCGGCATCTGTTCAGTCACCTGCGAGCTTCCGACTTCTGTTCGGAGTTTTAGGGACTCTCGTTGCGGCAGTTTTGATTTACTTTGCAATGAGTAATAATTCGGCCCCGGTACTTTCTGAGTCTGATTCACCGGATGGAGTCACCGAGAAAAACGAGCTTGTTGAGGATTCTCCAGACGCAAGCGGGGAGGGTTCGCCAGCGCCGGACGAAGATGTTCCTCCCGTTGAAGGAGAACTCTCTATTGCCCAGCGTCTCAAGGTAATTCACGGGCTCGTTCAAGAGTATCGTCAGCAAAATGGTGTTTATCCGAATGGGAAAATGCTTGAAGTTGATGGCGAACCTGCTCGTTTCAGCTGGGTGGCTGAGGTGATGCGGACCGCCGAACGGGATGGATCTTTAATGGCGCAGCGCCGTGCTTGGGATGATCCCGTCAATGATGCGTTTGTGCGCAGGCGACTGGAACAGTTTCAAAACCCTGAAATCAATCAGCTGGCTGGGGATGATCGATATCCAACGACTCACTTTGCGGGTGTGACTGGCGTGGGAGTTGAATCGGAGAAGCTCCCTTTGCGGCATCCTCGAGCGGGTATCTTCAGTCCGTATCGTGAGACGACGATCGCCGATGTTCTTGATGGGACAGCAAATACGATGATGCTGGTTGGGGTGCAGGCGGACTACGGTTCCTGGGCAAGGCCCGGTCCTGCGACACTCCGAGGTTTTACTGCGGAACCGTACATCAATGGTCCTGATGGCATGGGGACTGGTCAGCCAGATTCGATGCAGGTTCTGATGGCAGACGGCAGTGTGCGGACGCTTTCGCAGAAGACTTCGCCTATCATCGTTCGTCGAATGGCAGCGATGGCAGATGGACTCACACTCTCACTGGAAATGGAGGGTGATCCACTCACAATGAAGAGTGAGGTTGCGGTTGCTCAAGGTCCGGTTGAAAAGAAGGACCCGGAAGCGGACCTTCCGATTGAACCGATGTTGGCTGAAGACCCTCCGCCGTTCGATATTGAAGAGTCGCTGTCTCAAAAAATTCGCTCATACAGGCTCGAGCAGCCGAAACCATTGCGGGTGATTCTGAGTGAGTTGCAGGAAATTTCCGGGGTGCCGATGGATCTTTCAGCTTTGGATGAGGCGACAATGGATCGAGAATCAACACTCGTAGCCGAAGAGACCACTCTGAAGGGGCTCTTTGAGGAACTGGCTTCGTCGCAAGGCCTTGAAATCGAACTCAAGCCGTTCGCAATTGTCGTTCGGGGAAAGGGTGACTCGCCTGAAGAATGACGGATTCACATGCAGTGTCTGACTTGCTCGAACGCATGACGCTTGTTGTTACGAATGGGTTGTTAGAGCAGTTTGCTCTACCGTGTGCCCGTGAAGAACGCATTTCTCTAGTAAAAGTGCTGTTCGCCACGAGGCAGATCCTGCAAACCAATTCGAAAAATGCTCTAGACTTCAGGAGCATACAGGACTTCTGGGTCTGCTTTTCCGGGGAGGTATAGAACCAGTCCGCCGTTGTCATCATTGACGCGAACAACACCGTCCGGTTCTCCTTGGGCTGCTCTTTCGAGAATGACTTCCAGTGCGTGAACTGCGGCAACAACTTGTCGGTCTGCTGAGAGGTCGTTGTAGTTCAGGTTGCGGAGTTCCTGAAGTCGGTTGGTTTCTTCGTTCGCATCTCCACCAAATTTCAGGTAGGCCAGTTCACGGGCGAAGCATTCGATCACTTCGATGCCGTAACCTCGCTGAGAACGTGTTCCCCAGGGCTCGACGAAAGTTCCGTTGTAGTGGTTGTTGATCGACTGCTTCATTTCGATCGGAGTTTTTCCTTCGACGGTCAGCTCAACTCCTCGTTTGCGTGAATGACCGTTCCAGACTCCGTTGTCGAATCGGAACTGAACTTCCTGTTCAACGTACCCAGGGAAGTTGTCCGGAGTGACCCAAGAGGTGTGAATGTCAAAAGCTGCTTCGCGACCATCGTCGTATTCGTAGATCAGACGTTGTTGTACGCTATCCCAGGTTGTGCCATCTTTATCGCCGACCAATCCGCGTTGTCCAGTCGCGGTGATTGTTTTGAGTTTTCCACCAAAAGAGAAGTCAATGAGTTTGATGTAATGGACTGCGACATAGGTTCCCGGATTACGACCGGTGATCCATTCTGAAAATTGGCTGCCGGAAATGAGCTTTGGTTCTAACAGGGTACAGTACCCGGTATTCACGTGTTGCAGGACGCCGTCGTGGACGAGCGTTCGCATTTTTTTGTGGTCTGGGTCGAGCAGTTTATGGTAGACCACTTTTGCCAGCACATTGTTTTCTTCAGCTAACTTTGTCAGTTCGTCGACTTGATGGAGATCGAGGACGGATGGTTTTTCGACGAGCAGGTGTTTGCCCGCTTTGAGAACTTCTCTCGCGACTTCGAAGTGTCGGTCATCAGGAGTTGCGACGCAGACGAAGTCAAGGTCCTGTTGGGCGACCATCTCTTGAACAGCGTTCTCACCAGTTGCGCTGAAGAAGTTTTTCATTCCTTCGGGGGCGACCGATCGATATGCTTCTGCTCGTTTCCCGGTTCGTGAACCGACTGCAGCGAGTTGGACGTCTACATCTCCGAACCGACGGTCGAACATTCCGTCCTGGTGCGCCGATTCGAAAAATGGGCGATAGGTTTCATCGAAGATCATCCCGATACCAACCATGCCACCGCGGAGTTGTTTGTCACTCATGAGATTACTTTCGAGATACTATACGTTTGTTTGAATGATCGTATTAGGGGGAGTTTTCACCGAAGAGGTTTGGTGAGCGGCCTTCTTTGCATAACCTCTTGTTTTCGAAAGAGATTTGCAAGTGCATTGCGACGAATTCAACCGTTAATCGACCTTGGAAGCCGGAATGATTCGACTCTGTAGTTCCTGCAGTTGTCGAGTCAGTTTTTCACGGCAATCTTGAACTGACTGGCCTGTGGCAAATGTCGTGCAGATTGGCTCGCCTGTTTTGAACGAAGTCCCCGCCTGGGGAACATCTGCGAGGTTCGGGAATTTGCTGAAAGCTTTGATTTCTGGTGTCAGGTCAGATGTCAGTTGGAAGTTTTGAGGCGAATAGAGAATCGCTTTCCCAAAGAGCGGGCCATCGGTGTCTGGCGTCCAGCTGTTCTCGACATCCAATTCAGCAAAACATTCAAGGTGGCTTGGAAGCAGAGGCTGTCCTGTGGCGAACTCGAGCAGTTCCAGTGAAGCGGGGTATCGCGGGTTGACTTCGGTGACGAAGATTCGGTTTTCTTCGGTCACGATGAAGTCGATGCCAAAGAGGCCTCTTAAGCTCGCTTTCCATTTTAAAACGTTGCCAGCCCGGCGCATTTTGTGTTCGATCTCAATGGGGAGTGCCACTGGTCCGAAATTTCCTGACCACTGAAATTCCGCTGCATTGCTTTCTTTGCAGCCGGTCAGTTGTTGTGTGAGGCCCACAAAGCGGACGTCGCCAACTTCCTGGGCGATGTAGACTCCAGAATAGACAGTGCCGCTGACGTGTTTCTGGAAGATGTGTGGCTCGTTCAGGGTCGGGGAGGTCTTCGCTTCTTCAGTCCAGCGAGTGATGCCTCGTCCTCCGCAGCCGAAAATTGGGCGGAGAAGCCAGGTTCCGTCTGTTTCAGGAGGCTCAGATGAGCTTTTCCACTCAGGTGTCTCGACTTGTGAGATCCGCATCGCCTCAGCGAGTAAGTCCGCAGACCGGGCAGCCTCGACCTGCTTCGCACCATTTCCCATGAGATCATGGAACTCTGCTGCGACGTTCAAAATCTCCGGATGATTTTCAAGTCCCCCGACGTAAAGCAGGGGAAGCCGAGGAAGTGCTTGCAATGCATCGATGAGCCCGGATGGGTAGTTTTCCACCTGCCGAACGACGGCGTTTGCCTGTAGGTCGGCGTCAGCGAACATATCAAGGCAGATTGGTTTGAAGCCTGCACGAAGAGCTGAAAATCCCGCGCTTCGTGTACTCGCACCGATGATTAACAAATTGGGTCCAGAATTACTCAAAACACTCGCCTGAAGAAGACAGTCATGTTATTTCGATTCATCCCGTATCAAGTTAGTTCGTCTCTGGATAGATTCACATTCTGAAAGATTGATGTTTGGGTCTTTTTCTGAAATTCTGTAGTTACAAGCATTCCAAAGCGACGACTGCTAACATTTCAGCCGGATGATTATAGTCTCCTCGTTGGAAATTGTCTGTTCATCCATCCTCTCTTTGCCGAGAGTTAACCAGGCAAGCGGATCCGAGAACCGTGGAGAACAATTTCTGCTTTTGTCGGTGACAATCAGAGCAACAACCAGAGTGACAATCACATTTGAAAGGAAGAACATGTCTGCTGAAGCACGTATCGAAGAACTCAAACTTGAATTCCCACCTATTCCTAAGCCGGGTGGCATTTATAAGCCTGTCGTTCAAGTGGGGAACATCGTGTATGTCTCCGGGCATGGTCCTTTGCTTCCGGATAAAACTCTGATCAAGGGGAAAGTTGGCGACACAATGACGGAAGAGGAAGCCAATCATGCTGCCCGCGTGACAGGAGTTGCCATTCTCGCAACTTTGAAAAACTATCTCGGAAGTCTTGATCGAGTCGTGCGGACAATCAAAATGCTGGGCATGGTCAACGCGACTCCCGATTTCGAGACTCATCCCGCAGTCATTAACGGTTGCAGTGAACTGTTCCGTGAAGTCTTTGGCGAAGATGGTGTCGGTGCTCGAAGTGCAGTCGGGATGGGATCGTTGCCGGGCCAGATTGCCGTTGAAATCGAAGTGATTTTTGAAATTCGCGATTAGTTTTTTGTGAAAAAACCGCGCGATACAGGTTTAGCAACGCACTTTCGAGTGCGTTGCTAAACGCAGATTCTGAAAACGAGAGACTCCTATGGTTTCTGAATCGACCACTCAATACACCGTTCTCGCACGTCGCTTCCGCCCGCAGTCATTTGAAGATGTCGTCGGTCAGGGGCACGTTGGCCAAGCAATTCGAAATGCAATTCGCAGTGGTCGGGTTGCGCATGCGTACCTGTTCACAGGGGCACGGGGAGTCGGAAAAACTTCCACTGCGAGAATTTTTGCTAAGGCTTTGAACTGCCCGAACCTCAAAGATGGTGTCCCGTGCAATGATTGTGAAATCTGTGCGAGCATCGGAGAAGGGAAAGATGTCGATGTCCTGGAGATCGATGGAGCCTCGAACCGCGGTATTGACGATATTCGCCAGTTGCGGGCGAATGTGAATGTTCGTTCGATGCGGTCACCGTACAAAGTGTACATCATCGACGAAGTTCACATGCTGACCAAAGAGGCCTTTAATGCGTTGCTGAAAACGCTTGAAGAGCCCCCAGCGAATGTCAAATTCGTCTTTTGCACCACAGAGCCTAACAAGGTTCCCGATACAATTCTCTCGCGGTGTCAACGATTTGATTTCGGGACAATTGCGCAGAGCAGTATCGCTGAACGACTGAAACAGATTGCAGCGGCGGAAAAGCGAGAAGTTGACGACGAGGCGATTGAGTTGGTGGCTCGGCGGGCTGCGGGGTCGATGCGTGATAGTCAATCGTTGTTTGATCAACTCCTCGCATTCGGTGGAGACCGGATTACGAGCGGAGACGTTCATCAGCTATTGGGAACCGCTTCGGATGACCGGCTGATCGAGGTCGTTGAGTTGATGATCGCCCGAAATTCCTCAGCGGCATTAAAATCCATTGATGAAGCACTTCTCAGAGGAGTGCAGCTTGGAAGTTTTAGTGATCAGTTGCTGGCATACTTTCGAGACCTGTTGATCACAGCTGCGGGGGCTGAAACTGTTCCGCTTTCGGCAGTTTCTGACTCGAGCCGAGAGAGCCTGAAACGTCAGGCGGAGCAATGGGGCATTCAGACGATTTCGTCAGCGATGCAAATTCTTGCAGAGACTAAATCAAAGATGCAGCGAGTTAACTACGGTCGTGCGCTGGTGGAATTGGCAATCGTGCGGATTTCGCTTCTTGAAGATCTCAGCCAGATTTCGAATCTCGCTCAGGCGGTCGCAAGTGGGCAAGCGATTGCGGTTGCAACTCCCGGTTCTGCTCCGGTACAGGCTTCTGCTTCGCTACCAGCTTCGACTCCGAAACGCCCAGTGGCGCAGGTAAAAAAAAACGAAGTGACGCCTAGCAAGGAGCCTTCTCCCGCAATTTCGGCAGAAAATCCCGCAGCTTCACCGGTTCAAACGATTGAATTCACAGAGTCGACTTTGGAGGAGTTTTGGACGCAACTTAAGTCTATGACTCCGGATACGTTGAGTGTGCACCTGAAGAATACTGTTCGACAAGCAATTTCTGGACCAAATCTGCTGGAAATCGTGTTCCCTAAGAGCTATCTTTTCAGTAAAAGTTACTGCGAGCGACCTGTTCCGCTGAAGCAACTTGAGGAACTTGCGACACAGTTGGCTGGCAAAACGATTGAGTGTCGATTCGAAGTTGATGAAACCACTCAGGTAAAAGTTCCGAAGCCTTCTGTTCCAGTTGCACCTGTTGTCGAGCGTAGAAGTCCATCGAGCGTTGATAAAGACGATTTTGTACAGGAAGCGGTCGCCATCTTTGGTGGCCAAGTTGTTGAGGTTCGACCAGTTTACTCAAACATCAAATCAACAGAAGACGAAGACCCCGAAGGGTGATCCATTATGTTTAAAGGGCTTTCAAACCTCGCCAGTCTTATGGCAAACGCAGGAGAATTGAAGGCAAAAGCTGCCGAGGTCAAAGACCGCATTGCTGCGGTTCGTGTCGAAGGGAGTTCCGGCGGTGGCATGGTGAAGGTTGATGCATCAGGCGATCATCGAATTCTTTCCATCACCATCGAAGAAACGCTGCTTGTTTCCAACGATAAAGAGATGCTTGAAGATCTGATTCTTGCCGCAACAAATCAGGCACTCGATTTAGCAAAAAAGGCGGCAGCGAGCGAAATGACCGAACTCGCAGGTGGCCTGGGAATTCCGGGGCTCGAAGATGCCATTTCAAAATTCGGAGCAAGTGACTCACCAATGTGAGTTCATAAGCGCCGAAGCATCTGGGTTTGACCGGAATCTTCTGTGTGTGAATTGTGCTGAGCTGATAGTTGTTGTCAGTGCAGAGTTTTGAATCGTTGAACAGGATAGAGAAAACGAATGGCGTCACGTCAAATTGATGCAGAGCAGCACCCGTTTGGGGCAGCAGTTGGTCGACTGGTCGACCAGTTTGCATCGTTACCAGGTATTGGTCGAAAGTCGGCAGAGCGGCTGGCGAACCATATTCTCAGCTGTAAAGAGGCTGATGCGTATGCATTGGCAGATGCCATTCGTGCTGTAAAGGAAACGATTCGACGTTGTGATCTCTGCTTTAACCTGACCGATCAAGAGTTGTGTCCAATTTGCAGCGACACTCGCCGGGACCGTACTGTCGTTTGTGTCGTTGAACAGCCAAAAGATGTGAGTGCTTTAGAAGCGGCTGCGGCTTTTCACGGAACCTATCATGTGTTGGGCGGACGCATTGCGCCGCTCGAAGGCATTGGCCCCGAGAACTTGACGATTGGGAAACTGGTTCAGCGTGTCAAAAAAGATGGAGTCAAAGAGTTGATCATGGCGACGAACCCAACGCTTGAAGGAGATGGAACGGCTTTATTTATTACGAACCTGTTGGAAGAGTACCCCGTAGGAATCACAAGACTTGCTCGAGGGATCGCGACCGGGAGTGTGCTAGAGTTTGCAAACAAAGAAATGCTGGCGGACGCATTACGCGGTCGGCAACAGTTTTGAGTTCCTCTCCCCAAGACGATTCAGTGAGGGTTTCCCTCAAACATCGAGAAGAGTCTTTATCACTGAGGTTTTCGGACTGATTTCGGTCCCAGATAATAAACATCATGCATCTAAACGTTTCACAACAGATGAAAATGAGCCAGCAAATGAAGCTGGCTCCGCGCATGATTCAGTCGATGGAAATTTTGCAACTTCCATTAGCTGCGCTTCAGGAACGGATTGATCAGGAACTCTCCGAGAATGTTGTTCTCGATCAACTGACAAAAAAAGATGAGGGTGCCGATTCATCCAGTTCAGAAGAATTCGATGAACCGAAACAGGAGATTGAAAAACGCGAACTGGGCGATGACGACAGCAACAACGCTTCGGACTTTGAGCGTCTTGTCGAGATCTCTCAGGAATGGCCAGACGATAACTATACATCCGGGTCGAAGCCGTCGAGCAACCGTGTTCAGGACGACATGGATCGTCAACACGATGTCATGGCGAATGCCATTAGCCGACCGCAAACTCTTCAAGAGCATCTTCTCGAACAATTCCATTGCGACACGCCGGATCACCTCAAGGACTTTGGTGATTATCTGATTCATAATCTGGATGCGAACGGTCGGCTTCAGAGTTCGCTGCCAGAGCTTGTGCAGGTTTATGGGACACAAATTTCGCTCGAAGATGCTGAGCAGGCTCTCAGTATTATCCAGAATTTGGACCCATCAGGAGTTGGGGCTCGAGACTTGAAGGAGTGCCTGCTACTGCAGATTACTCCGACAACACCGTTGCGGGATATCATGATTACTGTCATCGCTGACCACTTCGATGACATGCTTCAAAATCGACTCCCATTGATCGAGCGTAAAACCGGTTATTCCATGGATGCGATCAAATCTGCCATGGAACAGATGCGGACGCTCAATCCATTTCCCGGACAGGGGTTTGACAATCCTGACGTTCAAACGGTGACCCCTGATTTGCGGGTGGTCAAAGATGATGATGGAAAATACGTCATCGAACTCATCGATGAGTACATCCCCGAGTTGCGAATCAATCGGCGGTACATTCGCATGCTGGAAGCTAATCCCGATGAAGCGACAAAGGAATTCATAAAACGAAAAGTGGAGTCCGCTAAATGGCTCATCGACGCGATCGAGCAACGGTACAACACACTCCGTAAAGTTGCCCAAACGATTGTCGACCAGCAAATCGAATTCCTGGAGTACGGCCCGGAACATATTAAACCACTGAAGATGCAGGATGTTGCTGACGTTGTCGGAGTTCACGTGACGACGGTCTCGCGAGCTGTTGACGACAAATACGTTGCGACACCTCGCGGCATCTTTCCTCTCAAGCGGTTCTTCGGCGGCGGTACGAAGACGTCGGATGGCGAAGATGTCGCCTGGGAAAACATCCGTTTGAAGCTCAAAGAAATCGTGGACGACGAAGACAAGTCGAGCCCTCTCAGCGATGATGCACTCGTCACTGAACTCGCCAAGCATGGCTACCAACTCGCCCGCCGTACGGTGACCAAGTACCGCAAAGCGATGAGCATTCCCTCCTCTCGCCAACGCCGCGAGTATTGATTCGCTCAAGCGACTGTCAGTTGAGTGAATCACAAACTGCTTCAGAAGGAGTTCAGGAAGAACTGTTGGTCAGACGGGGCGATCGTGTCCCGTCCTGTTGATTCAGGGGAAGTCACTTTGTAGAGGTCTGTTCCCATTCGGCGCGCACTTTTCGGAGTCCGGCAGAGCAGAGTTCGAATTCGTCGCTGAGACGCAGAAGCAGCGATGCGTGATCGGTCGTTTTGCCGGTGAGTTGGCTGGCGAGGAAATAGGACCGCTTTCCCTGCTGTTGGTAGTCGATCATGGCGTCTTTGCGGTCGAAGCCTTTGAGTCGCTTGAGTGCTTCCGGGTAAACTCCGGTCCAGAAAAGCGTGAAGTCGCCGATGTGTCGATGGATCTCAGCTTTGGGGGTATTGTGACAGTGTTCAGCCTCCATCATCATTTCTGCGACTTCTTCGAGTCGCTGTCCGACGATGTTCCGAACCTTGAAGATAACGTCCAAGCGAGTGAAGCGGACTAGAAGGTCCGAGAGATAGTCAATCAATGGAGGGTCTGCGACACCGAAGTCGATCTGAAATGTCTGTTCGGTCATCGCTGAGAAGAGCTTGTGTAGCTGGTCTTTTCCAGTCAAAACACGTGACATTTGCCATCTCCTTTTGCAAAAACGCTGTGAAATCTCCTGTGGCGGTGCTCCGTTCGTTGCCGTTCGTCAAAGTTGCAACCGACTCGTTAGCATCAACTTCGTTTGATGCCAAGTCCAAGATTTGCCAGTGAACGTTTCTGTTAGATTATACGCCTCTCCTTTGAGTTCGATGGGCAATTTTTGCCGACTCAACGACAGAGAATCACCTGAAGTCCATGCTGCTGCGGTTGATACGTCGAATTAGAGCATCCTTCGAATTGGCGTTCAGGATCTGCCTCGTGGCGAACAGCATTTTTACTAGAGAAATGCATTCTGCATGGGCACACGGTAGAGCAGGCTGCTCTAGAATCAGAGCGACCGGAATAAACGTTACAGGCCGGAGTCTTCACGCAGGTTTCGTAACGAAACCGAATTCCAGATCCGGTACGGGAACTCCTTGATGTTCCGCGTTCCCGCCGAAACGGTTTGAAGCAATTGACGATACGGAAAGATAGCGAGATTTTTGCATTTTATGTTTGAGATCACATTCGCTGCTCTCGTAGAATCGAGGACTGACTTGAAGGGAACCTATGCGATTGAGTACTTCACTGCCGGCATTCTTTCTGTTCTCATGTTTCATGATGAGCGGGGATGGGGTTGTTGCGGACGTAATTCGCTTAAAAAATGGGGGCGAGTTGCGCGGTCAGCTTGAAGGAATCGCAAAAGCGGAAGATGCTCCTGTTCTCATGAGAACGCTCTCGGGAGCTTTGGTCGAGATTGAGCGTAGCGAGATCGACTACGTTCAACGACGAAACCAGGTTCTCGAAGAATACGTCTCGCAATCCCGTGCTGTCGATCAAACTGTTGAGGGGCATTGGGCTCTCGCTGAGTGGTGCCGTATCCGTCGATTGAAAGAGCAGCGTCTGGAACAACTGGAACTTGTGTTGGAATTGGACCCCGATCATAAAGAAGCCCGGCGGGGACTTGGCCATGTTCAGCATCATGGAAAGTGGATGCCTCGTGAAGAGATGATGGCCCAGCGTGGATACGTCAAACACAAAAACAAATGGATTACAACGCAAGAACTGGCGCTGATCGAAAAGAACACTCAACAACGAGAAGCTGAGCTCGTCTGGTATCCGAAAGTTCGAGTCTGGTTGGGGTGGATCACTGGAAACGATGCATACCGAAGAAACGAAGGGAGCAAAGCTTTCGAATCGTTACAGGATGTGGATGCAATCCCCGCTTTGGCAAAACTGATGGCAACCCATGAAAATTTGTCGGTGCGCATTCTTTATATCCGCGTTCTCGGAAACATGCCTGGGCAACGACCGGTGAAAGCGTTGCTGGATCGCTATCTGTTTGACAACAGTGAGGCGGTTTGGAGGCAGGCACTGGCGAGCATCGATTCCGATCAGGAATCAACAGCAATTCCTCAGCTTATTTCAGCACTGAGAAATGATTCGAACAACGTCGTACAACGAGCGGCAGCCGCGTTGGGTGAAATGGGAAGTGAAGAAGCTGTTCCGGCGTTGATTAGTTCATTGGTGACAACGCACAAATATAAAATTCAGGTTCCAGATTCTCAGCCGATCTCATTCGGAAGCACAGCAGGTGGTCAGGTAGGGATGATGAATCCCGGGCAAGTTTCAGGAGCCACTGCGATTCAATTACAAGCTTTGGCGAGACTGGGGCAACTGCCTCATGGGGCACAAGTCATTCCGTTTCATAACGTCCCGAAAAACATGAAAACGGTCACCCTCAAAGTCGATATTAAAAATCAAGCTGTGTTGACCGCTCTCGAAAAGATCACCGACAAGAACCTCGGCTTCAACGAACGAGACTGGCATCTGTGGTGGTCGGTTTATAAAACATAGAACTCATCGAGGTTCCTGTGACGGTAAATCAATCCTCTCAAGAGGGAAAAGCCTGTCTATCACGAGGCTGAACGTGTACTGCACTTTTCAATGCTTATCGTGCCTGTGAAAATCGCTTCGCAAATGCTTAGACTGCTCGCTGAAAGGCAGGAACTCCAAGTTGATTTTGGAACTGCTTCAAGCAAAGAGTCAACATGGGGCGTTGCTGTTGAAGGATCTCAAGCTGACAGTTCAGAAAGTGAGCCCTTGGCGAGTTTGGGGAATCCACTCGCTGCGCGTGCTGTTGTTTGCGGGAATCGTTTTGACGATTCATCTTGAAGCAAGGTCTCGGCGAAGTGCTCCCACAGAGGAGTTCACAAAGCAGCTCTTGTTGGAAACGTTCGATGAACTGCCTGCCGAAATTGAAGTTGGGGCCAAAGATTCTGAAACCGGCTTGTTTCCGATTCGAAATGACGACAGCGAATTCGGCTATTTGCTTACAACCTCTCCGAAGTCCGATCACATCATTGGCTTTTCCGGACCTACAAACGTGGCGATACTGTTGAATCCAGATCTGGAAGTTCAGCAGCTCGAAGTCCTCTGGAGTCGCGACACTCGGGAACACTTAAAAGAAGTTGTCAGCAGTTCCAAATACTGGGACCAGTTCCTCGGAGTTTCCTGGGAAGAATTGTCGCAGAAGCAAGAAGTCGATGCTGTTTCGGGAGCGACTTTGACGAGCCTCGCGATTGGAGAATCGATCATCAATAGGCTCGGCGGGGAGGTTCCTTCGTTGAAGTTTCCCGATCCTGTTACGCTCAGCGATGTACAGGTCTTGTTTGATGAAGCGCGTTCGATTCAGCAGAACCGTCGTTTCGATAACGGTTGGGATGTTTTCGATGAACAGAAAAAGTTGCTAGGGACTGTACTGAGTACCTCGCCATCTGCAGACAATGTTGTCGGATATCAGGGGCCAACCGAACTTCTCATCGCAATCGACACTGAAGGAAAGGTCAAGCGAACATACACTCGCAATAGCTTCGATAATGAACCGCATGTCAGCTACCTCGATGAAGATTGGGCGTGGCCCGAGCTGTTCCAGGGGCTCACGCTCGAAGAAGTCTCTCAATACGATCTGGCGGAGCAAGGAATCGAAGGTGTTTCCGGGGCAACGTTCACAAGCATGGCAGCAGCTAGAGGTGTGATTCAAACTGCTCAGAAGAATCTTGTTCCTTTGCCGGAAACCAAAACTCAACCCAAGAGTCAGAAATCCTGGAAACCTTCACGAGCCGATTTCGGAACACTTGCGGTGATTGTCTCTGGCATCGTCATCGCAATGACACATCTTCGCGGTATTGCATGGCTGCGGATTTTGTATCAGGTGATTTTGATCGGCTACGTCGGTTTTTTAAATGGCGATCTTCTCTCGCAGGCAATGTTCGTCGGTTGGACGCAAAATGGCGTTCCCTGGCGAAGTGCTTTTCGACTCGTGGTGCTGGCCGGAATCGCATTCGTCTTTCCAGTCATGACGAAGCGAAACATTTACTGTTCGCACTTATGTGCCCATGGGGCAGTGCAGCAACTTGTTCGCAAGCGCGTTCGCTATCAATTCCATCCCGGGAAGAATCTCAAGCGATTCCTGTCACTTGTTCCTGTCGGCTTGCTGTCATGGGTGATTCTCGTTTCCATGCTCGGGCTGACTTTCAGCTTAGTCGATATTGAAGCTTTCGACGCCTACCTGTTTCGAATCGCCGGTTGGTCAGCGATTTCGATTGCTGTGGGCGGGGTGATTGTCTCGCTCTTCGTTCCGATGGCTTATTGCCGATTCGGCTGTCCTACCGGGGCAACGCTGGAATATTTGCGAAGAACCCGTCGCAGCGACCGACTTTCACCTGCGGATGGAATTGCCGTTGGATTGCTTCTTCTTGCACAACTTCTTTATTGGTCTCCCGTGAATTTCTTTTCTTGGTTGTAAGCTGTTTGCTAGTAAGGTTTTGCGAAGTTCGAAAATCGCTATTGGTGAAATCGGCAGGGCCGGTTTAGACTTCGCAGCTCAGATTTCGTCCCTTCCTGTTCCTGGAGTCCGCCCGGATTCTTGGCTGATCCATGTTGAATTCCTGCAGACAGTTTGTCTCCTCGATATTTCCGTGTCCAAACCGACTCTGGATTTTGGGCTTATTGTGTGGATTTTTATGTATGAATTCCGTGGGATGCGTGAGTCGGCGAATGACGATCCGCTCGAATCCGCCGGGAGCACTTGTCGAAGTCGATGGTGAACGGATCGGGCTTACCCCAGTTTCAATGGATTTCACATATTACGGGACGCGTGAAATTTCACTTTCCGCACCCGGTTACGAAACCATGACGCTCCTGCAACCGGTGCCAGCTCCTCCTGGGCAACGTTTCCCGATTGATTTCTTCACCAACCACTTCATGCCCCGGAAAGTGACCGATCGGCACGATTTCACATACAACCTGGTACAACGAGGCATGCCCGTTGATGAAGAGTCGGACTTGATTAATCGCGCCAGAAACTTCCGCTCACAAGCCGAGGTTGGTGGAGTCATTCAACCACAGCAGTGATAGTCACGAGTTGTTGTTTCTTCAGCACGGTTCAAGAGGGGCTCATCAACGATCCGCTTCGGGGTCATGATTCCAATTAGCCGTATTCAATAAACCGTCTTCAAATTGACCATCGGAGAGTGACCGTGCAAGGAGTTCGTCAGGTTCAAGTGATCGCCCATCGTGGCGCTTCCGGATATCTTCCCGAACATACTCTCGAAGCGAAAGCGATGGCGTATGCCATGGGGGCGGACTATCTGGAACAGGATGTCGTTCTCACTCAGGATGATGTTGCGGTTGTGATGCACGATATTCACCTCGATACGATTTCTGATGTCGCTGCGAAATTTCCAGACCGAAATCGCGAAGATGGTCGCTACTACGCGATCGATTTTACATTCAATGAAATCCAACAGCTTCAGGCTTCCGAGCGGTTCAATGCGAAGACTGGCAAAGCTTACTATCCGAAGCGATTCCCTGTTCGCAGCGGGAGCTTCAAAATTCCGTCACTCGCTGAAGAACTCGAACTGATTCAAGGTTTGAACAAAAGCACAGGTAAGAACGTCGGGATCTATCCAGAACTGAAGCATCCGAAGTTTCACCATTCCGAGGGAAAAGACCTCGCAAAAGTAGTCCTCGATACTTTGGAGAAATTTGGATACACAAAAAAAAGTGATCCCTGTTTTGTCCAGTGTTTCGAGGAATCGGAAACGAAACGGTTGAAAGCAGAGTTCAACTGCAAGCTCAAAACGGTTCAGCTCCTCTCAAACAAAGACTGGATGAGTCAGTCGAAATTGAAAGAAGAACGAAACCGCCAATTGAAAGAGATTGCCTCCTTCGCGGAGGGCATTGGACCGATTATCGATTCCGTATTTCGTAAAGACCCGATGGGCGGAACACCCATTCCCACGGAGCTCACAGTCAATGCTCATCAGCACGGGCTGGTTGTGCATCCATGGACCTATCGTGTTGATTCTGTAGCGAAAAATTTTGAGACTTTCGAGCAGATGCACGAAGCGACTGTGCTTGCAGGCATTGATGCAATATTCTCAGACTTTCCAGATAAGAGCGTCGAGCTTCTTAAGATGTCAACAAAAAGTTGAAAGCCAGAGGAATACGCCCTTCGGTTTATCCTTCTTTGCGATCGCTTTCTGGTCTCTCGTTTCTTCCGATTCTTTAGCTCAGGAACCTGAAACGTTTGACCGCTCCGTCAAATTTGCCGAAGACTTCGAAGCTGCGATTTCACCTCCTGAACAGAACAGGCAAGTCGCAGAAAAGCTGGCAGCTCTCGAAAAGAAAACCGGGAAGAAGCCGAACATCCTTTGGCTGATTGTTGACGATATGGCTCTGTTAGAAAATTTGTGGAACGCCGACTATCGATAGGGCTTGAGCCTGTGGTATCGTTTTTTTGGTGGATCTTGAACAAGTTTTTGCAGGCCAAACATGTCTCGTTTCAATGCTCGTCCGTTGCTTTTTATTTTCCTGTTGGGTTGGGGCGGGCTGAACTGTTCTGCTGATGCCGAAGAGAAACTGAACGTTTTGTTTGTGGCTGCGGATGATCTCAATTGCAGCTTAGGGTGCTACGGAAATGAGGACGTTCAAACTCCGAATTTGGATCGGCTCGCGAAGCAGGGAACTCTTTTTAACAAGGCATACTGCCAGCAGGCAGTTTGCAATCCGTCTCGAGCTTCACTGTTGACAGGCTTGCGTCCCGACAAGATTCGAGTTTGGGATTTGCGGGCTGATTTTCGAGATGCGGTTCCGGAGGCAGTCACGCTGCCTCAGCATTTTAAACGCCATGGGTACTACACTCGCTGCATTGGGAAAATGTTTCACAACATGGGGAATCTGGACGATGAACCGTCGTGGTCGGTTCCATCGATGCTCAATGCTGGTCGGCATTCAGACACGTACGCCCTCACGAAACCAGGTTTGAAACCGGGAACAAAACGAGGAGCCTTTGAGCGGGCTGATCTTCCGGACGAGACTTATCGTGACGGGAAAATCGCCGATTTGGCTTGCGATCAACTCCGTGAAATCGGCGATCAGCCATTCTTTCTCGCTGTCGGATTTTGGCGACCGCACTTGCCGTTTCTTGCTCCGAAGAAATACTGGGATTTGTATGAACGGGACGATCTCCAACTCCCTGATCAGTTCGCTTCTCCTGCTTCGGTGCCGGAAATTGCTTTGCACGATTCGCGAGAGCTGAAAAGTTATGGCCCAGATCCACAAAATCTCAGCGAAGCGGAACGAAGAGAACTCTGGCATGGATATTATGCCAGCATCAGCTACATGGATGCTCAAGTTGGGAAACTCTTAGAGACACTCAAGGAGACAGGTCTCGACAAAACCACAGTGGTGGTGTTCTGGTCCGACCATGGGTTTCATCTCGGGCAACATTCATTGTGGTGCAAGACATCCTGTTTCGAACTCGATGCACGAGTCCCGCTGATCATTTCTGCTCCCGGATTCAAGAAGGGGCAGGTATCTGATGCTCTCGTCGAATTGGTCGACCTCTCTCCGACACTCGCTGACTTGTGTGGTCTCGCCTCACCGGAGTCTGACGGCAAAAGTTTAACCTCAATCCTGCAAGATCAGTCAGCGAAGGTCAAAGACTATGCCATCACACAACACCCGCGCCCTGCGTATTACAAAGGAAAACCGGAGGTGATGGGGTATTCCATGCGGACGGAAAACCTGCGATACACGGAATGGAGAAATTGGGAAACGGGCGATGTGATTGCGAAAGAACTCTACGATCATCGTCGCGATCCTCAAGAAATGCACAACGTTGTTGCAAGTGATCGTTATCAAGCACAACTCGAAGAACTGAGTCAAATGCTCAGCAGTGCAATCAAGTGAGTCGCTCGCTTGAAGTTTGCTGAATCACTCTTTGGATGGCGAAGGATCTTCTACAGTCTGTCGAGTTTGTAAATCATAAACTTCACCAGGTGAGACCTTTGTCTTCGTCGTTTGGTCCTCGGCGTCGTTGGCTGCGTCAAAAAAGTAAACATCATTTTTTCCCAGCACTCGCGCCGTTGATTTCTGAACGACAATCGCGGTTGATTCATCTATTCCGATGCACAAGAGCTGAGGGAATGTTTTTTTGACGCCTTCTAAGTCTGGATGGCGATCCCGTTGTGTGAAGTGTTGATCAATTGCAGATCCTGGAAGATAACCGAAGCCACGTTCGTAGCCTTCAGCCATCATGTCCCGGTTTCCGAGTGGATTTCCACGCACAAGATATTCGCCTTGAATCGTTGCTCCGGCAGAACTCCCAGCGATCACACCTCCACGTTTCAAGACTTCGTGAAATGCTTTCTCGGTTTCGGTCCCCGCGTATGCATCGACGATCTTCCATTGTCGGCCACCTGTGAACCAGACTCCTGTTGCCTCTTTCAGTGGTCGAAGGAATTCCTCCTTGTTGGCTTCGTCGCGATCAGATGTATGAAGCGCAACGACATGCTTCACGCCCAGGTTACGAAGGATCTTGAACTCGCTTCGGCGCTCCGGGGAGCGGTTCGAGGAAGCTGCCGGGACGATGACGATTTTGGCATCGGCTCCCCCTGCCAGTTCGACGAACTCTTTCCACAAATCTGGAGTCATCTTTCCGCCACCAATGATCATCAGCGAACCATTCTTGACAGTTGGTGTGCGAAGCTTGTCCGGTGGGAATTGGTGAGAAGCCCTGGCAATGGCCGCTCGACGCAAGGCCGTCAAGTCTGCGATCTCTCCTGTGGAAAGCTCATACTGCTTTGCCTTACGTGTCTTTGATGCGGCGAGGCAAATCGTCACGGTTGATGCTCCGATGGCCTTCATTGCACGACCCTGAACAACAAGTGCTGTCCCTTCATCGACTCCGATTCCAAAATGTCCGGGATGCTGTTTGAGAGTTCCGGTCAGGCGCGGTAATCGCTTTCTCGCTTTGAAATGCTGATCGATGACCGCTCCCGGAAGTAGGTCCAGGCCTCGCTGCAAATTGGCGACAGGGTTCCCCGAAGCAATCATCAACCGAGATTGAATCGCTGCGCCAGCAGATGTCCCTCCGATGACTCCATCTCTTTTTAAGACCGCCTGCAACTCTTCTTCAACTTTGGTTCCAGCATAGACTTTCCCCAATTTCGACTGCTGACCACCGACAATCCAGACAGCAGTTGCTTGCCTGAGTGGAGCAACAAATTCCGTCGAGTTTGCGACTTCGCGGTCTCGTGTATGGAGGACGTCAACGTGAGCGAAACCACGTTCTTTCCAGGGAGAAATGAATGATTCCCCTGAATTAGTTTCTGCCCGTGCGGAAGCTGTTGGAATGACGACCAGCCGAGCTTTCTCACCGCCGGCAAGTTGTCGAAACGTTTCGAAAATCTCATCTGGGAGTTTCCCGCCGCCGCAAATGACCAGTGATCCATTGACGCCTTGATGGTCGAGAGTTTCGAGGGAAGGGACCGGGAAATCTTCAGCCAGTAGCTGAGTGCAACTCATTAGAAAAATGGTTGTGATCGTCAGTCCTTGTGATTTTTGAATCCAAGAGTTGCGCCCACGAGAAAACTGATCCATCAACCACTCCAGAGTAAGTGACGTTGTTACTGACATTGAAATTCGAACATCTTTCCAACTGGAATGAAAGCGACTGTCCGAGAATGTCTCGATTCACGACCGGTGCGGATGTGTGATCAAGTGACCGGGAACCAAATGGAAAGCAATGGAGAAGAGTGACTTTTTCAGAGGGTGTCGGGCGGGTTCTGAAAAGTGATCATGACTCCATCCCTTTTTAGGTTTGATTGGATCGACTAAGTTATGGAGTGTGACTCACTTTACCCAGAATTTTTGTGGAAGTATGACTATGCGAACAGTTTTTCTCTCTTTGACTTTAATTTGTGTTTCATCCAGCTTTGCCAATGCGGAGGATGGCTGGGTTTCTCTGTTTAATGGGAAGTCTCTCGAAGGCTGGACACAGAAAAACGGAACGGCCAGTTACGCTGTGGAAGATGGTGCGATAGTAGGACGCACATCTAATGGCAGGGCGAATTCATTCTTGTGCTCGCTGAAAAAGTACGGCAACTTTGAATTAGAGTTCGAGGTCAAAGTTCACGACGCTTTGAACTCCGGCGTTCAGATTCGCTCGAAGACTAAGGAAGTCCCGGCTGAGAAAAGAAAGGGTATCGAGGTTGGTCGAGTTTACGGACCGCAGGTGGAAATCGAAGCTGGCGTCGCTGAAGCGGGATACATTTACGGAGAAGCGACCGGTCGCGGTTGGTTAACTCCGAAGGAAGAACTGAAGCCACACGATACCATGAAAAGTGGCGAGTGGAATCAATTTCGCGTCATTGCGAAAGGTCCGCGAATTCAAACCTTTATCAACGGTCAGCCGATCACCGACCTTACTGACGAGGCGATTTTCGAAACTCATCCCAAAGGTTTTATCGGGCTGCAGGTCCATAGCATTAAAGAAGGGACAGGCCCGTATGATGTCCGCTGGCGTAACATTCGAATCAAAGAGCTTGATTAGAACGATTACGGAAACTTGTGGCCGGTCACTTTTCTCAGTGCTTAAAGTGTTTAAGAGGAAAGAGTTAGGTTTTAGGTCAGTTCTAAAACGTTTTCGTGTTTTCTGTCTTCGCGAAGTCTGTTTTTTGTAGTGAATTGCACACTTCAGCGAGGCAGAACGCATCGCCTTGATGTTGGATTTGTTTTTGAAATATTAGAGAATCTTCTAAATGCCTGTTTAAATTGGAAATTGGCTTCGTTTATGTGTATGCTTAATCACCATCACCAACGGAGCCAATTCTCATGGTTAGGTCTCAGGTTTCTTCACGGCGTCTGTCTGGGTTCACACTCGTCGAACTATTGGTTGTTATTGCGATCATCGGGCTATTGGTTGCCATGTTGCTTCCAGCGGTTCAGCGATCTCGCGAAGCGTCCCGACGGACATCCTGTGCGAACAATCTTCGTCAAGTCTCATTGGCAGCACTGAATTATCTGGATGCACACAGGTCATTTCCGTCGGGTTGGGTGGAAGGCCCTGTTGAGACACGTCGTTACCTGGTGAGCACTCCAGAACCGCTTCTTCTCGATTCTCCCGACATTGTTGGGAAGACTTCCTGTAAAATTTTGCTGATGCGTCAATGGTGGTCGTGGCCAGCACTGATGCTCTCCTACATTGAACAGGGGAACAGTGCAATTGATTTTGATCGTCCTGAAAAGCATGCTCCGTTTCAAAATCACACGCTGATTCAAACGCCGATTTCAACGTTGGTCTGTCCGACAGCACCGCTTCCCGGAAGACCCTCAGGTACACCAGGCTACAACAGTTATCGTGGGAATGCCGGGTACTGGCCTGATAGCATCGCTCCAACTTTCAACGGGATGTTTTATGCCAACAGCAGCCTTGATGACCGGGATATCGTGGACGGTCTCAGCCAGACAATTCTGTTCGGCGAGACACAGTACGGGATGTATTGGGCGGATTCGCACCAAGTGGCCAGGATACGTGACGAATCTGGAGACCCCCCATTTGATCGCTTCTACCTGATGGAGCTTGATAATTTCCCTAACTATCTCGACTTGTATGGGCAGGGCCTGGTGGAACCGCATACGATGCCGATCCTCTACAGTTTCGGCAGCTTCCACGAAACGGTCAACATGTCGTACGCCGATGGTTCAGTCCGTCCGATAGCCAAGAATGTGGATGGTCAGGTGATTCGTGCACTCTGTACAAGAAATGGTCGAGAAGCCATTGCGGAAGTGTTAGAGTAAGTGATCGCTATCAGCTTGAATTTCCAAATGCTATTCTGACGCTTCTCCATACGACTGGCGAGTTGATGAGGCGTTTCAGTTGAGCAAAAAGAAAAAGCAGAACGATTCGGACGGCGTCTCGATCACTCAGGTTGTGATTGGGATCATGATCGTGATTGCGGTGATGGGCTGGGGGGCGATGGCTTCCTCTTATGTCGGGGCGCATTCGGTGGTCTCGTTCGATGAGACCTCCCGCCCGCGGATGACTCGGATTTCTGCGATTGGAATTTTAATTCGCGCGTTGATTGAGTTTGTGATCATTGCGGTCCAGCAACTTCCTAATCTCTTTTCCGTCATCGGCTGGCATCTCGGGAATCGAATTTGGTTACCGAGTACGATTATCGCCTTAGAGGGGGCTGCTCTTTTCTTTGGGTTCGGTCTTAAGTCGATGGAAGGCCATCTTGACGATCCTTATGCCAGACATCGAGCGAAGCGAAAGTCAGGGAATGAGAACACTCAGAGCAGCAGCCGACGGGACTCATCTCAACGAAAACGTAAGAAGAAACGTCGCCCGGGGTCATAAAGGATTTCGGAGAAAGATGTTCCTGCTCCTTCACGTTGCAGTGAGTGGCTCATCACATGAAAACGCGTTTTGCGAACAGAGCAAATAGGAGCATCATCGCTTCGATGCGAACTCGCTGAGTGACGTGTGAGAGGGGACTGTGAATCAACAGTCGCGTGCTCGCTGATCGACCAAACTGGCTATTTTCGACCAGCTGGTAATCTTCTGTTCGAGCGTTTCACTGCTCGTTCTGCACAAGGCAGTATCTCTCGTGGACTCTGTAAATTCTTCGCCACGAAATACTGCGCAACGCCAATTCGATTAATGCTATTGCACGCGTATTTCATACTGAGGTTGACCGCTGCACCTTAGCAGAGAGTCGGAAATCCTTTGGTGAAAAACATCATCACAGGTCGCTGACTGTCAAGGAATCACGCTTGACGTGTGGTTGGAAGCACCAGCCTGAGTTGTTTTGTCATTCCGTTTGGAACACCAGTTGCGACTACTGTTCTTGAAAGCGGCCATGAGTTGGTTGAACTGGATCGGCGTCGTGATTCATCGTGAACGTGATTCATTGTGAACGAGCGACGAAGCCTCCCGCAACAGGGAGTTTTGGAATTCAGAATATTAGAAAAATTAACAGGAGAAAATCATGCGATTTTACAAGAAATGTTCAGTCTTTTTCGCGGCTGCTTGTTTGGCAACGAGTGTCGCTTTCCTCTCTGGATGTGACACGAAAGAAAAGGTCCTGGACATCGAAACTCCGGGAGGAGAGATCGAGGTCGAACGAGATCGCACTAATGGTGATGTCGACGTTGAAGTCAACAAATAATATCTGGAAATGTGTAAACGAAATTTGCCGCTGTTCTAGAGCAGGCCGCTCTCGTCGAAGTGGCCTGCTCTGCACTATTGGTGGTGGGTTTATTTGCTTCAGTTGACAAATTGGATGTCCATGTCTAATTTAGGGGCGGTATCTCTTCTGCATGTTTGGTGAATGGTCAAGCAAGCAGAATGCGGCTCAGTTCGGTAATGCCTCTCAAGGGTGATCCTTGGGGCGCTGAATCATCTGGTCACCTGTTGGGTGAGGTGTTGAGTTTTGAGCAGGCCGGGTGATGCTGACTAAGAGCTGGTTCGAAAACTGAAGTGCACTTTCAGGCGAAGAGAAACTCCTTCGTTCTGGATGTAGCTGGGAGGCACTCAAGCCTCTTCTTGTTCGAAGTCTTAGCACATCACGTGGTGGAAACGTCGCACCGAAATGCCGTACTTGGAATCGAGTGCCCTAACGGCTTTGGCAGCCATCTTTTTGTTTTCACATCGTAGTGTGGAGTAAAGACCATGAAGTATTCGCTCATTTCCGGTTGTGTCCTGGCACTTGGAATCGCAGTTGTTGCGGTTGGAGTTGCTGACGATAAGAAGAGTGACAAGGCCGGCAAAAAAGTAACCTCGGCGAAGTCAGATTCAGGCGAGAAAAAAGTTCGGCCAGCCGCTGTGAAGCGAACCCGCGAAACAGTCAAGATGCTGGACGATATCTACAAGCAGACAATCGTCCTTGTGACCGATAAGTACGTTCATGATGAAGATGACTTCGCTGCTGGAAGTGCTGCGGTCGAACTCTTCCGTCGAGTCAGTAAAACAGGTTTTCATGATGTCCGTCTGATCGACCTGACTGGCGATCCATACGAACCTGAGAACGTTGCAAAAAACGACTTCGAGAAAAAAGCTGCCAAGGCGATCAAGTCTGGAGAAGCGTATGTTGAAGAAGTGAAATTCAAAGATGGAAAGCCTTACCTTCAAGCGATGACAGCAGTTCCAGTTGTTATGGAAAGATGCATCATGTGTCACGCTCATTACGCTGACGTTAAAAAAGGTGAAGCGATCGGTGCTGTCAGCTACGAACTCCCTATCAAATAAAAGCCATTTTTTGGGGGGACTGTCTTCTTCTTAAGGGGTCTGGAGGTTTGGCTCTTAGGTTGTCCTTAATGCTCATCGTGCTTCGCGCGGTGAGCATGTCTCCAATTTGTGAAAGTCCGGTCGGCTACCGAGGCGTGTTTTGAGCAGATAGTTTGAGCAACTCCCCCTACCATGCGTCCGCGCATAGCGCGAATTCCAGTTCGAGAAAAGATATCACTTGGTGAGAGTTCAGTTAGTCTCCGCCCGTTCGAGTTTCGCTTTTGATATACAGGGCGTTGAACCGGATGTCGGTCTTCTTTTTTCCTTCGAAGGTGACTTTGAAGCGAACGCGGTTGGGGAGATTGCTGAGGCTGGTTTTTTTACCCCAGGCGATCGGAGTTTGATAGCCGTTGGTTCTTACCAGTGCAGCCTGCTTGCCCGAGTGTTTCGGAAGCGAGACGAGCTTGTGATCCAAGAGTTCAATTTTTAGAAACGCTTGGTCGCCGAGGCCGTCGGCATTCAGGTAGAACCTGGAAGTTGTGTTGGGTGCGATGTCGATAGACTTCGTGAGGAATTCGCTGACAGTGTTGGGGATTTGATAATTTCCGGTGCCGGTCGTTGTGGTGTCGACGATCAAGTCAGCGAATCGATCTCGCGGCACGGTTGCGATTCCGACACCACCTCGTTTAGGCGATTTCTCCCAGCCGCGCGGGTCCCAGGCACCATAATAGACGAACGTTTGCTCACCGATATTTTCGAAACCTTGTCCTTGCAGCAATCCTCCCTGATCCCAGGCTCCGTCTTTGCCTCGCTTTAAAAATGTCCAATTATGAAAAGGCTCTCGAAAGTGAACTCCGTCGTTGCTGACGACAAAGCCGAGGTCAATTGTGACATCTTTCCACTCAGACGCTCCGTGCCAGAGTCCCGAAATACCGAGTAACACGTTGTTGCGATTCCAGACACTGATCCCTTCGTGAGTTTGTTCTCCTTCGCGACTACGTCCCGGGCCGAGTATTGTATGTTGCGGAGTTCGAACCATCGAGATGGCGCTTGCTTGACTCCATTTCTCGAAGTCACCGGAGATAAATTCTCTTGAAACTCGACCATGATACGGACGCGTAGCGGCGATGGCGTTCTGTCCAGAAATACGGTACAGGCCGTCCCATTTGAACATTCCCCCAACCGGTTCAATATGCAGCGCGGGAAGGACGAGATCTTTCTCCGGGAACTCTGCATTGACAGGTGTTGTCTGCGGAAGCAACTTCCAGTTGATTCCATCAGGGCTGACATACGGAGCAAATGCCCCCAGCCGTACGTCATTCTTCGGAAACCAGACGTGGGCTCCCATTTTGTAACGACGCTCTGGATTCGGCTCATCTGGCTCGTACAGCACTTTGACGTTGAGCGTCCCGATGTGCGGATTCATGCGAACCAGATTGTTGTTTCTGTTTCCATTGACCTCGACCAGTCCGAGGTTCGGTTTTGTCCAGTGAATACCATCATTGCTCTCTGCATAGGCAACCTTCCACGGCTCGGATCGGGGGAGCGACTTGTCGTATCGTTCGTCACCAACCGACACGTACCACATTTTGTACTTGTCATCGACGCGAATGACGGAACCATAAAATTGAACTGCCCATGAGTCAGTCGATCCATCTTCACCGCGTTGAACCGCCGGGTTCGCTGCGTGTCGTTTGGGGGGCCGCATTTGCAATTTAAGGTTCTGTGAGAACGGAATTGAGACGTCGTCGAAAGAAAACAGAGTGACCACTTTCGTTTCATCGAAATAGACGTCACTCGACTTTGCTTCCTCCGCGAACAGTTGTGGAGAGATGAGACAGCCCACAAGGAGCAGGGAACTGATCGCGGCTGACACGTTTCCTGCGAAATCGGTGAAGAGTGAAGTCGTCATTCGTGTCATGGGACTTTCCGGGTTTTATGTATTGCTTGAAGGATGGAATTCAGGTCTCTGTGTCAGTTCGGAGAACTCCTTTAAGGCGATCAGATTTTTTCTGTTTCATCCAGCCGAGGGAGCGAGAGACTTCCGCTGCATGTTTCTTGAGAAGTGAAACCAACGGCTGAGTGCTTTGGGGAGGCATGCGAAATGTTGGTCCTCCGACCATCAACGCTGCATTGACATTTCCGGTTTCGTTAAGGATCGGAACGCTAATGAGGCATTTTTCTTTATCGCGTTGCTCGTCGTACCCTTGCTGTGAAATACGATCCATCTCTTTGAGAAACTCTTTGATCGTTGGTAATCCTGCGCGGGAGCTTCTCCTGCGTCTTGCGAACTTGTCCGTGACTTCATCACGACCACGGAACGCCAAAATCGTTTTTCCGGCGGGGTGATTCCAAGGTTCGACGCGTAGTCCAGTTTGTTCTCCAAGCCGAATGTCTTGAGATGAGACACAATTGTACAGGTAAGCGACAAGCTCTTTGCTGTAGTGCAGCGCGAAGACGGTTTCACCGGTTTTTTCAGAGAGGGCATCCACATGCGGGATGAGAGTTTCCCGGACCGGCATTCGGTCCTGTATTGACTTGCCTAATTCGAAGATGCGAAGCCCAATGTCGTATCCGGTCTGGTCGGGTGAGAGTCGAACATAGTCTCGAGATCTCAGCGTTGAGAGGAGTCGCGAGACAGTGCTTTTGTCCATTCCGAGTTTGCGACTGATTTCATTGACACCGATGGGGGCCGCCTCGCCCAGAAGATCGAGAACGTCCATGGCTTTGACTAATGTTCCGACGGGTTGCGACATCGTTTCCGCTCTTTTAAGATGAATATATCACAACAACAGTATCAAACTATGCAACAGAGTGGCAAGTTCATGGAACGCCTGTTCGACTCCTGGAATCTTTGAGAGGAGCTTCTTGTAAGTGGTGATGTAACGGGACAGTTTGTATTCCCAAAGATTTGGACGAGATAGCCCTCTAATCAAGTATTCTCATATGCAAAGTGAAGCATTCAATCAGCATGAGCAAAGCTCCGGGCTCCGGGCAGCCGCTTCCGAGTTCGAGATCACTCCTGATTTGGGAGCGATGACCGATCACCGCACTCATGAGAAGGCCGTTGAAGTTGTTGGTCCGCTGAAGACAACTCTGTTACTGCTCGAATCTGATGCAATCAGGGTCTGTTTAATTACCACGCATTTTGGGCCGAGTACTCCGGTCAATGTGAGTCATCTCTTCCGAGAAACTATCGCTCGTGATTTGGGGCTTCCTGTTTCGCATGTACTCTTGTTGACATCTCACAATCATTGCAGCGTTTCTTTCGCTGAGAACGGCGTGTTGATGTACAACGCTTACAGCGAAAGTCCTCCGCCTGCAGAGTTACTCCCTGTCGGAAAAGAGTTCCTCAAATCGCTGCGAGAACATGCACAGCGACTACCAGAGATGCTGGAAGAAGTGAGTGTCTGGTGGGGGGAAGGTCGCGAGGACCGCATCACATATAATCGTAAAGGACTTCGTGAAGATGGCTCCTCATACTTCATTCGCGAGAAAGAGAGAGAGCTTCTCGGGGATGACTTTTCGGGAGAGATTGAAACGTGCGCCCCGTTGATAGTCTTGAAGAATCATCAGGATGAGCCGGTCGCTGCGTTTGCCCAGTTCACCGGTCATCCGGTCACGGCTTATAATCCTGAAAAGACAATCATCTTCGGTGAGTGGCCACAGGTCGCTTGTGATATTCTCGCGGAGAAATTGCGAAGCGATCATTCTTCGATGGGGCAAGCAGTTCCGGTTGGTTTTTTGCAAGGTTGTGCCGGGGATATCAATTCGAAAGAAATGTTTTTTGGCGGTGTGGAGCGGTCGACTGAATTTGGTGAAATGCTGGCGGAGAGCTACCTTGCTGCGATGAAAAGCCTGCGTCCTTCGCAGAGTTCTGAGCTTGCGTTTCAGGTGGAGACTGTGAAGATTCCACTCGCTTCGATCCCGGCAAAAGAGCTGCTTGAAGCGGAGCTTGCAGAGATGGATGATTTTATCTCGCGAGCAAAAGCTGGAGACGAAGAGATGCTGAATTGTGTGGGCCTAAACTTTCCTACAGCGTTGTCGCCACCGTTTCGGGCAAAGATGGTAGAGCTGGTGCGGCCGTGGAACGTTTGGGGGATCGTTCTACATGAGACCGATTCAACGGAGGCTGTTCAGAAACACCTGGAGATGGAGATCGCTGTGCTCCGTCTTGGTGATGTCGGGATTGTTGGGATGCCGTGCGAACCGTTTCACGGAGTTGGAACTCAGATACGCGAAAACTCTCCGTTACCGCTGACGATTCCGTGCGGCTATATGAACGTTTCGCATGGGTACATTCCTGATTCAGAAAACGTTGGAGGTCAGGAGTATATGAGTTCGCATCATCGCTACACACGATTTCGTCTTCCTCTTGAAAAGCCAGCTGGCGATGTCCTGGCGCAGGAGGCTGTTCGGATTCTGAATCAATTTGTCGAGGAGAAATAATGTCCGAGGAGGCTTACTTTGAGATCGGGAGCAACGCTCAAGTCGACCCGGATGTCACATTGGGATATCGATATCCGGGAGACTTCGCTCCGCTAAGGATCGGCGACGATGCAGTGATTCGCTCGGGAAGCATTCTCTATGCAAGCACGGTGATCGGGAATCGTTTTCAATGTGGGCATCAAGTATTGATCCGGGCTGAGGTCACGATCGGTGATCGTTGTGTTGTCCATCACAAGTGTACTTTGGAAGGTCGCTTGCGGATTGGAGATGGTGTCAAACTTATGGCACATGTCTATTTGCCAAGCACGACGACCATTGGGGATATGGTGTTCATCGGACCGGGGACGTCATTCATGAACGATAAATATCCGATGCGAAGAGCCGCACCAGTGGAAGGGCCAACGATCGAAGATCATGTGAGCATCGGTGGCGGAGTGACTGTCTGTCCCGGCGTCACGATTGGCCGCAACTCGGTGATTGGTGCAGGCTCAGTGGTCAATAAAGATGTTCCTCCTGACAGACTCGCTTACGGAGTTCCAGCCCGTCACTATCCACTTCCAGAAGAGATTTCTCACGGGAATCTTCCGGAGCTTCTGCTTCCGCAGACCGATTTGTGGGGAGCCCAAAGTGACGAAACATGGCGGGGTGAGGAACTGTGAAAAGTTGAGAACGACTTTGTAGCGAATCGCAAAACTTACTTTCTTCAATGAGGCGGACTCGGCATGAATCGATTCATTCTACTCGGAATTTTACTCGTCCTGAATTTGCAAACGGTCGAGCTCTGCAAGGCTGAAGAGACGATTGAAATTGGCTCGCGGCGCGAATTGTTTGTCGATCGATTCTTGATAGAAAAAACGGACGGCGTCGAACTCAAATTGCATCATCCCATCAAAACTCCTCGTCCCAAGTCGCCACTCCCGGAGCGTCATATGGTGACCATCATCAAGGATGGAGACCTGTTGCGGGCATACTATCGGAGTTCCGATCCCAGCTACAAAGGTGAATTTCATACCGGACATCCGGGCGAAACGGTTCACTATGCGGAAAGTCGCGACGGTCACGAATGGACATTTCCGAATCTTGGGCTTTGCGAGTTCGACGGTTCAAAAAAGAACAACGCGATACTTGTTCGACAGCCACCTTTCTTGACGAACTTTATGCCCTTCCTTGATTCTCGAAAGGGAGTCGATCCGGACGAACGATTCAAGGCACTGGCAGGCTATCCCGGACCGGGAAACAAAATAGGGACGACAAAACCGGGGCGAGGTCTGTTTGCGTGGGTCTCTGCAGATGGGATTCACTGGACAAAGAAATCGGAAGTGATTCCCTATCAACCCGAATGGCGACATGCCTTTGATTCTCCGAACGTCTCTTTCTGGTCAGAAGCTGAACAGAAGTACGTCTGCTATTTCAGAACCTGGACCAATCCCGAGCGGCTCAGAAGCATTAGCAGAACGGTGTCGTCCGATTTTGAAACCTGGAGCAAGCCGGTCGAGATGGCTCCGAATCTTCCCGGTGAACACCTCTATACAAACGGAACGCAAGCGTATTTTCGCGCCCCTCACATCTACGTTGCTTTCCCAACGCGATTTGTTCCGGGGCGCGGAGACGCGCCTGGGTACGATACCAAAGATGTCAACGCGACTGACATTCTGTTTATGTCGTCTCGTGCAGGCACGGACAGATACAATCGACTGTTTACTCACGCATTTATTCGACCAGGGCTGGACCCTGCTCGTTGGCGGAACCGGTCAAACTATGTTGCACTCAATGTGGTTCCCACCAGCCCGACTGAAATGTCGATCTATCATCGTAGTGGTGATCGCTACACATTGCGGACCGATGGATTTGTCTCGGTGAATGCAACGTCGAAGAAAGGGTTGCTTCTAACCAAGCCGATTCAGTTTCAAGGTGAAGAGCTTGGTTTGAACCTGAGCACAAGTGCTGTCGGAGGAGTTCGCGTCGAGATTCAAGACCTCGATGGGAGACCGTTTGAGGGTTTCACCCTCGATGATTGCCAGCCGGTTTTCGGGGATTCCATTGATCTCAAGGTGAAGTGGCGAAAAGATGCCGATCTCTCAAAGCTGGCTGGCAAGCCTGTTCGATTGAAGTTTGAGCTCGTAGAATGTGACTTGTATTCATTCCGGTTCGAGTAATGACGACGCTCCGCCCGACACCTGAAGTGTGCGGTTAAAATGCCATGTCGCAATTTCTGAAAAACGAAAAGACTGTCCTCGGCTTTACCGCTCTGTATATCGCGCCGGCTCTCTGGACATCGTTGTCTGGCGGGAAGATGGAATTTGTGATGTACGTGGCGGTGATGGGAATTCTCCTTGTTCCCGTTTTGATTTTGCATCGTCGAGTTTCGCTGCATCCAGCTGCGTTGTGGGGGCTTTCTCTATGGGGACTGGCTCACATGTGCGGCGGCTTGGTGGAAGTCCCGTCCAGCTGGTCGACAGCTGGTGATTCCCGTGTTCTTTACAATTGGTGGATCATTCCTGAGAGATTCAAGTTTGATCAGGCTGTCCACGCATACGGGTTTGGTTTGACAACCTGGATCTGCTGGCAGGCATTGCATTGGACTTTTCAGGCCAACGGGGCCAGCGTTCGCCCGACGTTTGGTTTGTTGACGTTGTGTGTCGCAGCGGGGATGGGGTTCGGTGCGTTGAATGAGGTGATTGAATTTGTCGCTACGCTGACTGTTCCAGAAACAAACGTTGGCGGGTACATCAACACCGGTTGGGATCTTGTCTCGAATCTTGTGGGAAGTTTGCTTGCAGCCTTCCTGATTGCCATCTTCGCTCGTGATGCTTCGACGCGTTGAACTGTCCAGGTTCTCAACTGCACTCTCGACGACACAATGTAGTATGAGTTTTGTGTTCTTCTCAGGCTCCGATGAAGAACCCTTCGTGGGATTACGGTTTCCATTTCTCTGTAGAAATGTCATAGTTTTGTAGCTGGATGGTCAAACATCACAAACATTTTCTTTATCTGAATGGTGGTCTGCCATGCGTTTGCAACTTACGTTGAATCTCTCTCTTGCCTTGATCGTTCTCACTGGGGCATTTACCCATGCAGGTGAGACTGTGGGTGAGGTTGACACCGCTGGCTGGAAAGCAGTTTCACCGCGTGATGAAATTCGTCCGGCATTTTCTTATGAGGAAGCAGCCGGTCGGAATGGAGAGTTTGGCCTGTCGGTTTCCGCAGATGACCGCAAGGGCTTGATGGGGCATTGGGAGAAGTCGTTTCCAGTGGAAGGTGGCAAGCACTATCGTTTTTCTGTCTGGAAGAAGACCACCGGTGTTGATCTTGAACGCCGTGCTGTAATTGTGCGGATCAATTGGCTGAAAGAAAACGGTCAGCGAGTGGTTCGAGACGATCCATCTTTTGCATCGTATCGACCTGGTGAAAGACCGCGCGCGGAGCCGGAGTTCCCTGCGGATGGGATCACCAAGGATGGTTGGACTGAAGTCGCTGCTGTTTATCGTGTCCCGTCTGAAGCAACTCAGGCTGTTGTGGAACTTCAATACCGTTGGGGCACACCGAATTCGAAAGTGACCTGGAGTAGCGTAAAGCTTGCGCCGACTGAGCCTCCCGCACCACGTAAAGTTCGATTGGCAACGGTCCACTACCGGCCTCGTGCCGGGACAACTGCCAAAGAGAAGCGAGAGCAGTTTGCTCCCTTGATTGAAGATGCTGCGAGACAGAAGGCGGATCTGGTTGTCCTTCCAGAGACACTCACAGTTTACGGATCAGGAAAGACGTACGCCGAGTGTGCGGAAACAATTCCGGGGCCATCGAGTGAATACTTTGGGCAGCTGGCGAAAAAGCACGATATGTACATTGTCGCTGGACTTCTCGAACGAGACGAACACTTGGTGTACAACGTCGCTGTCCTTCTCGGTCCCGATGGAGAGATCGCCGGAAAGTATCGCAAGGTGACTCTGCCACGAGGAGAAATCGAAGGTGGCATTATGCCGGGGAATGAGTACCCCGTTTTCGATACGCGATTTGGCAAGGTTGGGATGATGATCTGTTACGACGGTTTCTTTCCGGAAGTCGCTCGAGAACTTAGCAATCGTGGAGCTGAAGTGATTGCCTGGCCTGTGTGGGGATGCAATCCCATGCTCGGCAGTGCTCGTGCCTGTGAAAATCACACTTATGTGATCAGCAGCACCTACACCGACACTTCTTCAGACTGGATGATTTCAGCAGTTTATGGGCACGACGGCAAACCGCTTGCCCAAGCCAAAGAATGGGGGACCGTAGCTGTCACCGAAGTTGATCTCAACAAGCCGCTCTACTGGCAAAGTCTTGGAGACTTCAAAGCTCAGATTCAGCGCCACCGTCCTGAACTTCCCGGAGAAATCGTCAAGAGTGAAAAGTGATCTGGTTCGCATGAACCGGTGATCTCCGCACTTTGAGCTCTCTCGTTTTCAGTGACAGTAGGTCTTGCTATGGGGCTGACTGTCAGAGTGAGAGTGCGTTACGCACCAGTGAAGGTGCGCTGTTGCACAAATCAAATGGCTGCGTTAAACATCGTTGGAGATGCTTTTTACTCCACTGCGTGTCAGGCCGCCTTTGAGATTTTCAGTTGAGGTCGATCCTCATTCTCTTGGTCGGTTTCTTCTGTCGCCTCTGAAGCTGCCTGCTTCGGTGATTTACTCATTTTCAAACCAATCAAGGTTGAGAGAGTCGCGAGGATAAATGCGATCGCTCCCCATTTGAGGTTCTTAACTGGTGAGCTGACAACCTCTTTCTTTGTTGAACTGATTGGAGAAACTGAGGCAGGGGCTTTGAACTCGACGTCGAAAGGGTTTTCGAGATCAATCGTTGCCGCCGATGTAGCAGCGATGTTTTCCGGACTGACACGCTGCCTGCTTTGTGTTTCGACAAAGTGTTTAGTCTCGCTTGCGACGCTTTGAACCTGCTGCGGCATCGGTCGTGAAGCCACTGTCGCTGTGGTCACTGTCGCTGTGGCAGAGGAAGTTCCAGTGCCAGGGACGCTTGTGTTCGGCTCTGTCTCTGGCAAGGACTTAAGCTCTTGTTGGTCAGTCTGAACCTTCGTCCCAACGAGCTGTTGGACAAGTTGTTGCGAGGAAGAGCTTTGGTTGTCGTGATGAGCAGAGACAACTTTATTGTCTGCAGAGTCCATTTGCGTTGGTGGTGCAGGTGAACTCTCTGCTGTTTTCTTGGTTTCCATTTGTGGGGAAGGTTGCCAGTTCAGATAGGCTGGCGAAGTCGTGAAAGCCTGGTCATGACGAACCGGCTGTCGTTGCTGCCGTGGTTGAATGATTGGGAGCTCAGCTTCTTTGCGAGGCTTCTGGTTTGGAGAGCTCTGCGTGTTCGCTCCCCAGATCATTGCGGCAATTTCTTGCGCAATTGTATCGGGGTTGGCCTCATTCGGTCCAAGCTTTAATCCGTTTTGGGTCACAATGTTCTGGGCAAGCAGAGCGCTTCGGTATGCAGCATGCAATTCACCACGAGCATGCTGATCCTTTGCTTGCAGAATTAGCGACTTCATTCGCTTGAACTGCTCCACGTTTTTATCTTGCGGGACTTCCTGTGGTTGTTCGATCGCTTGTACTTGCTTTGTCGGTTGAGCAATTCTGGTTTTTTCGCCCCGGTTTGGAGTCTGCTTTTCGTCCAAACTTTTCCATTGCCCTAAGGTGGCAGTCGTTTCAGGTGCGGGAAACTCAGCTCTTCGCGCAGTTGAGGAGTGAGATGGGCCAGACGCAACAAGCTTCGGAAGAGACTTTGCAATTCTCCCTTCTGCCGTTTGGCGTTCTGCAGTTTGACGTATTGTCAGGCTTGGTTTGGCTTTTGTCGTAGGGGCAGGAGTTTGTCCAGTGGCTGCGAACGGATTTTTGATGTTCTGATCTTCCGGTGCAACTTCGACATACGACGGGAATGGTTTTGCAACGGGAGAAGAGTCTTGCGCAGCCTCTCTTTCGAGCGAAGATTGCGGCTCGGAGTTGTTTGAGTGTCGGGTGAGCATAATTTTCTCATCCGGGTTCTTCTCTGAAGCTTCGTTTTCCTGATTATTTTTTAATTGCAGGAACGGATCTTCAGATGGAAACTGTCCTGCATTTTCCTTCAGGAGTTTGGCAAGCGGATTCTGCCGCGCAAGCGGACTGGTTCCCGGGAGGAAGACCTTCCCCGCAGGTTCCTGAGGTTCTCGTTCGTCAACATCCTTTGGCGTTTGATTCCTTGCTGCGATTGATCTCTCAGCGCGGATCGCAGACTCGGAAGCTTGCTTGGAAAGGTCTGTACTGACCTCACGAGCTGAGCCGCGAGCGCAACCAATTGTCGTCGATAAGCTGGACGCACAAGCAGCAGCGACGGCGATACACATCGCGCTACGCTGCCAGCGGGTTTGATAAGTGCGCATCACGTTCCCCCTTGTTTGTGATGTGCTAAGAAAGCTTTCCTTCTATCGACATTGAGGAGGAGACTGCATGAGACGATTTGTACAAAATTGCCGATAATGCAGGCTGAGACAGTCGATTGCCACAGTTGGGGTTGTCATCAATTTTGTGAACAAACTTGTCGCAGTCAGCAAAGTCTCTTCAAGACAAGGTCTGGTGGAGGTCAAGTTTTGTGCGATCAGGGGTGTGGATTCTCCTCTGCCAGTTGGGGGCTGAGGTCGCTTCTCAGAGCTAAGAGTTCGCTTTTTTGATGAGGTGAAATTTCAGGCCTGGGATGAAAAAGGTGGCCGCCGAGACGAACCCAAAGATTCGCAGTGAATACTCAGGGAAGAGTGACATAGGGATCGCGGTCAGGAAAAGGACGATTGCGTAGATATAAAATTCTCCTGAGAGGATTCCTGCTTTCGCCACAAAGACGGAAGCAGCAATGAGTGCAAGGACTGGCGAGAGAGTCAGGACTGGCAGGTTTAATAATGCTTCGACCGCAAATAATCCCGTTGAACAGGCCATGCTCGCAGCCCAGGCGTGTGCGATTTGCCGTTCTACGAATGTGACCGGGCCTGATCGGCGGCGGAGGTTCCAGAAAATGAATGCCCATGTCCCAAGCCCGACAGTCCACAGCCCCACAAAAGGGAGGCGAGATGTGACACCCTGGTGTTTGAGGGTGTCCGTCGTGATACACAGGATCAGGAGTACGAATGCGTGCCACATCCAGAGCAGTCCCCAGTTCTCGAGGACATTGATGTGATGCGTGGGGCGAAACACGCGGCTCAGAACTTGGGTGAGTTGTGATGATCGGGCTGCGACAGGTTCATGATTTAAATAGGCTTCGAGATCGTCAGCTAATGCGTCGGCGCTGATGTATCGTAAATCTGCTGGTTTCTGCATCGCCTTGAGGATGATCATCTCCAAATCCGAGTCGATTTGCGGGTTCAACAACCGGGGCGGCGGAGGTTCCTGCTCGAGGATCATCATTAGAGTGTCGACGGGAGTGGCTGCCTGGAATGGAGGCCGCCCGGTCATCGAGGCGTACAGGATTGCTCCCAGGCTGTAGACGTCTGTGCTTTGAGTTACCTCACCCCGCTTGCCAGCCGCCTGCTCAGGAGCCATATATCCTGGGGTTCCCAGAATCGCTCCACTTTCAGTCAATGACGGCTCTGAGCTTCCGTTTGAAGTGACACGTTTGGCGAGTCCGAAATCAGAGACAAATGGATGGTGGGTTCGATCGATCAGAATATTCGAAGGCTTCAGGTCTCGGTGTAGAACACCTTTTCGGTGTGCGTAGGCCACTGCCCGGCAGACTGGAATCATCAGTTTGGCGGCTTCGATGTTTGTGAGCGGGCTTTGAGAGATCCGCTTGGCGAGTGTTGTCCCCTCGATGTAGGGCATGCTGAAGAACGGCCTCTGCGTCGAGTCACCAATCTCGAAGACTGAAACAATGTGTGGGTGATCCATTCCCCCAGCCGATTCCGCCTCGCTTTGAAATCGGATCTGGTTGATGGGAGTGGCGTGGGTTTCACTTAAGAGCATCTTGATGGCAACGATCCTGTTCAGTGACAATTGCCGGGCGCGGTAGACGACTCCCATTCCTCCACGACCGACTTCTTCGAAGATTTCATAGCCGGGGATGGTTGGCGTGCCGGTTGAAGTCGTATGAGCTGCGAAATCCGGTTCTTCGGATAATGATGAGAGATTCAGGTTTTCGACAAGTGCCATCGTCGCCCAGAGCTGGCGGACTTCGTTTTCGATTTCCGAATGACCTCTCAGTTTTTCGTCCAGACGGAGTTTTCTCCCAGCGCGAGCCTCCTCAAGGAGCTCTTCCAGGATCAGTGCAATTTGTTCGTCATGTTCGTTTGGCATCAACGGATTGTAATCTATGTCCGGTCAGGAAAGATCGTGAGCATCGAGAATTAGAAAATTGGAGAATTTTGCTCGACAAGTCTGCTTGACATTGTCGAATGAGCCGATACCGTATGTCTCGTCGGCCCCATCGTCTAGTGGCCTAGGACACCGGATTTTCAGTCCGGTAACACGGGTTCAAATCCCGTTGGGGTCAGTTTTGACTTCTAACTCACGGCCTCGGCCGTTTTGAGTTAGATTCAAACAGGTTAGTCAGGCGGCAACGATGATTCATCGTTGCCGCCTTTCTTTTTTCTTCCTTCTCGTTTGCTGCGGGAATTTACTCACACCTCTGGGCGTTTTCACCGATGCTTTCGACGGTGACTGGAGTGAGTTTCGGAATCGTCTTCCTTTTCTATGTGGCGACCAGCTCAGATTTTCTACTGATTTTCTATTGAGAGTGTCGTTTGCAGACGCTGCCAGCACCAAGAGGACTCTAACAAGAAGAACCGTTATGGATGCTTCGTTTGCTTGGCAGCAGATCTTCGAGAACTGGCCAAAGGACGTTCCTAAAGTTGGAATCATAGCTACGAATTTTCAGGAGAGTATTGGCTTTACCAATTTCATGACCACTGATGGTTTGCTCGCTCTCGAACGGGATCGTCCCGATTCGTCAGGGGCCAGGAAAGTGATCCTCGCATTCTCTGCCATATCGGCAGTGAAGATGACAGACGTGGGGGAATTCACAGCAGTCTCCAAGCTCGGGTTTCAGTAACCGCCTGCCTGTTTTTTGAGCAGGCCTCTCCTGCCTGCTTTTTGGGCAGCAGTGGAGTCGTGCGGGGTCGGTTGATTTTTCCGGGTGGGTAGATCTCTCGGTTGTGGGATGCTATCGTTCTGATGTCATACTCGTTTTGATGGCGCGTGTTCGGGCAAGATGCCTTGGCTCAGACGTGGCAACCCACAGGAAGGAAGATCATGCTGGTCCTCTCACGAAAGCCGGGAGAAAGAATTCTCATCGGTGAAGAGATCGCAGTGACAGTCGTTCGGATTGGTCCCAACACAGTTCGTATTGGGATTGATGCTCCTCGCGACATGAACATTGTTCGCGACGAACTTTGTCAAACGGTCGAAGTTGAATTACCCGTTGAAAACAATGGCAAAGCTTCTGCGCAATAGTTTTCTGCGTGGTTAGTCAATCGCCTGCGTAGTACGCTTTATGTGGTCGGGTTTCAGGTATGCCGATTGCGTAGAGAGGCTGCCTTATGCCGAGATGCCTCGTTGTCGTTTGGGCGATATGAGACGTAGACGTCTGAGTAGGCGTCTTAAGTGTGGGGCCATGAGTTCACACTGAAGTTGCAGGATTTACTCCTTCAGGTGTGAACGTCCTTCTCGCGTCTTCGAGGGAACCCAGTTTCTGAGGCCATCTTTCAGGTCTTTGACTTCTTCAGCTGACGCCGGCTTTTGCGTTCCGTAGTCTTCTTTTTGTGTCCGTTTGCGGCGTGGTTCGTAGTCAGCTTTAGGGCGAGCATTCTTGCTGAAGACCCAGTGATAACAGGCGCTTGGACTTACATTCGAGGTGGTGTTGAGCAGCCAGATTATCAGGAATAAGCCGCAAGCTCCTCCCAGGATCACACCCAGAGTAATAACCGGATCACCGCCGCTCGCAGCGGAGACAAACGCAATTCCCAATGCTCCGAACAGGCCGACAATACAAGCGGCCAGAATGGACCCGGCAAATTTACTGTTTGAAGGTCGGAAATCCCCAGGCATGGTCAGCTTGTTGTTAAAGGGAAGATATCGAAAGTCGAGAACGCGATTTCATCTCATACGAAATATGATACGGGATTGTGAGTGAGATTCTACAATTGGTGCCTCGATTCGGGCAATTTGAATTTGGTGCCCTCCTGGCGATCTGTAAGAAAGATCAATCCGGAGAGACGATCAGGGGTGAGATTTCAGTGAAAATTACGTAGATTGAGGAATGATTTCAGTTCGAATTCGATTCCGTGGGGAATCTGGATTCAGATCAATTCTTTCCACGGAGTTCCGCAATGCCCAGATCGATTTATGTTCTGCTCTTAGCACTTACGCTCGTGGGGTGCGGACAGCAAGCCAGCGACGACTCCCAGGCGGCTCAGGATGAAGAGCAACCAGCAGCTGCGGACGCACAGCCGAAAGCTCCTGCGTTTAATGAGCTGGAGTGGAAGATTGTAGATCGAAACAAAGCGATGGCGGAGAATCCGAAACTGGTTGAGGTTGTCAATGACACCGACGCCAGTGATCCACTCTCTGCGATTTCGCAAACGTATTTTTCTGCAACTTCACGAATCAACAAGATGCAGATGGAGTACAACGCTCGCCTTCAGGCCAACTTGGATGCAGACGGAGCAGAGGACCCCAAGCCCCCCACATTTGAGGAGTTTAATGCTTCTGCGAAGTTGAACAGCAACAACGTCAAGGGGCTAAAGCCGTGGCAAGTTTATGCGTACGATGAGTCGACCGGAAAAGTGACAATTCTGGAGGACCGGGAGCTCAAAAAGAAGATGTACGAAGAAGAAGGTCTTAAGTACGAGGAATGATGAGTCGCAGTTAAGATCCCGAATAAAGTTTGAGTCGCTGGTCGAGGAGCAAACAGGGAGGGCAGTCTCTGTGAACCCGGAACGCTTGCAGACTCTGTGTCTGGATCTGAGGCTTGAAGTTTCGTCTGGTGATGTCGTGGAGTTTCTCCAGGCTGCGTGAATCTTGTCTCTTCTCAAGATGATTGCAAAATGCAAAGTATTGAATCGTAAGTAGCACCGCGAAGGATTGGTCAGCACTCTCTCATGAAAGATATTGTCCGACAGGAAGTCGTTGCTCAGGCACGTACGATTGTCGTTAAAGTTGGTACGAATGTCCTCTCTCGCGAGGACGACCAGTTGGACGTTGAGCGAATTTCGTCGCTGGCGGATCAGATTCATCGAATTCGCGAAACCGGTCGTCGGGTTGTCGTTGTTTCCAGTGGTGCGGTGGGGGCGGGGCTTGGCCTGCTTGGGTTGTCGGAGCGTCCGAAAGATCTTCCGCACTTGCAGGCAGCGGCAGCTACGGGGCAGGCAAGCCTCATTCGAAGTTATGACGATGCGTTAAAGCGGCACGGATATCAGGCTGCACAGATGCTTCTCACGGCCAATGATTTTCGCAATCGTGACCGGTATCTGAATGTTCGCAATACGTTGAACACGCTTTTCGAGTACGGAGTTGTCCCGATCATCAACGAGAACGACACCGTCAGTGTTAAAGAGGTGAAGTTTGGGGACAACGACCAGCTTGCAGTCATGGTCAGTAATCTTCTGGATTGCCCATTACTCGTAATTCTTTCAGTTGTTGATGGTCTCTTCGATGGAGATCCTCGTGATCCGGCAAGTAAGCGGTTTTCATTGATCAATCATTGCGACGACGCGATGATGTCCTACGCGCTGAATATTCGTTCTTCGCGAGGGACGGGGGGGATGTTGTCCAAGTTGCAGTCGGTCAGAATGGCGACAGCTGTTGGAGAGTGTGTCGTCATCGCAAACGGAACCGATCCGCAGGTGCTGGATCGGGTCCTTGCGGCTGAAGATGTCGGAACATTGTTTACTGCCAAGGGGCAATTGATCCCGGCTTGGAAACGCTGGATCGGATTTACAGTGAAGCCGAGAGGTTCGCTACAACTCGATGCCGGAGCAGTTCGAGCGGTCGAGCATAATGGGAAGTCTTTGTTACCGATCGGTATTGCCAGCGTGCAGGGCAGCTTTCAGCGTGGAGAACTGGTGTCGATTTGTGACGTCGATGGAAAAGAGTTTGCTCGCGGGCTGACGAACTACGACGCCATGACAGTTTCAAAAATCGTACGAAAGAGAACGGACGAGCTCGAAAACATTCTTGGGGATGTCTCCTACACTGAAGTGATTCATCGCGACAACCTGTGTGTTGTCCGTTGAGCCTCTTGTTGCTGATTCTGATCGATATTCACCGATGTTCTTAGACGGAAGTATTCATGGATTTTTTACAACTCACCGGGAAGTCGATTCTGGTGATGGGAGCCGCGAATCGTAAGAGTGTTGCCTATCATGTCGGGAAACTTCTCACAGAAGCCGGGGCCGATGTGTTATGGTCGGTGCGGAGTCAGGCACGGAAAGAGCAGCTGAGCAAGCTTGTCGGGGATGCTCCGATTTATGTTTGCGATGTTGAGCACCAGGATCAGATTGATGGGCTGCGGGATGCGGTCGCGAAAGATCGCGATTCGATTCACGGTCTCGTTCATTCTATTGCCTTCGCAGACTACTCAGCAGGGTGGTTGCCGTTTCATCAAACTCCTCGTGCAGCATTTCTTCAGGCAGTCGATGTTTCCTGCTTTTCGCTGACTGCGACTTGCAATGCGTTTCGTGATCTTCTCGATTCTGAGCAGGGAAGTGTCGTTACGGTCTCGATTTCGACAACTCGCATGGCGGCGGAGAATTATGGGTACATGGCCCCTGTGAAAGCGGCTCTGGATTCTTCAATCTGCTTCCTGGCAAAGTCGTTTTCGGGGTTCTCGAAGGTCCGATTCAATGCTGTTTGTCCCGGATTACTGAAAACGTCCGCGTCGGCGGGAATCCCCGGATATGTCGATTCTTATCTGTTCGCTGAGCGAGCGACGTTGCGAAAGGAGGCAGTCCAAACCGCGGAAGTGGCGAATTCTGTGGCGTTTTTGCTGAGTCCGCGCTCTTCTGGCATCAATGCTCAGGGGTTGGTCATTGATGCCGGCATGGAAACAAACTACTTTGACAAACAACTGGTACAACAGGCGATTGATAACCAATGATTGAATTTGGTGAATCTTTCCCAGCAATCACGGTTGTCTCCTAAGGATGCTGGCTCTAATGCAGGTTCGTGGTTCGAATCTGGTCTGAAAACACGCCGGCATGTTTTCCACTTTTGATTGAATCTGTCGTGCAGATTCTCTTGTTGAATGGACAATACGATGAGTAACACAGCAACAGAAAATAAAATTCAAATCCATGTCGGGCACAGTCCGGACCCGGATGATGCGTTCATGTTTCACGCATTGGCCAACGACAAAATTGAGACTGGCAAATATCAGTTCCATCATGAGCTTCAGGATATCGAAACTCTCAATCGCAGAGCGTTCTCTGGAGAGCTCGAATTGACTGCCGTGAGTCTTCATGGCTATGCCTACCTGACCGACAAGTATGCGTTGTGTGCTTGTGGAGCGAGTATGGGCGATGACTACGGACCGATGGTCGTGACCCGCGAGCCAATGGGGATTGAAGACCTCAAAGGAAAGAAAATCGCCATTCCCGGAACGCTCACAACGGCGTTTCTCGGTTTGAACTTGTGCTTGGGTGGAGTTCCTAAAACACCTGCGAAAGAAGAGCACTCCACTGGTGATTGCGGGACTTTCACTTACGAAGTCTATGAATTCGACGAAATCTTGAATGTTGTGGAACGTGGTGAAGCCGATGCCGGGTTGATTATTCACGAAGGTCAGTTGACCTACGGCGACCAAGGGTTGCATCTCGTTGTCGACCTTGGCAAATGGTGGATGGAGAAAACCAGTTTGCCTTTCCCACTGGGGGGCAATGCGATTCGTAAAGATATGGGCGCCGAGCAAATGGACGAAGTGACGAAATTGCTCAGGGAAAGCATTCAGTTCGGCCTCGACAACCGGAAGGAAGCCCTGCAATACGGTCGAAATCTGGACCATGCCAAAGCTGACGAATTCGTTGGAATGTACGTCAATGACTGGACTGTCGATTTTGGAGACCGAGGACGAGAAGCTGTTGCCAGGCTGCTGCAAGAAGGTCATGAAGCAGGAATTATTCCTGAACCTGTAGAACTTGAGTTTATCTCTGGATGATTTTACTCTTGTTTTACACTGCCTGACTTACCCAGAGTGAAATTTTCTTGAATGGAGTGGAATCTTTGAAGGTCAGCTGTTGATTGCCCGACACGGCTGCGTATTATTAGTATGTGCAGCTGAGTCTGCCCTTACTTGGCTGTACTAACTTCTGGCCACCGGTTCTGACCCGCTCCGGTGGCCTTTTTTTGTTTTGGCCTTAGAGTAAACTGCTCTAGGTCGATCAGTTCTTGTTCGGTTTCTTGTCGTCAACTGCTGATTCATCGGCGGCGATCTTGATATCAAATTCGCCTTCTCTGTTGACCTCTTTGACTTCGATGAGTTTCGTCCCTGTGCGAGCCCAGTTCTTGGGGAGCCGCATCAAGTCTTGAGCAGAGTGGACCGTCACTGAGAGTCGTCCTTTGCCACGTGGGGCCCCTTTAACGCCGTCGATGTAGTACAGGGTGTATTCACCATTGTCGTTTGTTCTTCCGGAAGCGCTCCGGATTCGTTCGGGGCCAGAATCGCCACTTTTTTTATCTTCAATTGGAGAGAATGTGACTTGAACCCCGGAGAGTGGCTCTCCGTTGACGGTGACTTTTCCGGAGACATTTGAGAGTGGTGGGAGCTTCAATGACTGACTCATCATGGTGCTGGAGAGCCAGTACAGAAGAAAGATTCCTGCGATTCCACCTGCAAGGTGTGGAAGATACCGAATCAGTTCCTTCCTCATTCCGGCGAAGTCAAACCGAGGTTGCTTCTCTTCCATTGGCATCGACGAAGCTTTGACCCGGCTGTCACCAGCCGTTTTGGAAAGCAAGTCTCGAGCATTCGCTGATGCATTGATTTCAGCATCGGCAGCGACTGCGGCTGGTGAATGAGTGGACGCTTTGGCCCGGGCTCCACCTCCTCCAGAGAGTAGGCGACGACCCTGTTTGTCGGTTGCCGGTCCGGTTGGAGCAGCAGGTTTTTCAGTCAGCCCAGCACTCGCTTTTGGTCCCGGGCCATCTTCCATCAAGAATGCAGCTGCGTCGAAATCGTCGTCGTCTGACTTGGCTGCTTTTTTGCCTGCAGGTTTTGCTTTCTTCTGAGCCGGTGCAGCCTTTTTGGGAGGTGATTTTTCCTTCGGAGATTCCTCAGCTTGGGGCGGATCGGGGACCACGAACTTCGATTTACATTTCGGACATTTGCCGTCGGTTCCAGCGAGTTCGTCTTTGATCTTCAAGACTGAGTCACATTCCGGGCATTGATAGCGAATCGTCATTCTCGCCAAACCTTTTCCAAGGGGAGGAGTGTTATCTCTTCCCCAAATTCCGAAGTTTTCTGATGTCTTTAATCATAAGAGAAAGGGGTGGTCGAAGTCGACCACCCCTGGCGTTTTGGCATGTCTGCAGTTCGTTGTTCGCGTGCCGCGTGGGCATCCCTGAGGGGGGATTTGCAAATGCAACAGAGGAAGTTGGGGTGTCGCCTTTTCCGTTATGGGAGATCAACAGGTGATCCCTGCGACATGTTGCCCAGGTTGTTCCAGGTTCTCAAGTCGATGTTCACGCCGATTGGACGAGCACTTCCATCTGACAGAAGAACGTTCACTGCTTGGCTGTGAGAACTTCCAGCTTCGCTGAAGTGTCTGGGGATGGAGTTTTGGTTGTTGAGGTTTCCGGTTACTGATGCGGAGTCATTCGGTGCGAACTGCGTTGAGAACATGGTTGCCGGTCCGCCAAACGCCCAACCGTCGCTACTTCGTTCTTCTGGACGATTTGGACGAGGGTTCAGGAAGATTTGCCGCTCTGCAATCATGATAACGTTGGACGTTCCATCAGAGATCGAAGACATCGTCGTTTGGCTGTTCACGCCAAAAACTCCAATATTCGTCTGATCTTGCGAGAACGGAGAACTTGAGTTGATTGGGCCAACGACGACTGTGTTTGCGAGTTGGGCTGGGGTGAGATGGTAAGTTTGCTGGTCACCATTCACATCGTCTTTGAAGGTGATTCCTGAGCCGGCGCAGCCAGCGTAATCGTTTCCGCCAGATGTCCAGGATTGGTCGACGCGGATCGTGTTCGCGTATTTTCCGATGGCATCCATTTGTTTTCGGCGTGATGGGCAATAGAAGATTTTAATGTTGCGTTTGGCTGGGTAAATCGGACGGCCATCCGGGTCCAGAACGAGTGGTGGATCTTCTCCATTCTGGCGAACATTGGCGTTGAAGGCCCAGGAGTTGTAAATCGTCGATTGATCAAGCATCGGAAGGATGTGCAGCATCCAGCTGGTGCCATGAGCACCTTGCCGTACTTGAGTGTTGTTGCTCGCGTTGAAATCGCGGGCTTCTCCAGGCAGGGCGTATCGTCCGACATTGTCTGTCGCAAAGTAGGATGCAATTTGCCCAGGTGGAAAGACTTGGTGTTGATCGTGGTAATTATGCAGGGCAAGTCCCAACTGTTTGAGATTGCTCAAGCATTCTGTTCGGTAGGCAGCGGCCCGAGCCTGCTGCACGGCTGGTAAGAGCAAAGCGACTAAGATCGCGACAATGGCGATCACGACCAACAACTCGATGAGCGTGAACCCTTTTTGACGTCGTTTCATGGTGATTTTCCCAAAATGCAAGTGTCGATCAAAAGGCAAAAGGCGCCAAAGCACAGAGATTGATCTGTCATTCTCCTGAAGCCGACATGGCGATTTTCAGAAGAGCATAACCGCTGATTTTTGATCGAGTTGCGCTCATTGTGCTATAAAACTGTTTACATCATGCTGCCCGTAGAAACTTGGTGTCAAGTCCGGGGGAGCAAAAACTACTTCCTCAAGGCAGACGTTTTTGCCTTGAAAATTTGACTTCATCTTCGACTCGCGTGCTTTATCGAGTCATAAATACCACGAAAATGCCACGAAGTTAATACAATCTGACACGCTCGCTGGCATGTCGTTGGCTCGAATTCGAATGACATTCTTGTTGGAAATGGACAACAAGTTGTACGCTTTTCAGTGACAACTTGAGAGGCCAATTTTGTGAAATCTCAACTTCCATCGAATTCTGTTCAATGTTCACACAATCTGAACCTGGAGCAGTTTGCTCCACCGTGTGCCCGTGAAGAACGCATTTCTCTAGTAAATATGCTGTTCGCCACGAGGCAGTCCCTGCAAAGCAATTCGAAAGATGCTCCAGTGGTGGGGACGAGAGCTCGATTTGGCAGGAGGAGACAGGGATTTCTTTCAGGTTTCCTCCGAGATTCCCTCGAATTTCGCTGTGCCGAATCTCTGGGTCTCACTTTTCAAACGGGGAGGAAATTCTCCATTGCAGAGGTGACCGGCGCGATTTCTGGGATCAGCCCGGAAACTTGTGGAATGGTCAATTTTCTCATTGTATTATTGTATTAAAGAGCAGGTTCATGTTTCAGGATTTGTTCTGGAATACTCTCGCACTGCGATGGTTGAGCCTTGTGATTTTACCATGTTTTAACAGGTCTCTTCGAACGAATAAACGTAAACTCCCTCGAAAATTGCAGTCCCAGTGAAACACGAAAGTGGGCGAAAAGTTTCGAATTCAATTCAGTGTAATCTTACGAGCTTGTGAAATCGCTTACGGTTCTCACTGGGGAGCGATGAATAGAATCACAGATTAACGCGAGCCTATTGTTGGTGATGACTGATCAGGACTGACCTGTGGGGTCTGGAGTGAGTCCTGTTTCGAAGTCTCTCGCTGACCTGTCAGGCTGCTTGTGCAGCGTCGCTGACTGTCAATTCAGCTTCAGCAATAGGCTTGGCTGTCCTACGAAAAATTCACTGACCCTAACTAATGAAAGTTCAGAAATGAAAACTGTGCGCAACCCTTTTTTGATTGCGATTCTTTGCTTGATTGGAGCGATGGCAACGTCGACTTTTGCAGCTGACGCCAAGTCTCCTCCAAAGAAAGGAGAGACAGTGCCCGATTTTGAGCTCAATGAGTTGTATTCAGGGAAGACTGTTTCCTTGAAGGGCAAGTTAGCGGAAGGACCTGTCGTGCTGGTGGTTCTGCGAGGCTTCCCCGGAAAGCAGTGTCCGGCCTGTACACAACAAGTCGGCGGTCTTCTGCAAAATGCAGACGCTATCTCAGCAGCAGGTGCTCAGGTCGTGATGGTGTATCCCGGATTGGGAAAAGATCTCGAACAGCGTGCGAGAGAATTCTTCGAGAAGCACAAGCTTCCTAAGGGGTTCATCGTTGTGACTGATCCAGATTACGCATTCACAAACAAATACAACTTGCGTTGGGATGCACCCAATGAGACAGCTTATCCATCCACGTTTGTGGTTGGAAAAGAAGGGAAAGTCAAACACGTCCACACCAGTAAAACTCACGGGAACCGGACGAATCCGAAAGAGATCGTCAAAGCTCTGAATGAATCATAACGAACTGTTTCTCTGGACGGCTAAGGGCACAATTCTGCAACGAACTGTTCTTATTCCTCCAAGAGCCCTTTAGCAAAGGCCATTGCTGGGAGATCTTTCCCGGTGATGGCCTTGAATTGTGCGCTCACCTGCTTTGTGTAAATTTCTGCAGAGTTCAGTGCCTGTGCTCCACGTTCTCTCGCTTCGGACATCATTTCGGTTTCCAGCGGTAAGTCACTCAGGTCGAGCACAGTCATGTTGGACTGAATCACAGTCGGGTTGATTTGCCCCGTCTTCGAGCCGATTTCAATATTCGGGTCCGCGACGATTAACACATCTGCGAGCGTCTCGTACAGATTGTGATATGGGACAAATCGGCAACCATGTTTCGCTGCGGTGCGGGTCGCTTCTTTGTCATCAGGACCGCAAATGCTGACTAATCCTTTTCTCTGCGTCATCGCATAGACCATTGAATTCGCAATTCCGCCGTTTCCGACGATCAGAATATTCAACTTGTCGAGAGAACGCTTTCCATCCTTCAAAGTTGCTTCGAGGGCTTGCAGGCCACTTCTCCAGAGTGTGTTGTAGCCATGCCATCCAGAATCGCGTTTGAGCAAGAGGTTAATGTATTCGCTTTCTGCATCATGCTGGTCGACCTGATCTGCCAGATTGAGCAGTGCTTGCCCATGCTTGCTGCCCACGATGATGGCGCGAATTTTTAAGATGTCGAGCATCTTCTTTAACTCGCCGACATCTTCAATTTCAATCGGCAGGCAGCGAACATTGAGGTCTAATTCCCGAAAGGCAGCGTTCAGGATGCGCGTCGTAATCGTTTGGGCTGGTCCGAATCCTGAAACGGCCACGAAGGCTGTTTTTTTATTGATATCGTTGCAGTAATAAGTTTCGTTCAATTCAAAAACAGTCGCCTGTCCTTCGTGGGCTTCCATGCCTCTTTCGAGAGCAGCGTAGATCCACGGTGAGCCGTATTTTCGACCGAGCAGTGAGAATGTTAATTCTGCACGACCTAGTCCCATTCCGACCACAGGGAGAATCCGCTTCTGGCTGACGGCTGCGAGTAACGGCCACGCGGCTCCGAGTGTAGGCGTTGGCCAGGTGAACTTGACGACATCTGCCTTGGCGCTGGAGGCTTCATCAAAAATTCGGTCGATATTGGTTTCTGGTCGATCCAATCGCGTGAAGCTGATGACCCGCTTGGTCTCACCAAATCTTGGAACATCATTGGCGATGTCGAGATCGAGTTCGATGTATGCCGGACCTGCGACAATCGCTTGCCGGAGCAAAAGCAATCGCTCTTCTTCCGTCCCTTGCCATTGTCCCCCATCTTGCTGGCGTCGACATGAAACAATGACAGGCTTGTCGATGCAGGTGATGAGGTCCTTCACATCTGGTTCTTTGGAGAAGTGATCGAGGCAGAGTTCTACGATGTCGCCATTTCTGGCAGCATTCAACATGTCGACTTTTGCAAGCGTTCGGGAAGTCGGTGTCACGGTAATGCAAATCACGTTGATGCCTCTCTGCGAGCGTTTCGAAGGAATCTCGAAGGATCAGTTCTGGAAAATAGTAACGGTTGAAGTGGCGCTTGTCCCGTGACGAGTGGAAAGATCACTCTCCTGGATTTCACTCGGGCACTTCAATTCTCCGGCTCCTCCGGAATCAGTGGCGTCTCCTTTAGCTCTCAGCTACGGAATGAGATTCAGTCCGTAAAATTCATTGGCAGTTTTTCCGAAGATTGCCGACTGTTCGGATTCGCTGAGTGGGCCGACGATCTCCTTCAATACATTGAAGACATCCTTGTAGCTCGCAGCGAGTTCGCAGACTGGCCAGTCCGATCCGTACATACAGCGCTGTGGAGTGAACGCCTCGAGTGCCGTCTCAACATAAGGTTTCAGGTCAGCTGGTTTCCAGTTTTCCCAGTCAGCTTCGGTGACCATTCCAGAAAGTTTGCAGTAGACATTTGGCTGTTTCGCAGCTTCGCGGAAGTTGTTGACCCAGTCTGCCGTGACTTGCTCTTTGATGCGGGGCTTTGCCAGATGGTCAATCACAATCGGAAGGTTTGGAAATTCTTTGGCAAGGAGAGCAGCATGCTTCAAATGCTTGACGTAGAACAACAGGTCAAACGGGACGCCATGTTTTTCAAGAACTTTCAGTCCTCGGCGGACATCGTCTCGCACAATGAAATCGTCATCCGGTTCATCCTGTGTGATGTGCCTGATTCCGACAAACTTCGGATTGTCTTTGAATTCGAGAAGTTGTTCTTCGCACTTCGGGCTGGCAAGGTCCACCCAGCCAACAACACCAGCAATGAAATCATGCTTTTCTGCGAGTCCCAATGCCCAGCGATTTTCTTCAACGTTATGTTGTGTCTGGACGAAAATCGTTTTCTCGACACCGACCTGCGAGATGTTTTTAAGAAGGTCAGCGGGGAGGAAATCTTTGTTGATCGCCTTGTGCTGTGGAGCGTCCAGCCAGCCATAATCAAACGACAAGGATTTTTGCCAGAAGTGTTGATGGGCGTCGATAATCATTTTTCGTCTCCAAACCTGATTTCAGCTGATGATAAGCCCAAACGACGGAAGATGAAACCAGAGAGGAGTTTCCGGCTTCCGTTTTCAGGGATTCTGAATTCAAATTCGACGAAATCGGGATTGACCCATTAGAACGATTCGAGCTACAAGCAGCATGTATCATTAACGGATGAACCGTTTTTCACGCCGGGCGCGGGGAATATTTGCGGTCTCAACCATTTGAATTTGCTCTCGAACCAACGGACTGGAACGAGCTATGAAGCGAACCATCTCGCTATTTGTTTTGACATCACTCATTGTTGGCTGTGGAGGCTCAGACGCGCCGAAACAGGTCAATTCTCCTCAGAAGAAGCCGGCAGCGACAAAAGCAAATTCGCAAAGCCAAGACTCTGCTTCGCCCTCAACAGCGAAGAGCCCAAAAAGAGTGACCTACAGTCAAATTCTGAAGGCTTCCGATGAGTTGCTCAAAAAACGTGATGCCAAGAACGCTCTGATTCTGCTCACTAAAGCAATTCAGGCCAAGCCGAATGAATCGACCGCTTACGTGAAGCGTGCAGCGATTTTGGCTGATGCCAAGTTGTTCAAAAGAGCGATTAGCGACATGAACGCCGCGATTGCTATCGATACCGAAAACCCGAAGTTGCGAAACACTCGAGGTTACTTTTTACTCTTGCTGAAAGAGTACGATGCAGCTGAGAGAGATTTCAACAAAGCGATTGATCTCGATCGGGAATACCCACAGGTTTACAACAATCGCGGACTTGTCTTCATCGGGCAGGATCAGCACATCAAAGCCCTGAACGATTTTCAGATGGCGATCAAACTGAATCCAGAGTACGTCGACGCCTACAACAATCTGGGGTTTGTCTACTTGCAAATGGAAGATCCTGACTATCCAAAAGCAATTGAAACATTCACCAAGGTTCTGGAGATCGATTCGAAGTATCTGAACGCTCTCAGCAATCGGGGGCGTGCTTACTTAAAGCTTGAACAGTTTGACGCTGCGATTGCAGACTTCACGACAGCGATCGAAATTCAGCCTGAAAACGATCAGTATTACCTTCATCGCAGCGAAGCTTACAAAGCTGCTGGAAATGAAGAACTCTCCAAGAAAGACCTGCAGCACGTTGTTTGGACTCAGCGTTTGAACGAGATCAATCGCCGCATTGCGAACAACTCCAAGAACATTGACCTGTGGATTGCACGAGGTCGTCACATGCTACTCAATGATCGTATTGAGTCTGCTGAAAGATCGTTCGATAATGCAATCGCTCTCGATGGCAAAAATGTCATCGCCTTAACCGACAGAGTCAAGTTGCACTTCAGCCAAGGGCAATTTACAGAAGCCGCAGACCTGTGCACAAAGGCACTCGAAAAGAACGACTCGACCGAAATTCGCTCTTTGCGAGGAAACGCCTATCTGCAAGCGGGTAAACTCGACGAAGCAATCGCCGATTACGAAGCCTGTCGACGCTTCGATTCACTCGTTGTTGAAGCCTATCGCAAACGAGCTGAACAACGTGCAGCTGCCGGGAATGCAGAACTTGCCAAGATCGACAGCGACCACGCGACAAAGCTCGAACAACAACTTTCCAGCCAATCGGCAGCAGAAGAGAAACCCGTTCCTCCACGAGCTTTCGTGCCTGTGAACTTCGAGAAAGAAGCTGCCGCAGAAAAACCAGCAGTGAATTAACTTCACCAGACAATTCGAAAACAAAAAACGCTGTCGGATCAAAATTCGACAGCGTTTTTTTGTTTGAAATCATTTGCCAGACGCTTCAAGTCTCCGGCAAATGATTTCTTGTATCACGCTGATTCATTGAGTCAATAAATACGATTCAAACATCGGGCTGGAGACCTCAGTAAGCTTGCCGTCTGCTGTTGAAGTCACGATGAATGCTTCTACGTTCTCGGCGTTGCAGATCAGCTTCATTCCTTCGGTTGGCCCCAGTACGCTGATTGCAGAGGCAAGGGCGTCTGCTTGCATTCCGTTGGGGGCGATGACGGTCACAGTGCTCGGTGTGGTCAGCCCGATTCCGGTCTTAGGGTTGACGATGTGAGAGTATCGAACGCCATCGATTTCCAGATGCTGATAGACACTTCCCGATGTGGCGATGGCTCCGTTTTTGAGTTTGACAATTGGAGCGGAAGCGTTTGGAGTCTCCTTCCGACGGAGTTTTTCGATTTCGATTTTCCAGTAGTCCCGGTGAGGCGGAGGGTCACCAGCGACGAGATCGCCGCCCGCGTCAATCAGGGCTTGTGTCACACCAAGTTCTTTCATCGCTTTCAAGGCTTCGTCGGCTGCAAAGCCTTTGGCGATGCTCCCTAAGTCGATTTGCATCTCTGGCTTTAGCAGTGTGACTGTGCTGTTCGAGTCGTCGAGCTGGATCGACTGATAGCCCACTTTCTCCAAAGCGGTGAGCAATCGGTCCTCGTCAGGAAGTTTCTTGCGTCGACGGGCGATCCTCCAGAGTTTGACGACCGGACCGACTGTGACATCGAATGCTCCATTCGTCTCTGCAGAAAGTCTCTGGGCAGCGTGAAGAACCTCAAAAAGATCTGATGTCACAGGCGTAGGCGTACCTGGCGTTGCGGTTTTGCAGAGTTTCATCAATTCGCTATCGGGGTCATAATCGCTCATAACGCGGTCAAGTTCCCGAAATCTGTCGTATGCAGCCTTGGATGCTTGATTTGCGATCAGTTCAGTCGGTGCATACAATGTAATATTCACGGGAATTCCCATGCGGATTTGCAGGAACTCGTATCTCTTGAGCTCCTCGCTTCCGGAAACAGGTGTTCCTGTGAACAGGCACAATGACGTTCCTAAACCGACCCACCATAACCAGCATCGCGATCTGTTGCCTCGAAATGGATCTCGCATCAATAGCCCCTTATTGCTGGTTTCAAATGATTTCTGAAAGGTTTTTTATGTTGACATTACGCCCTCATCTGAGGAAATGGCAAGGGGCAACTTGCCTGTTTCTAGGTTTGGTCTGGTTTGTCTTGCCTGTTCAAGGGGCAGAACCGGATGCAAAAGATCCTTACCTGCGCAACCCGGATAGTCTCGCGACAAAAGAGTCGGAGATGAAACCGTATACGCAACAGATTCGCTATACCGAAATCAAATTCGACATGGTTCCCATCCCCGGCGGGGAGTTCCTCATGGGGAGTCCAGCAGACGAAGAGAATCGAGAAGATGATGAAGGGCCACAACACAAAGTCAAAATTGACCCATTCTGGATGGGCAAGCATGAAGTCACTTGGGATGAATACGACACATGGCGTCTGAATCTCGATATTCAACGCCGCGATCTGAGCGGTATCACTCCCGACGAGGTTGATAAGAAAGCAGACGGAGTGACCAGGCCGACCAAAGAGTACACTGATATGACTTTTGGTATGGGCCATGACGGATTCCCAGCGATCTGTATGACTCAACTCGCCGCCAAAATGTACTGTGCATGGCTGACTGAAAAGACAGGCCAATACTACCGTCTGCCGACAGAAGCCGAATGGGAATACGCCTGCCGGGCTGGAACCACAACGGCTTACTCATTCGGAGATGATCCCGAAAAGCTTGGTGAGTACGCATGGTATTATGAGAACTCAGGCGAGACTTATCACAAAGTTGGTAAGAAAAAACCGAATCCCTGGGGCCTGTACGACATGCACGGAAACGTTGCAGAATGGTGCCTCGATCAATATCACGCAGATTTCTACAAACAGTTTAATCCGATGGTTGCGGCAATCTTCCCGTATGCTCCACCGAATTCACTGTACCCGCGAGTCGCTCGTGGAGGCTCCTGGTTCGATGATCCGGAATGGCTGCGAAGCGCAAAACGCATCCCTTCCAGCGAAGATTGGAAAGTGCAAGATCCACAACTTCCTCAAAGTATGTGGTACCACACCGACGCCGACTTCGTCGGCTTTCGAGTCATTCGCCCACTGGTTCAACCTTCTGCCGAAGACATCAAACGGCTCGTCATGTATCCGGATATCCCGGAAGAGTTACGTAAAGATTAAGTTCAAGCTGGACTCTGCTGAATACTCTTCGGGAGCGCATTTCTCGAATGGGTATTCGTGTTCTTCCTCGTAGCGACCAGAATTTTACAGTTGCAACAGGAGTACGCGGTCAAGCAAACGATTTACAAAAGACGCTGGTCTCGAATGGTCGAGACCAGCGTCTTTTTTTGGATTCTCCCGTGAAGCTTAGAGAATTTCGCGATTACCGGGGATACATTCTCGCTCGGAAGCAGATGACATCAGACCAGTGTGTAGCCACCGTCGATGACAAGGGTGGCGCCGGTCATGTAGCGGGAAGCATCGCTGGCAAGGTAGACGGCGAGTGGGCCGAGATCTTCCGGGGGACCGAAGTCTCCGAGTGGAATCTGTTTCCTGAAATCCTCAATCATCTCCGGATTCTCTTTCGACCAACGTACGTTGGGAGCAGTCATGAATCCGCCGGGGCAAATCGCATTAGCTGTGATTTTGTATGCAGCCCAATCAACTGCAATCGCCTTGGTGAATTGGACGACAGCCGCCTTCGCAGTTTCGTAATGTCGTCCATGAATATTTCGACCAGCGACCAAGGCGTTGATGGACGAAATGTTGATGATGCGTCCGCCGCGACCCGCTTCGATCATCGCCCCGCCAATGATTTTTGTGCAAACAAAAACGGAGGTCAGATTTAAATCGATCAACTCCTGCCACGTCGCCAAAGGCATCTCTTCGGTGGGGATATTTTCACGACGTCCGCCGACATTGTTGATGAGAATGTCAATCGGGCCGATCTCGGAAAGAGCTTGCGTGCATGCCGATTCAGAAGCGGTCGGGTTTCCCATGTCGGCTTGGATTGTCCATGCTTCTCGTCCAAGATTGCGAATTTCATTCGCTGTTTGATCGAGGCTCTCCTGATCACGGCCTGTGAGAATGACATCGGCCCCGGCGTCTGCAATTGCCAGAGCCATCTCACGACCAAGCCCTCGGCTTCCGCCGGTGATGAACAGGCGTTTCCCATTTAGGCGGAATCTGTCAAAGATGCTCATGTGGTCAATCATTGGAAGGAGCAGGGGATCTCAAGCAACCATTGCTCAATGCCGACAGCCTTGATCGTCGGCAGCAATATTCGCTTACTGCAGTATTGGCTTACTCTAGTAATCGAAGGCACGAAGGCATTTTTACTTCAACCTGATCACCATGAGCTGTCAGTTTTCCAGTCTCTTGGTCGATCTGAAAGATGACGACATTGTTCCCAGGCATGTTCGCACAAAGTAACCATTTTCCGTTCGGAGAAATAAGTAAGTTTTGCGGTCCCTTTCCAAGGCTGGGTTCAATTCCAATCAGGGATAACGCACCGTTCTCATCGATGCTGTACATAGCGATGCTGTCGTGCCCGCGATTGGTTCCGTACAGAAACTTGCCATTCGGTGTGATTTTCAAGTCAGCACAGTAGCTGGCTTCTGTGAAATCGTCCGGCAAAGTCGAAATCGTTTTTCGTTCGGTCAACCGTCCTGATTCAGGTTCGTAATCAAAATGAGTGACACTATTCTTGAGCTCGTTGATGACATAAACCTGTTTTCCATTCGGGTGAAACGTCACATGTCGTGGTCCAGAGCCTGGTGGTAAGCGAACAAACGACTGCTGTTCATTTGGTGTCAAGGTGGCCGTTTCTGCATCGAGTCGATAGATCAAAATCTTGTCGATTCCTAAATCGGCAGCCAATGCGAATCGATCGTCCGGGCTGATTTCGATTGAGTGAGCATTGGGCCCTTTCTGACGTTTGGGGTCGACGCTCGAACCTTGGTGCTGAATAAATGACGCGCTCGGTTCGATGCTCCCCTCGTTTGAGATTGGGAACGCCGCGACACTTCCAGATGAGTAGTTTGCCACGACAACGCACTTCCCTTTTGAATCAATGTCCAAATAGCAAGAGGCTGTCCCTCGCGCAGTTTGCTGATTCAATCGTTGCAGTTTTCCGGTCTCTTTGTCGATTCGAAAAGCGGCAACCTCCTCGTCGTCTGGACCACCGAATTTTTCGGCATCGATCGAGTACAGAAACTTTCCATCTTCGGAAACCGCAAGAAAAAACGGGCTGGAAACTTCAGTCGTCTCATGACGCAGCTTTAGTGTTCCAGCCTTTGTGTTGAACTCATAAGCACGAATCGCTCCTTCATCACCTGCGACGAACGAGGAGACAAACAGGGTTGGCTCAGCAGATGACACCAATTTTGATCTTCCCAAAAAAGTGAGCACCAAAAAGACCGGAAGCAGGATTCGAACTCGTCGACACATGATTATAGGACTCCATATTTTTCATAAGCAGCAATGGCTTTCATGCCATCACGAATCGCATCGCGGACTTCGTTTTCAGCGTAGACTTTTTCCCAGGCAAGTCGCAGAACTTGTGCCTCGACAGCTTGTGGAACAACAACAATTCCATCTTCGTCAGCGACAACAAGATCCCCCGGAGCGAACGTCACGCCATCAATGACAACGGGCACATCTCGATCGATCACTCGTTGACGGTTTTGGCTATCGTATGGACTGGCTCCTCGTGCGATGACGGGGAAGTTCATTGCTCGCATTTTACTGACGTCGCGAACTGCTCCGTCGATGATCGCGCCAACGCAACCGCCGTTCTTAACAGCTGTCGTTAACAATTCTCCCCAGATACCGGACCGCATCGAGCCACCAGCAGCTGCGATCAGGACATCGTCCGGTTGGCAGCTGTCGACTGCAAGGAGTTCAAGCTCGTACGGTTGAGGGTCTTCGTGGAACATGTCTGCCCACAAGGTTGTGCGGCAGCGTCCCACAATCATCTCGGTGGTTGTGATCTGTTTGAGCGGAATTCGCGGACTCTGATTGGGGTAGCCGACTGCATCCAGTGAATCGCAAATGACTGCACCATAAAGGTGCTCGCGAATCTGGTCCAATGTGATGTTTTCAGTAGGTGTCGTCATGGTCCTCTTCTTGTGAAAAAACACTCTGCTAACTTGCTAACAATAAAGAACTTAGCGAACAGCGACAATAAATTGAACTCGGAGACCTGCTTATCCGGTCTGTTCGATGGATTGTTGTATGGAGGAAACGAAGATTCCTGAAGCAGCCAGCCCTCAGCCCTGTGAGAAACGTCTTACGGACGTGCTCCTTCCTGGCTGAAAGGTTGTGATGAAGAAAGGAACCAGAGCGACGCAAGTTAACAGAGGGAAAGCATTGAATACTGATTCAGATGCAGAAGCGGATATCGAGGACGGTGTCCAGCATTTGGAACGTCGCTTATGGCTCTCGGCCTGTCGGATCAGTCGGGATTGAATACCGTTAGAGATCACATTTACCGGAGTCGGCAGAGAGAAAGTGAACCGCAAGCTCTTTGGCTTCGGTTTGCGTCAGGGCAATTTTAGATAGAATCAGTGCGAAAACCTCTGGAATAGCCGCTTTTCTCAACGTTTGAGAGAGCAATTTCAAGCTTCAGGATCAGTTCTAAAATGTTACACGAACTCTCTCGTGGGCATGAGTGATTCATCGCATGAAAAGCGCTCTTCACGAGCACAAGAAACACGATAGGGGTCTAGAATGGCTTAACAAATGGGATCGGATTTTGCCTGTTGAGTTGCCAGTTGGGGACCTGTTGTTTGCGATTCCCGCTAGGGGCGCTGGGAGCCGGTGCTTCGATTCCGAAGACTGGATGTGCGGCACTATGCGGTGTCGGAGATTGCACAGAGGCTTGCTCATCCTGCGGGATGAGTGCTCGCAGCACGTCGGTGAAGAGGTCACTCTTGTTCTCTGTAACTGGTTGCTTGCTCTGTAGGTTCGAGTTCTTCTGGGTTGGAATCACTTCGCCATCAAAGATAGGGATCGGGCTTTGAAGTTTGGGAAGCCCTTTTGGGTCGGGGGCTTGAAAGGTGAAGTCTTTCGGGAAAATTTGATCGACAACGCTCGAGAGATTTTCTTTCAATGACTTTTTCGGTTCGTTTGGCGTTCCACTAGAAGGCGTTGTTTTTTCTGCCTGTAGTTTTTGGGTGTCGATTTCGAAATCTTTAAGCGGGAAAACTGGATCGGGAACAGGTTTGTCCTGAGCAGGCTGCACTTCGAATTTTTGCTCCATGATGTTCTGGTCGATGATCTTCGACTCACCGTTTGGTGAAGTGAATTTAATCGGAACGAGTGATTCCATGGCCAGCTTTGCTTTCTCGGCAGCCGATCCCGGTGTTGGAGTTGTTTGGGCTTCGGCTTGCTTGGGAAAGATTGAGTTTAATGCACCATCGGCGAGCAAGTCGGGCCGTCCTCCTTTGACTGCGGCTTCAGCAACTTCAGGGTGTTGCCGCCACATGGAGAGGCTCCACTTTCTGACATCGACGTAGGTGCTGCGGATTGGCGGGCGATTCGATCTGGGGAGTACGATCAGGCCATCGTTGGTGTTGATCACATGCACTTGCATCGCAAGCAGTGAAACAACACTCCCGAGAAACAGGCCTGCCAAAAATGTTTTCAATCCAAACATCGTACTCATCTCCGCTGAGACATTTCGTCCCGATTCGAAAGCCGAGCAAATTGGTTCGGCCGTTGAGAGATCAGACTCTGTGTTTTCGAATCAGTTCTAAAGTTGAGGTCAAAAGTGGCTCCCAACTTCTGTGCAAAAATTGCACACTCAAACCTATCACTCCTGCGAGAGGCTGCTTGACTGAACTCCCTTTTGCGATAGGGAATTCTTTGTTTTTGCAGTCGAGATTCGTTGAAGATGCTGCAACAAGAGAGCTTTCGCCAGTACGAAAACTCAACTTGAATGTTGTGGTCCGCAGAACATGCAGAGTCGAAGACAGATTGCCTAAGCGGAGCTCAAGTAGGGGAGAATTTCAGGCTGTCTCCGTTGATAATTCCGAGCCTCTCGAAAAGGAGATGTCCTCTGCCGCTGGTCTCCCGAGATTGGAATCAGCAATTTAATTAGTGTCTGTTGCTTGGTTTATTCCACATGATTGTTCAAAATCGGATAAGGTGTGAAGCTGTACAGCACTGTTCATTGAAAGAAATGGCGAAGTCGCGATGAGTCAAACTGATAATCCAGTTGGCCGTATATTGATTGCGGACGACAACGAACAAAACCGGGAACTGCTCGAAGCATATTTGAGTGATGAACCACACGAGATTTTGATGGCTGCCGATGGTCAAGAAACGGTCGCAGTGGCGCGCGAAAAACAGCCCGATCTCATATTGCTCGATATTATGATGCCGAAAATGAGCGGATATGAAGTCTGTCAAAAGTTGCGGGCCGATGAAACGACCGCGAAAATTCCGGTTCTTATGGTCACCGCGTTAAAAGAAATGGGCGACATCGAAAAAGCTGTGGCTGCCGGAGCAGACGATTTTCTCACAAAGCCCGTACATCGGTTGGAACTGAAAACGCGTGTCCGGTCTCTGTTGAGAGTTCGCCACCTGAGCAACGAGAGAGACCGACTACTTGCATACTTAGCAGAAGTCGATTCGTCAGCTTCTCCAAAATAAATATTGGTGGAAAGTCAAAGGGGGGCGTGAAATAAGCCAGGTGGCTGTTGAATCGTGCTTCGAAGTGGTCACAAAACTTAAGAGATACAAGATTTATCAGAGTGTTGCAGAATTGCGTGAGTCGAAGCCGTCTGATTAGTGTCAGGTGGAGATGGTTTGAATTATAGACAGGCTCGGGGCAACGACAGCTACGGTTGAGGTGGATTTGCCAGTACAGGGAGGTCAGCCAACGTAAGTTCCTTATTTGTAATGTCTTGTGGGCGAATTTAGGATTTGGAATTATTTTACAGAAAATTCAAATTTCTTTTTCAAATATGGATGTCAGAAGCAATATCTTATTTGCGGAGAAGACTTTACAGCACAAAGATGACAGCTTTTGATTTTCGAAGCCATAACTTGCTGAAACAGTGCTCGCTTGCTTATACTGCACTGCTTTGAAATTCAGCAGCGCTCGCGGTATCTTCCGACGAGTAACATCGCGGAGTATTGGAACAATGAAGGTCCGTTCAAGCGTCAAACGCATTTGTGACCAGTGTAAAGTCGTTCGCCGTAAAGGGAAGAACTTCGTAATTTGTGCAGCGAATCCTCGGCATAAACAACGCCAAGGCTAAATTCGCGTGCGAGGAGTGAAAGGTCTGTATCGACCAGTCACTTTGTCAATTGATAACTGGCGGATTCTCTGAATTCGATGATAGTTATGAATTACGTAAGTTCAGCGATACAAAGACGTTTCGACTAAATAATTGCGAACAGAATCATAATCAGGAAGTACGATCATGCCTCGTGTTTTGGGGGTAGATATTCCCAACGAAAAGCCAACGTACATCTCATTGCAATACCTGCATGGGATTGGCGAGAAATCTGCCATTGATATTTGCCGGAAGTTGGGGTTGGATACGCAACGTCGTGCTCGTGAACTCAGCGAAGACGATATCCAGCGTGTCAACAACCTCCTCGATACCGACTTCGTGGTGGAAGGTCAATTACGACGTCAAACAGGCGAAAATATCGCTCGTTTGCGTTCTGTGCAGTGCTACCGTGGTGTTCGACACCGTCGTGGGCTTCCTGTGCGTGGCCAAAACACACAAACAAACGCCCGTACCCGTAAAGGTGGCAAGAAAACTGTCGCGGGTAAGAAGGGTGTGAAGGATATGCGTCACTAAGAGAAATGCGTCACTTAGATTGTGTCGTGGCTGATTCTGGGTTCGAACTCACTGCTTGAGTCACTCAGAGCAATAGTCCCGTTATCAAAGTGCAAGGTTGAGTCAACAAAAGCACTCAATCATTTCATTACCCAAATTTTCATCACTTTTGCTTGGGGAGTTCTGTCCGTGGCCAAGGCCAAACAGAAAAAGCGTACGCGACGCAATGTCAATCGCGGAATTGCACATGTCAAAGCGACATTCAACAACACTCTAATCTCCATTTCGGATACGAACGGGGATGTATTGTGCTGGGCGTCTGCTGGGACAGTTGGATTCAAAGGATCTCGAAAGAGCACTCCTTTCGCTGCTCAACGAGCTGCTGAAACTTGTGCGGACCGTGCTCGTAAGTATGGGATTCGTGAACTTGAAGTCAAAGTGAAAGGTCCTGGTTCAGGTCGCGAAAGTGCGATCACCGGGCTACAGGTCGGCGGAATTTCAATCAAGGCGATTGAAGACGTGACCCCACTTCCCCATAACGGTTGCCGACCTCGTAAGCGTCGCCGAGTTTGACGAAGTAGTGATCTCACCGGATTTGTTGTCGGTGGATCGATATCGAAGTCAAAGTTGTCGTTTCGTTTATTGGCTTAATCTTTGAACAGGAGACTGCACGGTGCGAATCCGTTGGAGAAATCTCGAGCTTCCAAGTCGTGTTGTTGCTGATCGCGACACCTATACGAACATGTATGGCTGCTTTACTGCAGAGCCATTCGAGCGTGGGTTCGGTCACACACTCGCGAACAGCTTACGGCGTATTCTACTTTCGAGTCTTGAAGGAAGTGCCGTCAGCAGAGTGAAGATCGCAAGTGTTCAGCATGAGTTCACCACCATTCCCGGTGTGGTTGAAGACATCACTGATATTTGCTTGAACCTGAAGTCTCTGGTTGTCAAAAATCATAGCAGCACCAATAAAACTCTTCGAATCGAAAAACACGAGCGAGGAGTAGTCACGGGTGCGGACGTTATTACCGATGATCAGGTTGAAGTGATCAATAAAGATTTGATCATTGCGACAATGACCGACGATGTTCCACTGAGCATGGAACTGACCGTCGAAAATGGTCGTGGTTATGTCTCTGCAAAAGAGGCATACGAGAACAGCCCTGAGTTGGGAATTATTCCACTCGACGCAGCGTTTTCGCCTGTGACTCGCGTGCGGTATAAAGTTGAAGACACTCGTGTTGGACAACGAACCAACTACGACAAACTGACACTGGAAATCTGGACAGACGGAACAGTTAATCCAGAGATGGCACTGGTTGAAGCTTCGAAAATTCTTCGTAAGCACCTTAACCCGTTCATCAACTACCAGGAACCTGGTCCGGAACTTCCACCGGAGGCAGGCCTCAAAGGAATGCTCGAACAGACCGGGTACTCTCCAATCGATCTCGAATTGGAAGAGAAACTCAACCGCAGCCTGGCAGAGTTGAATCTCTCTGTCCGTGCGACAAACTGTTTGGAGTCGGAAGGTATTAACACTGTACGTGATCTTGTCTCACGCACTGAGGATGCCTTACTGACTGTTCGCAACTTCGGAGAGACAACTCTCACTGAAGTTCGTGAGCAACTGACCGAACTTGGACTCCGTTTGGGAATGCGAGTTCCTGAACGAAGCCGACTGTAAAAAGTTAGCTGCCGAGATTCATAATCTGATTACAGGCAACCAGCCTAGTTTATTGAAACAGAGATCGTTGCTGCCGTACGGTGGCGAATTTCACTCTTAACAGAGTGATCGACTGGATGATGACCCATGCGACATAGAATGAGTGGCCGTAAACTCGGCCGGAATGCAAGCCATCGGAGAGCCATGTTTCGCAACATGGCAGCCAGCCTGATTAAAACCGTCCGAGCCGACGAGGGCGACGAAGGGGCACCTAAAGTTCAAGGTCGAATTGTGACCACTGTTGCGAAAGCAAAAGAACTTCGCCCGTATGTTGAAAAACTCGTCACGCTCGCTAAGAAAGCTCAAAAGCACGAAGAGAAGGCTGAGCAGTACGCGACTACCGCAGAACGTAACACTTCTGAATGGAAGTCGTGGCGTGGATCAGATCAGTGGAATCAATGGAATCAAGCCATTGCTCCTGCGATCGATTATCGTCGGCGTGCTTTTGCACTCCTTCGGGATAAAGACGCTGTCGACATTTTGTTCTCGGAGCTTGGCGAGAGATTCGCAGACCGAAACGGCGGTTACACACGGATTGTCCGCTTGGCCAAAGTTCGACTCGGAGACGCTGGTGAGCAAGCTCTGATTGAATTTGTCGGCGTTCGTGACCGTGTTAAAATCACACAGACTGCTCCTGTAGTCGTTGACGACGAAGAGCCAGCAGATGAAGGTTCATCTGTTGAGGGTGAATCAGAATCTACTGAGCAAACCGAGTCACCAGAAGCAGAAGCTTCTGAAGAGACTCCAGAAGTTGAAGCAAGCTCGGAAGAAACAGACTCAGAAGAAGCGAAGAAAGAAGAGTAAACAACTCTTTCTTGCATCAGAGATATCAAGGCCGCGAGCAATCGCGGCCTTTTTTGTTGCTTACTCTGTTGCTTGATTGTGCAGTGGGCTTCTTCGGGCTTCTTCAATCATGCCAGGCATCGCAGGTCAAACGACAGGGCGTTGGGTTTTCTCTTCCCGTAAAGATCTGTCTGTTTGTTTGTTTGTTTGTTTGTTTCCTGTTCACTTCTTCTTGCGTGAACTCCACCGTCCTGCGGCGACGAGCCCTAATAAAAATCCTACTACTAATGTAATGAATAGTAGGGTCGCTCGTGGCATGGAAATCGTTGTGAAGAGAACTTTTGTCTCTACGACCGCTGTGTTCTGAAGCACGATAATTAGGACAAGTAACGCGGCGATCACACTGGCGATAATTTTAGCTTTCTTCATTTCGTCTTCCAGTTTGTTTCGGTGGTTGCGGTTTGCAACTCTATCGGTGTATCACAATACGAAACAAGTCACTCTTCTGATTGGCTGCCTGCCTCGCTGTTTTCTGTACGGGCGACCTCATTTTCTGACGTCTGCGATGGCTCATTTGGATTTGCTCGCAGGTCGTAGCAAGCGATTTCAGTTGCGTTACGAACCAATGCTTTACCGTATGCTATTGCAAGTGGATTCCACGTTTTGGCATCTTCGGAGAGGACTTTTAAAACACTCGCTTCAATCAGTCTTTCAGGATCAGGTTCGATGAGTACCAAGTCTCCTTTTTCTGTCAGGAGGACAATGTGGTCGTCCCACAGCAGCATTTGTCCATGTCCGTAGCGGCCTCGAAGTTCCGTTCGTCCCCCTTTCCATTTTCGTTTTCCGGTTTTGGGGTCCAGGCAAACCATGATTCCTTCGTCCAAGCCATAGATGTAGCCGTTGTAGTAGACAGGGTTGGAGAACTTGCTGCGAAGTTGTGTCGATGCCCAAATTTCATTTTGCGTCCAACTGTTGTCAGAGTACTTGAGTTCGAGTAGCACACTGCCAGCAGCATACCCTGCAGAAAACATCACGCGGTTCTCATCCAGCACGAGCGGTTGGACGACGTTGATATAGTCTCCTGCGACAAATGGTCGAGACCAGAGTTCTTTTCCGGTGTTGGGATCGTTTCCACGGAAGCCAGCTCCATCAAAGTTGAGGATGACTTCTTGCCCGGAGATTTCTGCGAGCATTGGAGAGGAATATCCCGGGATGGTGACGCCGTGAATTCCTTCAACCGCATCGACGCCGGTTTTGAATTCTTTCAGCTCGAGATTTGGATCTGGCAATCCCTCACTTTTCCAACTGAAGTCTCCTGTGTCAAGTTTGTATGCGACAAGACCGTTGCCTTGTTGCTCAAGTGCAGACTTGGTCGGGTTTTTTAACCCTCCAATATTGACGATCACATGATCGTTGTGGATGAGTGGCGAAGAGGTCATTCCCCAGGTTGTGGTCGGCAATTGAAATTGCTGCAATACATTCACATGCCATTTCGGTTTGCCTGTTTTCAAGTCTAAGCAATAGAGGTCGCCGTAGCATCCAAATGAATACACGGCGTTCTGGTGGATTGTTGGTGTTGAACGTGGGCCCGGGCCACCAAGGGCGTTGAAGTACGCTGGATAGCGATGTTCCCAAAACTCGTTCCCTGTCTCGATATCATAAGAGACGACAGCTTCGTGCTTGCCTCGTTGTTCCATCGTAATGACAATGGGGTCAACGATTGAAAACGAAGAGTAGCCTCCACCGATGGGATGTCTCCAGAGTTCAGTCGGCGGGTTGGACTCCCAGTCTGTTCGCAACTCGGGACCGATCACCACTCCGTCTCGGTGGATCCCTCGATAGGCAGGGACATCTTCTGGGGAAAATTGTGCGACCTGTTCAATTTTTTCTGTTGAGGCTACTTCGGAGGTTTGTTGGTACTCTTGCAGTATTTCCTGTGGTGATTTTTCCCAGCGATACTTAAAGCTAAGAACCATGTCGCCGTCAAAGTCGGGGCTTCGGATCGATACAAGCCAGATGATCAGGCCAATGAGCAGTGGTAAGCCGATGGGCAAAGTGACTTTGCGGCTAAGAGGCGAAAAGCAGAACCACCAGAGAATGATCAGCAGACCCGACAGTGCAATTTGTGAGTAAGTGATGAGGTTTACGACCGCGACACCGACTGCAGGGTCCCAGAAAAGTCGCATTCCCAATTGCATCACGAGGAATACGATGAGCATCCATTTGAGGAAAACGCCGAATCGGCTCCTCTCTTGGGAAGGACCTTCGGGCGTCGCCGGATGCGGCTCAGTAGGTGGATTAGTGGAATCGTGGGTCATGTTGAATCTCCGGCCATGTCAGCCGTTTTGTTGCTTTTCAGTAGCTTTCTTAGAGAAGCATCTGATTCAGACGAGCGAACGTCAAGTAGCAAGGGAAATTCCTGTTGCATTCGAATGAAGCAATCGGCATCTCTGTTGTGTTCCACTCTCAAGCTTGTCTGTAGCATTTTCTAATGCTTGTCGTGCCTGTGGAGAATCCGTTTCACTTATCAACTTGCTGTTCACCATGAGGCGGTACCTGAAATTCAAATCGGAGAATGCCTTAGCGGTGAAGTCTCGGGTGGAATTGTGGTCTGTTACCCATGGGTTCTTTCGATGCAGCTTCCCGGGAGACGACGAACAAGGCGTTTCATTTCCAGAACGGTTAATGTGGACAGAACACGCGATGGCGGCATATCAGCATTCACGAGGACCTGGTCGATTGGGGTGGGGGAGGCGTCGATTAAGTTCAGTACCAATCGCTCCTGTTCATTGAGGTTCAATTCTCGCGGAGTATGAACCGTTGTTTCCGGGGTTGATTGCACTGGTTTGACGAGTGGGCCAAGTGCCTCGATGACATCGCTGGCGTTTCGGATCAGCTGGGCTCCGTCGCGGATCAGGTTGTGTGTGCCTTCGCTGGCTGCACTGTCGATGCGACCGGGCACTGCGAAGACCTCTCGACCCTGTTCAATGGAATGTCTCGCCGTATGCAGCGATCCACTGCGCAGCCCCGCTTCTACGATAATGGTTCCTAACGACAACCCCGCGATGATACGATTTCGCTGAGGGAACAGCCCTTTCTGCGGTCCGCGTTCGAGAGGAGATTCAGAAACGAGTGCTCCTTGATTGATGATTTCGCGAGCTAAGTCTTTGTGTTCTGGTGGGTACATTTTCAGAAGTCCGGGAGCACAGACTGCGATTGTTCTGCCACCGGCGTCTAAAGCTCCGCGATGGGCTGCCGCATCGATTCCTCGTGCCAAACCACTCACAACGACGATGCCTGCTCGCGCGAGAGCTCCGGCGAGTATCGTTGCCTGTGTTCGGCCGTAGTGCGTGCAGTGTCGTGAACCGACAATCGCCACTGCGAGAGTATCGGATTCGATGAGCGTGCCGTTTACGTACAACACTGGTGGAGTGTCACATGTTTCAGTAAGCATGCGAGGGTAGTGTGACGAGTTTTTGGGAAGGATTGAGATGCCATGTTCGTTGGCTTTCGCGCATTCCTGCTGAGCTTCTTCGAGATTACGTCGAGAAGAAATCGCGGCAGAGACCTTTGGGCCGATCCCTTGAACAGCGAGTAAATCTTGTCCAGAGGCAGCAAAGATGGCTTGAGCTGATCCGAATCGGTCAAGCAGTAATGTTTGTAATCTTGGTCCAAGTCCTGGGGTGAGGTTGAGCTGGACAGCGGCGAGAGTTTCAGGATCCATGTTGACCGACATAATCTCACTGTTTCTTGAGTTCCAATAATGGAGCAGTTATTCAGACGAGGGGAAGACCATTTGTGGGGCGAGCAGCATCTTGCGATTTTCGGTAATGGCGACGAGTCGTCCCTGTTCGTCAATCACGATTATCTTCTCAGCATCAGCATCAGCATCAGCATCAGCATCAGCATCAGTGGCAGCGTTCAGACTGAGACATTCAGGGCGAATCGAAACTTCCCGACCGTGGCGAATCAGTTGGGTTTCTTCGGCGTTCGCGGTGTACTTTGGGAACGCCTCGAAGAGAATCAGTGGAGACTGATGTTCTTGCTGGATTCGTTCTAGATCCAGTTCATCGACCGGGATGGAATCTTCGAGAGTAAAGGGGCCGATCGATGTTCGTGTCAAACTCGACATCACCGCTTCCGTTCCGGCTTTGCGGGCGATGTCGCGACCGAGTGAGCGGACATAGGTCCCGGTTCCACAGGTCATGGAGAGAGTCATCGAATGGTTGTCAAACTCGGAGAGCTCAAGACGGTCGATGTTCACTTTCCGGGCAGAGAGCTCAACAGTTTCTCCTCGGCGCGCAAGGTCGTATGCTCGTTCCCCTTTGACCCAAACTGCGGAATAGACAGGGGGGACCTGTTCAATTTCGCCAAGAAACTCGGGAAGCAAGCTTTTGATTGTCTCCTCGGTGAGGTCTTCGGGAATCGGGACCGATTCGAGTGTTCCTTCGAGGTCGTCCGTTTCACTTTTTTTTCCGAGGTGGAAGCTTCCATCATACGACTTTGGGAACTCGTGAATGTACGGGACGAGCTTGGTCGCCTTGCCGATACAAACCAGTAAAACGCCCGTTGCCAAAGGGTCGAGAGTTCCCGCGTGGCCACATTTCACTTTGCGTCCGACGATCCGGCTCACACGATTAACGACATCTCGCGAGGTCCACCCCGCGGGCTTGTTAAGATTCAAAATTCCAAACATCAACCTGAATTCTTCAACTGATTAGAGCGTTTTAATGCGTATCGTGTTCGTGAAGTTCACTTTCATGACTTCTTGTGCTGCTCGCCACGAGGCAGAACCCGAACACCAATCCGAAAGATGCTTTAGCGATCGTAAAAACTGAACAAGAAGCCTGAACTCCAGAACTCTTTGGCGAAATGAATTGAAGCTCAGTCTTGGAACCAGTCCGAAAACCTCTGGAATAGCTGCTTCGCTCAACGTTTGAGAGAGCGATTTCAAGTTTTAGGGGCAGTTCTAATAAGAGTTGGACTTCAGGCCATGTTGAGAGCCGAACAGGTACATCGCTCGTGGAGTGCTCGCTTCCAGGATTTTACTGAAGGGGTCGATGTTGATTTCCGGTTGCCGAGCGGTCACGCTGAGCAAGCTTTCCGTGAAAGAAAGTGGATAAGTGTAATCGATGACCTTGGCGGTTTTGAGACCGAGCTTTTCCTGGAGCTTGGTGAGCGAATCTTCTTCGAACGAAATCTCATCGGCCAGTCCGTTCTTGATGGCCTGATTGGCAGTGTAAACTTGCCCGGTTGCCAGTTCGCGGACTTGTTCGAGGCTCAGGTTTGAGCGGTTTTCAGCGATCACAGAGAGGAAACGATCGAAGGAATCTTGAATGATCGCATCCCAAACTTCTCGTTCGCGTGCGGACATTTCCTTCAGTGGGTTCAGCGTATCTTTGAGCGGTCCAGTTGCCAGAGAGTCTGCTTTCACTCCGATTTTGTCAGCCAGTTCAGTGACGTTGTAGCGTGGAACAATCACGCCGATTGATCCGGTCCATGTTGTCGGTTCGACATAAACGGGGGCATCCGGTCCGGCACCCATCGCGATGTAATAGCCTCCCGAAGCGGCAATCCCCTTCATTTGGACGAACACAGGCTTCTTTTCAGAAAGCTTTTTGATCTGGTGGTAGATCTCATGGCTGTCTGAAACGAGCCCCCCCGGGCTGTCGATGACCAACAGCACCCCTTTGACTGCATCGTCTTTCGTTGCCTTCTTGATCGCTTTGATGATCCGATTCGTGTACGGATTCATGATCATGAAGTTTGCCTCGATACGAGCAATTTTCGCATCTGCGAGGGTATCGCCGGAATGGAACTTTTCATTCGGAGTGTTGGTATCGCTCGTCAAATCCCCCACGCTGGCAAGTAATCCCAGGTTGAGCATCAGGGAAAAAGCGAGGGCAAAAAGAAGGAACATCAATAGCAAACGGCGTCCTGGTTGCTGAATGATGATCGTCGGAGTGCCTTTTTCGCCTTTGTGGAGGACTGTTTGGTTCATGTTAAAACACGCAGTTTAGGGTGGAGGTAGTAATCGTTCGTCTTATATCACTTCGTGTCGTTGTTCCAGTCGAAACGAATGAGATTGTTGTGAGTGCGGTCAAACCATGGTGCTGTCTCGGACGATACCTTTCTCAGCGACCAGTTGTCACGACTGTGACTACTGTGTCGTTTATCCGTATCAGTTGAGCGTCCACGTTACTGTTTGTTGCGAGTGTGAGACACAACCGGGAAGTCGAACTTGTTCCCGTTGTGTGAGGGTATCTGAAACCAGCTCAAAACAACAATCCAAGCGTGGTCATCGGCTTTCATGATTTTGACGAATCGGAAGCAGAGGACACTATGAGTCTTTCCCGGAACCTGTTCAAGGACGCCCGTTTCTTGCTGATTGCCTCCGCATCAGGAATTTCCCTTTTTGCGTCTCACCTTCCCAGTGAAGCGTTTGACTCGGTCTTTTCTCGACCGCGTCAGGCAGTCATTCAACAGAAGGCCGAGCCTGCTCGGTTGCAAATTTCGAATTCGGACGTCCGTTCGATTTCGACAGTGAACAGCGCCTCTCCCGCAACTGGCCAAATGGTGCAAACCCAGTATCAACAGCCTTCGTCAGCAAGTGATCGGGTGAAAAGCTTGTATGGCGGCGCGCAGACGCAAACGACCACGCAGCCAATTCAAGCCGCTCCCGCTCCTCGACAGCAAAGTATGTCACAGCCGCAAGGGGCTCAGCACATGTCGCAACAATATGGTGTGAAGCCACAGGCGCAGCAGAGGTATGCACAGGCAGTTCAACAGCAACCGCCTGCAATTCAAACTCAGCAGCAGCAACAATCCGCGGTGACGCAACCTGTAGTGTCTCAAACTGCAGTGACGCAAACTACAGTGACGCAAACTGCAGCGACACGTTCGAATAAACGGTCCTTCTTTGATCGATTCGTCGGAAAACTTCGGGGGGATCACAACATTCCTGAGGGGCCACCTCAAGATCCGGGGATGCGATACACACCTGTTTCAAAGGCTCCCAGTCAGCCACCGCAGAGAATGGCTCCTGTTCAAACACATAAACCAGGGAAGTTCGTCCCGCCACCGGTGCCGGGCGTGAGTGAGAGTACTCCAATTGTGAGTGTGCCAACTGGAAGAAAGACATTTGTTCCGCCACCGGTTCCGGGTGTCGCCTCCTCAGAGCCAGCTGCGAATTCGATGGTCGCTCCGAAGACAGCAAATGCTCCTAAGCCTCGGCTATTCCCTTCGAGTGAATCAGCAAGTCCTGTTGATCATCCGTTGGCAAAGTCGAGTCGACCAACTCCCGTCCCAGCAGCGGTTCCGACTTCGAGTTTCATCCCTCCAATGCCGGGCTCGGGTGATGAAATTGTCTCGGTCCCGAAGCAACCAGCCAGGCCGCAAACTGCTGCTTTAGAACCAGCAGCTCAAAGTTTTCCTGAGCTGAAAGCGATTATGGAAGGTCCGCAGTCTGAGGCTTCTGCCCAGAAAAGTGTTGTGAAAACGGTTCCTGAAGAATCACCAATTACGATTCAGATTACCGAAAAGAAACAATCAGGCACGACCTCTCGATCTTTGCAGGCTCCGAAGTCGGAAGCGAAACTTCCAAAGCTGGAAATGGCTGTCCAGCCGGCTCCTCAAGTCGAGAAGAAAGTTGCTGAGACCAAAGAGATTCCTATGGTCCCACCAGCCACGATTCTAGAGGTTCCTGTTCCTGAGGTGATGGAAATTCCAGCACTCACAGCAACTCCGAAAGCTGCACCTGCACCTGCAACTGCAAGTACGGAACCGTTGGAATCGGTCGATCCACTTGCGAATCCTTTCCCGGATGATGTGAAGCAGAATGTCAATTCTGATGAAGAGACTGTCGAAATTGCTCAGTCGAACGATTCACCATCTACAGGAATGGAGCAGGTCGCACTTCCAGCTTCACCAGATGAAGATGAAAGTCAGTCCACGGAAACTCCTTATACAGGGTTGGCTCTTGAGGGAGATTTGTTCCTGAAGGCTAAAGTCCCTGCACCCGCCGAGCCAAGTGCTGAAGAGCTTCCGATGCTCCCCGATTTGCCAGCTTCAGAGCCGGAAAGCAAGAGTCAGTTAGCACTCGCCCCGTCAATGCCAGAACTTCCTTTGCTTCCTGCACCTGGAGAGATCAGTGAGCTCTCCAAGATGGAGAAAGACGAAGTGAAAGAGGCTGAAGTCGCCGCGAAAGCTCCAGTTGAATCAAATCCGTTCGCGAAAAGCATGGAGAAGGCTGAAGGGAGTGCAACAGAGCAAAAGGTAGCTGTCGAAACGAAGCTTCAAGCTCCTGAATTCCCTGAGCCAAAACTGACTCAGTCGAAAGAAGCCCCTCGACTTCAAGCACCGAAGTTGACAGCCCCAGAAACGAAAGTGGCTCAGCCACCAGAGAAGCCAAAAGTGAGTGGACGGCAATCGAAGATGGAACTGATTGCCTCTCGCAAAGGGATGACCGGTTTGAAAGGTTTCTGCCCTGTGAAGCTGCGAGATTCTCGTGATCTCGTTGATGTGAGTGATGAATTCTCAGCCACATTCAATGGTAAAGAATATCGCTTTTCGTCAAATGAAGCCTTGCAGGCATTCATTGCAAACCCAGAGAAATACGCCCCAGCGATTCATGGCAGCGACGTGATTCACCTAAGCTTGACCGGTGAAGAGCAAGAAGGTTCGCTCGACCATGCCGTCTGGTACAAAGGTCGCCTCTACTTGTTCACAAGTGTGGAGACGATGGAAACTTTCGTGGCTGCTCCAAGTAGCCACTTGACTGCCCTTTAGGATAATGCAGTCTGTAAGCTGACGAGGCTTTGCCTCACCTGTGGTGCGTTGAATTGAGACGCCACTCAAAGTAGACGCCGCCCCTGTTCGAGAATTCTCGAACAGGGGCTTTTTTATTGATTCGCGATAACCCGGATTCTTCATTAGCCAAACTCGGTAGGGACCGCTGTGCGGGCCGGATTGAGTTTGCTTCCGTTTGTGAACCGCGATCCCGATGCGTTGGGGATGTGAACACCGCGCGTCTCTGCGGTGTTGGGTCACGACTCAGCCTACAGGTAGTAAACAAGGCCACCTTGGCAAGGATGCTTGATTCTAATTGTTTTAGAAGATAGACCTGTTATTTAGGTGGGAGTGTCTTATGAAAACTTAATTTGTTCAGTTGGGGCCAGTCTATGTTGAAGTTCCGAGTTACGTGTCCAGAATGTTATGCAAAACTGACAGTCGAGAGCCGACTAATGGGCAAGGAGGTTACTTGCCCCGGGTGCAAACAGCGAATCAATTTACCGTCAGTTTCATGTTCGAGTACGGCTGGTGATATTTCAATCGAGGATTTCGTTGATCCGGATTTGGCAGAATGGCGCAACCAGCCTAAGAAGGAAATTTATGGAACAGGATATGGGGAGCATGGCAATAGTCATCCACAAACCCGAAACAGTCAATCTCAAGAGCGACTTACCTTGGCTTTGACGAAATGCAAAGATTGCGATGGCAAGGTCAGCACTCGAGTAAAAAATTGCCCGCACTGTGGTGCATCAATGAAACAGAGAACGCATCCCGCGACGATGGGGTGTGCCGTTATGTTTGCGGTCAGTGCGATCCTTTTTTTGTGTTGTGGTGGGCTGGGAAATGTAAATGATAGAGGTCGTGAGTTTAATTTCTCTGACGCCACTGATTTGAGGCCGGGCTACTTAGATGATTCGAATTTGATGAACTCTGAGAACTCCAAATCACGGAAGTGGTACGAAGGAGGCACACTTCATAAGAAATCTGCACTCGATTGGCAGGGTAGCAATCATCCTGACAAGCTCGCAACTTGTTCTGATTTTGTTGCAGCCATGTGGCAGAACGAAAAATTCGTGCCTCGAATTCAGAATTCAATAGACTCTGTTGATGACATGAAACCGTATGCTCAAGAATTGGTTGAGTACATCGATGTTGCAACGAGGCGTGATCCAGATCCTGAACAGAACAGACGATTGTTTACGAATCAGACTGTAGCCGCCATGGCTCTATTGGGAATTATTGAAATGGGATGGCTAAAATGATAATTGCATAGATCTAGCGAAAGTAGGGACCGCTGTGCGGGCCGGATTGAGTTTGCTTCCGTTTGAAAACACCGAACTCCCGATGTTCTGGGGATGTGAACACCGGGAGTTGTTTATTAATAATGGCATCAGAAGTTTTGGAGAACGAGACATCAGGGTCAGCAAAGCGGACCCTGATGTTCTCAATTCGTGAATCAGTCACGCAGGTCGTAGCTGAGTAGTTTGTTGCCTTCGCGAAGGTAGAGTTTGCCGCCGGTGATGACGGGGTGTGACCAACTTGGACGGCTTCCGCTTCCGGGGACTTCGAAACTTCCAACTTCTTCGAACTTCTCCGGTGATGCCTTGGCGAGTGTCATTGTGCCGTCGGTGTATCGAATGTAGATGTGTCCATCGGCAGCAGCCATGGAGGCTGAGTTTCTTCCCGAACCGCGTGCTTTCCAGCGAATCTCTCCAGTCATCAAATCCGCACAGAATGGAATTCCTTTGTCGTCAGAATCGCCATAGAGTGAGTCCCCGACGAGAATGACTCCACCATGCTTGTTGGCAAGATGGGGAGTGATGGGATAGATCTCCTCGACCGTAACTTCACCCTCTTTGCCAGGGACCTGTTTCAAGAGAGCTCCCCCACGGTTGTAACCGGCTGTAAAGAAGACAAGGTCGTCACGGACAATTGGCGTCGGAATGACAGCGGTTGTTTTATCGATTTCATAACTCCAGAGGAGTTTGCCATCCTCGGCACGCACGCCCATCGCTCCGCTGCCGGTGGTCGTCACGTAGACTTTTGTTCCGCCGATATTTGTGATCAGTGTTGAGGCATGGCCAGCTCCACGATCTCCGTCACGGACGGTCGTCCAAATGACTCTTCCGTTCATCTTGTTCAGAGCGACCATCGTATTCTTCGTGCCACCGGGAGTTACGACCAGCGTGTCTCCGTCGATCAATACTGATTCGCTGTATCCCCAGCTATCAGCCTTCTTTCCGTTGAACTCTTTTTTGAGATCCTTGTTCCAGACTTTTCTGCCTTCGACGGTGGCGCAGATCAGCTTGCCGTGTGCGGTGAGCACGTACACGCGATCCTTATCAACGGTCGGCGTACTGCGTGAACTTTGCCACGACTCTTTTCCGTTTGTCCAGGCGGGGCCAGTTCTTAACTTCCAGAGTTGCTCTCCGGTTTGTTGGTCGAAGCAAAACAGAAATTCATCATCGTTTCTCTCACCGGGGATGGTGTCGCCCATCGTATAGATGCGACCATCAGCGATGGCAAGACTCGAATAGCCTCGACCGAGGCCATCGGTTTCCCACAAGAGTTTCGGACCAGACTCTGGCCAGCTTGTCAGTAAGTTTTGGTCAGGGGAAACAGCTGTCCGTGCGGGACCGCGAAAGGTGGGCCAGTCTCCATCCGGTTTAGCAGCGAATGAGACTTGTACGCATGTCACTGTGAGGATGCAGGTGAGGAGTGATTGGAGAGAACGCAACATCAGTTCGCCTATCTGATCGCTGGAAGTGGCAGGTCAACGCAGACAACTTCGCTGCGTTTCGAGTGAGGATTAATTTAAAACCAGTCCGGAGTCTATTGGAAGGATTGACTCGCTCAGTGTTTGGGAGAGCAAGTTCAGGTTTCAGGATTGGTTCTAGAGAGTTTCGGATTCTCAACGGAGAACGTCAATGGATCGTTCGATATGTCCGGCAGAAATTTTCATTCTCAGGCTTTGCGTTTTTACCTGTGAAGTGGGGCGTAATTTGCAAATCGGAGGATAGAAGAGGATTGTTTTTGGTTTTCCGATGAGTCGCCGCACTCACAATTGTCGGCTGCGGTGCACGTTGAAGCGGCACTTCGGGATAGGCAAATGAACGGGTTAGGCAAACGGAACTGGGCTGGAAAGCTTGGTGAAGGCTGCGAGCGGTCTATCTCGTATGAATTGCCCGGTCGTCACGATGAGTGAAGTCACTCAGGATTTCGTAACGCAAACCGCCCACATCTGGACCGTAAATCTCTGTCGCATCCTGCAGGAACCGTTTGCATTCTGCAAATTCAGGGCGCACTTTAATTCTAGAGCAGTTGCAATATCAGTCTTCGCATTTTGCTTCGGGGCGAGCAGTCTGTGGAGTCGTGAAAGTGCTCAGCTCGGGCGGGAGGATCACGAATGTAATCTAGGGAGCTTCGGGGGTTTATTCGGAGCTGGAGGTGATGTGGTGTCGAGTCTGGAAATAATTTTGAAAGGAAAGCTGAAAGGAATTCAAAACTACTGAGTACACACAGTGTCCCGTTAGGGAATGTCCTGTTAAGGCTTGTGAGCCCATGATTATATGAAATTCCAATTCGGCGCCGGGTGAGAGCCGGGAGCAACTAGAGCAATTTGCTCTACCGTGTGCCCGTGAAGAACGCATTTCTCTAGTAAAAATGCCGTTCACCACGAGGCAGAACCTGCAAACCAATTCGAAAGATGCCCTAGAGGATTGTTCCGTCTTGTGTTGTTGAACTCAGCGATTGATGTCAAGAAACGCGATCTTTCTTGAATCCGGATCTTGCAAAGTGGTCGAGCCCAAAAGTTGAGGGCAGCCGTAAAACTTTTTTGAATCTGAACTTCAAATTGAATGCCCTGCCCATCCCCCTAAGAGTGATGCCCGCCTCCTGTGCAAGTGCTCGCACTGCTGACGTACTGGTTACTGGTTGGTCTGTAAGCCCCCCAAAAAAGAAAGCTCCAGAGGCTGTGATGCCACAGACACGTATTTCGTTACTCGCACAAATCCGAGACCTTTCTGATTCCGAAAGCTGGTCGGAGTTTGTGGCAATTTATTCACCCGTGATTACGAAAACGGCTCTGCGGTTTGGAGTGCAGCCTGAGGATGTCGACGACATCCGTCAAGAAGTTTTTGTGCAGATGATGGCGACGATTCAACGGTTTTCGAAAGATGCTCGTAAAGGACGCTTCCGGAATTATCTGGCACAGATCACTGCAAATAAAATCAGAGACAGGTGGAGGAAGTCTTCGCGTCAATCAGGAAATATTGAAAACCCGGCGTTGATTCCTGATGAAGCTGAAACGACAGAAATGTTTGAGGAAGAACTGAATCGGCAGGTTATGGCATCGGCATTACTCCGAGTTCGCACGCAGGCGCGCGAGACAACCTGGAACTGTTTTCATCAGCACGTTTTGTTGAAACGTAGTGCTGCATTGGTTGCGCAAGAATTGAAGATCACGGAGAACGCTGTGTACGTCAACAGTTCCCGGATCACAGCTCGCGTTCGTGAAGCCGCTCACTTCCTGAAGAAAGAAGCCGATTGTGCCCAGCCTGTGCTGCCTAAGTGAAGAAGCGTTATGGAATTGCGTCACCACGTCAGCTGAAGGAGAGGTCGGCGAGAATTATGACCACCTCGAAGATTGCGTCGATTGTCGGAGTCGGTTTGAGCGTTTGAGGGGGTCTATTGATGAGATTTACCAACTCGTTGATCTCGATCAATTCGTCGAAAGAGAGAACAACTTCGATAAGCGAACCGATGAAGCTTTCTCATTTTTTGTTGAAGCGGAATGTCATGCCGAACATGAATGCGAGGCGGTTCAATCTCCGCTCCTTGCTGGTCAGGTTTTGATTTCCAAGTATCGAGTTGTTCGCCTGCTGAACTCTGGCGGGCAAGGCCATGTGTATCTCGCACAAGATTTTCAGCTGAACCGAAAAGTAGCCATCAAGGTCGCCCGCTTTTCAATTGATGAAAATATTGTCTCTGCCGACACAGTGATTAGCGAAGGTGAACTGCTTGCTAAAGTGAATCATCCACGGGTGGCACAAATTTATGATTGCGGTGTCCATGCGGGACGCCCTTATCTTGTGATGGAATATGTCGAAGGGTGTACGCTCAAAGATTATCTTCGAGATCATCCGCTCTCATCGCGACAGATTCACAAGATGATTCTGGATGTCGCCGTGGCAGTGAAAACGATCCATGCTCATGGGATTTTGCATCTGGATATCAAGCCTGAGAACATCATGGTGACCAAGGATGATCGCTGTAAACTCATCGATCTCGGCGCAGCATGGTTTCAACCACGTTCGTCAGCGAATTCAGAAAAGATCATCGGTGGCACACTTGCTTACATGGCTCCGGAGCAGGTTACGAGAACCGTGTCAGCGATTAGTGAACGGACCGATGTCTTCGGACTGGGGGCGGTCTTGTTTGCATTTCTTTATGGTTTTCCCCCTGGAGTCGATCGTGAGAGTTCCGAACCTTCTGACGCCATTGGGCTCGGGAGTCCGCCAGGAAATCTCGCTTTTAAAGTTGATAAAGATTTGAAGCGAATTTGCTTGAAGGCAATCAGATCTGATCCGAGGCATCGGTATTCGAGTGCTGCTGCTTTTCTGCAAGCGTTGGTGTTGCTGGCGAATCGTCGCAAGGCTCCCTATCTGGTTTCTGCTGGACTCATCTGTTGTCTGACTGGAGTCTTGTCGCAGGTTTACAGTTCGGGAGCGTTTTCTTCTTTGGAATCGCAAACTTTGAGTTCACAGGTCGCTGTGTCACCAGTGAGTTCCAGTGACCGGACCAATGCGAAATACGTGAAGGTGAGCGTTAGAGATGCACCGAATGAATCGGTTCAATTCTGTTTGTGGTCGGAGCGGACTGGCGTTCGTTTCTTTCCTGCGTTCCGAGTCGCTGGGGGTGGCAGAAAAGAGCACCAACTTAAAGGATCGCTTCACGGAGTTGAGCTTCATCCCAGTAACGAACTCTTCGCAGTCTTGGCAGTTGATTCTCAATATCAAGGCGGGCGTGGAGATGCCGCGTTTTCATTCGATCTGAGTCGTAAGCTGAAGAAGATTTCGACTCAGGAAAATCAATGGGATCGTTCCGGGGTGATCCTGACTGAGGGGGACGTCTCGACCGGGCATCAGATCAGGCCGATTTCACATCGAACGTTGTTGACGAATTCCCCACTCATCAGTGGAGTGATTGTGCACGCTCTTGAGCAGCCAAGGACTTCGATGCACTACGATATCCAATTGTCCTTCAACACTCGCGACCCGGCGATCTGCAAGATTCGATCCCAGTGATGTCGAAGATGTTCAGGGAATCCGAAATGTTTAGAACCGGTCCGAAAACCTCTGGAACCACCGCTTTTCTCAATGTTTGAGAGAGCAATTTCAGGTATCAGGATCAGTTCTAGTTTCTGGATGGCCTGTACTGTGGGTTAGGAGCTGTCGGGATTGGAGCCTGTACAGCTTCACGCCAGTTTACCAGGGACTGATACAAATCGTTCGCGATTTCTGGTTGCGACTCGACCATGTTCCGTTTTTCACCGAGGTCTTCGCGAAGGTTGTAGAGCTCGCGATGGCCTGTTTCAAACCATTCAATCAATTTCCAATCCCCTTTGCGGATTGCTCCCGCTGGAGTTGTGCGAAATGGTCCACCTTGTGGATCACCTTTCCCTTGCAGATAACAAGGAAAGTGCCAGAAGATGGCTTCGCGATTCAGGGATGATTGTGAATCCTTTAGCAACGGGACGATGCTTGTTCCGTCCAGTTCGTAGCCGTTCGGTTTTGCGGTCCCTGTCATCTCCAGAAATGTTGGATACAAATCGATTCCGATGATCGGTTCATCACAACGAGAACCAGGTTTTGTGACACCATCCCAGCGACAGAGAAACGGCTCGCGGATTCCACCCTCGTAGAGCATGCCTTTGGCTCCTCTGAGTGGATGGTTCGAGGTTGCTCCTGAATGCCCTCCGTTATCAGAGTAGAAAATCACAATCGTGTTCTTTGTCAGTGAGAGTTCATTCAGTTTCCTCATCACTTGTCCGACACTGTTGTCGACGCTCTCGACCATGGCGGCGTACTTCGAGTTTTTCTGATGCTTCCCAGGTGTTTTTTGATCGTATTTCTGTCTTAAGTTCTCTTCTGCCTGAATCGGTGTGTGGACGGCATAGTGAGTCAGGTACAGAAAGAAAGGCTTTTCCTTGTTCGACTCGATGAAGCGACACGCTTCGTCAGTCAGCCGATTTGTGAGATATTCCCCTGCTTTTTTTTGAGACAAGTTCGGGTATTGATACGGGCTGTGATATCCGCCACCACTGGGACTGCCCCACTCGCGACCAGCGATGTTGACGTCAAAACCTTGAGTGGTCGGATCTTTTCCGAGATGCCACTTTCCCATTGTGGCAGTCGTGTAGCCATTTGTTTTCAACGCTTCAGCGATGGTCACGAACTCTTCGGCAAGCACTGTTTCATTCCCTATCGGTTCCAGTTTACGGTGTTTGTGATTTCCTCGCCGAGGATCGCCCACGGTATAGATTCCGTGTCGTGGAGGATACTTCCCGGACATCAAGCATGCTCGACTGGGAGCACAATTGGGGGCGTTGGCATAAGCATCCGTAAAGATCATCGACTCGGCAGCGAGCTTGTCAATGTTGGGTGTCTCGTAGAATTCGCTCCCCATAAAGCCAACGTCGGCCCACCCTAAATCGTCAATAAAGAAAAAAACAATGTTGGGTTTCTCAGTTCCTTCGCAAGATGCAAGGCCCCCAAAAAACAACAGAAACACGATGCAGAAGAGGCGTGTCATGGTGGAGATTTCCAAGAGATTGTTGGATGATCAGAGCGAAATCGACTGAGTAATCTTAATGAATTCAATTGAGAACGGCACTTCTGCGAGTTGTTGATTGGTGTTTGAGTCGGTTATTCTGAGTTTTCTTTCAGCCTCAGATCAGTCTTATTGCCAACCTGAAGAACGATGACACAGTCGATTCCATTTCCAAGCGATCCTTCACAAGAAGTCCGACTCACGTCAGAGAAACTGACTCCCGTGTTGGAAGCGATGTTCGTAAAAAAGAGCATGTTCCAGTTTGACGCATCAGTCGCAGTTAAGCGAATGCTCGAAGCGGACTTGTACGGAATCCCATCTCACGGGGCAGGTCGAATTTGCGAATACATTGATGCGATCGACCTGGGCGACATCGACCCCAGAGCGCGCGTTCTGGTGCTCAATGAGAATGATGTGATGACAGTCATGGATGGAAGTCGGTCCATTGGTCATGTGGCAGCCACGAAGGCGATTGAGTCCGCTTCGGCAAAAGCAAAAGCTTCTGGCGTGGGTGTTACCGCACTGAGCAACAGTCAGACGTTGGGGGCGGCTTCGGTTTATGTGCGACTTGCAGTTGAGCAAGGGCTGATCGCAATTTGCATGAGCAGCACCGGCGGTGCGACAGTTGCAGCACCAGGAACAAAATCTGGAGCGGTCGGGAATGCAGCTTTTTCCTATGGAGTCCCCATTCAAAATGGTGCTCCGGTCATTTTTGATTCAGCTTGCGGAGCATCGTCTTGGGGAAAGTTGCGATTGCTCCAGCAGTACGGTCTCCCGATCCCCGCAGGGATTGCATTCGATGAGACGGGAGAAGAGGCGACAACTCTGGAGGCTGCCAAAGTGCTCCAGTCTGGCGGCAAGGAATTAGGCTATGGCTTGTCGCTCCTTTGCTCCATCTTGGCTGGCCCATTGTCGGTCGGTCGAATGCCGATCAAAAAAACTCGCTCTGACTCGGCGGAAGACTCTCAACATTTTTTCATCGTCTTTGATATCTCCAGCTTTCAAGATCCAGATCGATTCCATAAGCACCTCAATGCGGGGCTCGATGAAATTCGTGAACTCCCCCCAGAAAATCCGGGAGACCCAGTGCGCATTCCTGGGGATCGAAGCCAGCAGTGCTTCCAGAATTATTCTCAAAATGGAATCCCGTTCCATCGATCAACAATCGACGAAATACGAGCCCGCGCAGAGCAGTTGGGTGTTGTCGTCGAATGGTGAGAGGCCATAAGACGAATCACACATCTCCACGAGGCCGGACTGCTTGACCTTTATCGAGACTGGGCTATGCGATTCCGGATGCTCTGAGAAAGAGGATCAAGCTGTAAATCACGACACCGGAAACAACGACGGTTCCGAAGTTCAGTACCCAGGCAGCTTTTTTCAAGTCTTTTAATGCGATGACTTGCACGATGAGACAAACGACAACGACTAAACCGAGCTTGAAATAGAGCATGCCCTTGATGGGGCCCCAGTGTGCCAGAAAGTAGTTGGCGATCGGGTTCGACTCACGAACAAGGTCTGCCTGCAAGAGCCAATACGTCATAAAGAAGTCGATCATGTTCACCAGAATGAACATCGACGTTTCTGCTTCGAGAGGCAACTGTCCGAGCAGTAAACGCTTCAGGTTCCCCGGTGGGGATTTGGTGCGATCTTCTTCAGACTGATTTGTCATTGAGTCATAGTCGCTGTTCCACAGCAGGCTTGAGGCGTACTGTGAAACAAACACTTTTTAGGTTAAGGCGAAGCTTCTGCAGTGGCAACGGGAGCACACTTGCCGATCTCGCGAACCGCTTGCCGGAGTCGCTGAGTGTTTTCCACAATAGCCAATCGGAGGTAACCTTCGCCATCTTCGCCAAAGCCACGACCCGGACTGACCGCGACACCACCTTCTTCAAGAAGTTTCATCGAGAAATCGATTGAACCCATGGAGGCGTATTGATCGGGGATTTTTGCCCAGACGAACATGCCAGCTTTCGGGCGTTCGATTTCCCAGCCGAGACGCTCCAGACCATCACACAAAGCGTCTCGTCGATTTTGGTATTTCTGTGCCAGAGTCTCGATTGAAGCATCGCAGTGACGCATAGCGACAATGGCAGCGATTTGGATCGCCTGAAAGATTCCGTAGTCGTAATAACCTTTGATCGTTGAGAGTGCGCGGACCATCTCTTTATTGCCAGCACAGAAACCGATCCGCCAACCGGCCATGCTGTAGCTTTTGCTCATTGAAGTCAGTTCAACACCGACATCAATCGCTCCAGGTGTTGCAAGAAAGCTGGGGGCAACATATCCATCAAAGCAAATGTCGGCGTAGGCAAAATCGCTGATCACCATGAAGTTATATTTTTTTGCCAGCTTGACCAGCTCGACATAGAAGTCTGCTTCGATGACTGTTGAAGAGGGGTTGTGTGGGAAGTTGACAACCACCACCTTTGGCTTCGGATAAAGGTGGTCGCATGTGTAAGCGACATTTTGCAGAAACTTCTCTGGCTCGCGGACATCGAGGGCGATGACATTGCCAGCTGCGAGCATGACCGAATACATGTGAATCGGGAATGTGGGCGAGGGGACAATGGCTGTGTCGCCAGGACCCATTAACCCCAGGCACATGTGAGAATAACCTTCTTTGGAACCGATACAGGCGATGATTTCATCATCAGGATTTAGTCGGACGCCGTACCGCTTCCAGTACCGTTTGGAGACTTCAGCACGTAGATTTCCGATTCCATTGGAAACGGAATAGCGGTGATTCTTCGGGTCTTGCAACGCCTGCGTCATCTTCTCCTGAATCAGAGGATCTGGAGGATCGGTCGGATTCCCCATGCCCAGGTCGATGACATCAATACCCGCGACCCGCTTTTCATATTTGACCTTATTGATCTTCCCGAACAAATAGGGTGGCAGTCGCTTGAGGCGATCAGCAACAGGGATGGAATAAGGATTGTCAGGAATCGGAACTTCGGATTCGCTTCGCATAGCTGTGAGTCTGGTGCTGATGGGGTTAACGAACTCTAACAATATCTGAATCTTTGCATGTGAACATGCAGTTGTGATTTCAGCAATATTGTCGGCGTCTTCAGAACTGATCCGTAAGCTCGAACTTGGCCTTTCAAGTACTGAGAACGTTTCTCATTGCATTTTCAGTACTTTTGACAGGCTGATCGGACCACATGGACCCGCGTAAACTGATTCTACCCGTTCGGACAAACAAGGGCGAGATTGAGTTCTTGAGAAAGTTGGTGAACAGCCGAAAGTTTCTCCGTTTCGCCTTCGGCTCAGTCAGCTTAAGTGGGGTTTCGGTTGTGTTAACGGACTGTGAAGCTGATCGTCTCCGTGGCAGATTTCCCGCTGAACTCATCGTAGACGGTTAATTTCAGGACATGTTGTCCGGAACTCAGATGAGCAGGCAGATCAATCCGATAGCTGTTGTAGTAGTCAGTGCGGATGCTCTGGCAACGGTCTTCGGTAGCTGGGAAACTACTGCGGTCGACCAGTTGGCCATTCAAGTCTCCCTGATAGATTTCCACCGATGAGCGAAGTTTGGTGATGAAATCGTTTTGGTCGGAGGACTCGCTTTGAAAGTTTCGGACATCGCAGTAAATGAGGACCGGTTCCCCAGGTGTCAGTTGTGTTGCGTCAATCGGTTCAAAGTTTCCAAACCCGTTGATGCGAGAGCAGAAACTGACATTTCGCAACTGAAGTTTCGCTGAGATTTGCAAGTAATGAGTTGCGGAACGAAGTTGTTCAATCGTCATGGTTGAGCGTTGAGAGGGGTTTATGCCTTCTTCGTTCAGGTAGTTTGAAAGTCCCCAGAAGATTGAAGTCCAGAACTCCTGATCCGCCGGCTGCAGTCCGGGGATAGGCTGCATGGCAAGTTGCTTTTGATCGTTGACCAGGTAAAGCATCCGCAAAGCGACCTGCTGGCGAAGTTCGTTTCGAGTCAGCGAGCCTGATCCGGCTGAGCCCGATGCGGAAGCCTCAGCTTCCATCAGTGAAACGAGCTTGTGGAGTTCTTCCTCCCACAGCTTTGCACCGGGGGCAATTCGTAGCGAATCGGATGGTGCGGTTGCTGTGACCTTTTCGTCCTTTTCGAAGAGGACAGTTGTCGCTCGTGAGGAGGCTTCCTCTGAGTCTTTACCAGTCTCTCCACCGTTTCGGAAAGGTATTGAGATGATTTGTGGGAGAGGTTTTGACCGACGGTCTCGCTTGGAATCTGGAGTCTCGGAGTGTTCGTCCCGACTAAAGTTGAGTGGGTTTTTCTCCCATTCGGTGAGTGACTTCAACTGGCCAGACCATTTGCGAGTTGTCGGTTCATCCGCCTCGGTTTTCGATTCCCCTTGGACTGTCGAATCTTGAGTCTCTCTGGAATGGTCAGCTTGAGCAAGTTGGTCACCCTCTGAGGCCTCGCTGGAGACCCGTGAGGGAAGTGTGGGCTGCAGGGTGTGACCGACTCTTTTGATATCCTGAATTTCATTTTTCTGACCAGCAGCGACCTGGTCAGAAGTGTTTTGGGCAGCGGTTTTTTGTTCACCGCGACTTGCGGCTTGAGCAAGTCGTTCAGCGCCCAGGTCGGCTCGTCTGGCTCGGAGTAATTGTGAGACCTTGGCTGCATCGACCGTTGCCAGGTACTGAATCCATTCTTCTCGTTCTTCAGGTGATGCATCACGGAGTTCAGTTTCAATCAATCGCTCTGTCGCAGCATCATGCTGGCGAATGTCGTCGTTTTTAGACTGGCGTGCTATCAGAGGTTGTCGCTTTGGAGCTGATTGCTCTTTGCTCTCGCGAGCTTCAGAATCTTTCTTTGTCTCACGAGACACATCGCGTTGCATCTTTTTGAATGGCGAGGTGAATTTCAGCTTCGCTGGAGACGAAATGGATGCGCAGCCCGTCAGAAGAACGAGCGCAAATATGCTGACCAGTTTGGCAAATTGCCAGGTCATCTTGGCATCCTTGCCTAAGAATTGGGGGAAGAAGGGAACTTTCAATTTCGACACGTCTCGCTGACGCTATGTCATCTGCTAGACTGCAACAAGATCAAACAATTCGGGTTGGTCCGGTGATTTTCAAAGTGGAAAAAATTGCCGAATGTCAGGCCATTGCAGAATAGAATTCCCCCTTCCTGTCTTCCTTAAGTTTCCTAGAGTGTTGTTTCTCCGTTCGAATTCATGAGCCCAAAACATCAAAAAGGACTGTTTCAATTAGAACCCGAGCCAGCTCCATGGGAATTGGCTGCGGGCGCGGACCTGTTGGCTGCTCAAGTTGTTTTCAATCGACCCTTAGATACTGTCTATCACTATCTGGTTCCTGAACCGCTACGAGACATGATCGAGCCCGGACAGAGGGTGAAAGTCCCTTTTGGTCGAGGGAATACTCCGACACTGGGATATTGCGTGGGGCTGACGAGTGAGATCTCGACGAGTAAGCGTCTGAAGTCGATCACGGAAGTTCTGGATCGTCAACCGCTACTGTCTCAGCAAATGCTCGATCTCACTCAATGGATTGCAGATCGCTACTTGAGCAGTTGGGGGCAGGTTCTTGAAAGCGTGGTCCCCGCCGGTGTCAAAAGACAAGCCGGGACAAGAGAGGTCGTCTTTTATCGCCTTGCTCCTGACATCGCCGATCTTGAAGCGTTGAAGTTACCGAAGAAGCAACATGCAGTGATGCAGGTTTTGGCAGAATCCGAGGAGGCGCTGCGAGTCGATGCTCTAACTGAAGCGGCCGAGTGTGGAACCTCTCCGATTGATTCGCTTCGAAAAAAGAGACTGATCGTTCCAGAACGACGCCGGATGAATGTCAATCAGATCACTGAGATGCATGTTGAGCCTCAGGCGGACCTCAAGCTGAATGACGAACAGCAGTCCGCACTCAACCACATTCTCAAGACGGTCCGAGCTGCTGAGTATGAGACAATTTTGCTGCATGGTGTCACCGGGAGCGGGAAGACAGAGGTTTACATTCAGGCGATTCGCGAGATTGTCAGCTATGGTCTGCAGGCAATTGTTCTCGTTCCGGAAATCAGTCTGACACCTCAGACGATTCGCCGCTTTCGTGCTCGCTTCGACAATGTGGCGGTCTTGCATAGCCATCTCAGTGATGCCGATCGGCACTGGCATTGGCAACAAATTGCACAAGGCGAGGTTCAGGTGATCGTTGGGGCTCGAAGTGCGATTTTTGCGCCGACTCCGCATCTGGGGCTGATCATCATTGATGAAGAGCACGAATCGACCTTCAAGCAACACTCGACACCCAGATATCATGCTCGTGAAGTGGCCCGCGAGCGGGCTCGGCGTGAGGGCATTCCACTGATTCTGGGGACCGCGACACCGACTCTGGAGTCGCTTGTACGAACGATTGAAGGGCATGACAAATTAATCGTCATGAAAGATCGCGTCGAACAGCGACCGCTTCCGCCGGTCACCATTGTCGATGTCCGAAATGATCCTCTGATTCAGCGTCGACACTCGCTTGGGCGAGCGTTGACGAACGCTATGCAACGAGCACTGGATAGTGGAGGGCAGGTCATTCTCTTTTTGAACCTGCGCGGATTCTCTCCGGTTCTCTGGTGTCCAAAGTGTACTGGGATTCGTTGCCCTGATTGCGATGTGACTCTCACTTGGCACAAAGACCGGGGGCGTTTGCTGTGTCACAGTTGCGAATATGAAATTCCTCCGCCTGAAAGGTGTCCAACTTGTGGTCAGCCGGGGATGAGGCTCCTTGGTGCTGGAACGCAACGGCTTGAAGATGAAGTTAAGAGCAAATTTCCGGAAATGCGTCTCATCCGAATGGACAGCGATTCGATGCGGAAGCCCGGTAGTCATGATGAAGCACTGACAGCCTTTCGCGAGGGAAAAGTCGATATTCTTCTCGGGACACAAATGATTGCTAAGGGGTTGGATTTTCCGAATGTCACCTTAGTCGGCGTCATCGATGCGGACTCGCTGTTGCATCAACCCGATTTGCGTGCAGCTGAGCGAACCTTTCAGCTCATCGCTCAGGTAGCTGGAAGAACAGGCCGCGGTGAAAAAGGGGGGAGAGTTCTTGTTCAAACAATGAATCCGGATGAACCGGTCATTCAATTTGCTGCTCAGCACGATTACTACAAGTTCGCGAGCTATGAATTGAAACAGCGCAAGATGGTGATGGCTCCTCCGTATCGGAGCATGGCGCGTGTCATTCTCCGCTCACTTGATGAAGAGGTCGTGGCTGAGGAAGCCAAGAGGGTCGTGAAATTCATTCGCTCGCACATCTCTGAGAAAAAACTTCCGGTGCGAGTTCTCGGCCCGGCTCCGGCTCCTATTACACGGTTGCGAAAGTATTTCCGTTATCACTTCCAAATGACCAGCGATCAAATTCAAACAATTCAGGATCTCTGGAGAGAGATTGTGCCGTATATGAAGATTGCAACAGATGTTGAGCTGACAATTGATGTCGATCCAGTCGATTTACGCTGACGCACAGGCAATTGTAAGCAAGAATAGTCAACGGTTGACCTGCAAACGCACTCTCTCGTAAACTGCGGGACTATTTCGCAATACCTGCATTCACTATTTTTTTTCTCGTAACATCAAGTGAGAAATTCGGTTGCGTGCCATCATCAGCGACATTCACGGCAACCTGGAAGCACTGGAAGCCGTCCTGGAGGATATCCGCGGGCAAGAGATCTCCGAGATTTATTGTCTAGGTGATATTATTGGATATGGCCCCAATCCTCGTGAATGCATCGATCTGGTGACAAAGAATTGTCAGGTTACGATTCTCGGAAATCACGATCAGGCTGCACTCTTCGATCCGGAAGGGTTCAATGCCGGGGCGGAACGTGCCATCTTCTGGACCCGCTCCCAGCTGGAAGCGGGTGATCCAGCTGGCAATGAAGCACGCTGGGAATTTCTTGGTGAACTCCCTCGGATGAAGCGGGAGGGCGAATATCTGTTTGTCCACGGTTCCGCCCGCAACCCTCTGAATGAGTATGTCTTCCCGGAAGATGTTTATAATCAGCGGAAAATGGAACGGATCTTCGGACTCGTCGACAATTACTGTTTTCAGGGTCACACCCACATTCCGGGTGTCTTTACTGAGGACTACAACTTTCTCTCTCCGGACGAGGTCGATTTTCAGATCGAGTTGGGGGATACGAAGGTTCTCGTCAATGTGGGGTCAGTCGGTCAGCCGAGAGACAGCGACAATCGTTCGTCTTACGTTATCTTAGACCAAGAGAAGAAAACCCTCACGTTTAAGCGTGTTCCTTACGATTTCGAGAAAACTGCAGCCAAGATTTATCCCATCCCGGATCTCGATGACTTCCTCGGACATCGACTTCGCGATGGTCGATAACACGCTCTGAGACAGTTTTTACGACATATTCTCTCTACTCTTTCTCGCTCGGAAAACTTGAAATAAGTGACTTCCTCAGCCGTTGAGTGGGCATTTTCGGTTTCCAGATGAGATTGCGAACTGCTTGATTGAATTGGCGGATCGCCATGATACCGCAGCTGAGAAACAAAACGGATCAGCACGACTTGATCATCTGTGCAGGTTTCAGGATGGTTGAACTCTTCAAAAACCGGGAATTGCAGCGAACCTACTGGTGAATTCGCCGGAGTTCCTCATAATGTCCGTTTCTGAGTGATCCAACGTTTCCGGATCGCTGTATACCTATAACACCATACAAACTGAATTTTCGCGGTTGGCTTGAAAAGTTGCTAATTTCGAATCTGCCTCAGCGAACAGTTTGTTCTGCGATAGACTCGATTGTGAAAGGAACGGTCTGAAATAAAGACCGTCTATATCACCCATGGATCAGCGTCGATACATGTTCTTCGTCTTGTTGACGATGGTCTTCTTTATTTTCTGGATGCAGATTGCTCCCGGACTTTTTCCTGAGGTTTTCCCAAAACCAAAGCCCAAACCTGTGGCTGGTGAAAAGGATGACTTCAATGAAGAGGCACTGCTTAACTCTAAACAGGATGAAGACCCGGGGAAGGCGAACGCTGCGTCTGACGATCCAGCAGCTGTGAAAGCAGCTCCTTCAGGGGATGCCCCCGAAGCAGAGCCAAAGGTTGAGCTGCAGACATTTCCCGCTCAGCAGATCGTTCTCGGGGAATCTGGCTTTGCTGGCAAGTATCTTCTCAAAGCACAGTTGAATACTCAGGGAGCCGCCATCGATTGGGTTGAATTGACCGACCCACGATACACGACGCTCAACCGCAAACAGCAATTCAAAGTGGTCGGGAATCCGATTCCAGTCAAAGGTGATCGACGTGTCCCCAAAACTTTTGAAATGCAACTCCCCCAAATCGATGGCCAGCTGAAAGATTTTGGAACATCGCTCGCCGAGGTCGATTGGAAGATCAGTCAGCAGGATGCGGACTCTGTCACATTCAGCTATCTCGCCCCCAAAAAAGATCTGGAAGTCTTTAAGACTTACCGCATTCAACAAGCGGATCTGGAAAAACGTGATAAGTCTCCGACCGGCTATCTGCTGGAAATGGACATTAAAATCGTCAACCACTCTGAGAATACGGTTGAGACGGTTTACACGTTGCAAGGACCGGTTGGTTTAGAACTGGAGAATGCGGACAACACACGTTCGTATCGGGAAATCGATGTTGCGACAATTGAAGATGCCCGTTACCCCGATAAGACGACTTCCATTCACCTCACTGCTGCCGATCTTGTCAAACAGACGAATAAGGCCAAGGATGGTGGGAAACCTGTCGTCTCCTGGCGAGAGCCGATCAAATATGCCGGTCTCGATGTGCAGTTCTTCACGGCCCTGATTTTGCCAAATCGATCCGAGGATGCCCCGGCTGAGAAACTTTTTGAATCAGTCGTTCCGCAAGTCGTCATGGAAGATGAGAAACCGGAACGAAGTAATTTGTCGATTCTCCTTGAGTCGACAAAGCAGACACTCAAAAAAGGTTCGGAAGTTGAGCACTCGTTTCAAACTTATTTTGGTCCCAAGAGAAAGCAACTCCTCGAGCCGATTCATGCGGGCGATGTTGTTCGACTGGGGTGGTTTGGCGTCATCGCCAAGGCGATGCTGGCCGTTTTGGACTTCTTCCACAACTGGGTCGGCTTGCCGTATGCGTTCGCGATCATCCTGTTGACAGTCGTTGTTCGCGGAATGATGTTCCCGATTTCGAAGAAGCAGGCGATTGAATCGGAGAAGATGAAAGTTCTCGCTCCGAAGCTCAAAGAGATTCAGGAAAAACATAAAGACAAGCCCGAAGAATTCGCCAAGGCGTATCGTGCATTTCAGAAGAAATACAACTACCACCCGATGGTCGGTTGCTTGCCTGCCTTGTTGCAGCTTCCCATTTTCTATGGGCTGTATACGTCACTTTATCAGGCGATTGATTTACGTCTGGCCAAATTCCTGTGGGTCGACAATCTTGCTGCCCCGGATGCATTATTTAATTTCGGGTTTGCGATTCCATGGGTCGGATTCACGACGTTTAACCTGTTGCCTATTTTGACTGTGATCCTGTTCGTAGCTCAGCAAAAAATGTTCACGCCTCCTCCGACATCGGATGAGCAGGCGATGACATACAAGATGATGAACTACATGATGATCTTCATTGGCTTCATGTTCTATCGTGTGCCAGCTGGATTGTGCTTGTACTTCATCTCCTCCAGCTTGTGGGGAATTTGCGAACGGACACTTCTGAAGAAAAACGTGAACTCCGATGGAAGCGTTGTCGAAGTCGAAGAACCGACGACCGCAGTCAAAGCGAAGGATGAACCGCCTAAGCCGAAGAAGCCACCTGGTTTTCTGGAACGTATCCGCGAAGCTGCCGATCAGGCTCAACAGAACGCATCGAAGAGTTCGTCCAGCGACCGCAAGTACTCCAAGCAAAGCAAGAAAAACAAAAAACGGTAGGGAAGTTTTCGCGATTGGTCAGCAGTCATATCGCTGCATCTTTAGTAATCGTTTAGAGCATCTTTCGAATTGGTTTGCAGGATCTTCCTCGTGGCGAACAGCATTTTTACTAGAGAAATGCGTTCTTCACGGGCACGCGCTAGAGCAAACTGCTTTAGCCCCCGGTGATGATTCAGGGTGTGCTTTACTTGCGAAGTTCAGAAATCGGGATGATCGCCATTTCGGCGCTGTTGATGTTCATTCCTGATCGGCCTCCGTTGTTCGAGTAGCCGACATACAATGATCCTTCGTGCTCGATGGCGTAAGGGTAAGAGAGCTTCGCTTTTGGATGCGATTCCCCCGGACCATCAGGGGATTCAGCATTACGAATTGTGTAGATTCGGTTGAACGAAACGGCTCCTGCCTCACTCAATGCAATCGTCAATGGAGATCGGCGGTGACCAGAGTCGGAAGTCGTCGTGCAGATCAGATAACTCTCGCCGGTACTTAATGTTCCTGCGTATGGCTTCGAACCAGCCATTGGAAGGTTCGTCGGAAGTGATGGCGTCCACGTTTGTCCGAAGTCTTCACTCTTCGCGAGCAATGCGAATGCCTGCCCACCCCAGCGTGATAGATTCAGAATTTGGTTATCGTGCACAAGCGTTGTTGACTCACCCCACATCTTGATCGACTTCGGCTTCGAGATGACCACGACATCCCATTTGGTGAAGTCGTCGCCGTGGCTGATGGCGACAGCAGCCGGGTTTCCTGCTCCGACTTTCAGTCCGCCAATGATCCAGTTTCCATTGCTCATCTGAGTCGGTTCTTCCATCGGCCAGAACCCGTCGCCAATCACACGCCCTCGAAATTTCCAATCTCCATTTTGTTCATCCAGTACATAGGCACGCGTATGAACGTCTTGGCGGTTTCCGTAAAACGCTCCCATGAAAGCCCACAGCTTGTCACCGTCTGAATGAAAGACGCCATGGCTGACAGCCAGATTTTCATCGCTGCCAGAATCGATCGTGAAGGTCTCTCTCCAAGTCTTCCCGCCATCCTGACTGACGCGTCCGCGTGCTTCTTCACTGGCGGTGTTTTCGATCCCTTTGTTGTGTCCCCATGAGGCGTACAATTTCCCTTTGTGCCAGCAGAGAGCAACGCCATGCAGAAAGCCATACCCACCATCAAGAGTCGGCTCATGTTCTTTGATGACATGAAACTTCACATGCGGCAGTGACTTGATTTCGATTGTTTTGGGAAGATCTTTCGAGGCATCCCAAAGCTGCTGCGGGCGGTCTGGAATATCGTCTGACTGCGCGAACAGAGTTGAGTGGATGACGAGTGAAGCGAAAAGGAGCAGCCCGGTCTCGAATAGTCTGTTCATAATTGTGATGTCTTTGACTGGTTTGCGATTTTCAAAATGACCTTTTAACAATTATCGAACTGGTGTTCGGGTTCAGCCTTGTGGTGGACCGCAACTATGATGGTGAAACACGTTCGACAAGGACACACGATAAAACAAACTGCGATAGAACGCATTCGTGTTTTAAGTGTTCGTGGAGAGTGCATTGTGTTTGAACACTCGGACATGTCCACGAGGCAGCGCGACGCAGCCATGAATTTCAAGAAGACTCAAGCGTTTGAATCGCTGAGTGCTTGATGACTGCAGTGGGGCTCAACTCATTGTAGTCCGGGACCATTGTCCCGGACTCGCCGCGACACAGGAACTGAACTCTGAGCAATAGATCGTTGATTGCTGACTGGGAGACTTTTTAGAACTGATCCTGAAACTTAAAATTGCTCTTTCAAACGTTAAGAAAAGCGGCTATCCCAGAGGTTTTCGGACTGGTTCTAAAGTTACCCGAACAATTCCGGGATCGGTTGAGCCTTATTCTGATCGACAAGAAATCGTGGTCGGCCCTGGAGATCGTCAAGAGTGACATGATCAACGTTGATGCCGACAGACTTATAGAGCGTGGCGAAAACTTCCTGGAAGTGGACGGGGCGTTCGATCGCTTCTTCCCCCAGACGATTAGTTTTTCCAATCACCTGACCATGTTTCATTCCACCACCAGCCAGCAGTGCACATGAGACACGTGGCCAGTGGTCGCGACCAGCTTTGGAGTTGATCTTCGGGGTCCGTCCGAATTCTCCCCAGACGACAACAGTGACATCGTCGAGCATCCCGCGATTTTCCATATCTTCGACAAGTGCGCTGACGGCTTGGTCCAGCATCGGCATGTCCTGGCGACCACGTTTGAAATTCCCTCCGTGCCAGTCCCAACGGCTGAAGGAAAGCGAAACGCAGCGGACACCTGCTTCGATCAGCCGACGTGCTTTCAAGAAATTCGTAAGTAGCCGTGTACTGCCGTCGGATTGAAGTTTGTCTTCACCGTATCCGTATCGATCACGAATTTGCTGCGACTCATTTTCCAGATCAAGAGCATCGGCAAGTTTGCTTGATGTTAAAATTCCAAATGCCTGTTGATTGAAAGAGTCCTGTCCTTCCATCATTCCCGATGCATCAATTTGAGTCCGGAAGCGATCAAACGCTTTCAAGACCTGTTTTCGACTTGCTAAACGGTCGCTGGAGATTCCATTCAGGACCAGATCCGAGGCTCCATCTCCGTTGGGAGTAAAAGGAGCATGAGCGACGCCGAGGTATCCGGGCTGTCCGTTGTCTCCCCAGGGGGCGTGTCGTGTTTTTGGTGAAAGACCAACATACGCTGGTACGGCTGGGTCTTTCGGGCCATAGACTTTAGAAAGAACCGAGCCGAGTGCGGGCCAGCCACCAGGCGGTTGATTCCGGTTGTGTTGACCGGTCAAGCATTGGAAAGCGTAGTGTGCTCCACCAGCACCGACCATTGTACGAATGAACGTCAGCTTGTCCGCCATGGAAGCGAGTTGCGGAAACTGTTCGCAGATTTCGATACCCGGAACTTTCGTTTGGATCGGATTGAATTCTCCACGAATCTCAGCTGGGGCGTCTGTTTTGATATCCCACATATCCTGGTGAGGAGGCCCACCGGGCAGGAAGATCATGATGACTCCCTTCCCGTTCCCGTTCACTCCTGCTGCCTGTTCAGCTCGAAGTAATTGCGGAAGAGTCAGCCCGCCCATCGCCAATCCACCGATTCGTAAAAACGAGCGTCGATCCAAGCGATCGCACATTGGAGTATTTTTACCAAGGAGGGTGAGCATGAGAAACTCCGGGAAAAGTCAAAAGACCATCAGATGTTGGTGGGGTGGTCAATGTGTGGGGGGAAATTCGGGTGATCACGTTCTCAAGCACTTGCGTGCTTTCTGTTTCCGCAGTGAGCGTTCTATAACTGAGACGATCAATTCTACGAATCAGAACGCTTACGTCCTCTTGAAAAACTTGAGTGTCTCCTCAGATCTCAAGAGGAGACACGACGACAGTCGGTACGCACTGTTTGCTGGCATGATTCATGATTACTGAATATCGACCATCTGTTCATTCAATTCGAATGAACAACGGCTGATGTCGTCGTTATCCGAAAGTATACATCAGAATAGTTAAATGCGAAGGGTGATGTCAATTTCTGATGCTGGAATCCGCTTGGGGCAAAGTTTTTGATTCTGAATTTCCGTGATTTGTTATAGCAAAAGCTGAGCGAATTGTAGCGGTTTTGATGATCACGCAGGGGCTTCGAGAATGTTTCGCATTGAGGAGACGACCAGATCACTTACGCAAGGCTTCCTTCTGTTTGGGGAGATAAAGTCGTTGTTGATCAAGATTTTTTAACCGGCTGACGCGAACAGTGCAGCGTGGTTGCGGTTCACAAAAATATGATTGGCGATGGGTGCCCGCTTGTTGCGGGTGACTGTGGATTTCGCCAGAAAATGAGAAATTGAGAGTTACTTATGGTTCGTTACTTCTTCTTTGCGATGACAGCCCTTTTTGGGGGATTGCTGATTGGGACGCCAGTGCAATCCTGTTCCCGTGTTCTTTGGAATGACAGCGGTCAGTCTGTCGTTGTCGGCCGGAACATGGACTGGTTTGAGGACATCAGGAGCAACATGTGGATACTTCCACGTGGGATGGAACGTAACGGTTTGGCAGAGAAAAACCCGTTACGCTGGACCAGTAAGTATGGGAGTGTCATCGTCTCTTGCTACGACGTTGGAACTGCTGACGGCATTAACGAGAAAGGACTGGCAGGCCATCTGTTGTACTTGCCGGAAACTTCGGTTGGGCCGCGTGACGAATCTCTTCCGGGGCTGTGCATGTCGATGTGGGTGCAATATTACCTCGACCAGTTTGCGACCGTTGATGAGGCAGTCAAGTCCTACAAAGAGCATCCCTATCAGTTGCAGATGGCAGTCGAACCTTCCAGCGGGAAGGCGGTTACTGTGCACATCGCATTGAACGACTCCAGCGGCGACTCTGCTGTGATCGAATGCATCGATGGGAAAATCAAGTTCTATCACGACCGAAGTTATACTGTCATGACGAATCAGCCATCTTTCGATAAGCAGCTTGAGAACCTGAAGCAATATCGTGGGTTCGGGGGTGAAAAGCGATTGCCAGGAACTCATGAACCTGCTGATCGGTTTGTTCGTGGGGCCTATTACGTGAATCATTTGCCGAAGCCGAACTCTGAGCGAGAAGCGATCGCAGCGATGATGAGTGTGATGCGCAACGTGTCGGCACCGTTCGGCATCGCTGATCCAGAACGTCCGAACGTCTCGACCACGATTTGGCGAACCGTGACTGATCTGAGCAAAGGTGTCCTTTACTACGATTCGGTCTTCAGTCCTCAGGTCTTCTGGGTAGACACGAAGAAGGTGAACTTCGACTCAGGTCAGCCGGTACGCAAGCTCACACTGATCGAGAATTACGATCTTGCGGGCGAGGTGTCAGCCGAGTTCGTCCCGACTCCGATGTTCGATTTCCTTGCTCCAGAGTAATCGGCAACTTCTCGAACAACCTGATGATGAATCTGAATCGTTGAGTTTCACGAGGCACAAGTCAGGCAATCGCTGCGAAGGTTGCGAAGGTCGCGAAAGTTGCTTCGATATCATGTTATAACGATTACGTGGAATGGAGACTTCCAGTCGGCCCGATGCGAAAAGTCGGGTTGACTGGAGGTTTTGTTTTTTGATGGCTGAATCGTCAGGTCCCAGGCAGATTGGATGCGTGGTTGATTTCAGGGGGCCCGACCATCATTGGGCAAATGTGGGGCTGAGCGATTTGATGTTTGCACGGGCAAGCATGGCGTTCGAAGAGTCAAAGAAAGTTCGCCAGTTGATCCTAGGTATCGTTCGGGATACGATACGCTTTTGCGGAGTTCTTCCGCTGAGAGACATCTTATTAAAAACGCTACAGTTTTCAGTTGTCGCTGCGATTCACCGGTGATTCACCGAGATAGTGCTTCACCGGGGTGATGATCGTGAATTCAGATTTGCTAGAGCTTATTAGTACCTGTCCCGCATGACCCAGACTATCAACCTCGATGAGATCAACGACGAGACCGACGCTCTTCGTGTCGCTGTGTCGCAACTTGAGGCTGGAAAGGTTGTTGTGGTTCCGGTTGAAGTTGGGGTACTGGTTCTGGCTTTGCCGAGTCAGCTTGGTGCCGCCAGTCGTCTGACTGAAATCGCCAAGGCTGTGCCCGAGGCAATTCCGGTTGTTGCGATGGCACATCGCAGTGTGATTGATGACTACGCTGATAATTTATCGACGCTTGTTTATAAGCTTTCTCGACGATGTTGGCCGGGGCCGGTTGCTTTGCGAGTCGGTGGAGGACAGCCCGAAGGTTTTTCGGCGGACTGGAGTGGTGACGCTCGAGAATGGGCATTGAACGCATCCGGGCGTGTTTTTGCTATTCCCAGATCAAATTTTTCAAATACGCTATTAAAACGACTTTCGACACCAGCCTTAGGGTTGGTCATTCCGCAGACAGAGTTAGAACGTTTGGATGCGGGCTGGGCTGACCTGATTTTTTCCTCGAGAGAAGAAGTCTACGAGGAAGGATTAACAGTCGTTGATGTCGATGGGCAAAATTACCAACTAGAGCGAGCAGGCGCTGTGACAAAACTGAGTTTTTCTCGTTTAACCGGCGAAGTGTACGTTTTCGTGTGTACAGGCAACACCTGTCGCAGCCCGATGGCGGAAGCACTTTTTCGAAATATGCTTGCACAGCAAATGCAATGTGCGGATGATGAACTGTTGGACAGAGGGTACACTGTCATCTCGGCGGGGCTGGCGGCCTATCCGGGATCGCCAGCGAGTCCAGAAGCGGTTGCCCTTTTGAAAGAGCAAGGCATCGACATGTCTTCTCATGAAAGTCGACCAGTCACTGAAGAATTGCTGTTCCATAGTGATCACATTATCACAATGACTCAGAATCATCGTGATGCGATTTTAAATGCGTTTCCGGAACTCGCCGGGAAAACACGGTTGCTCTCGGATTCCGGGAAAGATGTTTCCGATCCGATAGGAGCCGGGGTCGAGGAGTACGAGATTTGCCGAAATGAGATTGAAGGCTATTTAAGATTGCTACTTGACCAGCAGTCGTCAACATAAGGAACCCTCATATGAAAGTTGCCATCGCAAGCGATCATCGTGGCGTCAGAGTCAAAGGACAGATTCTTGCTCAGTTAGACGAACTGGGATACGAAGGTGTCGATTACGGCCCTGGCGACGACACGAGTGTCGACTATCCAGATTATGCAGGGAAGGTTGCGAAAGCTGTCGGGACTGGGGAAGTGGATCGTGGAATTCTGATCTGTGGAACCGGCATGGGGATGTGCATTACCGCTAACAAATTCCCCAAGGTGCGAGCTGTCTCCTGTCATGACGATGTGACAGCGGAGTACTCGCGCCGCCATAACGATGCAAACATTATGTGTCTCTCCGCAGACATGCTCGGTGATCGGCTGCTCGGACGAATTGTCGATTTGTGGCTGAAGACCGAATTCGAAGGGGGACGTCATCAACGTCGCATCGAAAAAATCTCAGACATCGAACACAAATATTGTTGCAGCGAGACCCCCAGTGAGGCGGGCAAAACCAGCTGCGACATGACTTGAGGTTCAGCTTCAAAATTCAAGAAAATTTAACGAACTTCAGGCTGTTGGCCGAGTGTGATGCATCAGGTGAATTTGTCCCCTTGCCTGCCGATCCCTCGCCTCTCGTCGAGACAGCTTGGACTCGATTTCCGTTCAAGTGATTGCGGCTGACAGGCCGCTCAAAAATCCCCAGGAGAAACCGCATGGATGTCTCTTCCATGAAATTTGCAAAGACGCATGAGTGGGTCGCCCTGAATGGTGACGTTGCTACCATTGGAATTAGTGACTTCGCCGTCAAGGAATTGACAGATGTTGTTCACATTGAACTTCCGTCAGTCGGGAAAACCGTCACTGCCGGAGAGGAAATGGGTGAGATCGAAAGCGTGAAAGCTGTGAGCGATCTTTACGCTCCTGTGAGTGGTGAAATTGTCGAAGTCAACGATTCACTCGAAGCCGATCTCGGACCACTTTCGGATGACCCGTTCCAAGCTGGTTGGATTGTGAAAATCAAAGCGTCTAATCCGACTGAGTTGGACGCGTTAATGGATCATGCAGCCTATCAGGCAAGTTGTGAAAGCCATTAGGCAATTTCCGCAATCAATTGCCCGCTGTTCAGCCCGGGGAACAGGTTTCGTCAAATTTCGTTATTTCGTGAATCGACCAGTGCTGATTGTCTCGTGCTCACTGCGCCAATCCCACAAAGGTTGATTCCCCTAAGTAGCGTCTCTCCACGAAGTCAAACACGAGTACGAATTTGATGCATGATTGAGTGTTGCGATTCTTTCATGCTGAATTGAAAATCGACTCCATTTGACATGCCGGCTCACAATGCTTGTGTTCTGACTTGCGTTCTGGGTTTTATGCAGCGGGTCGTTGTCCTGAAGAACGTATTCATGTGATTCCGAGTGGTGTGATTTCCCAGTTTGAGAAACCTTCTCGATTTGTTCAAACGGACTCGTAATCGAATTCCAGCCCGGTACGATTCTTTATTGAAGAACAGTGGTCGGATGAGCATTGATCCAGAACTTCAGGATTGGCTTTCTGACACAGTGGAATGCAATCAATGCTTCGGTTTCCGGGCTGATTCTCAATTTTCAAAGGCTGCCAGGGATGTTGCAGCTGTTAACAACGTTGGTCACTCACGGTTGATGAGCTGATTCCAGCGATTTCATCTTGATTGAACTGGACTCATCAAGACGAAACTCCAGGAGCCTCAGCGTGGCGTATCTTTACAATACACCAGAACAACAGCAGCAAATGCTAGATGTGATCGGTGTCGAATCGATTGATCAACTTCTGACACAAGTTCCCAAAGAACTGCAGCTGGATCGTCCTCTTGATCTTCCAGCTCCAATGACGGAACTGGCTCTTGAACAGCACGTTGGAAAACTGGCTGCCAAGAACAATGTTGATCGTGTTTGTTTTCTCGGCGGAGGAGCATACGATCACTATATCCCATCGGTGATCGATGAACTCGCCAGCCGTGGGGAATACTATACGGCTTACACTCCGTATCAGGCTGAGGCGAGCCAGGGGACACTTCAGGCGTTCTTTGAGTACCAATCACTGATCTGTGCCTTGACCGGATTCGACGTCTCCAATGCCAGCCTGTACGAAGGTGGAACCGCGGTCAGTGAAGCGGCTTTCATGGCGATGCGAGTCACCCGACGACACGGGAAAGTTCTCATCTCCGAAGGAGTTCACCCCGAGTATCGGCACGTTCTCGAAACCTACGTGCGGAATCTGGAGACCGAAGTGGTCACAATTCCAACGGTCAATGGGACGACTGACCTCGCTAAGGCGAAAGAGTTGATTGACGACCAGACGGCATGTCTGATCTTTCAGCAACCGAACTTTTTTGGGTGTGTCGAGGATGGCGAAGAGCTTTGCAAAATCGCCAAAGAGCATGGTGCGCTTTCTGTCGTCTCGTTTGATCCAATTAGCCTGGGAGTGATGAAACGTCCCGCGGATTACGGTGCCGATGTCGCCGTTGCGGAAGGTCAGTCACTCGGAGTCCCTTTGCAGTACGGTGGGCCGTATCTCGGGATTCTTGCTTGTCGCAATGATTACGTCCGAAAGATGCCAGGTCGGTTGATTTCAATGACGACTGACCGAAATGGCAAGCAATGCTATGTTCTCGGATTACAGACTCGGGAACAGCATATTCGCAGAGACAAAGCGACAAGCAATATTTGCACAAACCAGGGGCTGTTGGCACTCCGTGCGACCTTCTATCTCTCTCTGATGGGACCGGAAGGAATGCGTGAAGCAGCTGAGCTTTGCTGTCAGAAAGCTCACTACGCAGCGGACCAACTCACAAAGATTGACGGTGTCGATCTGATGTTCGAGACACCCTTCTTCAAAGAGTTCACTCTTCGGGTGGAAGGAGGAGCAGAGAAGTTCCTGAAGCGGGCAGCTGCAGCAGGGTTTGATTTGGGGCCGGAATTGAGCCAATTCCCGCAAGCTCCAACATCTGTTCAAGATGGTGTTCTTGTCGCGGTCACGGAATCAAGAACGAAAGAAGAGATCGACGCACTTGTCGCGGCCCTTGCGTGATAAAACGTCTTGAAACGCAGACTTTTCTCAATCAATCTTTAGAGTAGACGTTGCGAGACGTCAGGTTTTTTTATGCGTAACACAATTTCAACTCGACCACTTTTCGAACTTTCGTTCCCCGGACGTCGTGCCGCAATGCTGCCGGACTGTGATGTTCCCGAGCAGGAACTTAGTTCGTTATTGCCAGAGAAATCCCTGGCAGAAAAGACTGCTCCGTTGCCTGAACTTGCTGAGGGTGATGTTGTTCGTCACTTTATGAATCTCTCGACGATGAACATGTGCGTCGACACGCATTTCTACCCACTCGGCAGTTGTACGATGAAGTACAACCCCAAGCGACACGAGCGGCTCTCGCGAACTCATGGGCTCGGGGACTTGCATCCTTATGCACGTCCAGAAGATTCGCAGGGAATGCTGCACCTTCTTTATGAATTACAGGAGATGCTCGGAGAGATTGCCGGCCTGCCAGCAGTTTCGTTGCAACCGGCAGCCGGTGCCCAGGGAGAACTCGCAGCGTTGCATCTTGCTTCGGCCTATTTTAAGAGCAAAGGTGAAAATCGAACGAAGGTTGTCTTTCCGAGTAGTGCACACGGAACCAATCCGGCCAGTGCAGCGTTAGCAGGTTTCGATTGTGTCCAGCTCGAGCCATCTGAGAACGGTCTGGTTGACCCTGATGACCTGTTGAAGCATGTCGATGAGCAGACGGCTGTCTTCATGATTACGAATCCCAATACGCTTGGGCTTTTTGAAAAAGACATCGCGAAAATCTCCAGCATTCTGCACGATGTCGGCGGTCTGGTTTACATCGATGGAGCCAACATGAACGCCATTCTTGGCATCACCCGCCCGGGCGATTTCGGCGGAGACATGATGCACTACAACGTTCATAAAACCTTCACCGGACCGCACGGTGCTGGTGGTCCGGGAGCGGGCCCGATTGCGGTTCGTGATTTCCTGGCAGATTTTCTTCCGGGGCCGGTCGTGACAAAATCAGAAGAGGATGGGGCCGATATTTATCGTCTGACAACACCTTCGAGAAGCATCGGCCGGATGCGTTCATTCTTTGGGAATGTTGGGATTCTTCTACGTGGGTATTTCTACCTGCGTACTCTTGGTGCTCAAGGCTTGCGGGATGTTTCAGAGCACGCTGTCTTGAATGCCAACTACTTAAAAGCCCGTCTCAGCGATGTTCTTCCAGTCCCACGTGGAGAATTTTGTATGCACGAATTTGTCGCATCTGCGCGGCAGCTCAAGGATGCACATGGGATTACCGCGATGGATATCGCCAAGCGTCTTCTCGATTTCGGCTTCCACGCTCCGACTGTTTACTTCCCGCTCGTTGTTGCAGAAGCAATGATGATTGAACCGACGGAAACGGAGTCCAAAGAAACGCTGGACGCCTTCGTAGAAGCGATTCAGACGATCGTGAAAGAGGATGCAAGTTTCCTTCATGAAGCACCGCACAGTACAATCATTCGCCGACCCGATGAAGTTTCCGCTGCCAGGAATCCGCTCTTGAACTGGCAGGCATGCGTAAAGGATTAGAGCATTTTTATTGCGTGTTTCGTGTCCTTGAGGGACATGTTTCACGAGTGAGATTCGTTGTTCGCCACGAGGCAGATTGAGAAACCAGTTTTCGAAAATCCTTCAGGGCAGCGGTTTCAATATTGATGAGATCATGGAACGACAGAACCTCCCTGAAGAAGCTTTGAGAATCACGGAGTCTCCCCGTCCATGTTCTTACATCCCGTCCGAAACGGCATCACTCGAGTACCGGCTCTTTCATTCACTTGAGCCGAGCGAGGTCGAGTTCCTTTTAGAACGAGGGTGGCGGCGTTTCGGTAGTCACCTCTTTCGGCCAGCGTGTGAGAATTGTTCTCAATGTGTTCCCATTCGGGTCGATGTTGAGAACTTCCAGCCAACAAAAAGCCAGCGAAAAGCGAAACGCCGAAACGAACACATCACCGTTTCGCTACATGAACCGGGGCTCACTCAGCAGCATCTCGACTTGTACAACCGTTGGCATGTCGATATGACCGATCGGCGTGGTTGGAAGTTGCAGCAATCCTCTCCGCAGGATTACGCAGAAGGGTTTCTCTCGGGGGATTTTCCAAGCTTGCATGAGCTTCGATATTTCGACGGTAAGTCGCTGGTCGGTGTTGGACTGATCGATTTGCTGCCGCATTCGATTTCCAGTGCGTATTTCTATCATGATCCTGACTGGCGATCACTCAGTCCAGGAACGTTCTCGATGATTTGCGAGATCGAATTTGCTCAGCGATTAGGTTTAAAGCACTTGTATCTGGGATACTGGATCGATGAGTGCCCATCGATGGAATACAAAAATCGCTTTTACCCATCAGAGACGTTAGTTGGGTATCCAGCTGACGAGAAACGTCCAATCTGGAAACCGTATGCGGGTTGAGTTGCCGTCTCGTTGCAGTTGGGGGATACTGTCATTTCCTGACAATTCTTGTTTGTGTATGTGACTTTGAAAGAGTTTGGAGAGACCATGGATTTGCTGTCGACGTTGAGCGGTTCCTTGATGGAAAACTTTTATCCTGCGGGTTGGGATCTCGCCAAAATCGATGCTTGTGTCGATGATGATCCATCGACAATCACGGATCGGCAATCGTGGTGGCATCCTGATTTCGAGCCGATTCCGTGCCAGTCGGTCGCAGATTTCGACACGCTGATGGGGCACGAAATCGCGAAGACGATTCGTCGCACCGGCGAAGAAGGCAAGCAGCTCGCTTTCATTCTTCCGGTCGGACCGATGGGGATGTATCGCTGGGCGGTCTACTTCCTCAAAGAGTGGGGAGTCGATTGCAAACATGTCCACGGCTTCAACATGGATGAGTGGAGTGACTCGGATGGAAACACACTTCCGAGCGATAATACAGGTGCGTTCCAATACGCTATGGAACAAGCCTTCTACGGCCCTTTAGGTGAACTCACAGTCCCTGAAAACCAACGTAACTTCGCAACGAAGGACAACTTGCCGACTTACGCAGAAAAGATCGCTGCGATTAAAGATGGTGGCGGTGAGCTCGCAGTAGCTTTCGGGATTGGTCGAGTTTGCCATATCGCTTTCTGGGAACCACATTTCGCTGCCGAGTATGACTCAGAAGCCGATTGGAAAAAGGCGACTCACCGCATCGCTGCGAAACTGCATCCGCTCACCATTGAGCAAAATGCGATCACAAGTTTCAAAAGTCGGACCACACATGTGCCTGCTTACGCGAACACAGTTGGGCCGGGACTCTTTCTTCAGGCCGATCACATTATTGGCGGAGCAGACGGAGTTCTGTCACGCGGGATGATGTGGCAAGGCCTCAGCTTGTGGATGACATTGCGACACGAACCGACTTCCTGGATTCCATCGACTTTCATGCCGACACAATCTGGCCGTCTCTTCTTCCTGGAAGAACTCGCAGGTCCGCTACTTGCCGAATGCAATTAACGCTCGACTCAATGTGAAGTTCTGATTTTGGTGAAGTTCTGGTTTTGAGTGAACTCAGCGGAGCTCAGCTGAAGTGAATCAATCACACGTTGCTCGTGTTCGCATTTGCGAATACGAGCAACAACTTTGATTGGTCTCACAAAGATTTTTTCAGTGCCATGAACGTTCGGGGTAGAGCATCTTCACCGTTGGTCTGCAGTCAAGTCACTTCATCTTGGGGGACGTTGACCTCCCCCGGTGACTCACCGGAGGGCTGAATCGACACTGAAGAGCAATAATGAAACATGCTCAGTGTGGTAATGATCGAGAGGATTCACTCAATTGCTCCAACGCGTTTTTGCCATGATTCAAATTGGTTTGTGAGTTGTTCCAGACGTTCTGGTTCTTGACTGGCAAGATTGGTGGTTTCAGTCCCGTCGGCCTCAAGGTTGAAGAGTTGCCACGTTCCACCTTTGTGAGGTCTCACAGCTTTCCAGTCGCCGGCACGAATTGCGTGATGCTGAGGCACCATCCAGCAAAGCTGCTCGTGTTCTTCTCGCTGTTTGCTTTGAAAGATCGGCAACAGACTCTTGCCCTCCACTGGTAACGGTCGTCGACCATTGAACTCGGTCGGGTAATCGGCATTGGCGACATCCAGGAAAGTTGCCATGAAGTCAATGACATGCCCGGGTTGTCTGGTGATTTGATCACCCTTGTGAATGACGGCAGGCCAACGAACGACCAGTGGTGTGCGAATTCCGCCCTCGTAGCCTTCCATTTTCGTTCCACGCAACGGGGTGTTGCTCGCATTGGCCCAGGCGAGTCCGTAAGCGGCAAACGTGTCGTGAGGTCCGGGAAGATTCTCGGGTCCGCTCCCAGGTTGAATCGGCTGACCATCTTTTCTCCAAGTGGTGTTGTTGCCACTCGGACTAAATCCAAAGCCACTTTTTCCCGGAGACAGCCCACCATCTGGAGCAGCTCCGTTATCGGAAAGGAACATGACGAGCGTGTTGTCGACTTCGCCCGCTTCCTCAAGAGTCCCAAGAAGCTGACCCAGACCACGATCAATCGCAGCGACCTGTGCTGCATAAACGGCCATCCGCTCAGCTTGCCAAATTTTGAATTTGTCCGCTTCCCAGTCTCGAACTCCTGGCGAACGTGATGCAAGCTTCCATTCAGTCGGGATCAGCCCAGACTTTCGTTGGCTTTGGAATCGCCGCTGTCGAATCTCATCCCAGCCCTGCTCTCGATACGTTTCCCGATAGCGTGCCACATCCGCTTCGCGTGCATGGAGAGGCCAATGCGGAGCAATGTGTGCAACATACAAGAAGAACGGTTTCTTCTCAGAGAGACTCGATTTTAGAAAACGTAAGGCATGATCATTGAGAGCATCCGTCAGATAGAAATCATCCGGCAACTCGACCCGTTCACGGTCCATGAAATAAGGATTGCCTTTCACTTCATGAAAGTAGCTGATCTTTGCCTGGCACATCGGGCCAAAAAAATGATCAAATCCTCGATCCAGCGCTGAGTCTCGCCCCTGCCATTTTCCGACCATCGCGGTGTTGTATCCGGATTGCTGCAGCACCTCGCCGAGAGTGACACATTTATTAAAGTCTTTCGGTTCGTTCCAGCGGTCACCACGATGACCAACTTGCTGGGAATACAATCCTGTGAGCAACGACGCGCGGGTCGGACCGCAAATTGCATTGTTATAGAACTGCGTGAACCGCAAGCCATCTCGGGCAAGCGAGTCAATGTGTGGCGTTTCTATTTCGCCTCCGTAACAACCGATGTCCGACCAGCCGAGGTCATCTGCCATGACAAGAATAATGTTAGGCTGGCGGGACGTTGTTGTTTCGGCTCCAAATAATGGGAGCGGACTAGCGATCAAAAACAAGACAACCAAGAAGTTTTTGTTCATGAGGTTTTCGCCATTTCATTTTAGAGCAGGTTCTGAAACATGATATTGCTCTCTCAAACGTTTAGGGAAGCGGCTATTCCAGAAGTTTCGGACAGGTTCTACGACATTCAAAATGTCGTATGTCTCACCGTGTGAGAATTGCCGTCGACAGAAATGGCGACTTTTTACAGAATGCATTGATACAGAGATTTTCAATGCGAATGTGTTAATCGAGAAAAGCGGTCGTTCAGCAAGGGAACACGGATGTTCTGTTCGGAATGTGGCGTCGAAGCGAGTGGGAAGTTTTGCTTCAATTGTGGAAACCGATTGCATGGTGTGGAACCCGGAGAGACCGGGCAGACTGTCGCTCCTGTGGCATCGGATGTCGATTGGCGAAACGAAGTTCAGTGTGAGAAAATTCTACTGGTTGAGGAAGTACGATCGGTCATCGCCGGTCATGCCAAGCGGGCGTCGAAGGGGCTGAGCGGTGAGGAATGTCTGTCGATCTATGACAACATCGTTTCGTCACCGGTTCCGCTGGCGAAGCTCGCGACAATTGTTCAGCCGTTTTACGCAGCTCGTGGAATTCGCACGGGGAAGGAGCGGGCAGGACAGGTCTCGGCTCCGGTGGGTGTGGTGATTGCCCGCGCTCTATGCTCGCTGGCCAAGCATGGTCAGACGTTTGAAACGGTGGAACAGGCAGAAGATGCCTGCACGTTGATCGCTGAGCTTCCGTCGTCGATTCTGGCACTCAAGGGAGAAATCCGAATCACGGTCACGCGGCAACAAGGTCCAACGCGCGTCGCTGCCCTGACGAACATTCCCGGGCAATGGTTCGATTGGGGGAAGTGTCGAAATTGCCTCGATCAGCTTTTCCTGGACTTGCGATCAACGATGGGGCTTCCTGTTAAACAGAGGAAAGATGCTGCTTGAGGATGCTGGTTTCACTCATCGAAACTTTGATAAGTATCAGAGCGACGACTCCAGATGGCCTGCACTTTTCAGCAAGTGCCGAAGCAATCTACTGTGACCTACAAAGGTGCAAGTCGCTTGGTTGTGTGAGTCTCGATTTCCTGCCGTCACAAGATCAATCAGTCTGTTGATTCCCGCGCTCCCTTGTTTTTATTTATCTCTGTCAGTCAAACTGCATGATTCTAGAGCAGTTTCCTCTACCGTGTGCCCGTGAAGAACGCATTTCTTTAGAACCAGCCCGAAAATCTTTGGAATAGTCGCTTTCCTCAACGTTTGAGAGAGCAATTTCACGTTTCAGGACCAGTTCTAGTAAAATGCTGTTCGCCACGAGGAAGAACCTGCAAACCGATTCGAAAGATGCTCTATAGGACACGGTGCCACGAGATCGTGACGAACGCTTTGGGGCAATGATTGAATTGGGCCAATGATCGAAGCGTTCACGATCCAAAAAAGGAGATTCAGCATGCTCAAGTTTCTTGCCAAGTCGCTTCCTGTTGGCTCAAGAGTTCCCTGTAGTCGCCCAGTTCTCAGCTGTCGAGTTCTCCCACATCACCTGCGACCCAAATTCAATTCTCTTGCGGTTTTGATACTTACGGGCTTTATTGCACAAATCATTTTTATGGAAGCGCTTCAGGCTGAACCACTCGCCCCTCCAAACATCGTTGTGATCCTGACGGATGATCACGGGTATGCTGATCTCTCGTGCCAGAATGAAGTCTCGGATATTCGAACTCCTCATATTGATTCACTCGCTGCGAATGGCGTTCGCATGACTGCCGGATATGTCACCGCGCCGCAGTGTAGTCCTTCACGGGCAGCTGTCATCACTGGTCGCTATCAACAGCGATTCGGCCTCGATGAGATTTCAGGATGTCCGCTTCCGCTGGAAGAAGTGACCTTGGCGGAGCGTTTGAAGGGGGCAGGATATCGAACTGGGATGGTGGGGAAATGGCATCTTTCGCCCAATGCCGTCTCTGTGCGATGGGCCAGGAAAAACCTTCCGAGTATAAGATTGAACACAAACGGTCGGGTGAATATCCCGCTCGGAAAAACCGTCGAGTATTATCCTCACGTGCAAGGCTTCGATGAATTCTATGCCGGCGAAGTGCAGCAGTATTTTGCGAATTTTGATCCCGGAAAAAACGAACTGCTCTCGACTGGAAAATGGCGAAGTGATCGCGGTTATCGTATCGATTTGCAAACCGCAGCTGCGACAAATTTTATTGATCGCAATGCAGGTCAGCCATTCTTCCTGCACCTCTGTTACTTTGGTCCGCATGTTCCGCTTCAGGCAACTCCTGAATACCTCAAGCGTTTCCCGGGTGAGATGAAAGAACGGCGGCGCTATGGATTAGCAATGCTGGCTGCAATTGATGATGGTGTCGGTCAGATACTATCGGCGTTGCGCAAACATGAAATCGAGGAGAACACGCTCATCGTGTTTACCAGCGACAATGGTGCTCCACTCAAATTGAACATGGAGGATGACCCGATTGGACGCGGTGGACCGACTTGGGATGGCTCTCTGAACACTCCCTGGATTGGAGAAAAAGGGATGCTCTCTGAGGGAGGAATTCGTGTCCCGTTCATCTTGCAATGGAAGGATGCACTCCCCGCCGACAAAATTTATGAACAGCCAGTCTCCACTCTCGACATTGCAGCGACAGCCATCGCAGCTGCCGGACAAACTCTTGACAACTCTCTGGATGGTGTTGATTTACTTCCTTATTTGACAGGTGAGAAGATGACATCTCCACATCAATCTTTATTCTGGAGATTTTGGAATCAGTCAGCTGTTCGGTCTGGGAAATGGAAGTACCTGAAAGCAGGGCAAAGTGAGGAGTATCTCTTTGACCTGGATTCCCAAGAACACGAGCGGAAGAACGTTCTCAATGAACACCCTGAAGTTGCCGCGGAGCTCGCCATACAATTGAAGCAATGGTCCGAAGAACTCCGCCCGCCCGGACTTCCTCGTCAAGAAATCAACGACCAGGAGTCGGCATGGTTCAAACATTACCTTCAATGAAACTGACTTGTTTAGAACCAGTCCGAAAACCTCTGGGATAGCCGCTTTCCTCAACGTTTGAGAGAGCAATTTGACGTTTCAGGACCAGTTCTAAAAATCATCTTGAATTGAGTCAGTCCAAGGAGTCCACCGAATTTGAATCTGCTCTAATCGTCCAGATTTAGATCGATCACGTTTTTGTTCTTTTCTTCGACAACAGCGGTGAGTGTCGAGGTGCTTTGCGAACTGAACTTTTCAGGCAAGGCCGGTTTCGGCTTGACGACTTTCCGGTTGTGCCCCGGTTGAATGAGACCTGGTGGAACGTACTCGGTGGAGTCGGTCTCTGCCACGGCAGTCGGTTCCGCAGTCGCCTCGGTTTTAGTCACAGTGATAACTTGCTGGCCTGCGACTGCGCCATCATTCGCACTGAATGTCGTCAATTGATATCGCCCCTGATCGTCCGTTCGGCCAAAGGCGCTCTTTTCTGACTCGGCATTAAAGAAGACAAGATCGGCACCAGCAACAGGGTTTCCTTTCCAGGTCAGTTGCCCAGAAACGGGGAAGACTTCGATCTGGTTCGAGTCACTTTTTGAACCACACCCTGCGACAAGTGGAACGATCGCAAAGCTGAGGATGATGGTGAGTATCGATTTCATTTTTCAAGTTCCTGCCGCGAGCGCAGCGGTTTGGTACAAATAAGCGACTGTGACAACCTCAGTGAAGACGACAAGGCGTGACGCTGAAAAGTCTTAAAATGATCTGGCGCTTGTGTGAGTCTTCTGCCCGTGGAGAGTGATTCATAAGATGAAAAGCACTCTTCACGGACACAAGAAACACGAAAATATTCTAGAATTCTCCAACGACTTCGCCGCCACTTTTCGTTCCGAGAGCTCCCCACACACCGTACGGGCTTGGAGCTCCAAGTGTTGTTGAAACTCCAAGATTTCCAGTGTCGATGCTGTCACTGATGAAGCGAACCGCTCCGTCTGCCATCAGAACCTGAACGCCTCCGGTGTGGTGGCTACTTGCGGTCATCAGGTTGATTGGCCCGTCTGCGTTAGGGTCTGCGTTGTCGATGCACGATGGGCCGTTTGGTGCGATGATTGTCGTGAATGCGACGTTTTCTGGCTGGCCGTCTTGCCAAGCGTGACTGAATCGTCCTTTGACGCCAGCACCAGACTGATAACGGTCTCCATTAGAAACTGCGGCTGCGGCAGCTAAACAGGCTCCCGGGTTTGAGCTGATAGCCGGTACGTTGGTTAAGATCCCCTCTTTGATCGTGGCATTCGATTTTCCATTGATACCAAAGCTCGCCTGAACACGTTCACTCAGGGCGACTGTATTGCTTGTTCCGTCAGTAATATGACGCATTCCGTAAGTTGTGCGGAACGCAAAGAGGCCGTTGACGTTCGTCGCATCACGATTCGCTGCCCCAACATAATCGCCCATTGAGAAGGCGTAACTTGAGGTTCCGCGAGATGTCGCAATTCCAGGATCGCTTGGGCATCGGAGACCTGGAATTTGTTTATGCCAAACATTCCAACTACCCCAAGGAGCAGCTCCACCAGGAGGAACGTTTGGAGATGTTGACGTATCGCCAGCTTCAATGAGATTGTAGAGCGGGGCCTGATCGAGGAACGGGAGTAATGAGATCATCCCTGAACGGCGGTCGTAGTTTCCGTCCAGTCTCGATGAATCTCCTCCGCCACGGGTTCCACCTTTGCGATACACAAACGAGTTATGGATGTCATGGTAGTTGTGCAGTGCCAGTCCAAGTTGCTTGAGATTGTTTTTGCATTGTGTGCGTCGGGCAGCTTCTCGAGCTTGTTGGACTGCGGGCAACAGCAGTGCCACCAGGATTGCGATAATCGCAATCACGACCAGTAGTTCAATCAGTGTAAAGCCACGTTGGCGCGCAGAGCGAATTTTCATTACGGATCCATTTAAGTCTGGAAAAAGAAGAAATCGAATCAAACGCGGAAGCAGAGAGATACTGCGGTCATCGCGAGATTCGGACAAGAATTTTCACAAAATCATCAAGGTAAATTACTCGAATCAAACCATTCTCTTTTGAAGCTCTTCGGTTCACACTTGAACCGTGGCTGAAAAGGGAAGGGGAGTCAGGCGGGATGCTCTCAAGTCATCTTGAGGGGGGCAACTGGTATTCAGTAACAAGAATTGTTCGTTGAAAGAAACATTTAGTCGAGGCAGAAGTTCCTCGGGCGCGTTCAAATTCTGCGAATTCTTATTGGACCTTGAATTGCTAACAATTTCATGGCATTTAAAGCCGTTTATACACGCAAAATTCAGTCCGAACCGCGTCTCTCTAACTTCTCGTTTCTAGGACAGCTCAAGGCTCGTTTCTGAGAAAGCAGCAGAGACCGGACAGGAGTCTCTCGGAATTGAATCAATGAGAACTGCGATAAGCGCATACCGAAATGGATGAACTCCGATGTGTCGTCGGTGAAAATCATTCTGTATCAGAAAGAATTGATGGATTGCCGGTTTTGGTCTTTGAAGTCTGAGACCAAAAGACGTAGTCGTGTCGTTCTTTCAGCAGAGCGCAAAGCCCAAATTTGGATATGTTCAAGCGGGGGCTGACCGGACTAAGGATCAGGAGAAAAAGCAGCCGATAGAGCGGGGCGTTTGAGAAGCGATGAGTCGCTTCAAGTAAAGATTGCATCAGCGATGCCCAATGGGAGCGCCGGTGAGCCTGCATGGCTTCACGAACTGCAAGACACTCGCAACAAGACAGAGCGACAAAGGCTCTGTCTTGTTGGGGCCTTGATAGATTTTGAGGCAGCTTTCAATTGTGGAGTGAACCGATGCGCTATTGGCAATTCGTCAACGACAGAAAGCAGTTGCACTCAGTGCGATATCCTGAGAGTTGTCAGATGACGTATTTATGCAGCGGCGCGTCGGACCAGTTTCAGGATGCGTTCAAATTCAACGTTTGATGAAAACGGAATCAGGATCTGTCCTGTCTCTTTGCCTTTGAGTTTGATATCGACTTTCACGCCAAGCAGGTCACGGAGTTGAGCTTCCAGCGAGCTGACGTGATTGGTCCGGTCGTTTTCTGCTTGAGAAATTGGGATCGTCTCTGCATCGTCTGCGGTCTCTGCTTCTTTTGTGGCATCGGCAGGAGCGGCATCTTCTTTGTTCTCTGTCAGCAGTTCTTTGACAGCAGCTTCCGTTTTTCTCACGGAGAGTTTTTCCGACTGGATGCGGCCACAGAGAGCAAGCTGGTCAGCTTCTCCCAACGCCAGAAGTGCTCGAGCATGACCGGCGCTAATGCGTTCTGAGTGAAGGGCGTTTTTCACTGGGTCAGGCAGTTCGAGCAATCGGAGCATGTTGCTGACTGCCGAACGGCTCATGCTGAGCTGTTTAGCCAACTCTTCAATGCTGCAGCTGAACTGGTCAAGGTAGTCCCGGAAGGCTTGTGCCTTCTCCAGATCGTTGAGGTCTTTGCGTTTGAGGTTTTCCTCAAGAGCGTATTCACATGCGGTCTTGTCGATCACATCGACGACCCGGCACGGGAGTGTTGTTAAGCCAGCTTTCTGTGCCGCTTGCCAACGACGTTCACCCGCGATGAGCTGATATGATCCCTCGAATTCGCGGACGATGACTGGCTGAATGACGCCATGTTCTTTGATACTGGCAGCTAACTCGCCGAGGGATTCCTGCTCGAATTGCTTCCGCGGCTGAAACGGATTGCGAATGATTTGATTGATGGGGAGATAGCTGAGTTCGCCGATCTCTTTGGCTTCCGCATCCTTTTCGACTGAAGCGGGAGCATTGCTTCCAAGCAGCGCGCTGAGGCCTCGACCAAGACGACGATTTGCAGCGACTTGTTGATCTTCTGACATAGCCAGTCTGTCTCCGTACAGCATCATTTCGAGTGAGCAGCATCCGAGCTGCCATGTGTGGTGAAAAGTTTCAAACCTTTCGAAACCTTCGACATTACTCATTCGGCATGTTGACGCCCGAACCTGAAGACCGGCTCGGATTCCTGCACAGATGGAGTGGGATTTCAATTCATCGTGGTAAGCTGCGATAGGCAGGGAGACTGAGTGCTGTCTATCGCTTAAAGGGCTTGTCAGTCAGTCTTCAATCAGCTTCCATAATTGAATTTTTTGTTCCCGATTTTTCTCAAGTTCTGAAGGAGGGAAGTCGTCCAGGAGCACCAGGTCGCTCGCTTGGTAGGGGAACTCTTCAATCAACGTTGCTCGATCCGTTTCCGCTTTGAGCTCTTGTTGCTCATCCGGAGCATGTGGTCCCAGAACAAGAAAAGTGGGGATTTTGGGCGCGTTCGGTATCGGCGTAAGCATCACCAGATTCGAACCCGGTTGGGTGATGAAATTGAACCGATCGCCATCGTCGCTGGCTAAATGGTAGTAGAGCCCCGGTTCACCAATCACATAAATAATCGCGTCGATGTCATCAGTCTGTTTTGTGGTTCCGACGAAGTGTTGGATCTCTGCGACAATTGACTTTGAGATGCTCGCCAGTTGAGTGCGATCCTCGAATGTCGACTCACCAATTCCTGAGCGGAAGAGGAAGATTAAACAGAGTCCGAGAATGCCACTTCTGAGGCCCAGTCGTTTCTTATTCGCAACGACGGCAGCGTTCTCGTTGTGACTTAGCAGAGCTTGCAAACCGAGAGCAGAGGCGATGATTAAGCCAATCCATAACGGCATGAAAAGTCGTGGGTAAGGTCGGTAGAGTGGAGTCGTCAGGAGAAGGCCGCCGATCCACGCAGCGATCAGCCAAAAGCCCAATCGGTCAACTTCCATCTGTTTTCGAAGCCCAGCGAACAGGCCATATCCAGCGAGGAGAAGAGCGAACAGAATCGGTTGCCCCAGTCCCAGGATTATGACAGAGCTGAACAGGACAACCCAAAAGCGGTTCGACCATTGCATAGGATTTGCATTGCGAGTCCTTTGGAACAAAAGGATGGCACAAACTCCACCAACAATTAACAGCTTGGAGTTAAAACTCTGCACGCTGAAGTGTCTCGTCCAGGAATCCCACCAGCCGCCGAATCCAACGATATAACCTGCATGATTCTGTGCGACTGCCGAGTATCCACCGTACTCTTGGAGGCTCCACAAACATGGCAACCAGAATAGAAACGCACCGAGGGCGATCACCAGAAATGTTCCGGCGCGAGGCATCCATTCGGACGTTTTGGGGCGATCAAACACAACTGAACCGGCCAGTCCCGCACCAAGTATTGCCAACGGCAGCCAGCCGTTGTACTTCGTCCACCACGCTGCCGCCGTGAACAAGGCTGCACCAAGAATCGCCAGCGTGTGCCGATCTCTCAATGCCAGCAACCCACACCCGACCGCTAAGACCATGAACAGGCAAACTGGAGTGTCAGTCAACGCGGCTCGGCTGTATTGAATTAGAAAATCGCTGAACGTTGCTAAAGATGCAGCTGCGATGGCTGCGGCATCACCGGCGATCAGTTTCGTCAACCACCAGATGGCAGCGACCAGTGCCGTCCCCAAAATGACATTGACGAACATCACTGCCTGTGGATTTCCACCGGAGAAAATGAGAGCCCATTCTAGAATCGCGGGGAATAATGGTGGTGCGTAGAGGTGTCGATCGGGGTAACGGAAATCCAAATGGCTGGAGAAATAGTTCGAGGCATAAACCCCTTCATCAAAATGCTCGATCGACAAGTGATCAGGAGCCGACGCCCGCAACGCAAACGCAATCACAATCAGCCCACCGAGAATCCATCCCGGAGACTGGGTGAATTTTGGCTGCCCTGTTGTTTGCTGTTTAGTAGAAGGTGGAGAATCAGGAATGATCGGGGACTTTCAGAGAAAAAAATGAACTCAGTGGAAAAGTATCGGATGTCACAGATACGTTTTGGTTCCTCTGTTTCAAGGCTGGATACAGTCCAGACAGGGGGACTTCGCGAAGTGAAAGCTCTGATAGTATAGAATAATAACGATACGAATTCGTTCTACGAAGCTGATTTCATTCAAGCTCCTGTTCTCTTAATCACACAGTTCATTTCGCCGTTCATTTCACAGTAGTTCATTATGGAAATATACATCAGCACTGACATCGAGGCGGATGGCCCCATTCCGGGGCCGCATTCGATGTTGAGCCTTGGGGCGGCAGCTTATTTACCTGATAAAACGTTGGTTTCAACGATTGAGATCAACTTCGAGACCCTTCCCGGAGCGACCGGACACCCGGAGACAATGGAATTCTGGAGCCGGTACAAAAAAGCGTATCAGTACACTCGCGTCGACACGCAATCTCCGGAGGTGGGGATGCAGCAATATGTTGATTGGGTCGAGGGACTCGAAGGGAAGCCGGTCTTTGTGGCGTATCCAGCTGGCTTCGACTTTCTGTTCGTCTATTGGTATCTCATTCAATTTGTTGGTCGAAGTCCGTTTTCGCATTCCGCACTCGATATGAAAACGTTCGCCATGTCTCTGATGGGTAAAGGCTACCGGGAGTCAACGAAGCGAAACATGCCCCGCCATTGGTTTGACAGGCATCCTCACACCCACAAAGCCCTCGACGACGCCATCGAACAGGGAGCGTTGTTTTGTAATATGCTGGCAGATTGGCAAGAGAGGCCAAGCAACTCTAAACTCCTCTGACTACGAACTCACTGCCCTTTGTCTTTTAACTTTAGTCTCAGTTGCAATGCCCGGTCTCTTCGATCAACAGGAAAAACAAGCTCGAACAAAGGCTCAGCCGCTCGCTGCGCGGATGCGGCCACGATCGCTGGAAGAGTTCGTTGGACAACGGCACTTTCTGGGGAAGGGAATGCTTTTGCAGCGAATGTTGCAGGCGGACCGATTGGGGTCGATGATTTTCTACGGTCCCCCCGGAACCGGAAAGACATCGCTGGGGCAGGTGATCGCGCTTCAGACTCAGTGTCACTTTGCTGTTCTCAATGCTGCCAGTGTCGGAGTGAAGGAACTCCGGACCGAGCTGGAAGCTGCGCGTGATCGACTTTCCCGGGGAGATGGCCGCACGATTCTTTTTGTCGACGAACTTCATCACTTCAACAAGACGCAACAGGATGTGTTATTGCCAGATGTGGAAGCCGGTGTTGTGAATCTCATTGCAGCGACGACGGCAAACCCATTCTTCTCGTTGGCTTCAGCGCTGATTAGTCGGAGCCAGGTGTTTGAATTCAAGACGATTGACGAAGAGGACATTGCTCAACTTCTGCGGCGCGCACTGGAAGATAAAGAACGCGGGCTTGGGGAAACAGGGGCGAAGGCGACCGACGAAGCGATTGAGTTTCTCGCTGAAATTTGTGATGGAGATGCCCGGCGTGCGTTGACGGCATTCGAAATCGGAGTGCTCTCGCTCGATGAGAATAATAAGGTCTTCAACTTGCAGGTCGCGCAGGAATCGATTCAGAAGAAGGCTGTCCTGTACGATGCCAAAGGAGATCAGCATTACGATGTCGCTAGCGCGTTTATTAAGAGTATTCGTGGAAGTGATCCCGATGCCGCAATCTATTGGTTGGCACGGATGTTGGTTGCTGGAGAAGATCCCAGATTCATCGCCCGCCGGATCGTGATTTCTGCTTCGGAAGATATCGGAAATGCCGATCCACAAGCTTTGGTCATAGCGAACTCAGCTGCGGAGGCGACCGAGCGAGTCGGGATGCCGGAGTGTCGAATTATTTTGTCGCAAGCGGTGACGTATCTTGCCTCGGCTCCGAAGTCGAACGCGTCATACAAAGCGGTCGATGCTGCGATTGGCGATATTGAAAACAATCGTATCGTCCCCGTCCCCACGCATTTGAAAGATGCTCATTACCAAGGGGCCAAAGACCTCGGGCATGGCGAAGGGTATCAATATGCTCACAACAGTGGAGATGGCTGGGTTGACCAAGACTATCTGGGAGTTGAAAAAACATACTACGAACCGGTCGATCGTGGTTATGAAGCAGAGATCAAAAAACGATTAGACGAATTACGTCAAAGGCGAAACGCAAGCGGTGACGCATAACAAGCAACGTTCAATGTTCAGCGTTCAACGTTTCAGAAAGTTGAACCTGCTTGAGTCGGACACTCAAACTGTCCGTTAGTGTCACAGTAATAGAAACTGAACTTGATAGCGTAGAAACAGCACTTGTTGGAAGTTCCAACTCGACAAGCCAAAACAACGTCAGCAAAGGTCACGATAAATATGTCTCAACTTGATGATTCAGCACGGGCCTATTGGACCGAGCAGTTGGAACTTGGCTATGGAATGGTCGAAGAATTACTCACCTTTCCTGTCGAAGAATGTGGAGAAGGATTCGCATCGATTCCAGACGCCGCCGATGCTGCGGGAGTGGAGATGCAATTTTCGGAATCGAAAATTGCAGGTGACCTCGATCGCGTCTTTTTTATTCGCGAAAGCCTCGTGGACGATGTGATTGCGATCGGTCGGGTGATGAATGACCGTGGCTGGATTCTGAAGGTTGAAGACGGGTTTCGGTCCAGGGAGATGCAGCGGACACTCGTCCGCAAACCGGCGGTCTTCGATTTGGTGTTACAGAAGTGCATCTGGGAAAATGGCGGGGAGATGCCGCCGGTAGAATTTGTCTTTCGCCGAGCGATTGTGCTGGTTGCGAACATTCCGAAAATCGGCACGCACATGTCTGGTTCAGCGATTGATATCTCTGTCTTTCGCAGAGACGACGGCAGCGAAGTCTGGCGTGGAGGACCGTATTTAGAAGTGAGCGAAAAAACGCCGATGCGGTCTCCGTTCATTACCGAAGACGAACTTCAAAATCGTCTCGCAATCACGGAGATCATGGAATCAAAAGGCTTCATGCACTTCCCGTACGAGTTCTGGCACTTCAACAAAGGGGATGCCGGAGATCACATTCTGAACAAGAAGCCTGAGCCCGCTCGCTACGGTCCAGTCGATTGGAACCGGGAGACCAACGAAGTCCAGCCGATGGACAATCCGATGGACCCACTCAATCCTCTCGAACAAATCGAAATTGAAATCGCTGCTGCAATGAAACGGTTGTAGAAGTCCGGCGACGGCGAATTTTCGTCGTTCTGTATGGACTTAGCCTTATGAATCGGTCTTGTTGAGGAGGGTGGGACTGTTTCTTTGCTCGCTGCTCTGGCTGGGACGTGTGCCCTTGTGATCTCGTGTGAGACTGGGTGAGTGAGGCTTAAAAGGGTGAATCTTGGTGTGCGAACGAGAAAAACGTGGAAATGCAGACGTTGTCGAACTGGATGTTCGAAGTGAAATTGTCAATGATGTTGCATGGAAGTCCGCACAAATTAAGAACTATTGATATCTGAACTCCCAATGGCAAAAGATTTTCTTAAAGAGACAAAAGATCGTTACGACGTCATCGTGATCGGTTCGGGACTTGCTGGCCTGACCAGTGCGAATGTTTTGGCCAAGCAGGGGTACTCTGTTTTGCTCCTCGAACATCACTATCAATTGGGAGGCATGGCGACTTGGTTTAAGCGTCGCGGGGGGCATATCTTCGATATTTCTCTGCACGGATTCCCTGTCGGAATGATCAAAAGTTGCCGGAAGTATTGGACACAGGAAATCGCTGAGAGCATTGTTCAGCTCAAAGGAATTCGGTTCGAGAATCCACAGTTTTCACTACGCACGACGTTTGATCGAAAAGACTTCACACGGCTCATCACCGAACAGTTCAACATTCCTTTCGAGACCGTCGACGCCTTTTTCTCCGCGTCTCGAAAGATGAATTTCTTTGATGATCAACAGATGACAACCGGGGAACTCTTCGAGAAATTCTTCCCGGGGCGCAGCGACGTCGTTCGCATGCTCATGGAACCGATTGCTTACGCAAACGGATCGACGTTGGAAGACCCGGCTATTACGTACGGAATCGTCTTCAGTAATTTCATGAGCAAAGGGGTCTTCACGTTTCAGGGAGGGACCGACGCGCTCATTAGTAAAATGAGAGAAGAACTCATCGCCAACGGTGTCGACATACGAATTCGTTCGCTCGTGGAGAAAATCGAAGTCAGCCCGGACCGACAAGTTAAAGCGGTCCATGTGAATGGAAAACGCATCGAGTGTGGGGCAGTGATGTCCAACGCCAACCTCAAAACCACGATTCTCAAATTGGTCGACGAAGAGCATTTTGACAAAGACTATCTGGAAGAAACAAAAGCAGTCCGGTTGAACAACAGTAGTTGTCAGGTTTACATCGGACTGAAGCCGGGCGAAGGATTCGACGATTGCGGGGACTTGCTGTTCCATTCCGAGCATGATGGCTTCGACATCAATGCGATGCTCTCGATGAATGTGAGCAGTCGGACGTTCTCGTTTTACTATCCACAAACTCGACCAGGATCGGACCGCTGGTTAGTGGTCTCCTCGACGAACGCCAACTACAGCGACTGGGCGAAACTGACCGAAGAAGAATACCAGCACGAAAAAGAAAAACTGTGCGAAGGAACCCTCGATTGCCTCGAACAGTATGTCCCTGACATTCGGGAAAAACTGGATTGGATCGAAGCTTCGACTCCGCGCACTTTTGAACATTACACACGTCATGCTCAAGGAGCGAGTTTCGGGACGAAATTCGAAGGACTGAAAGTCTCGCAAGCGTTGCCTGAGCATATCAACGGTCTGTTCCACGCAGGGTCTGTTGGCATCATCATGTCTGGGTGGCTGGGTGCCGTCAATTACGGAGTGATCGTTGCCAATGAACTCGACAAGTATCTCACTCCATCGTCTGCGACTGTTTGATCAGCTTAACTCACTTAGCGAACTGTTTGGTCAACTGGGGCAGCGAACAGGGCTTTTTTTGATCCTGACTTCATAAGTTTTCGTTCAATGAAAATAGAACTTTGAATGAAGATAAGAATGCCCCAGTCGACGAATTTTTGATAACGGAATCCCAGCGGACCACACTTTTCTGACATCGACGAATGAAAGATGACGACCTTCAGCAACTTGAACTGCTTTCCACGCTGGACCGGCTTCGTCATCGCGTGACAACGTGGAGTTCTGTCCCGCTCCAATGGGAGCCAGCACTCCGTTGCCAGTCATTGATCACGCGGATTCTCAGCCGGGTTGAGACGTTGCAGTTTCGTTATGAAGCTCCGATTGTCGTCGCAACCTTCGGTGGGACCGGAACAGGCAAAAGTTCGCTGGTGAATGCACTCGTCGGTGAAGAGGTTTCGAGTTCCGGTCGTGAGCGGCCGACAACTCGCAAGCCAAAGCTGATCGTTCATTTCGATACCGATTTGAAACTTCTCAATCTGCCACTCGACGATATTGATGTCGTCCAGTCAGAGGCCGATGTCCTGCGGGACCTCGTGATCCTCGATTGTCCAGATCCCGATACCAACGAGAATAGCGAGGCCGGAACGAATCTGGATCGGTTGCGGAAATTACTTCCTTATTGCGATGTGTTGCTCGTTGTCTCGACACAACAAAAGTATCGGTCAGCTCGTGTTTCAGATGAACTGCTGGCAGCTGCGTCCGGTTGCCGAATGATCTTCGTGCAAACTCATGCTGATCTCGATGAAGATATTCGAGCCGACTGGAGATCCACACTCGTCGACCAATACCAGGTTCCCGATCTCTTTTTTGTCGACTCCCTGAAAGCCTTTGAAGAACGGCAACAGGCTCAGCATCCGACCGGGGATTTTGGTCGGTTGATAGATTTGCTGACGTCGAAATTAGGGGCATCCGAACGTCTGCGCATTCGTCGAGCAAATATTGTGGACTTGCTGCAATCCGGCTTGGCTCGTTGTCTGGAGATCATTTCCAGAAAAGAGGACGACTTAAAAACTCTGGACGCAGCACTGAACCAGCAGCGGGAGCAACTCAGTCAAAAAATGGCACAGCAGCTTAAAAAAGAACTGCTGGCCAGCCACGGGTTGTGGGAACGCCGATTACTTTCCGCGGTCACGGACCATTGGGGGCTCAGCCCGTTCTCGGCATGCTTAAGATTTTATAGTGGTATCGGTGGGCTTCTGGCATCGCTCACGTTTTTTCGTGCCCGCAGCACCGCACAGTTGGCGCTGCTGGGAACGATTCAGGGGAAACGCTGGCTGGATCATTTTCGCAGTGAGCAGCGATCCGAAGAAACTCTTCAGCGAGTGAGTCAGTTCGGTCTCGATGAGTCGCACTTGCGCGAAGCGGAAATTGTGATTGACGGTCATGTCTCTCAGGCAGGGTTTGATTCTTCAGTCATGAGCGATCAATCGCTCGATCAACTTCGTAAAGAGGCGGCGGCTGTTGAGAGTCAGTTTGTTGTCGATGCCGGTCAAAAGATCGACGAATCGATCGAAGAGCTAGCGAGAAAAAATTCCAAGTTCTACGTGCGATGCTGGTACGAATTTTTGTTTGTCGCCTACATACTTTTTGTGCTGTATCGTGTTGGCGCGAATTTTTTCTACGAGTCCTTCATTCTTCATCAACCACTTCTATCGAGTGATTTTTACATTCCCGCCGGGCTGTTCTTGATTCTCTGGTCGGGGCTTCTCGTCATCCTGTTGACACGCCGTTTGCGACGCGGGCTGCGTGGTTCAGTCGAAACGCTCGTCAACAATCTTGTCAATCGAAACCTTGAGAAAGGATTGTTTCCGCAGTTGGAACAATCGATTTTGCAGACTCGTCGTTGGGCAAATGACGCGAGGCAACTACAGACTGAGGTCTCTCAATTAAGAGATGAAATCGCCACGTCTCCCCACTTCGGAGCGAAAAATAACGCCAACGTTCCTTAGTTCCGCACGTTTAGACCTTGAGTGGAATCAGTCCGAAAACCTCTGGGATGTCTGCTTTTATCAATTCAAATCCCGTCCAGAATGGCTGTCCCTCGTCGATCAGGAAACGTGATTCCGATCGGGATGGCATCTCCAATGAACTTGTACTCACTCGAACCGGTGGCTTTAAATCGCCCGACAGCCCAGCGATTTTTTTAGCAGTTCATCAGTGAACAACAGGCCGCGCCGCCCGAGCATTGGTCCAGAACCATCGAGTTCGACACCAAGTGAAGGAGTTTGAAGATGAAGATTCGTAGTTGTCCCTTCATCACTGGACCTTGACCTGCAGTGGCCTGGAAGATTGCGGATTGTGACGAGGTGTTTATTCAGCGATTTCATTCAGCACTTTTTTGATATACGCAATTTCTTCAGCCGCCGCCTTCTCTGGTTCACGAAGGATATTCCAGTAGTCCGCCGGCATTCCTTTGAATGGGTTAACGTACTCAAATGTCAGCGGGCCATCGAAGCCATCGGCGACCGCTTGCTTCAGGAACTTGTCCCACCGAACATCTCCCTGTTCGAGTGACGTCCACTCGTAGCTGAAGTCTCCGCGAGGAAGATATGAAAAGGTTGGATCGTCGTGCCGCTTCACATTCTTTAAGTGAAGGACATCTATTGCTCCAGCGAGCTTTTTCAGTTCTTCCATTTCCTTAAGCCCCTGGAAGTAGGCGTTCGTTCCATCATAAGCAATCCCCATTCGGCAGGCGTCAACCACTTCGCTTTTCATGGTCAGAAGTTCGGCAGCACAGGATGTCGTGGTGTTCTCGTTGTTTTCAATGAGAATTCCGACTCCAAGGTCCGCTGCAAACTTGCCGACTTCTTTGAGTCCATCGACCGTTCGAGCAAACGCTTCTTCTTCCGTGAACGGCTCGTTGTTGTAGCTTTCAGTCGTGTTGTTGATCGCGCGGACCCACTCGATTCCAACGTCGGCAGCCAGTTGTACAAACTCTTTGAAGAGTCTGCGGCAGTCCTCTCCAAGCTTTCCTCTCAGGTTCACCGGACTTGGAACGTACAAGCAGATGATCGGGATGCCAAGTTCCTCGCAGCGACTTCGAAGTTGCTCTCGCGCGGTTGGCCGAATTTGTCGCGGGCCAAGCATGTCGTAGCCAAACGCGGTGAGCTGTTTCTTCGGACCGCCCGGGATATCGATGGTCATCCCTCGCGCATCGACTGAGTCCCAACCGTATTCTTTTGCCCACTCCAGAACCTGAAAAATTCCAAATGGATGCTTCCAGCCAATCGATCCGTAAAGTGCCGTTTGCATAACTCGATCTCAATTTGCAGAGGAAAAGTTCAACATAAAACGTTATCACCATCAGGTCTTGACCACCAGCAAGGCATATGTGTCGCCAGTTCTGTAGGAGACTCTGAAGTAGTTTCTGGCTGAGGGGGACGAGTCTTCCGCGTCGAATGCTGCTCTATGCAATTGGATCGCGAATTGGCATACTTCTCTTTCCAGAGTGGGCTGAGTGATCGCTGTTGTTTTCGCGCGAGCGCGAAGAGAGCAGAGGAAAGTCCGGGCTCCGTAGAACACGGTGGTGGGTAACGCCCACCGTCCGCGAGGACCGGGAAAGTGCAACAGAAAGTAAACCGCCGATGAGCGGTCAGGAGTTAGGATTCAGGATTTAGGGTGTCGGAATAGGTCTCGGTCGAGTTGTCGATGAACTCAAGGAAGTGAAGTCGTGCGTCTGATCTTCACGAGGACGACAAGTGTTGAGAACACAAGAGATACCAGGTTGCTCGAACCGCAAGACATTCCAGGCTCAACAGAGCACTGAATCCCAAATCCTAACTCCTGCCGCAACAGGTAAGGGTGAAACGGTGCGGTAAGAGCGCACCGCAGGGCTGGTGACAGTCCTGGCATGGTAAACCCCACCGGGAGCAAGACCAAGCAGGGCGAAGTGTGTTGCGGCAACGTGATGCACACGTAGCTGTTCGCTGCGTTAGACGTCCGGGTCGGTCGCGTCGAGGTGCTTGAGCAATCAGCACCCCAGAGAAATGATCACTCCCGACAGAACCCGGCTTACAGGCCCACTCTGGATTTTTTAAGTGACAATTCGCGTTGTCTTGCGGGACTGTGACTGCGACGAACAGGCTATGAGTTCAATATGAGTTCAATGTAGATGTGAGGCAGATCTTCACAGCTACGAACTGCTCTAAGCGACGGCTCGGAGTTTTAGTTCTTCGGCTTTGATTGAAACGATGGCGATTCCCAGTTTGTCTGCGAGTTTCAGGACTTCGGGTTCGTCGAGAATGATGGTCATCCCGGATTCGATTGCCAGAACGCGGGCGCCGGATTCTCGCATGGTTTGTAACGTTTGAAGTCCAATGGTCGGGACATCAAATCGCATGTCCTGGTTTGGTTTCGCGACCTTGACGACGGTCATTCCGCCACGGCGACAGAGCGTGCCTGCTCTGCGGATGCACAGGTCGGTCCCTTCGATAGCTTCGACTGCGATCACGGCTGTGTCGTTGACGACGATTGACTGGCCGATATCCAGTTCACCCATTTTCTTGGCCATTTCCCAGCCGAAATGAATATCTTTCCACTGTGCGGCTGAAGGGTGTTTCTTGGTGAGGAATCCGTGTTTCACGAGAATCTCCGGGCAAAACTCTAAGGCGGAGCGGAAGTGAATCCCGTCCTGCTCAAACTCGCGAATCACTGCGAGAAGGATGGTATCGTCTTTTTTGTTTGCAGTGTGTCGCACCCACATGACGGCGGTTCTCCAGTCAGGCCAGAGACGCCATAATCGGAAAGGATCAAAAAGGACTTTCTTTTCGACCTTGCCCGCCATCACAGCTTGGGTGACACGTCGTTTTTGGAAGTACCGAACCGCTCGACCAATCCGCGCCAACGGGGCAGTCCGATAGTGATCGCAAACGTCCGCCAACTCGTCAGAAGCCATTCCCTCGATGCCAATACATTGCACCGAGAACCCTTGCTCTTTCGCTGTTTTGGCAAAGACAATGGGGAATCGCCCCCAGCCAGCCAGAAGACCAACCCGGTCTCCTGGGCGAGGAGGGATCGAAAGGATTCGTTCTCGATACGAGTCCGACATAGTTGAGCTGAAATACTAAATGAAAAGTGACGGGACAATCTTTTTCGTGCTAACAAGTTCCTTTGAAGGAGGCGTCGTCTAAATGTGTAACAACGATTTCAAATGGCTTGTTAGTCTCTCTTCGATTATTCATCGTTTGGAAAAAAATAACGTGACAGCGATCAAGCTGCGGATTTCGATTGGACAGGTTCCTGCTGTTCTGCCAACTGTTCCTGAAGTTCTGCGAGTTGATTCGTCAGGGCTTTGACCTGTTCGCGAAGTTCAGGAAGCCTCTGCAGGCTGAAATGATTTCGAATGGCTTCTTTTTCGTTGATTGCAGGAGTTCCGTGGAAGGTTCCTGCAGCAGGCATGTCCCAGGCTACGCCTGCTTTCCCTCCGAATTTCGCCCCGGAACCAATCTTCACATGATCGACAACTCCGACCTGTCCGCCCATTTGTACGTAGTCACCAATAGTGCATGAGCCCGCAATTCCGACTTGCGAAGCATAGACGTTGTGTTTTCCGATCTGGCAGTTGTGGGCAATCATCACCTGATTGTCGAGCTTGGTTCCTTGTCCAATGACAGTTGCACCAATCATGCCTCGATCGACTGTGGTGACAGCTCCGATCTCGACATCGTTCTCGATGATGACAGTCCCCGTGTGCGGGATTTTAACGAATCCACCATTCACAAACCGGTAGCCAAATCCGTCTGCACCGATGACGGCTCCGGCATGTAGGATGACCCGGTCTCCGAGGGTCACGTTGTGGTAGAGGACAGCGTTCGCGTGAATGACACAGTCGTCGCCGATCACGCAGTTGTCATGAATGACCGCGCCGGGGCCAATTTCGCAGTTACTTCCCACAACAACATTTTTGCCGATGTAAGCATTCGGAAAGACATGGCATCCGTGACCAAATTGGGCTGTTTCATGAATTTCTGCTTTCGCAGAGAGCCCAATCGTTGAGGGTCCAGGCAATGGACGGAAGCGAAGCATGGCCTCGATGAAGGCCGCCTGCGGCTCCTCGACAAGAATGAAATTGCACTCCGAGCCTTGCTTTCGGGCGAGTTCTGCAAGATCAGGAGTTGTAAGAACAGCTCCGGCAGACGAACTGAGGATCGCTCTAAGTTGTTTTTTTGAATCAAGATATGAGAGATCGGTGAGGCTCGCGTGTTCGAGAGCTGCAACATCAGTCACGCTCATTTCGGCGTCACCCTGAATGCTCCCGTTCAGTGATTCAGCGAGTTCTCGTAGTGTGAACGGCATTGTCCTGCGTCCCTGCAAGCAGTCTTTTTTGGTGGTCTGGCATCATGCCGTGTCACTTCTAGGACAATCCGCATTCTGAGGCAAGAGAAATTTTTGCAAACAGGGGCTGAGCGGCATTCCTTGCTTCTCCCTCGGGGTTTTGAGCAGAAACCGGAATGGTCTGTTGCGAATTGGTGGATTCACTTCGAGCAGAGGCAACTCCCCCCGCTCGAAGCTTCATCCATTTGAAAAGATGTACGCGAACTGTCTCGTGGGCATGAGTGGTTCATCGCAAGAAAAGCACTCTTCACGGACACAGAAACACGAAAGTGTTTAGAACTGATCCTGAAACTTGAAATTGCTCTCTCAAACGTTGAGATATCGTCTATTCCAGAGGTTTTCGGACTAATTCTAGTCTTCAGGTCGACTGCCGTCTCCGCACATTTTGACAATTAAAGGGTCGAAACGTGCGACCTTCGTAACAAGATCGGTTTGCGCGTTCATGACGTCCTCGATGTTTTTGTACACCATCGGAACTTCGTCTGAGCCGGCGGAAATTACGTGAACTCCTTGGGCTTTCAAGTTTGTCCGGACTGACTGGATCCGATACATCGAGTTCGCTTTCTTGCGAGACATCACTCGACCAGCTCCGTGAGCGGCTGAGTGCAATGATGCAGCGTTCCCTTTTCCACGGACCACATACGCGGGCGTTGCCATCGATCCCGGGATGACTCCCAGAACACCTTCACCAGCTGGGGTTGCCCCTTTTCGGTGGACAATGACTTCACGACCGTTGTGGACTTCTTTCCACGCAAAGTTGTGATGGTTCTCAACCCCTCCCAGCACGCTCGCGCCTGCCAGTTTCACGACGTTGCGATGGATCACTGCATGGTTCGCTGAGGCGTAGTCACCCATCAAGTTCATGGCTGCCCAGTATTCCTGGCCTTCCTGAGAATCGAGTTCCAACCAAGCCAGTCGACCGACGTGTGCGTATCGTCGCGGCAATTTCTTGCGAGCAATCGCACTGTAAGTTGAACAGACAGCATGTCCAGTTCCCCGACTTCCGCTATGGCTCAACAGGGCGACATATTCGCCAGGCGCAACTCCGATGCCTGCTTCCTCCTCGGTGATCGTCAACAGGCCGAATTCGACAAAGTGGTTGCCGGAACCGGAAGTTCCGAGCTGGTTCCAGGCTTTGTCTTTGCTTTCACGTGTAATTCGGCTGACTGTCCAGTCCTGATCCATGACGTCATGATCTTTCCGCGGTTTCCAGGCTTTTCCGGTCCCGAAAACCGTTCCTTTTTCAAGCGCAGTCGTCAGCTCACGACGTCGCTTATCGTCTGCAAGGAAATCTGTGGGCAAATCGAGGACCGACAATTTCATTCGGCAGGCAATGTCGACACCGACTGCGTACGGACAGACCGCCCCTTCGAGAGCCAAAACTCCACCGATAGGAAGGCCGTAGCCGAGGTGCGCATCAGGCATTAACGCTCCTGCCACCGCGTGCGGCAGCGAACAGGCTTCTCGCATTTGTTTGTGAGACATCTCGTCGATGAACTCGTTACCCCAAACTGCGTAGTCGACAGGCGTTGACGGTTCGGTCTCTTCGACTTCAGTGAACGCGTTAGCGAATTCGGCGAAGTGCTCATCGTTCAGATACTCTTGCGGAGCAGCGACGACAGCGATTAAACGTTGCTTTGCATCCTTCCCTCGCAATCCTGCTTTCACAGCGGATTGGATTCCCTGCATCGCCTCGAGTGTGCAATACTCCGGGATTCCTAATTTTGTAAGCTGCTTACGATTCATCGCTTCATCCTCACGCGTCGTCAAATTTCAATGTTGTGATGAACATCGACACATCAATATGGGGATATGTTCGCTGCTCCACCCGTGAAAACCGTGTCGGGGCGCTGAGCAAAGAGTGACTGCCGTTGTAAGGAGCGAGCGATCGAGTGTATTCAGGGAAGAAACCGGGGGCGTGATGTTCTGCAGTCTTCTGTCTCCCTGCTGTTCGAAGCTCGTCCTTTCCGGAGCATTGGGAATTCTACGTCAACCAGAGCATTTTTGGAAAAACTTAATGCGAAGAACGGTCTCTGCGGAACTGGGAGAGGCTCTAGTGGTTGAGGCTTCACGGTCTTTGCAGAAACTTCGAAATAACTCCAACAGTGTCTACCAGTCGAGCGTAAAACTTTGAACTGGACTCCGTTTGCGGCTGCGGAAGAGGCATCCAGAATAGTCGCAATCACTCGATCGTGACTATTCTGAGAGCTGTGCAGCTTGTAATCTGTCTGTGAGCATTGGGAATTCTTTCGTCTGTGAAATTGCAGGTATTCGTGAATCTCGTGACCGAAAAGGATCTCCGAGTGAAAAAGCATCGCGGGTTTACTCTGATCGAACTTCTCGTCGTCGTGGCGATTACAGCGATCCTTATTGCGTTGCTATTGCCTGCGGTCCAGCAAGCTCGCGAGGCGGCACGTCGAACGGAATGTAAAAATAACCTGAAGCAAATCGGCTTTGCGGTTCATAGCTACTACAACTCTTTTGAGACACTTCCCCCCGGTGTCGTGAATTCGACAGGCCCGATTGAGCAGGCTGCGAAAGGCTATCACCACAGTTGGCTGGTTTCGATCTTGCCTTACCTTGACGAATCGCTGCTCTCAGAAGCGATTGATGGAGACCTCAGTATTTACGCCGAAGCAAACTTGCCACCTCGAAAAGTTTCGATTCAAACGTATCTCTGTCCGTCTGATCCTGCATCAATTCATTCGCTTCCTGAAAATCAAAGCGTTGTTCTCAGTAACTATGCTGGAAATCACCATCACCGTTCCGCCCCGATCGATACCAATAATCATGGGGTTCTGTTTCTGAACAGCCGAGTTCGTTACCACGAAATTTATGATGGGGCGACACACACTCTCATGGCGGGTGAAGCCAAACGGAGCCCGGAAGATCTTGGTTGGGCATCTGGAACACGTTCATCGCTGCGCAACGGCGGCATTCTGATCAATCAGACACCAGAAGGTTCACGTTATTACAACGATATGACTTCCGAACCGAATGAAATTATCCGCGCTGAGTACGAAACGTTGATGGGAGAGGGGGACGGTGGGTATGGCGGATATGGGATGGGTGGCGATGAATCACTTGGTGGGTTTGGCGACGAGGACGGGGGTGAAGGAAGCGGTGAAGGAAAAGCCTCAGACCAACCGCGCCCCCCGACTCCAGAACTGGTTTCGCGTCTTGCTTTCGATCCCGGCGGCTTTGGGAGCCATCATGTGGGGGGAGCTCAGTTCTTGCTCTGCGATGGATCTGTCAGGTTTCTCTCAGAAAATATCGACGTCGCCACATATCGGCGTCTACTTGACCGTGCCGATGGCATTGAGGTCGGAGAGTTCTAGAGCAGTTTGCCCTACCGTGTGCCCGTGAAGAACGCGTTTCGTTAATAAAATTGCTGTTCGCCACGAGGCAGAATCTGCAAACCAATTCGAAAGATGCTCTAAAGCGTTTTCAATACCTGGTGTGCTCATGAAGGTCACTTTCCAGACTTCATAAACTGCTCGCCACGAGAGAGGACGAAGTCGGTCGTTGAATTTGCCCCAGAGTGGAATGAACTTGAAGGCAAAAGATCCGAGTCTCGTCAAGTAAAGTCACATGATCACAGATCGTGCCAAGTTCCTTAAGCCTTGTAATATTCAAAACTTGACAAGGCCATGGGGGAATTTTCTCAAAGTTTATTCCCTACTTCGGGAATGCTGCCAACCGGGTGAACAGGCTCGGTTGCGAGAGACGCTGATCGACCTATAATGCCTTGCACACTTTGAGAAACGCTAGCAATGCTCCTTGGAACCCTTGTGGATTATTGGGGTTACGAATTTTTGTTTGGGTTTTGTTAGGCTCATGAGTTGGTGGCAATTGCGATGCTCTTTGGAGTGTTGCTGTTTGTCATGTTTTCGTCGAACCGCCAGACTTGCGATAATATCATGCTGAACTGGTTTCGAAACGTGTGGAACGCCGTTTCCACCGTCTTGAGAGGGATGTGGGTGACGCTCTTTACAATGGGAGCGACCTACGAACGTAAAGCTTTTGCACAAATCTATGAGTATCCGGAAACCCCGGTTCCGGTGAAAGCACGCTATCGTGGATTTCATCGTTTCGATTTGACGACCTGTATCGGTTGTGAAAAGTGTGCGGTTGCTTGCCCGGTTGACTGTATCTACATCGAAAAAGAAAAAAGCCCGGTCGGAAAAGGTTTCCGTATCGATGGGTTCACGATTGATTACACGAAGTGTATGTTCTGTGCTTTGTGTGTTGAGCCATGCCCCGTCGATTGCATCTTTATGGGATCGAATCACGATCTTAGCTGTTACAGCCGAGATGGTTGTGTCGTCGACTTTGCGAAGATGCCACTGCAAACTGCATGGGGGCAAGCCACTTTGAACCCGACAGTTGTTGCAGAGTCAAAGGTTCTGTACGAACCAGTCTGGGTGAAGGGCGAGCCGAGTCCCTTCGAGTATGCAGAGTCTGAGTAATTATCATTTTTCGTCGACAAATCACGGTTAATCCATGACGGACCTGACGCTTCACTTTCTCTTGTTCATTATCGCTGGAACAGTTCTCGTAGCTGCTCCAATGCTGATTGGTCGATTAGTTCGCCCATTCTTGCCAACTCCTGAGAAGGATGCGGTCTACGAATGTGGTGAGCCGACGATTGGTTCGAGCTATGTCCAGTTCGACATCCGGTTTTACGTCGTGGCGTTGCTGTTCATTATCTTCGACGTGGAGGTTGTCTTCTTCTTCCCTTGGGCTGTCGTCTTTGGGGGAGCGACTCAGCTTGCTGACTCGCGCTTGAGCGAAGCGGCTCGAAATAATCTGACAGACAAGTTGCTGAACCTTGAGCCTGGGACAACTGTTGCCGAGACCGCCATTGCTTCCGCAGATGCCTTGCGTCTTGCCTGGACAGGTTTTGCGGACATCGCTGTCTTCTTCGGTGTGCTGCTTGTTGGCTTTGCGTATGTTTGGAAGCGTGGTGACCTGGATTGGGTCCGAGCGATGGTCGAGCAGGCGAAAACGGCTAAGGCTCAACCGAAAACACATACGCTCGTTGAGAAAAAACACGAAACCACTCTCGTCTCCTGACCTAAAGAACGTCGTTTTTGGGCACGTTCTTTCAATCTTGGTTCGAAGCTATGACACCTCAGGAAATCTTCGACGCACTGACAGAAAAATTCGGCAGCGATTCTATCGTCGCTTTGAATTCGGAAACGATTGATCCCTGGATCGAAGTCGCCGCCGAATCGATTGCCGATGTCTGTTCGTTTTTGAAGACCGAAGACAAATACAAGTTTGAAATGCTCGCCAACCTGACTGGCGTGGACTATCTGGAGACAGATCCCAAACTGGCAAAGAAATTTCCGTACGAGCCTCATCTCGAGGTGGTGTATCACCTATTGAGTATCTCGCTGAAGCATCGAGTGACACTCAAGGTGGTCCTTCCTCGCTGGAAAGATAACGAGGAAGGGAAACTGCCAGAGGTTCCTTCAGTCGCTGGCGTCTGGGGAATCGCTGACTGGCACGAACGTGAAGCCTTCGATCTGGTCGGTATCAACTTTCTGGGACATCCCAATCCACTCCGCATTCTTTGTCCGGACGACTGGGAAGGTCATCCGCTCCGCAAAGATTATGAATTCCCTCTGGAGTACCACGGTGTTCGTGCTAAGTAGTTGATCCTGTCGATTGAGTGATTTCAACAACTGATTACTGCAACAACATTTCCTACCGGCTCAACCCGTTGAGACCTCTGATATACTGAGACTGGCTATGGCAACACAACTTGAAGATCAGCGAATTATCGAATTCGATGTCCGTACGGACGAAATGCTGATCAACATGGGACCGCAGCATCCAAGTACCCACGGTGTGTTGCGACTGTTGCTGAGAACTGATGGTGAGGTCGTGTACGAAGTCACGCCACACATCGGCTATTTGCATCGCTGTGCTGAAAAAATTGGTGAGAATCTGGCAGGTGCCCAGTGGGTTCCTTACACCGATCGAATGGATTATCTCGCCGGGATGAATATGAATCTCGGGATGTCGTTGGCTTTTGAAAAGCTCGTCGGCTTAGAGGTTCCTGAAAAGGCCATGAACGTTCGGCTGATCATCGCTGAGCTTGGACGCATCGCCAGTCACCTTGTTGGTATGGGCGCTTATGGGCTCGATCTCGGTTCATTCAGTCCGTTTCTGTATGCCTTCCGTGAGCGGGAAATTGTTCTCGATCTGTTTGAAGAAGCTTGTGGTGCTCGCCTGACTTACAGCTACCTGACGATCGGGGGAGCAACCCACGATCTTCCCGGGATGATCGAAATTCCACCGGGGCTGGCCTCTTTGACTGGCAGAGATCCCAAGATGAAATTGCTTTGGACCGATGCCGTTTTGATGTTTATTGAGTGGCTCGAGGATCGTATCAAGGAATATCACATCCTGCTGACGCGTAATGCGATTTTCATTAACCGCACAGCCGGGCTTGGAGCGATGTCCGCCGAAATGGCGACTGATTACGGCTGTACTGGTCCGGTCCTTCGTGGTAGTGGAGTCGATTACGACTTACGTCGCGATGGCGAAGAGATCTATACCCGCATGTATGAAGGTTACGACTTCAACGTGATCTCCGCCCCGTTTGAAGGGGAAAGTGGAATCCCAAGGCAGGTCGTTTTAGGCGATAACTGGTGTCGCTTCTTTGTTCGCATGCTCGAGATTGTCGAATCCATCAAGCTTCTTCGGCAGGGCATTGAAAAATACCCACACACGGAAGGTGAGCATCGTGTTCCATTTAAGATGAACACGAAACTTCCGGTTGATGAAGTTTATCTCGAAACCGAATGCCCACGTGGGCAAATGGGATTCTACCTCGTTGGCGATGGTCAAGCAGAACCGTTGCGTGCACGAGCGAAAAGCTCTTGTTTCTGTAATCTTTCCGTGACTGGTCCCCTCTGTGAAGGGGTTCTCCTGGCTGACGTCCCATCTATTGTGGGATCGCTTGATATCGTGATGGGTGAAATCGATCGGTAGAGAAGTTGTCACCTGCTCCCACTCTGAAGTGGTGTAGGTGTCGGTTGAAGATTCCGCTGCTTGAGCGGGACTCGTTGATGTCCTGACGGAAGCTTTTTTGCTCGTTTCTGTGGGCTATTTGTCCGTTTGTCGAACGGCAAGCGAGTTGCGAGGCCAAGCAGGAAACTGATCGGATTCAAGTCCGGTCTTGTAGTGGCTGCTTCTCTATTTCTCTTGCGGTCGGACGTATTTAATGGCGTCGAGAATTGCAGGTTCAAGTCCGGGTGTTGATTCTGGGTGAGGGCTGATGCAGAGGACTCGACCTTTTCCGTACGGGGCAGTGATGATGGCGGGGGTGTCGATCATTGTCCCTTTCTGTGGTTCGTATTTCGCGACTTCAGACCGAAACCACGCCAGAGCTGTGAAGTCCGGGAGACTTGTATTCTTCCCTTTGCTGACGATGGGACCGTTATGGTATCGCACCTTGGCGAGGTCGGATCGATTGAAGATTGGCTCAGCAGATTGGTCAAATTCCATCTCGACCTGGCTCGATTTTCCTCGATACCACATCGATTTGCGACCGACTCCGGGGATTTCGATGGTCTCATTGAAGACAGCCGAGTTGATCATATTGAGAGACCAGGTGTAATGAGATGAGCATAGATACGCTCCCGCACAGACTCCGACGACGCCTCCACCCTCTTCGCCGAATTTGCGAATTTCGTCTCGGCCTTTCTCGCCTATTGCTTTGCCCTGTTTGCTGCCGCTTCCTCCTGGGAAAAGAAGAACGTCGAACTGATTAAGAACTTCGGGGATCATGTCGGCAGGCCCAATTTGCGTCATGTTGAATTGATTGTTCGAGTTGAACAGTTTGTTGAAATTCTTGATCCCGTTCCCGGTTGCTCCTGCTGAATCATACATGCCGATCTGGATGACGCTCGCATCTTTCGAGGGTGCGACTCGATGGCTTTGGTCCTGATCGATGAGACCAATTTTCTGAAAGAGGGTGGAAACCATAACGCGGTGTTGACGCGTTCGAAGTGAGAGTGGTTGATCCTTGAAGGTGGTCTCCAGGATGAATCCGCTGGCGTTCAGTCTGTCCTGGCAGGCACGGACCAGGCTTCCATTGACTGCACCAGACTTTGAGAGCAGCACTATCTTGCGGTCTTTGTCTGTGACTGTTTTGTTGACAGCCTTGTGCATTGCGTTGGCCAGTTCCGTGCGCTCATTTGATTTAGCAAAAATAATACTCGACCCTACCGACTTCGAGTTCGCGATATGGAAGTCGAATCCTTCGTGTAAGTCGACTACGTAATCTGGCTTTGTTGATTCCACTAATTTCCAGACATCCGTGGCCAATGGGGTTCGTGGGGCGGGGTTCTCTTTCGTTGGGAAGTTTCGGTTCAAGTCCCGGAGAGGTCTGTTGTTTCGCTCTGGGGGAAACCATCGGGTCTCTGCGGTGAGCCCCAATCGATTGACTTTCGGGACGACAATCAGCTTGCCTGCATCGATATCCCAATGTCGGATTTGCTCTGCAGCGGTTGCTCCGGCTGGTTCGTTTCCGTGAATTCCACCTGTCACGATCACAGTTGGGCCCTCTTTGCCGCTGTCAATTGTGTACCATGGTGTTTCCCAAATCGTTCCTTTGCCAAGGTGGCCCGTTGGTTGGTCGCTCGCTTGCGTTGAGGAAATGAGCCCCAGAATCAGTGTCGTAAAAGCAATCAGTCTCAGCTTGGGGATTGATCTCATGGCAACTTCGACCTGTTCTCTTTGCGGGCTGTGATATGGGCTTATGAAGGTCTGAACGAGTGCATGTCGCTCGAGTGGGCTCAAGTCTTTTCTGGATGTTAAATATAATCGAATTCTTATGAAAAAACAGATCGCCTTCGATATTGAAACTGCCAAAGATGTTCCCGGAGACGGTTTCGACTGGAAACCGCATCGTCCGTTGGGGATTTCGTGCATCGCAACGTTTCAAAATGATCAAGCAGAACCGGAAGTCTGGCACAGTCTCGAACATCAAGCGGGTGAGAAGAATCAGCCTCGGCCTGCTCCCCAGATGTCGCAGGTTGATGTGGCAGCCTTCGTGCAGCATTTGATCGAGCTAACTCAACAGGGCTATTCGATTCTCACTTGGAATGGTTTGAGTTTTGACTTCGATCTCCTCGCTGAGGAGTCCGGGATGCTTGAGGAGTGCAAGCAGCTTGCGCGTGAGCACATCGACATGATGTTTCATATCGTCTGCGAGAAAGGTTTCCCTGTCGGATTGGATGCCGCAGCGAAGGGGCTCGATGTTTCAGGAAAGTTGACAGGTGTTGCTGGGATCGAGGTCCCGAAGTTGTGGGCCAGTGGAGAGTACGACAAGGTGCTTGAGTATGTGAAGCAAGATGCGCGCATCACACTTGAGGTGGCACAGATCGCTGAGAGGGATAAGAAGTTTCAATGGAGAACCCGCAAAGGGACCATCAGCTCAATGCCGCTCCCCAAAGGGTGGTTGACAGTCGAGGATGCCCTGAAACTCAAGGAGCCGGATACTTCCTGGATGACGAATCCTAGAGGGCGAGAGAGCTATCTGGCTTGGATGGAAGAGTCTTGAACGAGCTTCATCACAAAAAAATCACGGCCTGATCTTTGAGGATCAGGCCGTGATTTGGCTTGCTATCGAAACTTTCCGGAACAGGGCAGGCAGAACGCGTTCTTCACGGGCATGTGGAAGAGCAAGCTGCACTAGAAGCCGATTCGAAGAGATCTGTGGTTTCCAACCGGGATTTCGACGGAGCGGTCTGGTCTGTAGCTTGAGTTTCTAGGAACAAGAATTGGTCCAGGTTGAGGCTGTGGAACTGGAACTGCTCGTGGCGGAGTGCTTCGGTGGTGATGCGAGATTGGGCGGACTTCGTCTCGAAGGTGGGCGAGTGCATCTTCGATCTTTGCGATCAACCTCAATGCAGTTCGCACATGGGTTCGCCCAACGTGTTGTGTCTCGGGGGAGAAGACATACCCGCGACCGTTGTATGTCGTTCGGTGACGTTCATGTCTCCCGCGAGCGAAGTCGCTGCCGTTCAGGTGTCGGGTGAGCGTTGATAAGTTTCGTTGTACAAGGTCAGCCTCACGAGCAATCGTTAGGTCGGAATTTTCACGGAGGATCGTTCGTTCCAGTTTTTGCAGGGACGTGAGGATGGCGTCAGCATCTTCGAGGAGGTGTTCGTAATCATGAGAAGCGATGAAGTCGTCGTGGAGTTCCCAGCGTAGTTCGCGAGCATCAACATAGGCAGCGAAGACAATGTCGTCGAGGTGACGGTATCTTGCGTTGTGCTCGGATGCTTGGGCGGTTGATCCCAATAGAGTGAGCAAAGCGATTGAACTTGCGATTGTTGTCATCTTGGCGAACATGGCTTTTCTCCTGGTTGATTGGTCACTTCGACGTTGAAGTGCATGAACCAGAATGCGAGATGCGCGCCAAAAGTCGGCAATAATTGCCGGTTTTGACGTAAGTTGTTTCTTAGTTGTCGGTTACATTTTCTTGTGTCGGTGGCGTGTGTGTTAGAGGGGTGTTGTCGTAATGATTTTTCGGAGGCGTTTTTGAGTCGTTTTGATGACGCTTGGGCAGTTTAGGAAAGTAAGTGGGGGTATGGAGCGTCATGTTGAGCGGATCTCCGTAATCTTTGTAGTGGCTCTTGGTTTCGGCAATCTCGCCACGCTGAGCGATCAATTTCAGATTCGTGTTGAATTCTCTGTGTGAGTTTCTGGCGAAGTATTCCAAAAAACCTTATCAAGGAGGCAAGCGTGCTCGGATTGAACAGCTTTTTCTCTTAGCGATATTTTGAAATTATTGTGACTGTCATGGCGAAATTTGATCTTGTTGTCATTGGTGCTGGACCTGGTGGCTATGTGGCTGCGATTCGAGCCGCTCAGCTTGGTAAAAAGGTGGCAATTGTCGAAAAAGAAAAGCAACTCGGCGGAACCTGTTTAAGGGTGGGGTGTATTCCGAGTAAGGCGCTTCTGGAGTCCTCCCATTTATATGAAAATGCCCAGGTCGGCATGAAAGATCGTGGTGTTACCTTTTCCAAAGTGCAGCTGGATCTGGCAGCGATGATGAAGCACAAGTCTGGTGTCGTCGACACACTGGCGGGTGGCATCGATGGGTTGATGAAAAAGAACAAGATCGAACGGCTTGTTGGGCACGGAAAGTTGACGGGCAAGGGTCAGGTGACGATCTCCTCTCGTGGCGAAGAAGTGCAAGTCGAGGCTGATCAAATTTTGCTGGCGACTGGGAGTGTTCCTGCATCATTACCCGGGATGAGCATCGATGGCGAATACGTCGGCAGTAGCACGGAAGCCTTGAAGTATGACGAGGTTCCGAAGCAGATGGTCGTCATTGGAGGGGGAGTCATTGGGCTGGAACTGGGGACGGTTTGGCGACGACTCGGCTCACAGGTGACTGTTCTTGAGTACATGGATCGAATCCTCCCCGGTCTGGATTCTGAGATTGCCAAGGAAGCCTTGAAGTTGTTCAAGCAACAGGGGCTCGAATTCCAGCTGGGCGCAAAAGTCACCGGTGTGAAGATAAACCGCAAGACGGTTGACGTTTTGATTGATGGGCAGGAACCGTTGCGATGTGAGAAAGTGCTCATGGCTGTCGGTCGGCGTCCGAATACCGGCAGTCTTGGTTTGGAAGAGGCTGGTGTTGAGGTTGACCAGCGAGGTTTTGTGAAGGTGAACTCAAGGTATCAAACCAGTGCGCCCGGGGTTTTTGCGGTCGGAGATTTGATCGGCGGTGCGATGCTGGCTCACAAGGCAGAGGAAGAAGGAATCGCCTGCGTTGAGCAGCTTTTCTCTTCGTATGGGCATGTCAATTACAATGCAATTCCCTCTGTTGTTTATACCGATCCGGAAATTGCATCGGTCGGGAAAACTGAAGACGAACTCAAAGAATCCGGGATCGAGTACCGTAAAGGATCCTTCCCGTTCATGGCGAACGGTCGTGCACGTGCGAGTGGGCACCTTGAAGGGAAAGTGAAAATTCTGGCAGATGCGAAGACGGACCGCGTTTTAGGGGTGCATATTATCGGTGCGAATGCCGGAGAGTTGATTGCAGAATGTGTGGCAGCCATTGAGTTCGGAGCCAGTAGCGAAGACATCGCACGAACCTGCCATGCACACCCGACGCTTAGTGAAACGATCAAAGAGGCAGCCTTAGCGGTCGATAAGCGAACGATCCACATGTAAGGCGATGAGGTTGATTGAGAGCAAATCCCGCTTTGTCTTTACGTTCTGTTCAGGGCGGTTTGCTCTTCCGTTTGCCCGTGAAGAACGCGTTCATCAGCAAATTTACTGTGCGCCACGCGTTGAGAAGGGTGAAGCGAGTTTTGGGGCAACTTGCAGCGGACGATTATTCGTCTTCAACTGTTCGTTTTTTTTCGAGTGTGACCCGGTTTCCAGAATCGTTATATTCGATGTTGGTCATGAATGCTTTCATGAGCATCAGGCCACGGCCGCTCGGCTTTTCGAGGTTGTCGTCGTCGGTCGGGTCGGGGACTTCGTTGATGTCGAATCCCGGACCTTCGTCCTCGATGATGACACGGACTAGCTCTCCATTGTATTCACATTTCACGAAGACATTCTTGCTGGGGTCCATGCCATTTCCGTGTTTGATGGCATTGACGATCCCTTCTTCGAGCGCAAGCTTCACCCCGAACAGATCCCTGTCAGTAAAGCCAACTTGCTCTAGCTGAGTGAGAATCCGTTCCTGCACCTCATGACCCTGAGAGGTGTCACTCGGAATTGTGACTTCAAATTCAAAGGCATCAGCCATGAAGGGATGGCCTGCTGTGAAGTAAATGCGAGAATAGAAGAACCGAACCGCGTTTAAAAACCTGCGAGCGCGGATTCCTGATCGTCGTGGATATCAAAGAGTTTGTTCAGTCGGGTGATTGCGAACACTTCATAAATGTCTGGGCGGATGGAGCACAAGCGAAGCTTGCCGCCAGCGGATTTCACTTTTTTGTCCATCGTAATCAGCTTGCCAAGTGCCGCACTTGAGAGATACTCGACGGCTGTAAAGTCGAGCACAATTTTCTTCCGGTCATCTTCTTCAACGAGTCCAAATAATTGATTTCCAATCATTTGGATATTGTTCTCGTCAAGAATCTTCTTGTCGACGAATTTCGCGACGGTTACATCACCAATTTGCTCGATATCGAGACGACGTTGTCCTGCGGACATAATCTACTTCCTGCAGTTTTGTCCTGTTTCATCCGGCAGATGTTGATCCGGAAACGATAATTTAGGGAACGATCTTGCTCTCTAAAACTCATTCAGGAAACAGGACGAAGAAATAGGAGTATTCACAAACGATGCGGAATCGTGCATCACTTTCCAATTGACGTGGATTTGATCATCATGGCTACTCTCGGCGTTGTCAAGCGAATCGAGACACCAGACATCTCGGTTTTCATTGATGCGAGGTCAGAGGTGCAGGTCTTATGGACTGTTCACGGTAGGAGGAGGACATATGAATTCTACGACTTCAGGTAAATGGAGTGGCGAACCCAAGAACTGGCCGCTACCGCGATTAATCGCATTTTCCTCGATGATGCTCACGATTTCTTGTCTTCTTCTTTTTGTCGTCACTGGTATAGTCGTCAACTACGCAGCTCCCGATTTGGGGGACCAGTCAATGCTCATGCCTTTTTTGGGGGCAGTGCTGCTAGGCGGGTCGACCATGGCATTGCTGGGACTGGTTGCCGGTCTCGTTGATTTGATAAAATCACGAGATCAACGAGGAGTCAGTGTCGTTTCGGTGGTGGTCAATGGGACTGCCTTTTTGTTTGTTGTTTCAATTGTAACGATCGGGTTTGTCCGTCAGTTTTGAACTGGCTCATCCTTTTGTTTCGTCGCCTTTTTGGATTTCTGAAAGCGTGATCATGATTAAGTTTCAAGTCTTTTGTTTCGTTGTCTGGTGTAGTGTCGGGCAATTTGCTTTGGCTCAGGCTCCTGTTGCTGTGGAAACAGTTGCTCCACTCGACGACATTGTTTTTGAAGTCAAGACGCAAGTCGAAGTGTTGTCAAAGTCGCTGGAGGATTCAGACGGCTATGAAGAGAACCGTCCGAAGCAGATTCGTCAGTCGTTTGGTCTATTAGCCTGTCTCGGGCAAGCATTGGCTGAGCATCAAGATGCAGGTGACACGACGATTCAAGGAGCTGCTCTGCGAGACGCAGCATTGATGTTCAAAAAAGACAGCAGTCTGGACGATGCGAAAGCTGCTTTCGAGCAGGTGAAGTTGGCTCAAGCCGGTAAGGCGACCGGAGAGGCAGCCAAGTTGCACGCTTGGAACAAGCTCATCAACATGCATCCAATGATGGAAGAGGTCAATTCTCGAAACGGTGCGATTTTGAGAGTTCTAAGACGACCTCGCGGAAAAGAAGGTGAACCCGTTCACGCGACAACCTGGGCAATTCTCGGGCTGGCAATGAAAGCTGATACACACGAAGTGAAAAATGAAGCGGATCTTCCGAAGTGGCATAAGCATGCGGACGATTTTATTCACGCTTCGACCAAGTTGGCAGAAGCGATTCGTGCCAAGGATAAAACCGAAGGGCGAAAATGGTTTGATGCAGCGAATCAATCCTGTGATGCCTGTCACGAAGTCTTTCAGTAATAAACGCGTTTGACGGCTTAGCGGTCGTCAAGCAGTTTTCGTGAGAGCAGTTTGCTCTAACCAATTTTAGAACCAGTCCGAAAAACTCTGGAATAGCCGCTTGTCTCAACGTTTGAGAGAGCAATATCAGGTTTCAGAACCAATTCTAGAACTGGTTTCAAAACTTGCTGTTCGCTACGAGACAGAACTGTTAAGCCGAGTAGTAAATTTGCTCTGGTATTTCTCTTTCTTAAATTTCATAGAAACGATTCATAATGTCTGAACTTCCTAAAATTGCTGGTCGACAACCTGCGAAAGTCATGCTTGAGGAAGGCAAGAAGTACGCCTATTGCACCTGCGGCCTTTCAGAGAATCAACCGTTTTGCAACGGTGCCCACAAAGGGACAGGGTTTAATCCCATTGTGTTTACTGCTGAGGCAGATGGAGAAGTCAAGCTGTGCCAGTGTAAGCAAACTCAGTCAGCACCTCGTTGCGATGGGCAACACAATTGTTTGGAGTCGTAGCGTCCGGTCTTTCTAAGTGACCTCTTTCTGGGTGCAGTCTTTCTGAGTGCCGTTCCGAACCCAGTGGTTGCTTTCTTGCGGTTAGTTCGAATTGGGAGCGGTGTTGTTTTTTTGCTACACCATGAGTCCCTTCGGGCACTCCAGCTATTACGAATCGTCCTGCCGGATCAGGCAGGCGATTCTTTAACTCACATTGATGTAATTCAGCATCATTTGAAGTGTTGAGGTGGGGCATGTTGTTGAGGCTCACCATTTTGGAATTCTTCAGTAGAACTCGAAGAATTCCTGTTTTTCTTTACGCTCTCTGTTCGTTCTTGTCTTACAGTTTTTAAGCAATAAGCGGGTTCAGTGCTTCAAGGCCTCTGTTTGAGAGAGACTCATGCGTCGTCGGAGAGACAGGAGCTCGCCAGAGACGCGATTGTCCAAGCTTCATTGAAAAATGCGTCAGTGAATTTTGGGCGAGCGTAATCTCAAAAAGACATTGATTGGATGCGATAGCTATGTTGGAACGTGAATTCAGATTGACGCACGAGGGTGGGGCTAAGGAAAAGTCTCGTCAGTTTTTGCACACACAACTCGTTGGAGATGTGCTCAGCACTGTTGATTTAGACGAGCATCGTTATTTGATTGTTGTCGATGGGCTGGGGGCGATTCTTGGAGTTGTTGAAACAGAAGAGCTTTTGAAGAAAGTCGCCTCACCTGATCCAGTGGAGCGCCGCCGGTGGTATGAAATGCCACTCGAATCAACGATTAGTGCTCGGCTGGATTCTTATTCGCCAGGCCATCGTCAGCAGCAGCAGTCGGACAGCACGAATCCGCTCAATGAATTTTTTGGAACCACCATTTCCTCGGGAGATGACGATCTGGCTGCCATCTTCTTGGAAGATGAACTGTATCTTCGCTGGAGTTCGGTCAAGCAGATTTTACAACATGCTCTCGTCGACCCTGTGACAGGGCTCGCTAATCGGATGGTATTCGAGAGACGACTCGCCGAAGAGTGGCAGCGGTTAGATCGCGTTCCCAGCTCCATTTGTGTCATCTTGATCGACCTCGACTACTTCAAGTCTGTCAATGACCAGTTTGGTCATGCAGTGGGAGATGTCGTACTGGAAGCTGTCGGGAAGACGTTACAGCACCAGCTCCGTTCTTATGATTTACTCGTACGATATGGAGGGGACGAATTTGCTGCGGTCCTCACTGGGTGTACGGCATCGCAGCTGGCCATTCCCGTAGGTCGTATTCAAAGCGGAATTCAAAACTTGAGCTTAGAGGGTTACCCGGACCTTCCAGACTTGTCACTTTCTGTTGGGGCCGTCACGTTTTGCTCGCAACTCCAGGCAGAATCGATAGATGATTTAATCTGCAAGGCAGATGCCTGCTTGTACCGTGCAAAGGATCATGGTCGGGGATGTGCATTCCTCTCAGATCTTTCCAGCGAGGACAGCACACCTGTTCATGTTGATTCGCTCGTTCAGTCGATGATCTGAATTGCGAATTGATTTAATTCGATCGCAATATCAAACATTCACCGAGGCGACTGGTACGCTGTTCTGTATCGCGACGCGTCTGGTCAGTCCTCTCTTCCCCAAAGGCATTCCGCGATCCATTCCAGGTCCTCTTGTTGTTGGCGGCTGGCTGGTTTGGGAGTTGTTGCTCCAGCGGAATTCAGGGCGTTCACAACAATCAGTCGAGTGACACTCGATAATGGAGTTCCCGGTGATTTCGAAAGAGTCCTTGAGATCATCGGGTGGTTCCGATTCAGGATCACTTCGTTCTGTCCACTCGGTGCATCTTTGAAGTGGGAGTCAATGAGCCGTTGGAAGCCTGTCGGGATGTCGCCCCGCTGTTTTAATTCGTCAAACGATTTCGCGAGTTCATAGCGTTCATTCAGAAACGCCATGACTGGTTGATCCTCTCGGAAGGAGCCGATCAGAATTTTTGCATCGACACTAGAAAGGAACTCCATCCATTCTGCGGGAGCCTCTTCAAGTTCTCGAACTCCGAGAATCGCAGATGCAAAATTCGGTGCGCTGGGACTGGCGATTCGCAAATCGCTGACAAGCCCGGACTCAAAATCATCGGCTAAGCTGTAAGCCAGCAGAGACTCTTCGAAGCTGCGGAACGTGTGCACGCAAGGAGCGGAGTGTCCAGAGAAGAGTGTGTTGACCCATTGTTCCTGACGGCGGTCGGTGTTGTACCAGACGACGCGGTCTGCTTCTTCTTCGTAAAGTGGGTCTGCGTCTGAGAGGTTGAGGATTTCGTTGATGGTGAGCGGACCATGCGACGTTGGGAAACGGTACGAACTCTTCAAGATTTCTCTCAGGCGACGACTCTCAAGTGCCGCCCCAGCCATTGAATAACGATGCCAGTTGACGATGGATTCCATCCGCTGAGGATCGTTTTCGCTGAGCTGTTCGAAGTGTCGAAAGAGGAGGTCTTCAAGCGTTTCCGTAACAATCGAAAACGCTTTGTTGCGGACAAGATCTTCTCGGCTGGCTGTCGGGGAGCATCCATGAAGCTCCAGGCATCCACGTAGAAACGTTGCCCATGGCGGAAGCAGCTCTTTGATTTGGCGGGAGATCACCATGCGTCGAACAGTGACCATGACGGACGCAGTATCACTAAATCCCGGAATTCGCTGCGGGCTAACGTAAAGTGCTCCGGCGATGGGGATGGGGGCTTCTACGCGGATCGGAATGACGTCGAGTGGGGTTTCGTCAAAGTATGCTTGCAGGGCGAGTTCAGTTGTTTCCACATCTTGTGACGGTTCAAACCAGGCAGCGTGGATGACGTTCACTCGTGTTTGTGAGTCATTCAGATGAATGGGAATCGGAAGGAAGTCGGCATGCTCCTTGATCGTCGATTCGATGGTCTCTTCGTTCTCTGCAAGAAATTTGTACTCTGGTTTGAGGACGAGTGTGACGGTTGTGCCTGCGGTCGCCCTGTCGCTGACGGAGAGGTCAATTTCTGTTCCCGGTCCCGCTTCCCAACGGACAGCTTCGTCTGCCGATTCGTTTCGACTTTCGACGATCAGTCGATCTGCGAGCATGAAGGCGCTGAAGAGTCCAACTCCGAATTGACCGATTAAATCTCCTTGATCTCCACCCTGTGAGAGGTGCGGCATCGCTTCGCCACGTTTGATTAAACCGGTGATTCCTAAACCGAGTGTCCCCAGATAGTTTTCCGCTTCTTCCGGTGTCAGCCCAATCCCGTCGTCGGTGAATGTCAAGAGGCCCGCTTCGGCATCCTGGATGACATCGATTCGTCCCTGGAATTCGAGATCGCTACGACGTCTACGCATGATGGCGTCATGAGAGTTTTGAAGCAGTTCACGAATTGGAGTATCGTGTCGGCTGTAAAGGGAGGCCCCCATGATGTCGATGATTCCAGCGATATCGACTTGGAAGGGGATATTGCGTTGCCACTCAGACATAGTTGTATTTAAATCCGGTACGGAGAAAGAACATGAGGGTGGAAGCATGCACATTAGTGGATGCGTCGTAAGTCAGGGTCTCTTTCCTGTTTTGGAAAGAGGCCAATGTTGTTCAAATAGGTCGCACAGATAATTGGCGGACTTTGAGTGGTGCGAGTTTAGCGATGAACTCGCAACAGAACAATTTCCTCATCGGTAGCGATCTTGTCCCATTCGAGTGTGCCAGATATGACACTGCAAGGGAACAACAGATTTTTGCAGTGATGATTGCTGTGGAACAGTTTTCGTGCAGGGTGAAGCATTGAGTGGCATCACAGATCGACAGTACGAAAGCATCGCATTGCGCAGGTAAAGGGATTTTATGGCGGATTTTTCTGTGGCAGGCGCCGAGATTAAACGTTTGGCGCAAGAAACGCGCGGAGATAAGGAAGGGAACTGGAAACGCTGGGGAACATACTTGGCGGAGCGGCAATGGGGGACCGTGCGCGAGGACTACTCCGATAATGGTGAGCCGTGGACTTACTTCACTCATGATGATGCCACCTGGAAAGCGTATCGCTGGGGGGAAGATGGAATTCTCGGTTGGTGCGATCGGAAAGGACGGCTGAACTTCTCTATCGCGATGTGGAACGAGAAAGATCCGATTCTGAAAGAGCGGCTGTTCGGGTTGAGTGGTCCTGAAGGGAATCATGGCGAAGACGTCAAGGAGTGCTATTACTACCTGGATGGGACGCCAACACATTCCTACGCCAAAGGGCTCTATAAGTATCCTCAGGAAGAGTTTCCTTATACCGACCTTGTCGAGACGAACCGAAACCGTACGCACCATGATTTGGAGTATGAACTCACCGATACCGGGATCTTCGACGATAATAAATACTTTGACGTCTTCGTTGAATATGCAAAGGCATCGCCAGAAGACATTTGTATTCGAATCACGGTTGCGAATCGTGGAGATGCAATGTCGCGAATGCATCTCCTTCCTCAATTCTGTTTTCGCAATACTTGGGTCGAACCAAATATCTACGAAGCCGATCTGGCAAAACCTCGGTTGAGCGCCATCGGCAATAATCGAGTTCTTGCAGAGCATGAAACGCTCGGGCGGTTCCACTTGTTCGCTGACTTGGCTCCCGATGGTTCCAAACCGAACTGGTTGTTCACCGAAAATGAAACAAACCCGTCTCGATTGCAAAAGCTGCCTGTGACTCGAGGAGGATGCAAGGATGCCTTTCATCTCTACACGATTCATAATGATCAGAGTGCGGTGAATCCGCACAAGTATGGAACCAAAGCGGCAGCGAGATACGTGCTGGATGTCCCTGCGATGAGCGAAGTGGTCGTGCAACTTCGGATGACTCAGGAGTCGCGATCTTCACCGACTCCGTTTGGCGAAGAGTTTGGACGAACATTCGAAAGAAGAAAAGAAGAAGCAGACGCATTTCACAACCTGAAAGTCAGCCCAGGGTTGACGGAAGATGAAAATCAGGTTCATCGTCAGGCGAACGCAGGATTACTTTGGACTAAACAATTCTATTGTTATTCAGTGAAAGATTGGCTGAAAGGGAATCCCAATCGCCCGAATTACCCGGGCACGCAATTGGTTCGCAATGAGGATTGGGGGCATCTGTTTAACCGCGATGTCATTTCCATGCCCGATAAATGGGAGTACCCGTGGTACGCTGCCTGGGACTCCGCCTTCCACATGATTCCGTTCGCAAATCTGGATATCGATTACGCGAAGGATCAGTTGTCGATGTTTCTTCGCGACTGGTACCTGCACCCCAACGGTCAAATGCCGGCCTACGAATGGAACTTTAGTGACGTCAATCCACCAGTTCATGCCTGGGCCTGTTGGCGGGTCTATCAAAGGACCGGTCCACCTGGACAACGCGACCGCGCATTTCTCTCGAAAGTCTTCCAGAAGCTTCTTCTGAACTTCACTTGGTGGGTGAATCGGAAGGATGTTCGCGGGAGACACATTTTCACTGGCGGATTTCTCGGGCTTGATAACATTGGGGTCTTTGATCGCTCGAAGCCTATGGCGTTTGGAAATCATCTTGAGCAGGCCGACGGAACTGCCTGGATGGCGTTCTACTGTTCAAGCATGATGTCCATGGCGTTTGAACTTGCAGATGAAAATCCCGCGTACTCGCAAATCGCCTATAAGTTCTTCTCGCACTACATTGCAATTGCAGAAGCGATGAATTCGCTGGACGGCACGGGATTGTGGGATGAAACCGACGGGTTCTACTACGATCATCTTCATACGCAGGGCCGCAGCATTCCGCTGAAAATTCGTTCGATCGTGGGAATCATTCCTCTCTTTACGGTTGATGTTTTATTCGAACGGGTGATTCATCGCCTGCCAGAGTTTCAACGACGAATGAACTGGATGCTGAAACACCGAAAGGATCTGGATGGATTCATGACCTTCCTGGAGCATGGCAAGGAAGATGCCAATGAAGGGAATGGAGCATGGTTATTGGCACTGCCGACGAAGGAACGGTTGGAGCGAATTCTGAAATACCTTTTGGATGAAGAAGAATTTCTCTCCGATTACGGAATTCGCTCGCTCTCGAAGTATCATGAGAAGAACCCGTTCTGCTTCGATACAGGCGGATCTGAGACCTGCGTCAGCTACGTCCCTGGGGAGTCCGATTCCTATATGTTCGGAGGAAACTCAAACTGGCGCGGGCCGATCTGGTTCCCGATGAACCACCTTCTCATTGAAGCACTCGAACGGTATCACCAGTTTTACGGAGAGTCCTTTAAGGTCGAATGTCCGACCGGGTCTGGAAATATGATGACAATGCAGGAAGTCGCTGATGAAATACGTCGTCGACTCGTCCGCCTCTTTCTCCCAGATGAAAAAGGGACTCGTCCCAGTTACGCTCGAGGTAACCGGTTTGCCAAAGATGAGCACTGGAAAGATCTGGTTCTGTTTTACGAGTACTTCCATGGAGACACCGGCCGTGGTCTAGGAGCGAATCATCAGACTGGATGGACAGCTCTGGTCGCGCCCATTTTGGAGCATATTGCCCGAAATCGCTCTGGACAGCCCGAAGTCGGAGGTTAGAGAGCTCTGGTAAATCAGTCAGTTTTGAGTGCGATTCTCGAAAGATCAAGCTTGGAGAATGTGTCAACTCTGCTTGACCAGCGAGTGTATAATCTACTATTCAATGAGACTGATTTTTTAACAGGCATCATGAGACTGTGCGAGATTCGGGAACTCAGGGAGGTTTCGGTCGCTCGAAGTCTACTCCAATCGTTTTTTGTCGGAAGGAGAGGCTACGATCGCCATTGACGCACCCGGCAGAAACACGAACAATCCGAGAGAGAGAATTTTGGTTCCGAAATTCTCTCTGCAGTCAGAGAATATCAAATCCATCGGCAATTATTGATCAACAATTCTCTCAGAGTGTATTGGGAGACAGCGATTCAACGAATCGCGGCTACGGAAGTCGCGACTTCAAAGATATTGTTAGAGTTTCGTTCTTTGTGAACGAAGAGAAAACAAATAGAGAATTCAAAATCGAGCCTCAGCAGGCACTCAGCAGGAATTGAGATTGAGTATGTTTGACTTGAATATCGAGCGGCCTTCACCGGTACAGCCTCAAAACAGCGACTATCAACGAACACGGCAGATGACTGTCGGCGATTTGCTTTTAGAGAACCGGATCATCTTTCTCGATGGTCCCATTCATGATGGCAACGCCAATATGATCGTCATGAAATTGCTCTATCTCCAGTCAGAGAACCGACATCAGGATATCCACCTGTATGTCAACTCACCCGGTGGTTCGGTTACCGCAACGCTGGCGATTTACGACACCATGCAGTTTCTCGATTGCAAAGTCGCCACGTACTGCGTCGGACTCGCTGCCAGTGGCGGAGCGATCCTCGTTGCAGGGGGATCTGCTGGAAAACGGTTCATTCTGCCACATGCCAAGATGATGATTCATCAGCCATATGGGCAAGTTGGTGGTCAAGTTTCGGATATTGAAATTCAGGCGAAAGAAATCCTTGAGACTCGAACCGTTCTCAATGAGATTCTCTCCGAGCATACCGGCCAGCCGATTGATGTTGTCGCCAAAGATACAGAGCGGGATTTTTATATGTCCCCGACTGCAGCCAAAGAGTATGGCCTCGTTGACGAAATCGTGAGCAAGAAAGACAAGGGCAAGAAGGACGAAAGTAAAAGTGCTGACGAAAAATCGAGTTAAGTGAGTTCAGCCAGTCTAGTTTTGTCATTCGACCTTCCAGAGACAACAGATCAGTAAACGCCTGCCATGCTTAAGAATCAGGCCGCTGAAAACAGAAAGAGATTCCCATGTCGAGTTTAGTTCCCATTGTCATTGAAAAGTCCGGTCGTGATGAACGGGCGATGGACATTTACAGCCGGTTGCTCAAAGACCGCATCATCTTCCTGGGAACCCAGGTAAACGACCACGTTGCAAATTTGTTGGTCGCTCAGATGCTTTATCTTCAGTTTGAAGACCCGAATTCAGACATTCACATGTACATCAACTCCCCCGGTGGTTCTGTCACCGCCGGGATGGCGATTTACGACACGATGCAGTACATCAATTGCGATGTCGCAACCTACTGCATGGGACAGGCCGCCAGTATGGGAGCTTTGCTCCTGACCGCTGGGGCTCCTGAGAAGCGATTTGCTCTCCCGAACGCCCGGATTATGATTCACCAGCCATTGGCTGGCATGGAGGGAACCGCGACCGATCTTGATATTCATGCCAAAGAAGTGATCAAGATGAAACGGAAGCTCAATGAAATTCTGTTGAAGCACACCGGTCAAACACTCGAGAAAATCGAACAAGACACCGACCGGGACAACTTCATGGATGCCGAGACAGCAATGGAGTACGGACTGGTCGATAAAGTTTTGGACAAACTCCCACTCGGTAACCCGGAGTAACGCATCGAAAGGGAGATCGGCCTGTTCTGGTTCGTGTCAAGTTGGCGATTCATCAGCTGAAACGAACTCATTGCGGTCGCAAAAACAGAGGCATGGAAGTGGAAGTTTTGGCAGCCGAGCAGCGTTTGTGACGCCAACTCCGGGGTCGGTTTCGAATTGCAAATTCTGTGTGGGAAATGGACAGAGTTTGAGAAGGTATTTCATTCACGCACGGATTGAAGCATTTGGCACGCATTCCGGTGTGCAAAGAGATGAGAGCATCGCGAAATTGAGCAACCAGTGGCGTTATTGACGCAATGGATCACTCACCGTAATCTGAATTTGGATCATGAACACCTCGTTGACAAGGATGTCGCCGCGAGTCTCTTTGAAACCGATTGTGGTTTCAGTGGGGGTCTTGTGTGTGTTGTATGGCTGTCGTGGACCGAGCAACGTCGAGCTTCTTGAAGCCCGCTTGCGAGAGTTCGAAGTGATGGATGATCAACGTAAAGCGGAATTGGTCTCTGTCCGTTCACAATTGAACATCGCCCAGCGTGAAGCTCGTATTTTGCGAAATCAAATCGCCGATTCTGGTGAAAAGGCCCCCGCTGTCGCAGCGACAGAGGCAATTGCCTCTGTCGAAGTCCTCAAGTTCAACACCTTGCTGACCGCCGGACAAAATAAAGATGAGACTCCGGGAGATGAACGCTTTCATGCGATTGTCTCGCCGTATGACAAAGATGGCGATTTGGTGAAAGTTGTTGGGAAACTCCAACTTGAAGCAATCGATCTCTCGCTCCCAGAAGACAAACGAACGATTGGGAAGTGGGATTACACACCCGAAAAAGCTGGTGAGCTCTGGCATAGCGGGTATCTCTCCTCGGGTTTGCGATTCGATTTGCCTTGGAACGAACTTCCTCAGGGGGACGAGGTCCTGCTACACGTCAAAATGGAAACGGCTGATGGGAGAGAGCTGACTGCCAGTCATACAGTCAAAATTGACCCACCGCGACAACTTGCGACGGCCCCTGTTGCTCCTGTTGCTCCGAAACTTCTCAATTTGTCGAGTGACGCGAAGCCCACTGAGGTGAAAGCTCCAGCCCCCGTTCCTGCTCCCGCTAAGGCGGAATCGCCCACGGCAGAGGCCGCGAAGCCTGCTGAGGCCACAAAACCTGAAGCAACCAAAGAAGAAGCCCCCAAAACGAATGTAACAGCTCCGATCCCGGCTCCCTCAAAGCCGGAACGTCCTGTTCCAGTGCTGGATTTGTTCGAAGAAGAGCCGGAGGAAGCGCCGGGCAAAGCAACGCTTTCTCCCAGTTCTACTCAGGGAGCCACGCAGATAGAAGCTGATAAAGTCGAGAGTGACGTGGCTAGACCTTTTCCCGGTGGAATTCAGACTTCCGACAATTGGAAGGAATCGACGATCCCTATTCTCAGATAATGGCGGATTTTCGAACTCGACTCACTGACGCTTTCTTACGTTCTTTGATCTCTCTAAGATAGAACTGTTCAATCCAAGTCGATTCCTCGGAGAATCCTTGGATTGCTGAACGCAAGAACAGTGTTACCCTCCGGGCTTGACCACATGAGCAATGTCAGTCTTGCAAGGTCGAAAGTTCAGAACGACCAGAATCGGTCTGTTTGGGTTGCCCAAAATTGGAGAAAGTACAATGGCCCGTAAGGGTGAGATGTTTGCAGGTTTGACCGTCGCCCTCGTGACTCCTTTTCGAGATGGAAAAGTTGATGAAGCCGGGTTGCGTAAATTGGTTGACGATCAAGTCGCTGCTGGAACAAACGCTGTCAGCCCATGTGGGACAACTGGCGAAAGCCCGACGCTCAGCCATGATGAGCACGAGCGTGTCATCGCTCTTGTTTGTGAACAGGCTGCCGGTCGCATCAAAGTGATGGCGGGAACAGGCTCGAACAGCACCGCAGAAGCGATCCGTCTTTCTAAGAAAGCTGCGGAAGTTGGGGCTGATGGAGTTTTGCTCGTTGCTCCGTATTACAACAAACCGATGCAAGAAGGCTTCTACGAGCACTACAAAGCAGTCGCTGAAGCAGTCGGTCTTCCACAGGTTGTCTATAATATCCCTGGTCGCTCCGCCAAAAATATTGAACCGGAGACGATCTGTCGGCTGGGCGAATTGGAGAATATCGTCGCTGTCAAAGAGTCTACCGGCTCAATGGATCAGGCTTCGCAAATCCTCAACGGCAGCAACCTGACGGTCCTCTCCGGGGACGACAGCTTAACACTCCCTTTGCTGGCACTCGGAGGCAGCGGAGTCGTCTCTGTGGCTGGGAACATCGTACCTAAAGATGTCCTGGCAATGATTGCAGCCTGGAAGGAAGGCAATATCGAGCAAGCACAACAATTGCACCACAAACTCTTCCCGCTTTGCCGGGATATGCTGGGATTGGCGACGAACCCGATTCCACTCAAGGCGGCCATGCAGCTGCTTGGAAAAGATACCGGGGATGTTCGTCTCCCACTGACACGCCTCAGCGAAGCGGATACCGCGAACCTGACGCAAACCTTAAAAACGTACGGATTGTTATAACGGAAATTTGTTTTGCTTTGCTGGGCCTCAGGCTCAGTAAAGCAAAGTTTCGGTCCATACATCGAGCGGTCTTACGCTCTAACGAAGAAACATTGCTTTCGACAATTCCTCTTCGGTCCAACAGCTTTCACCTGATTGAGAACGAACCCATGTCTGCTACTGCATCTTCCACTCCGATTACCTTTGATGAAGCGGGATTTGAGAGCTTCCTCTCAACTCGTAACGAACCCGATTGGCTCCTTCAGTTTCGCCGGGAGGCTTTCGCTCTTTATCAGCAAAAGCTTGAAGAACCACTCGAGCCTGAAGAGTACAGACGCCTTGACCTGCGTCTGTTTCGGCCAGAGAAATACCACGTTTCCGACGCCTCTCCAGAGGAAACGACCTTCGAAACACTCATGCAGCATCGTGGTGAATTCGGAGGATCGATTGTTCAAGTCGATGGGAAATGTGTCTCATCCTCGCTGAGTGATGAACTCAAAGCCAAAGGTGTTCTCTTCGGAGATATTTCCGAGTTACTCATCGAACACCGAGAACTGCTTGAGCCGTACTTCCTCAAGAAAGCCGTCTCGCCTGACGCGGATCGCTTCGCAGCCTGGCATTCGGCATTCTGGACTGGTGGAGCGGTTTTGTATGTTCCACGAAACGTCGAAGTAGAAGAACCACTTTACAGCCTGATTGGTTTACTGGAGGACGGTGCAACTGATCTCAGCCACACACTTGTCATCCTCGAAGATGGCGCCTCGGCAACTCTTCTGGAAGAGACTTCCTCTGCCTCTGAAGAGACGGCCGGACTTCACATGGGGGCTGTGGAACTGATTGTTGGTAACGAAGCCAGACTTCGTTACGTTCAACTTCAAAACTGGAATGACAAGGTTCATCACATCGCTCACCAGTCAGGGCGAGTTGGCCGCGATGCGATGGCTCAATGGACAGTTGCCGGCCTCGGCTCAAAATTGATGCACATTCATCAAGATGTTCACCTCGATGGACGTGGGGCACAGGCGCAGGTCAATGGTGTGACCTTCGCCACTGACAAGCAACTCTTGTCATACTACACACAACAGACACATCATCAGCCCGATACGTATTCCGACTTACTGTACAAGCAAGTCTGTCGCGACAAGTCTCGGTGTGTTTGGCGTGGGATGATCAAGGTCGATAAAATCGCTCAAAAGACCGATGGTTATCAACGTAACGATGCACTCATGCTCAGCTCTAGTGCACGAGCCGATGCGATCCCCGGCCTCGAAATCGAAGCTGATGATGTTCGCTGTACTCACGGAGCGACAGCCGGGCAGGTCGATGAGGAGCAGGTCTTCTACGCGATGTGCCGCGGGCTTTCCCGTTACGAAGCGATGCACATGATCGTCGAAGGCTTCTTCGCTGAAGTCTACGACCGCATCCCGGTCGAACTCGTTCGTGAAACCCTCAGCCATGCCGTGGAAATCAAACTTGGCATTGGCGAATAGTGGGTCATCATTGATCCTGAAAGAATCGAATAGCCTCCTGTCGTCATTGACTGGGGGCTATTTTTACATTCATACTTGTTGTATCGAACCAGTTTGAAATTCTTCTTGGGTCTGTCTCAATGATGTGTTCGCTCCGTATGTTGAGTCTGTTGTTCAAAACCGTCACCGTGATTGGCCTCACAGTTCGACGCTCTTCGCTTGACCGAAACCATTGTTCAGGGGCGAAGGTCAGAACGTTTTGCAATTGTTTCTTTGTCGTTGTCGCAGGGCTGATGGTTTCAACTTCCTTTGCGAAAGAGCCAGCTGATCAGGACAACAAAACAACGCAAGCTCGCATCGTTGTCAGTCAAGATGGGTCACACTTTGTGCTCGAGGGGAGTACGAAACCGTTTGTTGTCTGGGGGGTGAACTACGATCATGACGCAGTTGGTCAGGGACGTTTAATTGAAGATTACTGGCATGATGAATGGGAGACCGTTGTTGAAGATTTCCAGGAAATCCGAGACCTCAACGCCAACGTGGTTCGCATTCATCTACAGCTCGGGCGATTCATGGAGACCGCCACGAAGCCGAACTCGAAGAACCTCAAGAAACTGGCAGAACTGATCAAGCTTGCGGAAGACAACGGGCTTTATCTCGATATCACCGGGCTCGCCTGTTACCACAAAGCAGACATCCCGGACTGGTATGACTCACTTCCCGAGCAGCAGCGTTGGGGAGTCCAGGCAAATTTCTGGAGAGAAGTCGCCACGATTTGCAGAGAGAGTTCAGCGATCTTTTGCTACGACTTAATGAACGAACCGGTTCTCCCGGGGAAAGATGGTGAGAAAGAATGGTTAGCTGGTGAGCTTGGCGGGAAGTTTTTCGTGCAGCGAATCAGTTTGGATTTGGCAGGGCGAGAGCGGAAAGAAGTTGCAGCGGCCTGGGTCAAACGAATGACCGAGGCGATTCGGGAGGTCGACAAAAGTCACCTGATTACTCTGGGGGTGATTCCCTGGGCGCATTCATTCAAAAACGCCAAGCCGTTGTTTTATTCACCTGAAGTCAGCGGACCGCTCGATTTTGTCAGCGTTCATTTCTACCCCAAGAAAGATCATATCGATGAGTCGCTTGCAGCTTTGAGAGTGTATGAAATCGGCAAGCCTCTCGTCATTGAAGAGATTTTCCCACTCAGCGCGGGCCAGGATCAGACGGTTGAGTTCATCGAACGTTCACGCGACATCGCCGACGGCTGGATCAGCTTCTACTGGGGCGTCACCGTGGAAGAATACAAGTCCAAAGAGGGCATCGTCGAAGCAATCATGGCAGAGTGGCTCACCTGGTTCAAAGAAAACGCCCCACCGAAATGAGCTCCGGAGGGGCGTCGCTGAGGGAAAGTCTTGCGGTGCTTGCTGCCTCTATTGTAGATCTAAGTCCCAACCATCCTTGCAATCTGGACACTTGATGAGTCCATTTCTGCAATTCCTGCAATCAATCGAATTGTAAACAGGCACCCTGACAATTTTACGGTTATTTCCAAGGCCGACAGAACCAGAACGGAAGCTCGTTCGAGTGATTTTTCCGTTCACGCACCCCTTCACATTGCATTGGAGGATTGCTTTTCCAGAGCAGCGAATGCAAGTTCTATCTTCAAGGACGTTGTATCCTTCAGGTGACCTCTCATTAACTTTTGCAACCTTTGGGACTCCTGATTTGTAGTAGACCTGGACTTTTACAATTCCTTGCGAGTATTTGGCAACAAGGTCAGCCCATTCCTGCTTTTCATGGGCGACGATCTCTTCAGGTGAGAAATCATCTAAGTGTTTCTTGAGGAACTTGATCGCTTCAATTGACGGCACTCCGCCAGTAAATTTGGCTTCAATTTTGGTTCTGTCATAATAATCTGAAAATCCAAATGTTAGAATTGAGGCTACACGTCCTTGGCGATCAAGAATTGGCCCCCCGCTGTTTCCATGATCTGCGATTGCATCAAAGAAGTAGTATGAGGCATTGTTCGTTCTCGACTGATCAGGCAGCCCCGAGACGATTCCTTGAGTTGCTTTTAACTGGCTCCCAAATTGAGTAGGTAGAGGATATCCCAATATCAGCACGTCGCTTGCTAGTGGGGTGGTTACGTCTAAGAGAGGCAGTGGTGTCCCCTTAGATTCTGCGACATGCAATAATGCGAGGTCAACATCTTTTGAGACTGCTACTACTTGGCCGAATTTCTCTTCTGTATTGCCACCAGGAGAAGAGATGACGACTCCGATTTTGTCTGCCACACCCAAGTCGCCGTGGACAGCAACATGGCGGTTCGTCAGGTAGTAATTTGGTTTTACCAAGAAGCCCGATCCTGACCCCACGTTTATGAATGCGGTTGCTGCTTCCTCCTTATCTTGATTCGGAATCAGCCTCTCGTCACGTTCCTCTTGGTCAAATACTGGAGGCATATGTAGCCACCCTGTATTTTCGCCAATATGCTGGAATTTTTCAGAAGCGACGAGTTCTGCGAACAAGGATTCATATTTTTTGAGAATTTGCTCTGTAGGAGAAAGTCGTTTTCGCTTTGTTAGAGAAATTACACGACTCAAATTGTGAATGACTTCTGGACATTTGGGCAAGACTTCCGAAGCCATTCGGAAAGAGTGGAATGCATTCAGGTAGTCATTTTGTTTGACTTGAGCGATGCCTAGACTGTTTAGGGCAGCGCCATGCGTAGGGTTCCGACGTACGACTCGTTCAAAATGTTCTTGTGCGTTTTTTGGTCCGATAGTGTTTGAAAATGGAAGCGAGTAAATCAATCCAATCATGTAGTCTGCACGAATTCCATTTGGATTGGCGCGACTTGCTTGCTCGAATAAGGCGACTGCACCTTCTATGTTTCCCTCGCTAACTGCATTTAATCCAGCCTCGATGATTTGATTCCCTTCTGCGACAGCTTTGTCGCGGACATCTTTGGTAACCCATTGGGTCCCTAGCCTATACAAATTCTTTTCCGACCGATTTCGCCATTCAGCGAGCTCTTCATTAACACGTTCTAGTTGGAATTCGTCAAATTCGTAGCTCTTGGAAAATGCTTCATATAAAATAAAAGCATTTCTTGCGGAAGTCTGTTGTTTAATAGCTTTCCGTGCTGAGGAGAAGGAGCTGCTGCTAATTTCGGTCAAGACTTGTGGAATTGGTGGAGGGAGAACTTCCACCTCATCTTTCACTCGCTCAATCAGCCCGTCAGAAGCTGTCGAAGTCTGCTCTTCTGCACTTTCTTCATTTGTATTCGTATCGATTGGAGGACGGGTCTGCGATATCGGTGGTGCCGGAGTGGAGGAACTGTCCGCAGTGTTCTTTTCGTCAGTGTCAGAGACTGACTTCTCATCTGCCTCCGAGTGACTTTGCGTAGCCATCTTCGGGGGCGGAATCTGTGGCAACTCCGATTTGTTGGCTGAGGCGTGAGAACTAGACTCCGACGCGCTCCCCATGTCCTGCTGATTGACATCAGCATGAGGGGGAGGTTCGTTTTCATTGATTGCTTGGGGAGCAGCGACTCTCTCGTCGGTTTTGGATTGGAAGCCACCCGTGATAAGGATTCCGGCAACCACTGCCAGAAAACTTCCAAGGATGCAGGATCCGATTAATACTAGAGGAGAGACCTGGTTCAGACCGGAGGATTTCCTTTGCGGTTTTCTCTTTTCTCTTACAGGTGGTTTGCCCTTACTGTTCTTATTAGGGGTGTTAGGGGGACGTTTAGGAGGCATGATTTGTGGCCCTGACTGAATGCTAAGATGAAAAATCACAACGCAGCATTGTGTTCTTTGTAGTTTCAATTTTGGCTGATTACACGAGATGTTTCAACTGAAAAATTGTATTACCTCCGTAATCAAGAAGGGGGCAGGTATATCTCGTGCCGAGATGTTGTTCGATTACCAAAGGAAATTTTGACAGATTTACAGAGATGTTACATGATTCTTAAAATAAAAAAGCCCGTTGGAATGTTCTTTGGAACACTTCAACGGGCAAGGTGGGTGACAGGTTGTTACTGAGAGGCGTGAGCCTCATCTGTTTAGGGGTGGTTGTTCAGGCGGGTTGCAGGTCGCACAGGGCTTCTCGCAAACGGCCTCGGGCGGTGTGGAGTCGTCTCTTGATTGTCCCAATAGGACTCGCGAAGCGGACACTCATCTCTTTGAGCGACTGACCTTCAAAGTAGAAGGCGAGTAACGTTTCGCGATCGAGTGGTCGCAACTGGTACAAGCCGTCTCGAACTTGACCGGCCTCCTCCGATTGCAGGACGTCGTCGAGAGGAGCCTGATGGACAGCGGACACGCCGCCGAACAATTCAGGGTCCTGCATCGTCTCCCGTGGTCGGCGGACGGCTCTGTTGATCGCCATGCGAACTGCGATTCGCTTCAACCAGCCGACGAAGCGTTCTGGCTCGCGCAGCTGATCAATTTTTCGCATTGCTCGCAAGAAGACTTCTTGCGTCACTTCGAGTGTTTCCGATCGATTCCGCAATCGACGAAAGATGACGGCGAAGACAACGCCTTCGTACTCTTTCACCAATTCGCCAAAAGCATCTCGGTCGCCAGCTTGTGCTTGAAGCACCAATTCAATGTTTAATGTATCGGTCATATATCGTCTCCCCCTCGTGGGGCAACTATGAGACGACTCCATATCACCTGATCCCCTTTTCAGAGCAGTTTGCTCTACCGTGTGCCCGTGAAGAACGCATTTCTCTAGTGAAAATGCTGTTCGCCACGAGGCAGATCCTGCAAAGCAATTCGAAAGATGCTCTAGAATCACCTGAAACTGTCGCAATGAAAACTCTGTTTAGGAGTTTGGAATTTCAAAGCTGGGTTCAGGGTCAGTTTGGAGAGTCACCGGAGTCGGTCTCTTTGTGTCTGTTAGTAAAAAGGGTCGTACCTCTTCGTCCACTGGCTGTGTCTCCCCGTCAGTGCATGAGCTGAACTAATCAGGCCGACATGACATCCTTGCCGTAGTACGCTTGGCATGGAGACGAGACGCTTGCTTACGGAATAGGCTTTGACGAATGAATTCATGGATGAACCTTTATCTGATGGTGGATAAGAATATGAAAATAAGAATCCGCGTGACGTTATCGCTTCGAGGTTGTCGAGAGCGTGTCTCACGGACTGAATCCTGGAAACCTGGAATGGGCCGGTTCTGAAAGCGGAATGGTGCTTGCAGTCTGAGCCGGTTTCCAAATCAAATCTGGTAAGAAAACGCCAATCGAATTACGGAAAGAAACTGCACATCGATCGAGATGTGTGAATCCCCGCGGTTGGCACTTACCAGTGAGACCGAATTGAAAGCGTCGACAAAGTCGACGGGGTTCAGTTCAGTGTCATAAGGAAACTGCGCCGTAGGAATTCGCTCGACTAATCACGAGCGATGCCCACGCTGCCGCCGGGAGATCACCGGCATGTCGTAATAGTGCTCCGTCGGAGGAATGTAGACAGGACTGTTGCCAAGAACTGTCCTGCTTTATTGCTCCTGAGGATTTAGATAGCCGTTTCCCGGAGTCACAATACGAATCGACGCATTGGTACTCTCTGCGACTTTGACGCTTGGGGCGTACGTTGACACAGAGATCACGAACGGCGACGACGGTGACCATCTGGGCGACTGTCATTTCGACTGTGCCAGTTGTTCCGTTGATTTCCATGCCGTTTGTCATGATGCGCTGTGTCATTGTTGCACCTGTTGCGACTTCGTCGCCGTCGTCGATCTGCAAGTTGTTCGCAGATCTCTGGGAAACACAATTCAGCTCACGATTTGAGCTGTTGAAATGCTCGCTGGTTAGTCTGTCTCATTCCTTACGCTTCTTTTCGTAAGCTCAAATGGATGTCGTAACCTGGAGCAGAAAATCTCACTCAGTAATAGGACTGAGTGAGATGGTGAGATACGATGCGTACAATTCTGCAGGAACCTGAGTCCATTTGCAATCCACGCACCTTTCTCTACGTCTGTTGACTTCGGGTGTATCAAAAAGGTTCGTCTTTTTTGATAACATTTTATAGATTTTCTTACCCAAGATGAGAATTCATCGACAATCGATCCCCGAATTCTCATCGGGATTTCCCTTTCAAGCTGACATACGGAATGACCTATGTTTCGACTATCATTGATGTTACTGGTCCTGCTGGCCTGTAGAGTCAGTTCCTCCGGTGCTGCGGATTCGAGAACGTTTGAGGTTCGGCTCGATGAGAAAGTTTTTTCCCAGAACTACTCGGGACGGGTCGTTCTCTTCTTTAGCAAAGGGGATCGTGAGCCTCGCCTGGGGCCGAACTGGTTCGGCCCCGAACCATTCGTTTCAGTGGATGTCGAAAACTGGTCGCCCGGGTCGCCGTTAGAAATTTCGCTGACAGATCCAAAGGTTCGGAAGTTTCCTAAGTCGCTTACTGGTAAGGATTTGAGCGGGATGTCTGCTCAGGCAGTTGTCAGGTTGAATCCCTATGATCGAAATGTTGGGACAGGGGCCGGAAACGGATACAGCAATGTCGTTCGGCTCGCGAACGAACCGAAAGTGACCTTGCCGATTGTGAATCTTGTGAAGAAAGGGAGCCCGCAACTTCCAGCCCGGTCGAAAGTTGTGACGATTGAGTCCAAGTTGCTGAGCGATTTTCATGGGCGCCCCGTTGAGATGAACGCCACGGTGACTGTCCCAGAGGGTTATGAAACTGACACAAAGAAAAGGTACCCAGTTATTTACGAAATTCCCGGCTTTGGTGGGACGCATCTGGATCGACAACTCAAGCGACATTATCAACCCCGTTTGAACAAGCAGGGAGTCGACTTTATCAAGGTGATGCTCGATCCCAGTTGCCCGCGTGGACATCATGTTTTTGCGAACTCAGCGAATAACGGTCCTTACGGAGATGCACTGGTTCAAGAGTTGATCCCGGAGATTGATCGGCAATTTCGCACCGATGCCCGTCCATACGGTCGTTTTCTGACGGGGCACTCTTCAGGAGGGTGGAGTTCACTATGGATTTTGGTGAACTCACCGAAGTTCTTTGGTGGAACATGGAGTACCGCGCCCGATCCGATCGACTTTCGAGACTTTCAGCGAATCAATCTCTATGAGCCCAGTGAAAATATGTTCATCGACCGCGATGGGAAACGGCGTCCTTTGGCCCGAATGAATGGGCGGATTGTGCTGTGGTACGATGACTTTGCTCACATGGAAGATGTCCTTGGCTATGGTGGACAGTTGGAAAGCTTCGAAGCTGTTTTTAGCGGCCGTGACGCGAATGGTCTTCCTTATCGATTATGGGATCGAGAGACGGGTGAGATCGATGACGCAGTGGCTCGGAGTTGGGAGAAATATGACATCAATCTCATTCTCAAAAGAAATTGGAAAGCGTTAGCGCCTGCTCTTGCAGGGAAAATTCACATTTACATGGGCGATCAGGATACCTTTTATCTTGAGGGAGCAACCATGCTCGTTAAGGAAACGCTTGCTGATCTGGGGAGTGATGCCAATGTGGTGATTCTGCCTGGAAAGACTCATTTCGACCTCTTCGCTGACGGCCTTTCTCAAAAGATCGAAGAAGAGATTGCCGTTCAGTATCTTGAACATCGGAATGCGAAAGACTCTGAATAATCGATTATTGAGAATGTCATCGCTGGGTGTGCCGATCTTTCGCTTTGCTGATTATCATCACCTGAAACGATTCATGACTGCGAAGTGTCAGGCCAGCCAGTCGACAAAGACAGAATGCAACGACGCTCGTCCCCGGATCATATGACCCTCGATCATTTCAGCCTACGCCATGAATGAAGAAGCGAGTTACAGCTGCGCATCATGCGGCGAAGAAGTCGTGATTCCTGTTGATCTGACGCAAGGTCGGGATCAGGAGTTTGTTGAAGACTGTCCCGTCTGTTGTTGCCCGATGGTGATTCGAGTTGAAATTCAACCCGATGGCGAAGTCCACTGTCGGGCTGAGCGAGAATAATTTCAGACGTCAATTACGAATGAAGTCACATGGCTTCTGGAGAAACAAGTGAACCAGATTTTTCTGTTTGTAGCCAGCCTTGGAAACGTGGCACTTCTGATCACGATCTGGCTGGGATGGCGGATCGAGGATGCCAGTTCACTTTCTGAGGTCGCTCGGCAAGGAGTGTCATTCCACTTCCTGTTTGCTTTGGCGACGTCATCATTTGTTCTATTTGTCCATGCGCTCGTGTTGACGTACTTCATGGGGACTGGCCGCTGGATTCAGGAAACGAGTGAGGCCTATCAGTTTGACGGGGATGCCCGCAATCATAACATGAAGCTGAAATACAAAGTCCTCCCGGGAATGATGCTCTGCCTCTGTTTGATTCTGATCACCGGAGCATTCGGAGCCATCGCTGATCCTGCTTCAAATACGCAAATGGAGTACGGAGCGACAATTCATTTTACGCTCGCTCTCAGCTTGCTGCTGGCGAATCTTTTGGTCAATGTTATTCAGTACTTCGCAATCACTGAAAACTCCGGTGTGGTCGACGCCGTTTATCAGGAAGTTCTCAAGGTGAGAAAAGAACGCGGCCTGAGCGATTCCCAAGTCTCTTAGAACTGATCCTGAAAATTGAATTTGCTCTCTCAAACGTTGAGAAAAGCGGCTATTCCAGAGGTTTTCGGACTGGTTCTAGAAGACTTTCGTGTTTCACCATCATCTTTAATGACCGAGAGTATGACTTCTCCTTTTGACTGGATTGCTGACGAACTTCACTCGCTGGAAGAGCAGTCACTCATTCGGTCGCGGAGGAAGGTTCAACCCCTCTCGGGGGGGCGATGTGAAGTTGATGGCCAGAAGTTGTGGAATTTTTCCGGGAACGACTATCTCGGCTTGGCTGATGATCCCATCGTCACGACTGCCGTGATAGATGAGTTGAAAAATGGAACTGGGATTGGAGCCCGAGCCAGTGCGCTCGTGACTGGTCGCACACCATTGCATTCGAAGCTGGAAAAACGACTTGCGGAATTCAAAGGGACGGAAGCTGCGATTCTGTTTCCGACCGGTTTCGCAGCCAATTTCGGGGCGGTGACATCATTAGTCGGTCCGGAGGATGTCGTCTTTTGTGACCGGCTCAACCATGCCAGCCTAATCGATGGAGCAAGGCATTCGCGGGCCCGCTTTCGTGTTTATCCGCATTGCGAACTCTCGACGCTTCGCAAGGAGTTGGAGAAGTCTGGTAATTTTCGGCGCCGACTGATCGTCACAGATTCACTCTTCAGCATGGACGGAGATGTGGCTCCTTTGAGCGATCTCGCAAAACTTGCTGAGGAGTATGACGCGATGCTTCTGGTTGATGAAGCTCATGCGACGGGAGTTTTTGGGGAGCGGGGCTCGGGGTTACTGGAAGCTCAGCAGGTGAAATCGGAGAACATCCTTTCTGTCGGCACACTTAGCAAAGCAGTCGGTGCCCAGGGGGGATTTGTTGCGGGTTCCAAAAACTTATGTGACTGGCTGTGGAGCACGTCGCGCACCAGTATGTTTTCGACAGCACTTTCTCCAGTTCTTTGCGCGGCTGCACTTGCCTCGCTGGAGAGGATTCAGAGCCAACCAAGACTGCGAAGAGATTTACTTTCCCGATCAGAGAACATCAAACTTGAGCTTCAGTCGCAAGGTTGGACTGTACCAGAAAGCGTAATCGGTCCGATTATTCCTGTGATTATCGGCGAGGCTGAACGAACCATTCATCTGGCTTCTGAGCTTCAGGCGCTCGGAGTTCTCGTTGCTGCAATTCGCCCACCGACAGTCTCCAAAGGGACAGCTCGTTTACGAATTTCGATTAGCTCAGCCCATGCAGAGGCTGGACTTCGCTGCTTGCTGGAGAGCTTTCATCAATTGCGCGGCAATTGATTAGCCTGCTCTAAGTTTTTTGAGTTGGCGTTCGCGTTCTCCCTCGTGGTGAGCAGTCTATGAAGTCTTGAAAGCGAGCTTAACGGGCACGAAAAACATTGAATACGCTTTAGCGATTGACGTGGCTCTGTCGCTCCTTTCTTTTCTGGAGACGAGAGAGATTTTATGAGAGTGCAGATTTTTGCTAAGACCGCTCCGGTTGAGCGGAAGCTTATTTCGGTTCGTGGAGCAGTTTCACTTCAACGACCACTGCGCGATGATCCGACGGATAATTCTCAACGACGATGTCCGCGTACTGTTTGGATTCCCCAATAATTTTTGCCTCGGTGACACGCGCTCTTTTCGTTGAGCACATTACGAAATCGATTCGGTCGTGGCGGTCTTTCGGGTCAGTCACTTTGGTGAGCGGAGTCCATGTCAAACCCCTCTTTTTGACAGGGTCGGGATGAGCAACACGATACCCGTCTACAAAGCCAGCAGCCAAGACCGCTTCCGTGCTGGGCCAGCGGACGGATATGGGAGACTGCTCTGCTTCAACTGTTTCAGCGGTCCAATCGAGGTGCGACGGTTCATTGAAGTCGCCGGTGACAAACATTGGAAGGTTCAGCTTTTGAAACGTGTTGATTTCGGAGAGTAGCTGCTGTACTTGCTCTCCTCTTGCAGCCTTGGCTGCTGCGATGGCTTCTTGTTCGGTCTTGAGAAATGCCCCATTGTGGTAGGGGATATTCAGAAGTTGATACGGTTGATACGGTGCATGGGCAAGATGGGCGTTGAATAGGAAAATTGTTTGTTTCGATGGAAGCTGAATTTCCGCTCCCCATTTGTTCGGAGTCGATCTGAGAATTGGAAATCGGCTAATGATTGCGGTTCGTCCGTTTTGGTTGAGGTAATTCCATCCGAGGATCTCAGCCAGTTCTTTTGCTCGATCCAGACGCTTTCCTGCTTGCACCTTTCCCGCTGTCTCTTGAAGTCCCACGACATCGGCTCCGGCCTTTTGGATGACCTCCGCACTTTTGGAAAGCGGCTGACCTCCCGCCTCTCCTCCAACCCAGAGATTAAATGTCATGACTCGAAGTGTTTGAGGCTCGTCAGCTACTGAACTCCCTGTGAATGTGAGCAGAATCAGAAGTGCTCGGCATTGATATCGCGTAAACATTTGCATCATTGTTCGTACTTTAGATTTTTATTGCTTGGACTGAAGTCTTCTTTTCTTGAGCACGGCATTGACCGTCCTCTCCATCACTACTGTACGTTGTCTGCTTGCTTTTGAAAATGTTCCTTGCAGCCTCTCAAACGTACTGAATGGGCGTTTCCGCAGTGACGGGCATGCGGGATGCCGGTTGATGAATACCGCTTCTTCGGATAAGTCTTTGTGAAAGATTGCTTGGAAATGTTGCCAAGAATTGCACACTTTCCTACTCTGAGGCGAGTCGCCCTCCTGTTCGACATCACTTCCGACCGAAACTATTCCCGTGACACTCATTACTCGCCAGTCCGAGTTCGATCAACTTTGCGAAAAAATCGAGCAAGCGGGCATTGTTGCTTTTGACACAGAGTTCTCCTCAGAGTCGTATTATCGACCGAGACTTTGTTTATTGCAGTTCGCCTTTGACGATGTGATTGCGGGCGTCGACCCGTTCGAAGTCAAGGATCTCTCAAAGTGGTGGGAAATCATGGCGGACGACAAAACGACAGTCGTGATCCATGGCGGGCGTGAAGAAGTACGCTTCTGTCAGTTCGCAATTCGCAAACGTCCACGAAAGTTGCTGGATGTGCAAATTGCCGAAGGGCTCCGTTCACGCGGCTTTCCGATCTCTCACACGAATTTGGTGAACCGCGTCTTGAATACGTCGGTGAAGCATGGCAAAGAAACGCGAACCGACTGGGAGCGTCGACCACTTGCCGAGAAGCAAATTCAATACGCTCTGGAAGATGTTCATCATCTGATTGAAATCTGGGAGACTCAACAACAATCGCTGAATGAATTAAATCGACTCTCCTGGGCTGAAGCCGAATTCGAACGATTCGTGGAAGATGTCTTCGCTGAGGAACAGCGAGAAGGGTGGCTTCGACTTTCGGGCTTTTCTCGATTGAGTCGGCGCGATATGGCGACAGCGAAAGCGTTATTTCAGTGGCGGGACCAGGTTGCTTTCGAAAAGAATAAGCCGCCTCGCAGGGTCCTCCGCGATGATCTTCTAATCGATGTTGCCAAGCGGCAGCCGAAAACGCTGAAAGATCTCAACATGGTTCGCGACATGAATCGTCGCGATTACCAGCAGCATGCTCAAGAGATCTTATCTGTGGTGAAACAGTCAATTCAGATCTCTGAGGAAGACTTGCCTCCAAAGAAAAGGGGGAAACAGTACCCCTCGCAGGATGAAGTTCTCGCGAGAATTTTAGGCTTAGCCCTCGCCAATCGCTGTCAGGAATTGGGGATTTCGATGCCGCTTGTGGGGACAACTTCGGATTTGAAGGAACTTGTCCGCTGGCATGTCTTCGACAATCAACGGGGGAAAACGCCGAAGCTTCTCGAAGGCTGGCGAGGAGAAGTTTGCGGGAAAATTTTGACCGATGTTCTGGATGGAAACGTGTCGTTACGTGTTGTTGATCCACGGTCCGAAAACCCGCTCAGCTTCGATGTTGATCGCTCAGCGACATGAGTCATGAACTCCGCGAGGCCAATTTCGCATGACCTTAGTTTCATGTCTTCATGGACTCTTCGCTAGAATGCAAAACACAAACGCCAACTTAAGGAAAGCGATTGACGTTTCAAAAAAATCCTCCCCCAGATCCACGGTGGACCTGGAGGAGGAAAAGAGAGTCGAGAACGATTCGCTTTCAGTTCACTCTTAAGGACTGGTACGAATACCTAGCTTTGTCCTCTTAAGACCTGAATCAATCGTTCATTGCTGGCAGGTTCCTTACTTGCAGCAAGCTCCACCTTCGCAGCATGCTGCGGAATTTTCCTCACAGCATGGAGCATCGGCAACACAGCAGAGTGCGCCTGGAACACAGCAGTCGGGAGTTGCAGCGACACAGCACTCACTTGCTGCGTCACAGCATTCGCTTCCTTCAGCACAGCAGGGCAAACCTGCAGTGCAAACGGAGCAGCTACCGCAATCGGTACAGGAGCAATCAACGCAACTCACACAAGGTGTTGCAGTTCCTGCAACAGTTGTTGAGTTCATGCCGAGTGAAATCATCGCTGCCAGGAAGGCAACGGAACTTAGAACCAGTAATTGGCGTAACATGGAATATCTCCAGAAAATGTGATTGGTGAGCCATGAGTTTGGCTCAAAAACGCAAAGTCATTCGCATACACGAATGGACAAGAAGTCTCTTGCGTTCACACTCTCGGAGGTGGAGGAGAAGGGTGCTCACCACGGCTCTGTAGAGCATCGCTATCTAAGTCAATTTGACTGATTACGATGGTCGCTGTGAGTGATGACTGAGTTTCCAGAAATGAGATCGAAGTACTCGTTGAGCAACAACAATCTCCAGTCGAACAGGGACATTCCGATGAAGATTCGGGTGTCTGAGGTGAATCGGAGCTCTCGGGATGTTGCAGATTCTGTAAGGATGTGTCCCTCGGTGTCGACACATTGAGAGTTAAGTCGCTGAGTGCAGTGTTTTTCGTTGTTGAATGATGTGGTGCAGCGTCATGTAAGACCACAGCACAGCATTCCTGAGAAGCACGATTTGATGTGAAACCTGTCAAAATAGATTTGAAGGCGCTAGCACAACAGGAACTCGTACAGCCACCTGCATCGTTAGAACAACAGCTACCTGTCTCAGTGTCGCTGGTTGCGTGTGCAGCCGAGGCTCCATCGATGCACGAAAGCTCTGTCTCCACACCAAACAGGGGGAACCCCGTAAGGAGGATCAGCAAGGAGCAGAAGCTAGCCAGAATTTGGTGCATGCGAACATTGTATCCCGAAGGGGCAAGGGCAATCAAGAGGCCTTTTTTCGGTTCCAGGACTTTCGTATTTCACAGAGTCTTCTGGTTCAGCGTTTAATGACGCACTCGTCGAAGTTCAGTAATGCGTTGGCGACTGTGGTCATGGCTGCTAGATGTGATGGGTCGAGATTTTCGTCCGGTTTGAGGTCCCCAACAGTCAGATAATCCTTCGCTTGTTGCGGATGTTCTGAGAATAATTTGCGCTGAGTGTCATACAATTTTTCCAGGACGCCAAGTTCTTCATCGGTCGGTTGTCGACTGGTGAGGGTGCGGAACATGTCGACCAGGCTCTTCTCAACATCGTCACCATTTTTGTGGATCAGTCGCTGAGCCAAGCCACGGCTGGCTTCCACAAATTGCGGGCCGTTGAGCATCACGAAGGCCTGAAGTGGTGACGAGGTTTGTTCGCGTTTGACGCGGCAGACTTCACGCTTCGAGGCATCGAGTGTCATCATTACTGGAGCGGGGCCGGTTCGTTTCCAATAGGTGTACAAGCTGCGACGATACAGGCCGTCTCCTTTGGATCGTGTTGTCGGCTTGAAGGAGACCTCGACTTCGTACGGTTTTGCCGGCGCCCCACCTCGTTTCTGGACAAGGAGTCCGCTGACGGCGAGTGCGTTGTCGCGCAACATCTCGGCAGGCAAACGATAGTTTGGAGCCCGGGAGAGTTGACGGTTTTCTGGATCTGTTTGCAATGCGAATGGTGTGACATCTGAAGATTGGCGGTACGTTGCAGACATGACGATCAGTTTGATCAGCTGCTTCGTGTCCCAACCGTTTTCGATAAAATCGACTGCTAACCAATCGAGAAGTTCTGGATGCGTCGGCAATTCTCCCTGACTTCCGAAATCTTCAGGAGTTCTCACTAATCCCTGACCGAAAAGCATTTGCCAAATCCGGTTCACTGCCACGCGCGAGGTCAATGGATGCTCGGGGGAGGTGAGCCATTTCGAAAGCGTGAGCCGATTAGGGGGCTCGTCATTGGGGAGAGGGAAGAAAATGGTTGGAGTCTGTGCTGAAACTTTCTCAGCGCGGGCATCATAAGCACCTCGCGCAAGGCGGTAAGTCGGCTTCTTTTGTTTCATCTCACGCATCACCATGATCTCTGCGATACCATCGATGAGTGTATTAAGTTCGCTTCTCTTCTTTTGAACTGTTTCGAGTTGTGCTCGATATGCTTCGTTGACTGTGTGCAGGTAAGTCTCGTACAGATCGACTTCCGCATGCCCTTCCTTTGCGTCGGTGTCGTTGGGACGTTGGCTTAACAGACTGACTTCTTGACTGGTGATTTGACGCTCAAAGACTCGAAACTCATCAACCAGTCCATTCGTGAATCCGCGATCACGGAACCGTTCTCCGATGGCAATGTTGTCACCCCCGCCACCTGTGATTTGCTTGCTGAGATTGTCGCGAACAACTTCGCAATCAGCAGGCATCCCATCAAGGAAAATCTTTAACCCGGCAGCTCTGCTCGATCCGTCATAAGTCATGACAACGTGTTGCCATTGTTTGGTTGGAATTTGCTCTTTCGTTTTAATTCGAATCGCGTTCCCAGGCCAGAAATGGATCAGCGAAGCACTCAGCTTGCCCTCTTCGATCAACAGTTGATATCCACGACTCCCGGCATCGGTCCAGGCTCTGGATCGATGAAAGATGACCGCGCGGTCTTTGATATCAGGAGTAAGCATCCACAAAGAGACGGAGAACGGCTGAGCACGATTGAAGTTGCCGACTTCGGTTCCGACTGCATCGTCACCGGTTAGCTGGGCTGCTTTACCGAAGACTCCGTCGACCTGCTTGTTGCGTCCGGCAACCGTTTCAAAATCGAGAAATGCGACCTCCCCTTGAACAGGAGTAGAGACCTTTGGTTTCTCTTTGAGCCATGTTTGGAATGCAGCCTGCTGTGAGTCAGCAATCTCTTTCAGCTTGGCTTCTTCAGCTGCGATCGAGGCTTTCAGATCAGCGATGGATTTCTTTTGTGAATCGTTTGCCAGAAGCAATGTGGGGGTGGGAACAGCAGGAGTGAAGAACGAGTAGAGCCCTGCTTCGTCGATGTTGTCGAAGAATGCGGAGAACTGGTAATACTCGCTTTGAGTGATTGGGTCGAATTTATGATCGTGACACCGGCAACATTCGAGCGTGAGTCCTAAAAATGCCGTTCCGAATGTTTGGGTGCGATCTGCGACATACTCAATCCGAAACTCTTCCGGTGTGCTGCCACCTTCGACTTTTTGTGGATGCAGGCGGTTGAACGTAGTCGCCAGAATTTGATCGTCGGTCGCGTTCGGTAAGAGGTCGCCAGCGAGTTGCTCGGTGATGAATTGATCGTACGGGATGTTCTTGTTGAAGGCACGCACCACCCAGTCTCTCCAGGGCCAGACATGGCGGTCCCGGTCGACTTGATACCCATACGTATCGCTATAGCGCGCGACATCCAGCCAGTCGGAGGCCATCCGTTCTCCGTAAGCCTCTGAGGCGAGCAATCGATCAACAGCCTTTTCGTAGGCGTTCTTAGAGGTGTCAGCAGCGAACGCATCGAGTTCTTCGAGAGTTGGTGGCAGGCCAGTAAGATCGAAGCTGACCCGCCGCAGAAGTTTTTCCTTTGCAGCTTCCGGATTGGGTTGCAGTTTCTGTTCTTCAATTCGTCGCAGAATAAACCTGTCAATTCCATTGCGGACCCAGTCCTCGTGTTCCACTTGAGGGAACTCCGCTTTCACGGGAGGAAGAAAAGCCCAGTGACCTTCGTATTTCGCTCCCTGTTGAATCCATTGACCGATCATGTCGATCTGAGTTTGTGTGAGCTCGATTTTCGACTTTGGCGGCGGCATTTTCGTGTCGGGATCATCGGTCGAAATTCTTAAAAAGACTTCACTCTGCTGAGGATCTCCCGGCTTAATGACATGTGAGCCTGCACCAAATTCCAAGGCTTTGAATGCTTCTTCTTCGATGTCCAACCGCAAATCAGCTTCACGGGTTGCCGCATCTGGCCCATGGCAGAGAAAGCATCGGTCCGAGAGAATCGGCCTGATGTCTTGATTAAACGTAATTTTCTCTGCTCCGCTTGCCAGCGTGCTGACAATGAAAATTCCAAAGAGAGCGACCACGGTGATCAACTTTTTCGCGAGAGCGGGAGAGTTCATGGTTTGTACACTCTGAGTCATTTTCTTGGAGCATTTTCGATGTTTGTCGTGCCCGTGAAACTCACTTCCATAACTTCATAGCCTGCTCGCCACGAGGCAGGACGCGAACACCAATTCGAAAGATGCTCTATAGTTCAAATCTACCAGAAAGAAGTATAGCTCTCATGAAACTCATCTGAGAAGGTGATCGTCTAAATCGTGAGGAAACTGGGCGCAAGAAGAAAGCCGCCGGAACAGGTTCCGGCGGCTTTCTTGAATGTCTGTGAGAGAAGATTCTCGACGAGATTCTTATTCTTTTTCTGATTCCTTCTCTTCAACTGGTCCGAGCAGTTTGACCAGCTCAACTTTCAAGTTCTCGCCACGTGCCTGCAGAGAGACAACTTTGCCGTCCTGGTTGACGAGGATCGCTGTGGGGATTCCACTAATTCCATAGTGACGGGCAATCGGGTTATCCCAACCTTGCTCTTCTGGTTCCGGGAAGAAGATGGACTTCCAAGGCAGGTCTTTTTCTTTGGTGAAAGCCATGAGTGCTTCTTCATCTTCGTCTAGGCTAATTCCAATCACTTCAAAGCCTTTGTCGTGATAGTCTTCGTAAAGGCCTTTCAGATTCGGGAGTTCAGCAATGCAGGGGCCGCACCAAGTAGCCCAGAAGTCTACAAGGACCACTTTCCCCTGAAAGTCTTCGATTTTGAACTCTCCACCGCCCACTGTTGGACCTGCGACTTCAATGCTGTTTCCAAGCAGGTTCAAGCGGCGAACTGTCGACTCCATCCGTTTGACGACTTCACCGATTTGTGGATGATCCTTTTTACTGAGGATTTCTGCGTATTTTTTATACGCGACAATTGCATTCTTCTCATCGCCATTTCCTTCTAAGGACCGAGCGACCTGCATGGCGGCCTGAAGCTGATCACCGAAGTTTGGCGAATCAATTTTTGTCTCCGCCAATTTCTTTCCGACCTCGTCGATCAGCGCTTGCTTTTCTTCTGGAGTTGCAGCGGCGAGGCCGTTGATGCGCTGTTCGAGTTCCAATTGGGCGACCAGTTCTTTAACAGCTGGTCGTTCATCTCGTTTCATCTGGTCAAGGAGTTTCGTCTGCTTGACGATGGCGGTGTTGTCACCGAACTGAGCGAGAATCTGCAAAACCTGAAGACGCATCTGAATGGCATTGAGATAGATGTCTTCACTCACTTCGCGAGAAGCGACTTCATTGATGGCCTTGTCGAGTTTTGTAAAGTGTTGAAGGATTCCTTCTGGGGTTCGTTCTTCGGGAGCCATTCGGCTTAACCGACGAAGAAACAGATCCAGGATCCGCTCGTCAGTTCCTTCTGGAACTGCAAAGGGATCCTTCTTTTCTTCGCTTTCCTTCACTGCTTCTTTGTCAGAAGCTTCCTTTGCTGGTGCATCTTGTGCGGAAGCGGTGCTGAAGTTGACCGTTACAGCAAAGAGCAAAGCCAAGCTGAATAAACGTAGACTCATGTGACCCTCCTCAGGTCATAGTATCAAGAAAAATTGACCAACTTGTTGTGGTCAGAAAAGGTGACGATGGACTGTAATTCTCGCAGTTCTGACGCCGCAGGAAAAACATATCGTATATATGGTGGGCGTCCGGACAGCAGGTCTACAGTGAAGAAGCTCACAATTCGATCAGCCGGCAGACACATTGAGGTTTCGATGAAGCATCATATGCATTTGACAGGGCTTCGCCAACTCACACTTGGAATACTTGATGCGTGTTTCAGCCCAAGTCAGGCAATTTTCCCGGAACAAATCTGATACCGTCTATTTCGTTTTGTTTCGTGGCGAGCAGGCTGTGAGGTCCTGAAGCTGGCTTTCACAGCCACAGCAAAGACTGATAATGCTCGGATGTCTTTGAAGCATGCGTCGTTCATTCGCTCGAACAAAGCTTGAGAAGTGTGCGAAGTTCGAGCGAATGACCACGATTCCATCAGTTCATGAGCAGTTCCAAAATTTCGGTCCGCTTCCGTCCTGGCCAGACTATGCAGCAGTCCAGATGGTAGTGAAAGACAGTCTTAGCGGACGGGAGAATTCATGGAAAACTCTATGCTTCGTCAAGCACGTCAACGGCTGCAAATGCTTTTCCTTCCAGCATTTCCAAGCTTGCTCCGCCACCGGTGCTCACATGAGAAACACGTTCTGCGAATCCGAGTTGCTGGACCGCAGCGGCGCTGTCTCCTCCGCCAATAATGCTGACAGCATCTGAATCAGCAATCGCCTGAGCGACCGCTTTCGTTCCGGCATCGAATGGAGGAACTTCGAAAACACCCATCGGTCCGTTCCAGATGATCGTCTTCGCCCCTTTGACGAGGTCGGCATACATCTCAGCGGTTTTGGGGCCGATATCAAAGCCTTCGAAATCGTCCGGAATTTGCCCGGCATCGACGACCACTTTGTTGCAATCAGGGTCTTTGAATGCGTCGCCACAGTGTGTGTCAATTGGCAAGATCAGTTTGTCACCACCTTTTTCAAGGAGTTGGTTGGCGAGGTCGACTTTATCAGGTTCAACCAGACTCTTTCCAACTTTTCCGCCCTGAGCGAGTGCAAATGTGTAAGCCATTGCACCGCCGATCAGAATCTTGTCACAGATATCGAGGAGATTCTCGATGACTTTGATTTTATCGGAGACTTTGGCTCCTCCCAGAATTGCGATGAATGGTCGCTCTGGATTCGCAATGGCGTCGCTCAGGTACTGGATCTCTTTCTTAACAAGAAACCCGACCACTTTGGGAGCGTCGCCCATCACTGACGGGACTGTATACATGCTCGCATGTGGACGATGACATGTTCCAAAGGCGTCGTTGCAATACACATCTCCAAAGGCAGCCAGCTTTTCTCCGAATGCCTGTTTTGCAGCTTTCTGCTCGTCGGTTGTCTTTGGATCTTCTTCTTTCACTTCCTCTTCGGCAGCGAAGCGAACGTTCTCAAGTACGACGACTTCACCCGGTTGAAGTGCCGCCACTTTTGCTTGAGCATCTTCACCGACAGTGTCGGTCGCGAAGGAGACTGGAGCCTCAATCAACTCTGCCAATTTTTCGGCAGCTGGTTTCAGGCTGTATTTAGCGACCACTTCCCCTTTAGGGCGTCCGAGATGGCTCATCAACACGAGACTGCCGCCTCGTTTTAGAACGGATTGGATTGATGGCAACGCCATTCGAATTCGTCGGTCGTCGGTGACGTTGCGATTGTCGTCGAGTGGGACATTGAAGTCGACACGCATCAGCACTTTTTTACCTGATACGTCGATGTCTTCGATAGTTTTTTTCGCCATGGAGACGATGTTCCTCTAAAGGGGTCTGCTTTGGGATGGATGAGCAATGGGTTCGTTGGGCAGCATCAGTTTGAATTTGCCGCGTTGGGGCACGAGTTTCACAACGCTGTTTGTTCAGATAATTGATCTGAGACTTGATTCGCACGGACAAATGCCGAACAACAGTCAGCCCAGCTCAGGTTGCGTCGATCGCAACGCAACTCTCTGAGTATTTTATCACAACACCACCTGAAGAAGTGGGGCTGTTGAGTGAAAGTCTGTCACATGAGAAAATCGTAAGAAACCATGTCTCGGCTGCCAAGTGCTTAGGAGGAGTGAATCTTAAGAGAAAAAAGCTTCATGGCGACCGTCTGATGGAAGCACTTACTGCATCCAAGTTGAATGGACCACTCAGAACGTATCAGAATCATCGCAGCAGCGTGAGTGCCTGGATATTCCATCTTGCCGAAGCCTCGTACCGCTCCAGAGTTGGTAGAGCAGGGCGTTGGCAGGCATGCCGGAAGCATCATCAGCGAGCGAGCATTGATGACGAAGCGGCAGCAGTTGCGGAATGCCGACAGATATCCAATAATCCGCTAACTCAATGCAGGAGGTTGTTGCGATCCTTACGTCTGGCTACTCCACGAAACTTACGTGCTGACGTAAACCGTTACAGTCACAGCAGATGCCGCCGTAGCTCAGTTGGCAGAGCGAGGCTTTCGTAAAGCCTAGGTCGCTGGTTCAAGTCCAGTCGGCGGCTCTTTGATAGTTGTTCGCTCAACCAAACCTGAGCGAGTCTTCGGATTCACCGTGAATCCGAACGCTTCTCTCAGTCTTGTTAGTCGTTCTTAGAAAGTTGTGAAAACGACTCTTCGAGTGGCACTGTCTGGTTCGTCCAGTTGTGCGAATTAAGGTGGGGATTTCGGAGGTTTCTAATGACCGAGAATCGTTCTACCTTTTGCTCCATTCACAGCTTCAGTCTTTCTGAGTCTTCGTACCATGGCTGATTCATCTTTGAAGAGCGATGCACTTGCCATCTGGCAGGCGGGAGTTGATGCGGTCGACTCTGCTCGGCTGGTCCGCGAAGTCGTTTCTGGTGATGCGGAATCACTGAATGTGGCTGAGACTCATTGGCAGGCAGGAGAATCTGGTCGAATTTATGTTGTGGGGGCTGGTAAAGCGGGGGCTGGGATGGCTGCCGGGTTTGAGGCAGCGGTCTCCAAAGAATTGAGATCACGACTTTCAGGTTGGGTGAACGTTCCTGAAGATTGCGTACGCGAATTGGAAGCGATCCACCTGCATGGCGCACGGCCTGCAGGTGTGAATGAACCGACAACTGCCGGAGTTGCAGGGACTCAGGAAATTCTTCAGGGAGTCGCTTCGTTGAATCCAGAGGACTTGTGCGTTGTGCTGATCTCTGGTGGGGGAAGCGCGTTGTTGCCGGCTCCGATGCAGGGGATTTCTCTTGAAGATAAGCAGCGAGTCACTCGATTGCTGATGCGATCCGGGGCGACGATTGATGAACTCAATACCGTTCGCCGAGCACTTTCTGATGTCAAAGGGGGGGGCTTATTGCGGGCCTGCCGCGCCGGACAATTGGTGACGTTGATCATCTCGGATGTGATTGGTGATCCACTCGAAGTGATTGCCTCTGGTCCGACGGTTGATGTGTTGCCAGATCCCCGAGCAGCGTGGGAGATTTTGAATCGCTTACTCGTGGATTCAATCGAACTTATTCCGCAATCGATCAGGCGAGTTCTTGCTGAGTCGGGAACTCGTTCGCACTCAACCCGCGAGATCGTCTGCGAATACTCGAATGTGATTATCGGAAATAACCAGACCGCCGTGGAAGCCGCTGCCGATCAGGCAAGAACGCTCGGGCATGAATTGGCGCTTGTTGAGTTTGATCAACCTGGGGTTGCGAAAGAATTCGGCTCGGAGTTCGCGTCTCGATGCTTGCAGCTTCGCGAGAACTCACCCGTTGGCAAGAAGTTTTGTCTGGTGAGTGGGGGAGAGCCGATTGTTCAACTTGTGAAAACAGAGCAGCCTCAAAAGGGTGGTCGCAATCAGGAGTTGGTGCTGGCTGCAGCGAAGAGGCTTCAAGGTGAAGGTCATGCAGGGATTGTCATTCTCTCCGGTGGAACTGATGGAGAGGATGGGCCGACAGATGCGGCGGGAGCGTACGTCGATGAGACTGTCTTGAGTTTCGCGAAGAGTCAAGGTTTGCAGATTGATGAGTATCTGAGCGTCAACAATTCGTATGCATTTTTTGAATGTTCAGGCGGCCTCATCAAGACCGGTCCAACGCATACAAATGTGATGGACCTGCGAATCGGTGTGATTGAGACTCCTGAGCGATCACGTTGAGACTGCCCAGAGTTTTCTAACGATCAGTTAGAGCTGAGTCTCCGCGATATGTCTTTTGGCGGACAGTCAACGAAGGCATGAAAGCGATCATTCCGGTCACAAAATGTTAGCGGATTTTTGGATCGCGGTGGCTGCGAACGAGGACGTAATCGCCGAGGAAACTGACACCGAAGTTGTTCGCTTTGATGACAGCAGCAAACGCCTGGACAGCTGAAGTTTCTTCGAAATGGCCGGTGAAAGTTCCTTCGACATCCGGGCGAATCACAACTTTTCTCCCGGCGTATTTGGAAATGGTTGTGAGGACATCGCGAACCTCGGCGTTTTCGAATTTGAAGATGTACGTGTCATCTTTAGATCCGGCAGTCACTTCAATGGTGGAACTTTTCTCTTCCAGTGGTTGTTCTAATTCTTGGGTTTCAATCACGACTTCCGTCATTTCAACCGGTTTGATTGTCTCGACTGGAGCAGTCGGAGTCACGTCCTGTTGTTTCGTGAAAGTTTCATCTGTGACTTGTTCTGCTTTAACTTGTGTTGCCAGGTTCTCGTTGGCTTCATTGCGAAGTTTCTTTAACTCAGCAATGTCTTCTCGGAGTTTTTTCAGTTCGCTTTCAACGCGTTCGACTTCCGTCCGCTGTTCGTCTCGTCGTAGATCTTCGATTTCACGTCGTGCTTCCGCGAGTCGAAAATGTAAGATCTCTTTTTTCAAATGATGGACTTCATGGTCCATTGATTCACGAGTGGCTCGTTTTGGGATGGCGACCGGCTCTGGGACAAGAATTTCTCGATGGTGTTCAATCGGTCGAGTTGCAGCGTACTGGAATTCCCGATCGGGGATCGGTGTGAGTTCTCTGATCTGTTCAGTCGGTTCATTGCTGCTCATTCCCAAGCTGGCGTTCACATCTGCAGAAGCGATACGAATTGGACTTGGCGTTGGGGACAATGAAGATGTTTCTGAATTCTGTGAAGGTTGCTGCGAACTCTGGGTGAGAGTCGACTCTCCAGGAAGAGGTTCGAAAGGGGCAGCTGTTGTTTTTTGGCGATCTGGTGACGGAGCGGGATCGAATTTGAATTCTTCTTGAGGCCGCTGGGCGATGACTGGCGCGTCTGTCAGTTCCTCTTCGCTTGTTTTGAGTTCATGGCGCGATTTGTTCTGAGAGTTGAGCGCGTTGCGAATCTCTTCTGGTTTTAATCCAGTAAGCAGGACCGTTAGCCCAAAGGCGAGGCTCATCACCCAGAATGCAATTTTGAAAGGGGCATTTGACATAGATCTCTACCACTCACGGCTCGGTCTGCCAGGTCGCGCCTGCTGGAGAAATGTGTCTCAAATCATGGAGACGATTTCGCCTTAGGCAATTGAAGGATTGAGCAGGCTTTGAAATGAGATGTTGCCAAGTCGAAAACGACCTGAGCCATCGCCACGCCGGGCGATATGGATTCTCAATTCAGGAATCGAGGATGCACATGAAAACATCACTTCGAGGTGTGCTCATTATGATCAATCGGCACAGATGACCTTGCGACTCGCGTAGAATCGGCATAACCCGCAAATTTTAACAGTTGTCAAAAAAGAAAAAACGCGGCAAGGTCCCCTCAAAGCTCCCAGCTTCTCCTTGCCGCGTTTTGATTGACAAAATGTTGACAGATCGTTTGCAGTCACGGAAACATAGGGCGCTCCTCCTGAGAGTCAAACTTTTTCAGAAATAAGCGTTAAAAAAGCGGGAGCCTGAGCGGGGCGGAATGTTGCTTTTTTTCAGCATTGCGAATTCTTTTTTCTTCGCGCAGATTTTCAACGTGAAGTTTTCCAAGAATTTCGATCAGCGAGTTCTTGCTGGGCGGTAGAGAATCGGTGACCAGGGAGAGTGTCTCGATCAGAGAAAATTTGAGAAAGAATAATTTGTAGATCGGCGAACGGACTTTCAGATCGAGCTTGAAAGCGGAATCGTCGCCGAGTTCAGGCTGCGCAAAAGTAAACAGCCTGCTCCGAAATCGAAGCAGGCTGTTCCCCTCACCCTCAAGCTGTTTCATCACCCCCGGTTATGAGTCATCATCAATTCCAAGAGACATTGAAGATTCCTCGAAAACGGTTCACTATTGAGTGAGTTCTAGAACTGGTCCTGAAATCTGAATTCGATCTCTCATTCACTGAGAAAACGCCCATTTCAACAGTTTTTGGACCAGTTGTGGGTCTGATTCCGTCTAGAAAACGTCAAGGCGGAAATGGTGTCCGGAGTGGTACGGACGCTCTTTAGGATAGAAGTTGTGCCAGTCGGTGTTGTAGACCGGAATCCGACGTTCTTGTGGATACCTGTAGTACAGGTGATCGTAGCTTTCCGGCTGCGTCTGGAAATTGTGTGGATAATACACATACGGGTAGTAGTAAAACCGTTGCCAGTTGGATGGCTGTCCGGGCTGAGCAGCTTCAGCTTCGCTCGTATCGACAAAGGCAACTGCAACAAAGGCAATTGCACAGAGTCCGGCGAGCAGTGTGTGCTTCAACATGAAATGACTCCTTAATCCGTTGAGGAGAGACGCTTGTGCGTACCTGACCCCAGACATCAAACCGTTCACCCACACTGGTTCACGGTACGAAAGTACTGAAATGTCCCTGGTTCGTCGTGACAATTCAGCCTCGGGGGACTAAATTCGCACTGAGAGACACGATGTTTGAATACCGAACAATCACTTCTTTGATCGGCTGGTTTCTGCTCTTGGAATAGGCTTTTTCGTTAAAATCCGCACAGGCGGTCTAACTGCACTTGATTTGAGTCTCGAATGATCCACGTTCAGCGATCTCTACAGGGTATCTACGCAGGCTTCGCGCTCAGCCTTTTCCTCTTATTCTGTGGGAGCAAGACAAATGCTCAGGAGCTTCCCTGCCTCATTCATGCAGCTGATGTTCAACCACATCTGAATTACCTCGCCAGCCCAGACCGTCAGGGCCGGGATGATTGGGGGAAAGTCGAAGCCCGCGAGTACATTATTAAGCATTTCAAATCGCTAGGTGTGAAACCGCTTTTCGATGAGAGTTACCTGCAAGCGATTCCAGAATTCGGGTCTCAAGCAGAGATGCCCCCTGTGTACGGTTATAACATCGGAGGCTTCATCGAAGGGACCGACCCAAAGCTCAAGGATGAGTGGATCATCGTCAATGCACACTACGATCATCTGGGAGTCAGGGGAGGAAAAGTGTTTCCCGGAGCAGACGACAACGCCAGTGGTGTTTCCATGCTTCTTGAAGTCGCCCGGCACATCTCAGAATCTCCCGGCAAACGGAGCGTCGCTTTTCTTTCGTTTGATATGGAAGAGCACCTGCTGTGGGGGGCGCGATGGTTTCTCGCTCATCCTCCAATGGAGGTTGAATCCATCAAGTTCTGCTTGACTGCAGACATGATTGGCCGTTCGCTGGGTGGGCTCGACATCCCGACAGTCTTTGTTTTAGGGGGAGAACGTTCGCGAGAAGCTCACGCAGCTCTGGAAGCGGCAACCGTTCCGCAGGGTTTAGAAATCGCACAGCTCGGCGTCGATGTTGTCGGTGTCCGCAGCGACTACGGCCCGTTTTATTACCGGCGGATTCCATTTTTGTTTTTCTCGACCGGCGAACATCCAGACTATCATACTCCGCAAGATACGTTAGAGCGTTTAGATGTTGAAAAGGTCGCCCGAGTTTCAACGGTGATGAATCAAGTCGCCCAATCGATGGCGAATATGCCTGGAGAGATCACATGGGAAGGGAATCCGAAACCATCGCTGCAAGAAGTTGAATCGGTGAATCGGGTTTGCGTGAACCTGTTGAACTCTGGTGAAGATGGCTCTCTTGAACTGACGAATGCACAGCGGTTTTTTGTCTCACAAGTCAAATCAAAAACAGACTACATCCTCAAGTCCCAAAGGTATTCCATCGAAGAACGCAAGTGGCTCGTTCGAGCAACCCAAATCATGATGCTCACGATCTTTTGAGGTCTTTGAGAGTTTTTGAACCGCTGTTCGTTTCTTGCACTGAATACTGATGACGCCCAAAGATCACCTTCCATATGACCTTCACATCGTGCTGGAAACGGGCGAAAAACTGTGGAAGATTGCTCGGCTTTTCGCGAAAAATGGCTGGGCAACGCGCGAATGTTCATGGACTGAATTCGAAATACAGTCCACTGACGCCGACCTTCTTCTTGCTCCGGCCTCACCTCCCTTGCTTAGCGGTGGAGTCTCGGACGATCCCGAGGCAGTCGACCGAATTCTGACTCTATTAGATTCGGCTGCTATTCCGTATGCCTACGAGGTCTATGACGAAGCTGATGTTCTCATCAGGTCAGGACCATGAGATTCCGGATGTACCTTCGGACGGCACTGCGTCTCTGACGCGGCTGAATGAATCAACATCTTGTATGTTTTTGATTATGAATTGAATCTAATTTTCTCTTCAGGGTGGGTTTATTTCGCAACGCAATACTCCTCCTTCAAGTCGAAGCAGACCGACCGAGACAACGACTCAGGCAGGTCTGCAATCTCTTGCTGATGGAAACAAGCGGTGTTGATGACGCTGCACGACTTCATTCGGTGAATCGAACGAGACAACAAAGTGCAGGGAGTCCGACCGGCACACCTCTGCAGGCTTGCATTGACAAAGATTAATTCAAAAGCTGTGTGCGCACTGCTGCGAAACTGGAATCACCTGCACTGGGGTTTTAACAGCACCCGTCGGTTGAGCAGCAGTCTCCGTCGGGCATGAGCGTGAGGAGGTTGGCGCCCTGTTTGGTTTCTTTGGGAGAGCGGATTGGGACTCCGTAGCAATCGAACGGTTTGGCGTCTTCGAGTGCAACTTCGTTCGCTGGCGGAATCGGTGTGATTTTGTCTGCGTAGGGGGATTGGGTGTACATCTTGAATGTTTTGTCGCAGACAGCCATACGTTGACCGCGGACGAGTTTGTGTCCATCGTCATCCACGACAGACTTCCAGGGGCCGTTGTAAATGACTGCTTGTCGTCGATCGAGGCAAGGGCCATCTTTTCCTTTGAATGCCTGAACTGTCATGCTCCGGAATTCAATTCCTTCCACGGTGGCCCAGGCTTCTTCTTGTCGCGAAACGATCTCGATGCCATAAAATCCGGCTTCGGCAAATGCTTCCAGGAACAAGTCTTCGCGAAATGCGCCGCTGATGCACCCACTCCAGAGGTGCGGGTCGTTTCGTAAATTCTCCGGGACCAGTTCGTCGCAAACGATATCGCTGATGACTGCGCGACCACCCCTTTTCAGGACGCGATGTAACTCTGAGAAGAGTTGGCGTCGGTCCTCATCTTTGACGAGATTGAGAACACAGTTTGAAACCACGACATCGACTGAGTCCGCAGCGATCAGAGGTTGTGTTGCTCGCAGCTGATCTGCGTGCTCTTGCATCTGCAGCCAGTCCGCCGATGTTTGAGTTGGATTCTGCTGAAGGTATTCTTCAAGCAAATCAAGATTGAGTTGTAAGTCCTGAATTCGACCTTTTCGAAAGTCGACATTGGCATAGCCAATTTTTTCAGCCATTTCGTCTTGATACTGCCGTGCCAGGCTGAGCATGGTGTCGTTGCAATCGACTCCGATCACGTTGCCAGATGCGCCGACGATTTGAGATGCGATGTAGCAGATTTTTCCTCCGCCCGATCCCAGGTCGAGAACCGTCTCGCCTTCATTGACCCACTTTGATGGATCGCCACAACCGTAGTCGCGTTCGATGATTTCTTCGGGGATGATCTTGAGGTACTGCGGGTCGTAGCTGACAGGACAACACAACGCCGCTTCAGCTGCTTCGGCAGCTGCTGAGTAGCGGTCGCGAACGGCTGCATCGACGTTGAGGGCTTGTCGTTCGGGTGAGTCCATTGTGCTTGACATGAAGATCTCCGGAAGAATTCATAGTTCTTGAAATTTGAGGATAACAGCTCTGCAGTCTCTGGCAATTCCGAATGGAAGTCTGTGAAGCGAATTACATTTGAGACGTCCTTTCATTCTTGCGTTTACTGATTCGATATTCATCAGTTCGAGAACAGGCTTGAGAGGGCTCATATGTCTGTTTCTCGAATCTCCGGAATTTTCCCCGGCAGTTCTCTCGATACTGAAATTTCGCATACGGTTCTGTTAACGTACAACTTCTCGTAATCAATTCTTATTCAGGAAGATGTCGATGAATTCATTCCCAACGGTCCTTGCATTGTCGGGACTGCTCGTGACGTTTTCTTTGACTGCATCAGCTGAAGTTCCCATGACTCAACGCATTGATCATTTTGATGAGTATTTCGGACAAAAAGTCCACGACCCATATCGCTGGCTGGAGGACGATGTCCGCGAAAGTGAGCAGGTCGCTGAATGGGTCAAAAAACAGAATGAGCATACGTTCGGCTACCTCGAAAAGATCGCCGAACGCGAACCGATTCGGAAACGCCTGACCGAACTCTGGAACTTCGAGAAGTTCGGAACTCCGTTTACCGCAGGCGGGCGGCTTTACTTCTACAAGAATGATGGTCTGCAGAATCAATATGTGCTGTACGTCCAAGACGATTCGGAAGCCGAGCCGCGTGTTTTGATTGATCCGAACGAGTGGTCCGAGGATGGGACTGTCGCGATCGGTGGAACAGCTTTCAGTGATGACGGCCGCTATCTGGCCTACTCAATTCAGGATGCGGGTTCAGACTGGCGCACCTGGAAGGTGATGGAAATCGAATCCGGTAAGATTCTGGATGACGAACTGAATTGGATTAAATTCAATTCGCCTGCCTGGACACCGGACGGGAGAGGGTTTTTCTACGGTCGTTTCCCTGAACCTGTTGAAGGCGCGGAGTTTCAGAACCTGAATGTGAATCAGGCGATTTACTATCACCGTATTGGAGAATCCCAAGCTGAGGATGTCCTTGTGTTTCATCGGCCTGATCAGCCGGAGTGGGGTTACTCGACTTCCGTCACTGAAGATGGTCGCTACCTGATCATTACAGTTCATGTGGGGACCGATGATCGCTATCGCGTGTTCTATAAAGACCTCGACGATTCGCTGGCGATGCCTTTGCCGCTGATTCGCAACTTTGAAAATGAATACAGCTTTATTGGTAACGATGGTCCGGTCTTCTTTTTTAAGACCGATCTCGATGCTCCACGCGGAAGAGTGATTTCCATCGATACCCGCAAAGTCTCTAAGCAAATCGAAGAGGAAGGTGTCGCTCCTGAGGTTCCGTATACAGAGGTCATTCCAGAACAACCGGAAGCGATGCGGGATGTCACGATCATTGCCAATCTGTTTGTGGTGGAATCGTTAAAAGATGCCAAGACGCAAGTCGCAGTCTATCGGAAATCTGGAGAACTCCTCCGAAATGTTGAGTTTCCTGCCATCGGTTCGGCGTTCGGTTTTCGTGGGAAGTCGACGGACACAGAAACTTATTACTCCTTCTCCAGCTACGTTTTGCCTCCGACAATTTACAAGTACGACATGCTGACTGGCGAAAGCGAGCAAATCCGTCAGGCGTCAGTTGACTTCAATCCCCATGATTACGAAGCCAAGCAGGTTTTCTATACGAGCAAAGATGGAACTCGCGTCCCGATGTTTATCTCTCATAAGAAAGGGATCAAACTCGACGGCAATAACCCGACACTTCTGTACGGCTATGGTGGGTTTAATATCCCGCTCACGCCATCGTTTTCGATCAGTCGACTCGCCTGGATGGAAATGGGAGGCGTTTACGCTGTTGCGAATTTGAGAGGCGGCGGTGAATACGGAGAGAAGTGGCACAAGGCTGGGACGAAGCTGAACAAGCAAAACGTTTTCGACGACTTTATTGCCGCAGCTGAGTGGTTGATCGAGAACAAATACACACAAACGAAGAAGCTTGCGATTCAAGGCGGGAGTAACGGGGGGCTATTGGTCGGTGCGTGCATGACGCAGCGTCCCGAACTCTTCGGTGCTTGTCTGCCAGCAGTCGGGGTGATGGACATGCTCCGCTTCCACAAGTTCACTGCGGGGCGGTATTGGACTGACGACTACGGTTCATCGGACAACGAAGACGAATTCAAAGCTCTGCTGGCTTATTCGCCGTATCACAATGCGAAGGAAGGAGTCTGCTATCCGCCGACTCTGATCTCGACGGCTGATACCGATGATCGTGTCGTTCCGGGGCACAGTTTCAAATTCGCTGCGGCGATTCAACATGCCCAAAGTTGTGACAATCCCATTTTGATTCGCATCGAGACCAAAGCTGGTCATGGGGCCGGGAAACCGACTTCCAAGATCATCGAGGAACTTGCCGATCATTGGGCGTTCCTGGTTCAAACCCTCGGAGTCGAGTTGGATTGATGATTGCTTGATTGCTTGATTGAGCGCGGGTGGCGATCTCAGTTCCTTGAGATTGGCCCCGGCTTTGTAGTGCGAAGGTCTTTGCGAGTGGCTTCGGAGTCGCTTGTTTCTAAGAGGCCCATATTTCGACGACTTGGAAGATTCTTGCCAGTTAAGAGTTCAAATCGTGGAAGAAATTGAAGACAGTTCGAGTCAGCAGGAGAGTGCGACTCTCGGTGGCGAGAATCTTCGGCGATATTTGTGCGCCATCCTATTTTCGGGGGCGTGAATTTTGCAGAATGCCCGACGTTTGCAAACTGGCTATACCAAGTGCATTTCGCTGCGCTGTTTCATCAACAGAAGATTTCGTGTTTCCGATGTCTGTGATGGGTGTTTTCAAGTCATGAATCGCTCCGTTATGCGAGGCTGAATACGTCTGTCTTTTTCAAAATGCTCTAGATTTACGAAGTAACGGAATATGATCGATCCGAATCGGCAGTGGTCCACAAATGATTCCAACGAGTTGTATGATGTCTCTCGTTGGGGGAATGGTTTCTTTTCTGTCGGAGAAAATGGACATTTACAGGTCCATCCGAATCGGAACCAAGAAACATCGATTGATCTCAAGGATCTGATCGATCGAATTCAGGTGCGTGGATTCGACCTGCCGATCCTGCTGCGATTCAATGGAATTCTCAAAGAACGATTGACTGAAATTCGTGATGTCTTCGCGAAAGCAATTGCGGAGAACGACTACAAGGGGCGCTATGCTTGCGTCTATCCGATCAAAGTGAATCAACAGCGAGGAGTTGTTGAGAAGATCGTTGAGTATGGTCGAGAGTATGGATTCGGACTGGAGGCAGGCAGCAAGCCTGAACTCCTCGCTGTGGTCGCGATGACCGATCCATCGATGCCAATCATCTGTAATGGTTTCAAGGATGATGAATTTATCGAGATGGCATTGCTTGCACAGAAAATCGGTCGCACAGTCATTCCGGTGGTCGAGAAGTACAGCGAGCTCGAACGTATTTTGGTTCTGGCGAAAAGAATCGGCGTCCGACCCCAAATCGGTATGCGAGTGAAACTCGCTGCCCGGGGAGCCGGTCGTTGGCAGTCTTCAGGAGGATACCGCTCGAAGTTCGGGCTGACTGTCAGCGAGGTACTGCAGGGGCTAAAGCTTCTGGAGTCAGAAGGAATGGAAGATTGTTTCAAGCTTCTGCATTTTCACCTCGGCAGTCAAATTACCAATATTCGACAAGTGAAAGCTGCGGTCACTGAAGCGATTCGTACTTACGCAGATCTTTATCGACGCGGTGCCGGACTGGAATATCTGGATGTCGGTGGTGGATTGGGAGTCGACTACGACGGTTCTCAGACCAACTATCAGTCGAGCATGAATTACACGCTTCAGGAATATGCAAACGACATTATTTATCACGTCACGACAGTTTGTGAAGAAACAGATGTCCCGCACCCAATCATTCTCTCGGAGAGTGGCAGGGCGATTGCAGCTTTTCACAGCGTACTCGTGTTCGGAACTCTAGGAGTGACTCGTCAGGGGGAATACGACACCACTCTGGCCGAGATCCCCGAGGACTATGAACAGCCACTGCATGATCTGTTCTTGACCGCTCAGGAGCTGACGGTTCGAAACGTTCAGGAGAGTTACCACGATGCTCAACAGGCTATGGACATGGCGATGAGTCTGTTCAGTGGTGGATACCTTCCATTGGAGCAACGTGTTCTGGCAGAGAATTTGTTTTTTGCGATCTGTCGAAAAATTGGAAAGCTTGTCGAAGAACTCGAATACATTCCCGAAGAATTGACCTCCCTGCCGAGTATGTTGTCTGATTTATTCTTCTGTAACTTTTCACTGTTTCAGTCGATGCCAGACAGCTGGGCGATTAAGCAACTCTTCCCGGTCATGCCGATCCATCGTCTCGAAGAACGCCCTTCGCGTGATGCGGTCTTGTGTGACATTACTTGCGATTCGGACGGGAAAATTGACACCTTCATCGATCGTCGAGACGTCAAGAAAACACTCCGGCTTCATGAATTTGACGGCTCGCCGTATTACCTCGCCGCGTTTCTCATTGGAGCTTACCAAGAGATTCTCGGAGATTTGCACAACCTGTTTGGTGACACGAATACAGTTCACGTCGAGCTTGATGAGAATGGACAGGTTGTGTTGCAGACGATGATCAAAGGTGAGACCGTCAACGAAGTTCTGGACTATGTTCAGTTCGACGGAAAAGAATTGATTGCCCGGTTGCAAACCGCCATCGAGCAAGCAGTCCGCGAATCACGAATTGACAATGCCGAAGCGGGGCGGTTCATCAAGTTCTATGAAGATGGGCTCAACGGCTACACGTATCTTGAAGGTGTCAGTGATTAAATCAAAGGATTCGCTTTTTCGCTTTCGGCGTTTCGAATAGCCGTTTCGAATAGCCGTTTCGAATAGTCGTTTCGAATAGTCGTTTCGAATAGTCGTTTCGAATAGTCGTTTCGAATGGCTGGGGTGCTCCCGTCAAGGAAGCCCCCGAGCCTTCAACGATCAGGTTCAATCGCGTTCAGGCAAAATCGCGTTCAGACAAGATGTGCAGAGGAGCTTTAAGCATTGTTTGCCATAACATTTTTCACTGAGACCGCGAGTCGTTTCATCGCTTCGGTAATCTTTTCTGGTGTCAGTACTCCGTAGCTGAGTCGCATTTGATGTTTCGGCCGATTCTCAACTGGGCCGGCGTAGCAGAGTTCTCCCGGAACGTACATGACCTTATTGGCGACAGCTTCCTTGAAGAGCGGGGAGTCAAACCCGGTTGCGATTTCTTCAGGTAAAGACATCCAGACATAAAGGCCGCCGTGAGGCGAGATCCACGAGACTCCTGGGAGGTCTTCAAAGTATTTCTTAGCTGCAGCGAGCATTGAGTCACGTTTCTGGCGGTATCCTTCTCGAACGTTTTGAAGGTGCTGAGTGTATCGCCCGCTCTTTAGTGTCTCTGCGATGAGGTGCTGATTAAAGTTGGATGAGCCGAAATCTTCGTTCCCTTTCCGGTCGCAGATTGGGGTGACCAAATCTTCCGGAAGGACTCCAAACCCCACGCGAATTCCTGGGGAAAATGTCTTTGAGAATGTTTGAGTATAAATCACATGGTCGCGTGACTTATCGAATGACCACAAGCTGGGATGAACTTCTCCGTCGTACTGGAGTTCTCGATATGCGGCATCCTCAAGGACGAGAATGCGATGGTCTCGGGACCACTTCTGAGCAATCTCGACAATTTGTTGACGCCGTTCGGTGGCAACACAAACTCCGCTTGGGTTGTCGTAATAGCTGACAACGTAAATCATTTTTACTCGATGAAGCTCCTGCATCGAGTCGATTTGTTCAAGTGCGGCATTCAGGGCCTCGGGCTGCATTCCGTAATCGTCGACCGGAATGGTGACTGACCTGGCTCCAACTCCTGTGAGATTCCCCGCGAAAACAAAGTATGTTGGGCCTGCAACGAGGCAGATGTCACCCGGATCGAAGAGAACTTCGCTAACGAGTGAGAGCAATTGCTGTGACCCGGTTGTTGCGATCAATTGATGTTTATCGATACCGAGATCTTTTGCCTCGACCCCTTCCAGCGAAGCAAAATGGTTCAGCAACTCGCTTCTTAATCCGAGGCTCCCCTGTGTTGTTCCGTATTGAAGGGCACTGCGGCCTGATTCCTCTGTCGATAAAACCTGAGAAGCTGCCTGGAGTGCATCTTGAACAGGCAAAGTCTGAGGATCAACGAGTCCGGCAGCCAGGGAAAGGCATTGCGGATTTTCGACGCCCTGCTGCATCAAAAAGCTGATCGCGAGGTCTCGGGTCTGGTGGCTTCGCTCACTGAGAATCAGGGGTAACTTTGTCGATGTGGACATGTTGCTCTTTCTTTCTGCTTCGTCAGACCCGACTCTTGTGTTATTGTTCGCAAAGAAATCAAAATCGTCGAGTTTGCAGCACCCTTGAACTGTGGTGCAATGATCACGGAAAATCAATTGAGTCCCTTCGGTTGACGTTCTCGTTGATCAGGCTGGAATATGCCCGCCAATGTTCCCATCATGTCAATGTGCCCATCATCATGCAGGGTGAATTCAAAAGGTTCGGCGTTCAGTGGATCACGTTTGGACTGTGGAGCGGCTCGGCATTGAAGTTCAACGGCGGAATTATTGAAAGTGGTGGAACCCAATGACTTTAAGTACAGAAGATGTTCAAAAAGTTGCCAAGCTGGCCCGACTGAAATTGACTCCCGATGAGGTTGAGCAGTTTGCCGGACAGTTGGGGCATATTCTCGGCTACGTTGAGATGCTCAACGAAGTCGATACCGACAATGTTCAGCCCATGGCACACGCTGCGGATGTAACGAACGTTTTTCGGAGCGATGAAGTGCAAGCCTCGCTTCCAAGAGAAACGGCTCTGGAGAATGCTCCAAAGACCGACGGGAAATACTTCCTCGTTCCACAAATTTTGGAAGGAAGTTAGCACGACCTGTTTGGCTGCTACTGAAAAGAGTGTTTCACTGAGCCCTGGCTAAGAGTGTCAGGTAAAGAGTGAAACATCTGAATGCAGGCTCTCAAGTTGATCGTCTCGAGATCCTGACTTTTGAAAATTGGTACAGAACACTGAATTTGGCCTCTCAGCTACTGAGAAGATCCCTCCTTGCAAAGGGTGTTGTCGAGGTTTGAAATCCTCTACAAACATGCATGCATCGCCCAAGTATATTGTCCTGAAAGACTTTGAGCTGTGAATCACTACAAATCCGCGAGCGAGCAACTCGCACAACTTCAGTCTGGTGAGACCACCAGCGTCGAACTCGTCCAACAACATCTGGGCCGGATCGAGGCTGTCGATGGCAACGTCAACGCATTCCTGGAAGTCTGCTCCGATTCTGCACTCCAGCAAGCTGAGGAGATTGACCGACAAAGAGCTGCCGGGGAAAAAGTCGGTCGGCTGGCTGGGATTCCGATTGCAATCAAAGACAATATTTGTGTTGAAGGCTGGAAAGCTTCTTGTGCGAGTAAAATGCTGGAGAACTTCACTTCAGTCTATGATTCACATGTGATTGAGAAGTTAAAAGCTGCGGGTGCGGTTCTGGTCGGTCGCACAAATCTGGATGAGTTCGCGATGGGGTCGTCTTGCGAAAACTCAGCCTTTCAACAAACGAACAACCCCTGGGATCTCGAACGAGCACCCGGCGGATCAAGTGGTGGGTCCGCTGCCGCTGTCGCTGCCGGGATGGTTCCGCTTGCTCTCGGTTCCGATACCGGTGGATCAATCCGTCAGCCTGCATCGTTTTGCGGAGTGGTCGGAATGAAGCCGACTTACGGTCGGGTTTCGCGGTATGGTCTCGTCGCCTTTGCAAGTTCTCTCGATCAGATTGGACCATTCGCGAGAAATGTGGCAGACGCTGCTTTGTTGCTGGAATCGGTCTGGGGGCATGATCGCAGAGATTCGACATCAGTTGATGTTCCAACATCTTCTTTAAGCGATCAGCTTGAAGAACCGCTCAAAGGTTTGAAGATCGGGATCGTGCCGGAACACTTCAGCAATGGTCTGGACGACGAGGTCCGCGATAAAACTGAACAGGCGATTGAATCTTACAGATCACAGGGGGCAACAATTCAAGAAGTCGAGTTGCCCTACGCGAAGTACGGTGTGGCAGCTTACTACATCATTGCTCCGTCCGAAGCTTCAAGTAATCTCTCACGCTACGATGGAATTCATTATGGGCATCGAGCTTCATCTGATGGGAACATGAGCCTTGCAGATCTGTATGAAGCTTCCCGCGGAGAAGGGTTTGGACCTGAAGTGAAGCGCCGTATCATGCTCGGAGCTTATGCTCTCTCGTCCGGATATTACGACGCCTACTATTTGAAAGCTTTGAAAGTTCGGCGTCTGATCGCTGAGGATTATCAAAAGGCATTTCAGGATGTTGATGTGATCCTCTCGCCCACCAGCCCAACGCCAGCTTTCAAGCTTGGGGAATTAGTCGATGATCCACTCAAAATGTATCTCAACGACATTTATACGATCGGGGCAAACCTGGCAGGAATTCCCGGAATTTCGATCTCGGCTGGACAAACCGCAAGTGGGCTTCCAGTCGGAGTTCAGCTTCTCGCACCAGCCTTTGAAGAGGCGAAACTGTTCCGCGCGGCAAGAATGTACGAGTCTGCAAACTCCGAAAGTCGTCTCACTCCTGCTATGTGAGGTGTGGAAAGCGTTTACAGGGAATGAGTTACGAAGATTTCGTGCGGGAAAATCTTTTCGTGTGATGGAATTGAAGTCATTCGGTCGAATGATTACAATCGCCCGCTCTCAATTTTGAACAGTATCCGACTGAGAAGTCAAAAAGAGTTGTTCCCATGAGTACGTTGAAAAAAAATAAACGAGCAAAACTGGCAAAAAAACACAAGCTGTATGGTGAGAATAAGCCAGCCATCGGGAACAGCGTGTCACAGCGTGGTAAACCCAAGTACCTCGGCGGTAACGGTCGTAAAACGACTGGTATTACTCGACGTAAGTTCAAGAAGAATTTACAGAAGATTCGAGTCGTCGAAGATGGGAAAGTTGTTCGCCGACGAGTTCCTGTCAGCTTGATTCGATCGGGAATGGTCGATCTTCCTGTCGTTCGGGAACCATTTACGGTTGATCTGAACGAAGCTGCTTCAAAATAGTCAGTGGTTCACACTCTGATATTGCAGATCAACGCAGCAAATCTGGCGTAGTACAGGTTGGCACAGCGTGATCGCATACGAAAACAGTAAGCCCAATGGCTTGGTTGCCTTGGGCTTTTCTGCTTGTCGGTTCAGAGTGGAAGCAACGTTTCGGTTTTGAAATTCTCGATTCAAGGACGATGGCGGCATCCGGGCTGCGAACACTTGAAGTCCGTGTTATGGGTCGTTAGTGTCCATTTTTCTTTCGAGGAATGAAGAGAAAATCTGCGCCGAAGTTGCTCAGAGACCTTCTTGACGATGTCCCGACTCCTGGGATTTCGGGATAAAATCACCAATCACCTGTTTCAATACTCTGTGTGGAGATTCCGCACAGATGTGGTCAAGGTAAGGAAAAACCATGTCAAAGTATGTTTACACCTTCGGTGGCGGAAAAGCAGATGCAGATGCATCTCAGAAGAATCTCCTTGGTGGAAAAGGAGCGAATCTGGCAGAAATGAATAAGATTGGCCTGCCCGTACCCGCCGGATTTACTCTCTCAACCGAAGTCTGTATTCACTACAACGACAACGATGGTGGGTATCCTGAAGGTCTGGAAGAGCAAGTTCTCGCTGGGCTGAAAAACACCGAAGAAGTCATGGGAGCCAAGTTTGGCGACAAAGAAAACCCACTTCTTCTTTCTTGCCGATCAGGTGCTCGTGAGTCGATGCCAGGAATGATGGACACTGTCCTCAACATCGGACTTAATGACGATACCGTTGCTGCTCTGATTAAACAGTCAGGAAACGAGCACTTCGCTTGGGATAGTTACCGCCGTTTCATCCAAATGTACGGTGACGTCGTTCTTGGTCTTAAGCCAGAATCAAAGAACGATCCAGACCACTTCGAAGACATTCTCGACAAAGCCCGTGAGTCAACCGGTGTTGAGCACGAGAAAGATTTGACTGTCGATCAACTCAAGCAGATCGTGGCTGAGTTCAAAGCTGTCATTAAAAAACATGCTGGCGTTGAGTTCCCTACAGATCCAATGCAACAACTTTGGGGCTGCATTGGTGCGGTCTTTGGAAGTTGGATGAACGACCGTGCGATTGTCTACCGTCGTCAATACGGAATTCCTCACACTTGGGGAACTGCCACTAACGTACAGGCAATGGTCTTCGGAAACCTTGGAAACGACTGTGCAACAGGTGTGGGACTCACTCGGAACTGCTCAGACGGAACACCTGGTTTCTGCGGTGACTACCTCATCAACGCTCAAGGTGAAGACGTTGTGGCAGGAACACGCACACCGAAACGTGTCGAAGAGACTTTCGAGCAAGATGATCCGGCAGCCTACGCTGAGTTGGTAGAAATCGGGAAGAAGCTCGAAAATCATTATAAAGATGTTCAGGACATCGAGTTCACAGTTCAAAAAGGTAAGGTCTGGATGCTCCAGACTCGGAACGCGAAACGAACCGGTTTCGCAGCTGTCCGTATCGCTGTCGACCTCGTCAACGAAGGTCTGATTGATCCAAAGACTGCATTGCAAAAGCGTCGTATCCCTGCTGACGATTTGAACCAACTTCTTCAGCCGATCTTCGATCCGGCAGCCAAGGAAGCGGCTCAGAAAGATAATCGTCTCCTGGCTAAAGGGATCAACGCCGGTCCTGGTGCGGCTTCTGGTCAAATTGTTTTCCACGCTTCAGATGCTGAAGCTCAGTGGAACGAAGACAACGACAAGCAGTTGATTCTTGTTCGTCGCGAAACCAGCCCTGAAGACCTTCGAGGAATGAAAGTTGCCAAGGGAATTTTGACAGCCTTCGGGGGAGCATCTTCACACGCTGCTCTCGTGAGCCGTCAAATGGGGAAAACCTGTGTCTGTGGTTGTGATCAACTGAACATCAACTACGAAGCAGGCACCGTTACTGTTGGTGACACTGTCCTCAAAGAGGGTGACTGGATCTCAGTTGACGGATTTACTGGCGAAGTCTTCAACGGTCAGATCGATACTTCAGCTTCTGAGGTCATGGAAGTTCTTCTCGGTAACTTGAATGCCGAAGATGCTCCAACATACGCTCGCTACGAGCAACTCATGAAATGGGCGGATGAGTACCGTACACTCAACGTACGAGCAAATGCTGAAGCGGACGACGCTGAGGCTGCTGTTGCTTTGGGGGCAGAAGGTGTGGGACTGTGTCGAACAGAGCACATGTTCTTCGATCACCTTGACGAAATTCGGGAGATGATCTTCTCGACCAAACCGGAAGATCGTGCCAAGGCACTCGCTAAACTTCTTCCATTCCAACGTGAAGACTTCACCCACCTGTTTAAAACACTCGGTGACCGTCCCGTTACAATTCGTCTGTTAGATCCACCACTCCACGAGTTCTTGTCGAAGCATCACATGCACGATGATCCGACGCTCGGACCAAAACTCGCCAAAGAGTTCGGAGTCAGTGAAGAAGCTGTATTGCGACGAGTTGAAGAACTGGAAGAGACTAACCCAATGCTTGGGCATCGTGGTTGCCGGCTTGGAATTGTCTTTCCTGAAATCACAGCCATGCAAAGCCGTGCCATCTTCGAAGCTGCTTGTGGCTTGAAGAAAGAAGGAATTAACTGTTACCCAGAGGTCATGGTTCCGCTGGCTGGTTTCAAAACAGAATTCGAAAACCAGGCGAAGGTCATTCGTGAGACCGCAGCGAAGGTCTTTGAAGAGCAAGGCGTTGAAGTTGAATACATGGTCGGAACCATGATTGAAATTCCACGTGCTGCTTTGACAGCTGATGAAATTGCAGAAGATGCAGAGTTCTTCAGCTTCGGAACAAACGACCTGACCCAAACAGCTCTCGGAATGAGTCGAGACGACTACAAGGGTTTCATCGGCTACTATCAGGAAAACGATATTGTCCCTGCCGATCCATTCCAGACTGTCGACCAAACTGGTGTTGGCAAGTTGATGAAAATCGGTGTCGAAGGTGGTCGTTCAACACGGAAAGATCTGAAAATCGGAATCTGTGGAGAACATGGTGGTGATCCGAAGTCAGTCTTCTTCTGCCACGAAATCGGCCTGAACTACGTCAGTTGTTCACCACGCCGAATTCCAATCGCTCGCTTGGCCGCCGCTCAAGCAGCTTTGGATTCGTAATCAAATTCGAATCGACTGAATGAATAAAAAAAGCCCCTCACAAATTGTGAGGGGCTTTTTTCTTTGGATGACCCGTTTGTTTAATTCGAAAGATGCTCTCATCTCACTCAGGGTTCAACACTCTGCTAAATCCAACTTATGACAGTCTCACGACAGTAACCGGTAAGGGGCGAACACTTTCGTGTTTCGGATGTTCGTGAAGCGTGGTTATTTTCTAATCCATCTATCAGGTCCATGAGATAAGGTCACGCATCTCTTTTGAAACGTACGTTAGGTTTCACCGTGGTCGACGATCTTGATGATCTCGACATCCATCGTTGTGCGTGGGAGCTCGATACTGACTTTTTCTCCGACTTTCATACCCATGAGCGCAGTCGCAATCGGGCTGGTGGTCAGGATCTTCATGATCGGGCCGTCGTAGTCTTCTTCGCCAGGTCCGACGAATTCGTAAGTCTCTTCTTCATCCATATCCAGATCTTTGATGGTCACTGTGGAGCCAAAAGTGACGACGCCTTTGGGCATGTCCGCCTTGTCGACGATTTCGCAGTCTTTGAGGCGAGACTTGAGTTGGGAAATTTTGGCGGCCACCCGACCCTGCTCATCTCGTTGCCCGTGGTATTCGGCATTCTCCTTGAGGTCTCCCTCTGCGCGCGCTTCAGCGATCTTCTCTGCGATTTCCGGCATGACGACATCTTCGAGATGCTTGATTTCTGCCTTGATTTTTTCGAAGCCTTCTCGGGTAATCGGTTGCGGTGCCATAATCTCTCCTCGTCTTCTCCGTGATTCGACCCGCCCCAGAGACTGGGTGTTCGGTCTCGAATCTTAAGTTGTCTAAGAAATTCGAATAGTCCTTCTGAAGTTGCTTTCAGTCGCACAGATTGCGATCGCTTTCAGTATTCGTCAGGACCAATCAGGCCATAAAAAACACGGAACGCGACAGAAGCCGGTTCCGTGTGGGGCAATTTGTAAACCCGAGTCTAGCTCATTTCACCCTGTCATGGAAACGAGGAACTTGCGAATGGAGTGAAATTCCAATCAGGGCTTGCAGTATTATCAGCGAAATGTGATATGATAGTGTCGACTAAAATTATCTCTTCGGGGTCTGTGCAAATGATTCGGTTTCAGGGAGCGCCTGTTCAGCATTGCGATGGTTTGACGCGTCGCGAATTTCTCAACGCTGGCGCAATCGGTTTCGGTGGCTTGACGCTGGCGAGTTTGTTGAAAGCTGAGGCTTATGCTGGCATCAAGAACTCTCGCAAGGCGGTGATCAACATCCATCTTGATGGTGGTCCGCCTCAGTGGGAAACGCTTGATCCTAAACCGAATGCTCCTGCAGAAATTCGCGGAGAGTTCGGACCGATTTCCACATCGATTCCTGGAGTTCAGATCTCTGAGTTGATGCCCAAGGTGGCCTCGATCGCTGAGCAGTTTGTCTTCATACGAACCCTCGTGGAATCTGCCGGTCGTCACGATGCTTTTCAATGTCAATCGGGGTATGGCTTCAAGGACTTGGCTTCTCTCGGTGGTCGGCCTGCAATGGGAAGTGTGATCAACAAGCTGTTTGGAAGTCCCACCGATTCCGCTCCCGCATTTGTCGACATCATGCAAGGTCGGCCGCTCGTGCGGAACAGCGCACGCCCGGGTTTCCTTGGTCCAGCTTATCAACCGTTTCGCCCTGACATTTCCAAGATGTTCGAGCGCGAACTTGAAGCGGGAATGAAAGGAGAACTTCGACGACTCGGTGCAGACCATCAGATGAGTCTAGAGCTCAATGAAAGTTTGACCGTTTCTCGAATCGACCATCGACAGTCGTTGCTCTCTGGTTTGGATCGCATTCAACGAAAAGTCGACGCGACTGGAATGATGGACGCGATGGATGAGTTCCATCAACAGGCAACCGGGATTTTGACCTCTGGAAAGCTTGCTGAGGCGATGGACCTTTCTCGGGAGGACCCGGAAGTCATCCAGAAGTTCACTGCTCCCTCAAGTTCGGATAAGCTTGCCTCTTACACCAGTGAAGGCCCCAATGCTCCGCAGAAATTCCTGCTCGCCAGACGATTGATCGAAGCGGGGGTTCGTGTTGTCAGTGTTTCCATCAGCGACTTTGATACGCATCGAGACCACTTCGGACGCATCAACACGCTGATGCCGATCGTCGATTTTGGGCTCCATGCACTTGTGACCGACTTGCAGGAACGTGGAATGCTGGATGATGTGACGATCGTCGCCTGGGGAGAATTTGGACGGACTCCGAAAGTCAATTCCAACGGTGGTCGAGATCACTGGCCGCGCGTCGGTCCATGCTTCCTTGCGGGGGGTGGAATGAAGACCGGTCAAGTGATCGGGAAAACAGATCGCCTTGCAGCTGAGACCATCGAGCGTCCGGTGACCTACAAGGATGTCTTTGCCACGCTGTATAAAAACCTCGGTATCGATGCCAGCCAAGTCGCCCTGATCGACCCTCAAGGCCGTCCTCAATATATCCTGGATGAGGCGCAGCCGCTTGCAGAAGTGGGATGAGTTGACTGACGACAAACTGCCATATCACATGTTCATGTCACAGTTTCATGTCACAGTGGTCCAGCCAGTTGTGGATGGATTGTGGATCAGCAGATAACAAGAGACCAACATCGTTATGGTTCACAAGACCGGGTTCTGTAGCTGCTTGGTATCTACCATTTTCCTTGTTGTAGCCTCGGTCGCGTGGGGGCAACAATCTGTTGGAGATGAACTCCGTTCCAGTGCGTTGGAACTTCGCAGGCATTTCGGTGAGCAGCAGTTCTCGCCGCCCGTTGGATTCATTCTAAGGCAAGGCCAACAGTTGCCCGAACTGGTTTGGGAGCACCCTCATCTCGTTTCGCAGGTGCTCGATGACGCGACGATTCCGACTCGCTGGTTCAATGATCAGTTCGAAGCAGTGCAGGTTGCCAGCGAACCGGGACGCTACTATGCATACGGCGAAGCGCCTGTTCCCGACGGACCTCCTTTACGTCGAGCGATGACTTGTTGTTGTGTTGTGAAGTCTCTGGATCTTACGAAATTCGCCCATGAGAGACTCACGGAGAAGAGTCTTGGAACGGTTGAGGCTGGCAAGAATTCTGATCGTCAACGTGAAGAAGCGACTGCACTGTTGGATCGCTGGAAAAAGACCGAAGCAGGGGCCGTCGAATTGGCTGCGCTGCTTGATTCAGATCGTCCAGCGAGTTCGCTTCGTCCGGGCCAATTGCAAATGGAGAACGCCACTCGACATGTGCGGCTGAAACGTAAACTCATGGGGATCGACCAGACTCCACTGGTGAAAGCTGTACCGAAAAAACTTACTGGCGCGTCGGCCCCGACGTTACACAACGGGCCACTTGATCAGACTGGAATTTCTGAAGAGCAGGTCCAGGAACTCAAGCTCAAACTTGATGAATGGTATGCAGCGTCGCAAGAACCGATGGCGGTCGTGGTCGCACAAGACGGCGTGGTTGTCCTGTCGCAAGGGTACGGAGAAGTGGAAGGTGACAAAGCGACTGTCAATGTGACTGTCAATACTCCGATGCGGCTGGACTCAGCCATGAAGCCACTCATTGGCCTTCAACTTGCGATGTATGTTGATCAAGGTGCGATTCAGCTAGACGAACCGATTGGTAACTTTCTTCCAGACTTCAACAGTGCGAAGGATCGCAATCTGACATTCCGAGCCGGTCACGTTCACGCGACCGGAATTCACTTTCCGTGGGAACTCGCATTTCGACGATTGTTTTATTTTCACGCTTGGAATGAGAGTCTGATTGCACATTGTCCACGAGAGTGGAATCCCGGAAGCAAGTCTCGGTATGGCGTCGTTGGCGTGATTCTCTCGGTTCGTTCGCTGGAACTTTTACGAGGGCGAAACTACTGGGATGCGATGGAGCGAGACATGTTCTCGCCACTTGGGATTCACGACATGCTTCCGGGGGGAACTGGCTTTTCAGCAGAAGACATGGCACGTATCGGTGTGGTGTTGAGTAACAGAGGAAAATATGGTTCATTGGAAGTGATTTCAGAGGAAACTCACGATGCGATTCTGCCCACGTTGCTCACTCCATTTTTCCCCGACTTGAAAACGAAGTACGGGATTGGGTTTCAAGACTTTGGTCAGTATTTAGGACCGGGAAGCTATGGCCACGCTGGCGGATGCGGAACACTTCTGGTCGTCAATCCTGATAAGCGGCTGGTCTTTGCGATGGCTCGGAACGGAGCAGGGAAGGATTTTCAAAAACACCGAGCAACTGTCATGACGTTGTTGAGAAAGTGGTGTGAGGATTGATTGGTGGACCGTAGAACCGTTTGTCTGAGAGAGCTTCACGTGTGACTCAATCGTGTTACACTGAGTTGCATCGATGTAAGACCCCGGAATAGCTCAGCCCATTTGGATCGACATGCTCAAGCGACATTCATTTTCGTCAGTTCGTTTTCTGGCACTGATCTTTGGAACCGCGTTGCCGACCATCATGTTGTCGAACATCATGTTGCCCACCACGAGTCATGCTGCTGAACCGCTTGAATTGGAGCAGCTCAAACTGGAACTACATTCACAACAGGAATCGGGTGTTGGAACGGGGCGGTTTCTGCCAGTCACCACGATGGAGTCCTGGTCTCCATCCGAAACTGCGATCATTGTTTGTGATGTCTGGGACTATCATCATTGCCTGAACGCTGTCCGTCGACTGGAGGAGTTTGCACCTCGACTCGATGCGGTATTAAAGAAGGCTCGCGATCAAGGAGTGACGATTATTCATTCACCGAGTGACTGCATGCCCGCTTATGAGGGGCATGCTGCTCGGGAAAGAGCCATGGCTGCCCCTCGTGCGAAGCAAGTTCCACATGCGATCGGCGATTGGTGTTCGCAAATTCCATCTGAAGAACGTGCTGCCTATCCGATTGATCAGTCGGATGGAGGAGAGGACGACGATCCTCAAGAGCATGCAGTCTGGCGCGAAAAGTTAATCGAGCTGGGACGCGCTCCGAACCTTCCCTGGCAACGACAATCAGCTTTGATTTCCATCGACGCGGCGCGAGATTTTATTTCAGATCGAGGGGATGAAGTTTGGAATGTGCTCGAAAGTCGCGGAATCAAAAATGTGATTCTGACTGGTGTGCATGTCAATATGTGTGTGCTTGGTCGTCCGTTTGGTCTGCGGCAGATGGCACGGAATGGTAAACGGGTTGTCTTGATGAGTGACATGACCGATGCCATGTACAACCCTCAGCGATGGCCATATGTCTCTCACTTCACAGGGAATGACCTGATCGTTTCGCACATTGAACGATACATTTGCCCAACGATCACGAGTGACCAGATTCTTGGTGGGGAACCGTTCCGATTTTCGAAAGACAGCCGTCCGCACGTCGTGATGGTCATCGCTGAGAAGCCGTATGGTTCGCATGCGACGCTTCCCGATTTCGCAGTCAAGGCACTCGGTCGCGACTTTCGAGTGACTGTGTTGCACGCCGATGAAGAGAACCCATACTCAATTCCCGGCTTTGAGGTGATCCGCGATGCTGACCTGCTTCTGCTGAGCGTCAGGCGGCGTCTCTTGCCCGAAGAGGACATGTCGATTCTTCGTGAATATGTTACCGCTGGAAAACCGGTGATCGGTCTACGTACATCCAGCCATGCCTTCGCCTTGCGGAATTCAGAAGTTACTGAAGGTTACAGGGACTGGCCGGAGTTCGATGCCGATGTTTTTGGCGGTAACTACCACGGAAGTTATCCAGATGAACTTCGTTCGACCGTGAAGCTCACTCCTGCAAGTGGAGAACATGTCGTCTCGACCGGGATTGATGAGACGCCGTTTGTGCAGAGTGGTCATCAATATAAAACAGGTCCTTTGCGATCCGGGGCGAATGTGATTATGGAAGGTTCTGTCAAAGGTCATGACGCGGACCCGGTTGCGTGGACATACACTCGGACCGATGGCGGGAAGTCGTTCTATGTCGCCTTGGGGCATCCGGACGATTTTCAGCAAGCCTCATTCGTACGGCTCCTGGCGAACGCTGTCTACTGGGGAGTTGATCAGGCTGTGCCAGAATCGATTCCGTCTTTGACTCCGGAAGAAGAATATCGAGAGCATTGGGTGAATGTAGCTGTCCCGTCGACGTGGGAGGGTGCTTCGCAGGGTGTTCTGAAAGAAGTCGATGGCTCTGGCTGGTATCGTTGTGTGCTCTATCTTTCAACGTCTTTTATTGAAAAGGGGCAACCACTTTCTTTCCGGCTGACAAGTCCGACTTCAGAAGGGGGGATTCGGGCATGGGTGAACGGCAAAGAGCTGGGATCTCGGGATGGGAAAAGTTTTACAATTGCAAGGGAATCAATCGTAGTCGGTGATTACAACTTGCTGACGCTTCATGTTCCTGGAGCGACATCTGCACTCACTGCGGCGCCGGTACTTCACTCCGCACAGCGAGAGATGAAGCTTGCGGGAAGGTGGCAGTTTCGGTTGGGAGCAGCTGATGCAGAGTTTGAAAACATGCCACTTCCAGCAAAGTTTGGAGGGGGCTCGGATATCGTTTTTTCACCAGAAGAACCTATGTGGGTTGCTCGTGCGGTGACTCGACCTGGTGAGTTTACACCTGGCATCGAAGGTCCGGCCTGCGATGCTCAAGGCAATATCTATGCTGTGAATTATTCCCGACAGGGGACGATCGGACGAGTCACTCCTGATGGAGCAGGGGAAATCTTCGTGAATCTCCCTGAGAAGGGTGTCGGAAATGGCATCCGCTTTGGGCAAGGGGGAGAAATGTTTGTTGCTGATTATGTCAACCATAAAATTTGGCGGATCAATCCTGAAACGCGCGCCGTCTCGCTGCATGCTCAGCAGTCAGCGATGAATCAGCCAAACGATATCGCAATCGCGGACGATGGAACTCTGTACGCCAGCGATCCCAATTGGAAGGAATCAACAGGACAACTTTGGCGAATCGACCCTGACGGAACGACAACGCGACTTGCCAACGATCTCGGAACGACAAACGGGATCGAAGTGAGTCCGGATGGGAAAACCCTGTACGTCAACGAAAGTCGTCAACGAAACGTCTGGGCGTTTACCATCACTGATGAGAAAAAGCTGATAGACAAGCGGCTCATCCGACAGTTTCCGGATCACGGTTTTGACGGAATGCGTGCGGATGTCGACGGCAATTTGTATCTGACTCGATACGGGAAAGGGACTGTCGTGAAGATGACTCCTACGGGAGAAGTATTGCGTGAGATCCACGTGTTAGGGATGCGGCCCAGTAATCTCTGCTTTGGTGGTTCCGATGGACGTTCCGTTTACGTGACGGAAGTCGAGTCGACGCGACTTGTCACATTTCGGGTTGATCGCCCCGGCCGATCCTGGAAGCAATTCGAGAGATGATCTAGAGCAGTTCGCTCTTTCGTGTGCCCGTGAAGAACGCATTTCTCTAGAGCTGGTCCTGTGAGTTGACATTGCTCTCTCAAACATTGAGACGGGCGGCTATTCCAGAAGTTTTCGGACTGGTTCAAGTAAAAATGCTGTTCGCCACGAGGCAGAATCTGCAAGCCAGTTCGAAAGATGCTGTAGTGCAATCTTGAGCAACGAACGAATTCGATTTCACCGCACACTTTAAGTGTGTGGTGAAATATGTTTTTACTCTGACTCGCTGCGTCTCTGCACGATTCGCTGCTTGACCATCGCTTCGATCATCTCGGCAAAAGTCGTTTGGGGTTGCCAACCGAGATCAGTTTTGATGCGGGTCGGATCTCCAACGAGTCGTGTTGGCTCAACTGGTCGGAAGAATTTCGGATCGGATGTTGTGTAGTCTTGCCAATCAAGTCCGACCGTTTGAAATGCGATTTCTAAAAACTCTCGCAGCGAGTGCCATTCTCCGGTCGCAATCACATAGTCTTTCGGCGCTTCATGCTGAAGCATCATCCACATCGCTTCAACATAATCGCCTGCAAAGCCCCAGTCACGACCAGTCTCGAAGTTGCCTAAAACAAGTTTATGTTCTTCTCCGAGAGCAATGCGTGCGGCGGCATCAACGATCTTTCCAGAGACAAACTCGGCAGAACGCCGGGGTGATTCATGGTTGTAAAGAATCCCTGAGCAAACAAACAGACCGTAAGCTTCTCGATACGATTCGACCAATGATTGAGCGGCAACTTTCGAGGCTGCATAGGGTGAGCGAGGTGCGTATTGAGTCGATTCTGATTGCGGAGACTCTTCCGTTCCACCAAATATCTCGGCACTGCTCGCCTGAAAGAATCGGATTGATTGAGACCTGCTCGATGCCCGAATCGCTTCGAGCAACGCGAGAGTCGGTTTTACGTTGGCATTGAACGTGGCTGTGGGATGATCGAATGAATCACCAACCCGAGTCTGCCCTGCAAGGTGATAAATTTCGTCGATCTTGTGCTTGTCGAGAAATTCACTTGTCGCCTCGTCCCTGGCGAAATCCAACTGATGGATCTTCAAGACTGAGTCGAGAGGATCTTCAGGCAAGCGTGCTTTGTTGAGTCCCGCTTTCAGGTGATTCAGACTCTCACTTTCCGCTGATCGCGTTGATCCGTGGACGCAGTACCCTTTAGAAAGCAGGAGTTCACACAAGTATGAACCATCCTGTCCGGTGATTCCGGTGATGAGTGCCGTTTGTGGCATTTCGATAGAAGTCCAGGTAGGTGAAATGAATGTCAGGAAGATGAACGGTTGAGCCGTCTCTACTTCGACTCGCTTGACCACTCAGATGGGAAACCGGATGATCGTTGAGAACAACTCAGAGATCAACAAACCAACGATGGAGAATATTGAGCAGATGCTGAATCGTAACCCCTTTCTCACATTCATGGCAGCCTTCTTCACGTTGACGGCAGCAATTCAGGCTGCCGATAAGCGCCCGAATATCCTGTTCATTTTCACAGATGATCACGCTTCGCACTCGATCAGTGCATACGGATCGAAAATCAACAAAACTCCGAATCTCGATCGCATCGCCAATGAAGGGATGCTCTTCGAGAATTGCTTCTGTACAAACTCGATCTGCGGACCGTCACGAGCGGTTATTCAAACTGGCAAGTACAGCCACCTCAACGGGTTTCGCACAAATGGCGACAAGTTCGATGGGACTCAACAAACATTTCCGAAACTTCTGAAAAAGTCTGGCTACGAAACAGCAGTCATCGGAAAGTGGCATCTGGGTGAGCACATGCCCCCGCAAGGCTACAACTACTCTGAAGTGCTGATTGGTCAAGGACCATACTACAACCCACTGATGCTCCGCGACGAGAAGGGTGATGGGAATCCGAAACGGACGAAATATACAGGCTACACGACAGAGATCATCACCGACCTCGCGTTGGAGTGGCTGAAGAATTCCCGCGACGATGAAAAGCCGTTCATGCTGATGTATCAGCATAAGGCCCCACACCGCGAATGGGCTCCGGGGCCGGGCTACTTGCACATGTTTGACGACGTTGAAATCCCCGAACCGCCAAACCTGTTCGATGATTATTCAACCCGAGGACGTGCCGCTCACGAGCAAGACATGTCGATCGCTAAAACGATGACACCGCGAGATCTCAAGTTGACTCCCCCGCCATATTTGAATGAAGAACAACTCGAAGTTTGGAACGCTGCGTACGAACCGAAAAACGAAGCTTTCCGCAAAGCCAATCTCAAAGGCGATGACCTGGTCCGCTGGAAGTATCAACGGTACATCAAAGACTATCTTCGCTGCATTGCTTCGGTTGATGACAACATCGGCCGCATGCTTGATTACCTGGATGAGGCTGGGCTGACTGAGAACACTGTCGTCATTTACAGCTCTGATCAAGGATTCTATCTGGGTGATCATGGTTGGTTCGACAAGCGTTTCATGTATGAAGAATCATATCGTCAACCACTTCTCGTTCGCTGGCCAGGTGTCACAAAACCGAACTCGAAGGATAACCATCTTGTTTCGAACATCGACTTTGCAGAAACGTTTCTGGACATTGCAGGACTCGATGTTCCCAACGATATGCAAGGCCATAGTCTGGTTCCTCTACTTAAAGGAGAGTCCCCCGACGACTGGCGGAAATCGCACTACTACCATTATTACGAATTTCTAAACAATCGCCGTACCGCCCACATGGTCAGGCGTCACTATGGAGTTCGAACTGACAGATACAAACTGATTCACTTCTACAATATTGACGAATGGGAACTCTACGACTTGGAAGCGGACCCGCTGGAGATGACGAACATTTATGCCGAGCCGCAATACAAGTCGCTTGTCAAAGAGTTGAAGGCAGAGATCAAACGCCTGCAAGCGGAACTTGAAGTCCCGGACGATACCGGCTCGGTCGAGCCCAATCCGCCGTCGTTGAAACTCAAGCAGAACCCGCGACGTCAGAGGCAGAAGCCCAAGCAGACTCCAAAGAAGAACAATTCTCAATAGCGTACAGGAGTGCTGATTGACTCTGTAAAGAGATGGCTCTCTCAGAAAAAAAACGCCGCGTTCGGAATTCCCGAACGCGGCGTTTACTATTTCACAACAAAGAGTTGATCGACTAGAGCCGTTTGCCCTGTCGTGTGCCCGTGAAGAACGCATTTCTCTAGCAAAATGCTGTTCGCCATGAGGTAGATGCTGCAAGCCAATTCGAAAAATGCTCTAGTTCTTCTTCATCTTCTTTTTCGCAGGTTGAGCGATTCCAATCACTCCGACTGCAACACGTGGCCCAGCATCACCAGAAGGTTGGCTCTTCAGGTCATCTTTTCCAGCGTGGACGACGATTGAACGACCAATCACAAAGTGAAGCTTCAAATCTTTTTGAGTGATATCAACTTTGGAGACACCTTCACTATCTGCTGTGATGTTTCCAAGGTCCCCAGCATGTCGTTCGTGATCCCCGGGAGCACCGTGATCGTGTCCATCAGGATTGTAGTGTCCACCGGCAGCTGTTCCGTCGGCAGCTCGAAGGTCTCCAAATTCATGAATATGGAAGCCGTGCTCACCAGGAGTCAGGCCAGTCACACGCCCGGTAACACGAACTCCGGACTTGGTTTGTTTCAACGTCAGGCGACCTCGAACTTTGTTTCCTTTTGTGGAGCGCAAAACGACGACACCCTCCGTAAACATTGGGGCATGCGCATGGTCATGGTCTGCATGGCCATGCTTTTCTTTACTATCCTCCGCTTGAGCTGGTGACAGCAAGACTGTCATCCCCATGAGTGCGCAGAATGTCATTCCTAAAGTTGTCGATTTCTTAAGCATTTGTTTTCCTTTCAACATCGAGTTCGTTCTTCACAAAGAAGAATCTAATCCACGTCTCAACAAAGTGGTCATAGCCCAGAGGCCACAACCAGAGGTGAATCAAATTTGTCTCAAGCAAGAGTTCAAAATTGATTCATCCTACCCACTTCACTCTAATCGATTCGTTGTCACATTTCCTCTCTGCTGCTTATATCTCTAGTTAGAGCAGTTTGTTCTACCGTGTGCCCGTGAAGAACGCACTTCCCTAATAAAAATGCTGTTTGCCACGTGGTAGATCCTGCAAAGCAATTCGAAAGATGCTCTAGAAGCCCACTTACTTGGAGTTTCAAACGCTGGCGTGGGCGACATTAATGAGGCGTTAGAGCACTGACAGCCCCTTTCAGTACAGTCCGTGGAAGTGCTGCACAATGAAGCACAAAGTCGTGCAAGAATGATCGAATGTCAGAAAAGTAAGCCACATCGCAGCAGGAGTGTTCCTTGGTAAAGCATCTCGTTCTGCGACCTTATGGAAGATTCAAGAGGAAGCCACACTCTCCAAAATGGTTGAGTCAATATTGCGTTTCTCTAGTATTTCTACACGTTTTTCAATCAAGAGAGCTGCAACCTCTTAGATATGCACGGGTGGCGTTTCCATGATTGCTTGCAGTTTCGGACAAAGTTTCTGGATTCGGCATGTGGCGTGCATACATTCTCCTCTTGGTTTAGATAGATGAGACGAAAAGCGGGAACCAAGCATGACGACACCAACACCTTCCACGATGGAGATGCCTGAACAAATCGGGCCGTTTCTGGTCAAAGAACAAATTGGCCAGGGAGGGATGGGTGTCGTTTTTAAAGCAGAACACTCCGAAACCGGCCAGCCGGTCGCGATTAAGATTCTTAATGAAAAGTCCTCGACGGACTCGAATGTCAATGAAAGATTCACTCGCGAAATTGACATCCTCAAAAAATGCCAGCATCCAAACATCGTTCGTTCATTAGGAACTGGAGCGATTCACGAACGCAAATTCTACATCATGGAGTTTGTCGAGAACGGTTCTGTTGCGGACCTGTTGAAAAAGAAGCGTAAACAGTCCTGGCAAAAGGTGATCGGATGTGGAATTCAGGTCGCCAAGGCTCTTGAATATGCTCATGGAAAAGGGATCATCCATCGCGATCTGAAGCCAGCAAATTTAATGATCGACAAGAATGGGTACATCAAGCTTGCGGACTTCGGCATCGCTCGCGATATGCACGAAAGTGCGTTGACGCAAACCGGAAAAACTGTCGGAACTCTGGCGTACATGTCTCCCGAGCAAATCACGGGGAAATCGCTCGTCACTCCTCGAAGCGATATCTATTCGCTCGGCTGTGTTCTGTTTGAAATGCTCACAGGGCAACCTCCTTTCACTGGTGAAAACGAAGTGGAAGTCCTGTTCAAACACATTCAAGAAGAACCGCCGCAGATTTCGGTCCTCGCTCCTGAAACCCCTGTGTGGCTTTCAAAATTGATTCACAGCATGCTTGAGAAAGATGCGAATGAACGTCCCTGGGACGCGCCGTTTCTCATCATGAAACTTAATGAGATCCCCAAGAAAGTCGAAGCCCAAGAAGAACGCCTGCTCAAGTCGACCAAACAGGGGAAGAGCCTTCTCACCGCTAAATACGATAAAAAAGAACGCCAGAAAAAGAAGAAAAAGGACTCCACAAACCAGAAAGGAGCCTTTTACGAACAGAGTTGGTTCCTGATTTTGACGCTTGTTTTGGTCCTCGGTGGAATCGCTGGCATCGTTCAATATTCTCGCAGCGAAGGCCGCCTTTACGCTCGGGCAGCTGAGGCGATGGCGAGTTCAAATCCGTCAGACTGGACTCGAGTTGAAGGAGACTTAATCTCTCTGCAAACACGATTTCCAGAGAGTCAGCACGCATCAGAAATTACGGGCTGGCTCGACCAGATTGGAATGCATCGCGCTGAGAGAAAGATCGAAACAAATGTCCGCTTCGGTCGCGATCCTCAATCTGAAGCAGAGCGACTTTATGTGGAAGCTCAACAATTTGAAAAGTTTGGGGACCGATTGACAAGCTTGGAGAAATATGAGGCGATGCAGCACGTTCTCACCAATGATGACGAAAATCGCCCCTTCCTCAATCTTGCCAGACAACAGAGTGAAAAAATCAAAACTGCCGTCGGCTCTACGAGTGACCGAACGGAATTCGTCAAGGAGCAACTCGATCTGGCAGCGAAGATGGAGCAGGAAGGAAAAACCATCGGCAGTAAAAAGAAGCTTCAGGCGATCATCCGCTTATACGGCAACAATCCAGAGTTCGACTCACTCACCGAACAGGCACGAACTCAGCTGAAAGAACTGTAAAGACGCGGGAGTAAACCGAACGCATCGAGCCTTATGTCTCTTCATCTCCTTGTGTTCCGTGATCCCATTCATCGAGCATTCGTTGGATTCTCTTCTGGTCCAGTTCGTCAGGATTGCAGTGGGCGAGTGCGTATTTCAATGCTTCTCTGGCATCGTCCGTTTCACCAAGGTCTTGCAGAGTCAATGCCCATTGAATTTGCACAACGGTGAGTGTTGGGGTTTCTGATTTGGCGTAATGCCAAAGTGTCAGAGGTTGCGACCAGACGGGCAAGTAGGTCAATGTCCCCCAGCAATAAACTGAAACGATCGCCACGCAACTCAGAAGAGGTGCCATCGCAAATCGCTTTGAAAGCTGTGGAAGTTGGAATGATTTCCAGATCTCCTTTGCTCCAAGGAGCACTCCGCAGAAGAAGGGGACCATCGGTAAATAGAGATACCGATCGTTCATTAAGGTCGTGATGGGGAAGAGGTTCAAAACTGGAATGAGCAATAAAATCCAGCTAACAAAACAGAAAACGGTCATCGAGTAGCGTTTGTGGAACTTCCAGGCGAGACCAGCCAGGCCGATCCAGCTCACAACAGAAAGTGCAATCCATCCCGCAATGCCAGATGTCTCGGGATCGTATAAGACACAGAGATCGTTCGGGACAAACATCATGCCGACATATCGCCATAGCACTGTGCAGTCAATCGCGAAGATCCAGAGTTTGCTCGCACCGATATGGCTTCGCACTCCGCCCACAATTGTTGTTTGTGCAGACATTGTGATGAAGATCAGCATGACACAGAAAAACATCGGGATAATCTGCTTGGCTGCCGAGTCGGCGAATTTCTTTTTACCAATCAAAACATCCCAAGCGACCACAATCGGCGGGACAACAACAACAGAGGCTTTACTCAATAATCCCAGCAGCAACCAGATGATGCCCCACCCTTCATGTCGAGAAGTCCTCTCAACCCTCAACCAGCAGATGAGACCTGCCAGCATGAAAGTCGTTGAGAGCAGTGTCTTCCGAGAAGAGATCCAAGCGACAGTTTCAACTTGTAGTGGATGCAAAGCAAAGAGTGCAGCGAGCCCCCAGGCAGCGAGTTGATTCTTTGAAATTCGTTCAACCAAGCTGTAAACAAGAACGGCATTCACAGCATGCAGGAGGACGTTCGTCAGGTGATAACCTCCCGGCCACAACCCCCACAAAGTGTGCTCGACGAGAAAAGTTCCGATCGTCAGCGGAGCAAAATTTCTGGCGACCGGTTCTGTCGCAATCTTGTAGAGATTGACCGGATTCCAACTCTTAATGAGATCGTTCTGGACGATGTACCAGGTGTCATCCCAATTCAGAAATCCAAAATTCACAACCGGTGCATAAACGAGAAACGTTACCGCGACTAAGCCCAGGACTGGCCAAAGATTCAATTGCAGCCAGGCACGAAACTGAGTCCACACTCTCTTCCAGAAGGAGAGCTGTTGATCTTGTTCTGGCAATGACGACACGTTCAAGCTCCGAGAGGATGAGAGGTTTCATCCCAAACGTAGGTCAAAAACGCCTGCTGCTCGAACGCAACAGATCCGGACAATCGAAAGAATCGCAAGCGAGACTGTACTTGCGGTTTGTAACGGTTTTTCATTCAACGAAAGGCAGAACCGCTCCTCTTTGATGCCGACCTTGTAGAGTTTTTCGAATTGGTATTCGCGTCTGATGATTTCGGATCAAACTCGATTGAGTTACGATATTGAACATTGGGAAAACGCAGAGCTTGAAAAGTGTTCACCAGGTCAAAGCAAACGACTGAATCTGAACGTGAACAGAGCTTCCCATGCGTTGTGTTTCCTCCTACCTGATTTGGCCGAGCGTCAACATTTTCCGAGAAGACTTGTGAGAGTGAAATTTTCTGGCAACGCCTCTCGTCGGGCCTGATCAAACATCAGGAATAGAATTCAACCGATCAGTCTCAACACGACAGGTTCGATTGTGGCAAAAGATGTTCCGTTACATGATCCCAGCGCATTGGCGAAGTTTGGCAACCTTGGTGTCATCGCTAAGCTAATCGTGGAAGGGTATATGATCGGCCAGCATAAGAGTCCTTTCAAAGGGACAAGCGTTGAGTTCGTTGAGCATCGTCAGTATTACCCCGGCGACGAAATTCGCCACATCGACTGGCGTGCCTACGGGAAAACCGGAAAGTACTACATTAAGGAATATGAAGAAGAAACGAACCTGCGGGCTTATCTTTTCCTCGATTGTTCTGGAAGCATGAGTTACGGAGAGAGTACTCTTTCAAAGTTTGCATACGCGAAACAGCTCGCTGCAGCGTTCACCTTTTTGCTGCATGCTCAACGAGACGCCATCGGCCTGCTGACTTTTGATGAAAAAATCCGTGAACGAATCGAGCCGGGAACCAGCCAGAAGAGCTTTCAGCAAGTCATGAAGGTGCTGGAAGATTGCAAACCTGCGGGAGAAACGAGTCTGGGGAACATCTTCAGCTCCGCGATTCCGACTCTCAAGCGACGGAGCTTGATCATCATCTTGAGTGACCTCTTCGACAACATCGACACACTCAAGCAGGCAGTACAACTCTTCAAGCGAAATCGCCACGAAGTGATGCTCTTTCAGATCCTCGCTCCAGAGGAAGAAGAATTTCCGTTCAGCAAACCAACGCAATTTCGCAGCCTGGAACAGACCCGAGACCGCATTCTTGTTGACCCGCATCGCCTGCGGTCCATCTATCTCACGCAGTTCGCTGAGTTCCAGAAAAGTCTGACAGAACTTTGCGGTCATTCTCGTTATGACTTCGCATCGATGAAGACAACGACCCCTTACGGAGAGGCTCTGGGAAACTATCTCGACGCTCGAACGCGATTCTCTTCTCACGCATCTGCCAGATAAACAACTGCGACGTTAATTGTTTTGCGACTTCGGTGACTCTCGTTGATCGAACGTTAGCTTTCTCAACAGCTTCTTTGCAGAGGATCGTTCCAGAGGAGGAATATCAAGATCATTCGCAATTTTAAGGACCGCCTGCTGTAATGCAGGTGACTTTTCCAAATGTTCGTCGAGTGCTTGATACGCATTCAATCGTACTCTTCGCTCAACGGCACCAAGATGGTCAAGCAGAATCTGCTGAGCTGCCTGATGTGTGACATCGCGCCGGAGAGCCTCCGCGGCAGCTTCCGTTTGAATGATTTCTGAGGAGTCCTGCAATCCCGTTTCAAGTAACTGTGTGACTTCGTCAGATGTTTTCATTTGCTTGATTGAACGGATCACGTATCGGCGAACACTCTCGTCATGATCTTTCTGTAAGTGCTGTAATGCTCTGATGGAATCACTTCCAATTTTCCCAAGAGCATCGGCAGCGGCTTCTCGCACTTCGCCAGCATCATCAAAGAGAATCGCATCGACCAATGTCGGAATCGCAATTTCTCCGCGCGGCCCAATTTGACCAATCGACGTGATCGCAGCGAGTCGCATTGGAACCCGGTCTTCTCTTGCGGCATCCACCAATGCAGAGAGTGCTGGTGCCGCTGCTGGCCCTAAAATCCAGAGTGCCTCAACTGCTGCCACACGCAACTCGTTCTGACCTGCTTGCTCTTGTCTCGATTTTTCTTGCAAAACCTTAAGGTAAGTTGGGAGCGCGACATTTCCATTCTTGCCAATTCGCCCCAGGGTTTCCATGGCGTTCACGCGAATGAGATGCGGGAACTCTTCGTTGAGGATGATGTCACGAATTTGCACGTCAAGATCGGCAGCAACTGTCCCGTACAATGAAAGCGACTTCAGCACCCATAAGCGGGTGTCGACTGGCCGGTCACCGGGATTTTTCAGAAGTTCCTCGAGGAGTGGAATCGCAGACTTTGCATCCTGACCAATCCGCCCGAGCGTCTCAGCTGCCTGACGTCGACTTGCCCAGGGAGCTTCTTCATCTTTGACAATAGAAGTCAGACCATTCACGTAAACGGGTTGACCCAGAGTCTTGAAATCAGACGATTTGACGAGCTGACTCCATTCGTCGAGGGTCAATTCACCGTACTTTTTCTCTTCTTCCGCCGCGACGACTGTGGCAGCGAAGAGGCACAGCATGAACGAAAATGGGATCGCAAAATAAAATCGGATATCACTGGCGTGTTGAATTCTTTGCACGTTAATTTCTCGCAAATAGATGAAATTTCAGTGGGCAGACTGCTTCGGAGTTTCAAAGAGCCGTTTGCTCTTAATTCGAGGGGGGGGCGCATCGTAAAGTCCCTCCGCGATCTCCAAGAGAGGTGAGCCAGTCCTCAACAGTTCCTGTATTCAGCGTGGACTCTCCATGACCTCGATAAGGTTCGCCGACGACGCCAGACAATCTTCTCTCTGGGCGATATAGTATCATAGACAGAAGAGTGTACTTCGTGTGAAAAACATTATCGCGTTCTGCGTAACATGTTCAAATTCAATTCGCCGAGGGTATCACTTATTTCGACAGTGACAGTTACATAAAGAAATTCCCTGAGTTGCCGACTTATTCACCACACACATTTGAATTCATTGTTGATCGCTCTCTGAGTGGAATTCGCATTGATTCTTTTCTTGTCAAACATCTTCGAAACTACACCCCCTGGCGGATACAGCGTATCGTCGCTGCCGGAGGAGTACGAATCAACAATTCTGTTGCCGAACAAACAGATCGTATCTTCAGAGGGCAAACTGTCAGCGTTCGATTGATCGAACCGCCTGACAAACTTCTTGCCCCGAAAGCAATGGAGCTTGAGATAATTTATCAGGACGAATGGTTGATCGTGGTCAACAAACCAGCCGACCTGATCGTCCATCCGGTGGGTGAAGAACAATCCCGAACTCTTGTCAACGGATTGCAACATCTCCTCAATCGACAGAGTGGAACGAAAGGCATATTACGGCCGGGGATGGTCCATCGTCTTGATCGCCAAACCAGTGGAGCGATCGCAGTTGCGTTAACTTACAACGCTCACGCGAAACTCGCGGGTGAGTTTGAAGCGTCCCGTGTCTCTAAAAGCTATCTGGCAATTGTTGAGGGTGTGATTGAACGAGACGAAGGGCGTATCGACCGCCCTATCGGTCGGGCTCGCTCTGGCAGACACGTCTTGATGTCTTGCCGCCCCGATGCCATCAAAGCGAAAATTTCCAAGACGAATTTCCGTGTGCTTGAACGCTTTCCAAATCACACTCTGGTTCTGGCACGTCCAGTCACAGGCCGGAATCACCAGATTCGAGTTCACTTTGCCCACATTGGTCATCCGCTCATGGGTGATGAGTTCTATAAGGCCCACGGAAAATTCCATCCGAACTATTCCGATCTGAACGACGGTGAGTCCCGCACTGTCGAAACAGGATTTCCCATCAAGCGACACGCCTTGCACGCTGTACAACTCGAGTTCTCGCACCCGATCACAAGTCGTTGGGAAACATTTATCGCTCCACTTCCCGGCGATTTTCTGCAAACGCTCGGAAAGCTACGACAACAGCAGGTTGCTCAGCGATGAGCAATCAGGTTTCTACAGTTTCGACTTTTTCTTCATCAACTTGAGACGGTTTCTCGGCTTGAGAAGTCTTCGCGGTAAATTCTGAGGAAGACCAGTTTCGATACAGTCCAGCTGGATATCGGAGAACGCGTAGAGGGCTCACTCCGATGAGGTATGTGACCACCTGCATCGTGTCCAGTGAAGCCGGCTCTTTAATTCGCAACACCATTTTCACGGACAGCAATCTTAAGACGAGGCTGACCAAAAAGAAGAGATGGTACTCTGAGAACGTCCAGCCATTCACTACCACCGACCAACCATCCATTTGCGTCAGGATCGCTCCCGCCATGATTGCTGTGATCCCACCAACAACCCCAGCCATTGCTGTTCCCGAAGCAATGTACATCGTCCGGTTTTCAGAGGGTGAATTTTTAAGGAGGAATCCATTTGTCGCGATAGCAAACCCAGCATTCAGAGCGGCATCGACCATGAAGATCGGGACCAAAATATTGAATGCCATACTTGGATCTTTGGGGACAAGCAACAATCCGATCATATTGAGCGTCTTGAAGCAAACACACAAAATCAGCAGCGGTCGATTCCCAAAATGATCCCCCAGCCGTCCAAGCCATCGCGACGTGAGTGCTCCGCCGACCCATGAAAGCGTCCAGAGCAACAAGACCTGAAACAGGCTCATTCCGATGTAGTCAAGCAAATACAAGCTGATGAAAGCAGCCCCAATCATCGCTGCGAAGTGCCAGAAACACATAAAAGCAATAAACGATCGAAAGCCCTGGTGTAAAAACGGAGCAAGGAAAATCGTTTTCATTGAAGTTGGCGGTAGCTTGCTGACCGGCGGTTCATCGACTTTCAGAAAGATCAGGATGTCAGCAATGCCCAAAATCCCGGCAACCGTCGCCAGGATCGGGTAACCGATTCGTATCTCAAGTCTAGGGCGAGAAATCAACAACGCTCCTCCAAGGAGCGAAGCTGCAGCTGACCATTGAACCCAGCGATGCCGGTATCCCCAGTAGCTGTTTAAGTCGCCATGTGGGAGGTAATCTCCCATCCAGGAGAGCCACAGTGGTGTACAAAAATGAAGCAGTCCCTGATTTATCGCGACTGCTCCCAGAAACATCCAGATCCAGAACAGGTCTCCCATCTCTGGCCATAACCACGGGCCAAGAGCAATGGGAACAATCATGGCGCGTTGCAGAAGAGACAAGCTCATCCACAGCCCGCGTCGATAGGTCAGATGATTAGCGACAAAGGCTGCCAGAAACTGAAATCCGAGCAACATGACAGGCAGGGAATTCAAGATGCCGACATGAAAGCTCGTTCCCCCCAGCCCTCGCACAAAATCGATCGAGGCAGCCGAGAGCGTCAATTGCGTATAGGACATTCCCAGGCAACCGGCGACGATGATGTTCCGTTTCGCAGTCTTAAGAGGCCACACTCGATTCAATCCATTTCACGCCTGCGGGAGACTTCAGCACAGTCAACACGGCTCAAAACGATCCGACAACTGGGTTTCAGTAATTGGGGTTTCAGCAGCTGTAATCGGGCTCTAGATCAGTTTGATCTACCGTGTGCCTCGTGGAGCCCAGCGTGTTTCGGGGGGAACCGTTTCTTCACGGGCATCGAAGGCATGAACCTGTTCAAAAGCGAACTCTATCAGGTTCGTTCATTGTTGAGAAATAGCGAAACTCGGTATGCGGTCCATTAACCCGTTATTCACAACCTTGAGAAAATTGCCCCAATCGAAATTGCGAATCGGCGACCACGTTCTGCCTCGTAGGGAACAGTCTTTTCATTAATGAAACGTGTGCTCTACGCGGCACGCGTGGGTGCGAGCTGATCTTGGATCAGAGAGGTTAAGCCTCAATGACTGGCATTTCGTGCTGCGATTTGACTTCGGGAACCTTACTTTTGATTCGCAAGATAAGCTTGGCGATATCGTTCAAGCTTTTCCATCTGCTCGTCGGGAACCTCTGAGCTGTTTGCCGCAGCTGGTTGCTGTGCGGGCTGCTGTTGAGCAGGCTGTTCGAAGAAATCCCCTTCAGTGATCTGTTCCTGGTCCCCATCTTCTTTGTAGGTGAATCCGGAGTAGAGGAGGATCGCGCCGAGAAGGCAAAAAACAGAACAGACGACAATCCGGGACATCGGAGAATGTTCCACGAATGAATCGACCGGGAGGTAAACACCATACCCCTTCGCAGCATTAATACTGGGGTGGTGCGAATGATACTGAACGGTGATTTCCTGGCCTACAGCAAGCCCCTGAGCCTGAGCTTCGCTGATTGTGGCTGTTTTTCCGTAGGTCTTGCCATCTTCAGCGACAAATTCATAGTCAAACTGGTAGTGCTTACTCAGGTCGACTCCGGTCAGCTTATGCTCAACAACATCTGCATACAGGTCCGTAATCACACCTTTTGTTTCGAGATCCTTCTTCACCACAGCCGGTGCACCAATGCTGTTGACTGCAAGAAAAACACCGAACGCACCGATCAAAAATAGACCTGCGCCTAAACAGATTGCCGTTTTCTTGCCCATCAAACTTGCCTCATCTATGCTCTTACTCGGTTTGCACAACTCAGTCTTCAAAGATCTCTCTAGAGCAAATTCACGATTGGTCTGCAGAAATCTCGCTGATTCTCGGTGGTCGCTTACTCCCCTCGGTGAAGCACCGGGGCCAAGATCGACACTGAACACGAATTCGAAAGATGCTCTAGTCCAAACTCTAGTTGCAATTCTGGATGAGTGCCTGAGATTTTATGTGAGTTTTCAAAATTCAAGTACGGCAAGTATTTTCTAGAACTGATCCTGAAACTTGAAACTGCTCTCTCAAGCTTTGAGGAAAGCGACTGTTCGAGAGGTTTTCGGACTGTTTCTAGAAAAATGCGTTCTTCACGGGCACACGGTACAGCAAACTGCTTTAGCTCTGACAAAACCTGCCCGTGGAATTGAGATTCCAGTGAATCACTACGATTCCAGAGGGATTGTTAGCGGTTCTTAGAAGCATGTTTCATCCAGCACATCGGTCCCATTTTAGGCTCCCGGTGACTCGCCCATGAACATGCTCTCGAAGCAGTTGCGATGAACACTCTCTCAGGGAAGCAGGAGAACGAACTGTTCCCCGCGTGAATGCTTGTAACCTCGGGAGCTGCATAAGGTGCAACCCAATACGAGCCTTCCCGACCGGCCTCGTGAAAAGCAGGTCAGGAAGTCATTAGAGTGCCCCTACAGACACACGGTCGGGCACACTTCACTAAGCCGGGACGGCTGAGAATTCTCGGACGTCGGTGACTTCACCGCGGATCGCGGCGGCAGCGACCATGGCGGGACTCATGAGCAGAGTTCTGCCGGTTGGGCTTCCCTGTCGACCTTTGAAGTTTCGGTTTGATGAGGATGCACACATCTCGCGGCCCTTGAGTTTGTCAGGGTTCATGGCGAGGCACATCGAGCAACCCGCTTCACGCCATTCAAAACCGGCGTCGATAAAGATCTTATCCAGACCTTCTTTCTCGGCTTGTTTCGCGATGAGCTGTGATCCGGGGACGACCAACGCCTTCACTCCGTCGGCAACTTTGTGCCCTTTGACGAGAGTGGCTGCTTCACGCAGGTCAGAGATTCGACCGTTTGTGCAAGAGCCGATGAAGGCGACATCGATTTTGACGCCGTTCATTGATTGTTCAGCTTCGAGTTCCATGAACTCAAGAGCTTCCTGCACGCCGACTTGCTCTTCTTGAGGGAATGCGGAGACGGCTGGGATGTTTTCGTTGATCCCGACAGACTGACCGGGGTTAATTCCCCAAGTCACAGTTGGTTCGATCTCAGCAGCGTTGAAGACGACTTCGTCATCGAATTCCGCATCTTCGCCAGATGCCAATGAGAGCCACCACTCAGCTGCTTTTTCAAACTCTTCCCCTTGTGGAGCAAACGGGCGACCTTCGAGGTAGTCGACTGTAGTTTGGTCGGGATTGATGTATCCGCAGCGGGCTCCCCCTTCGATGCTCATGTTGCAAACGGTCATCCGTTCTTCCATGGTCATTCGGTCGAAGACTTCGCCAGCAAATTCGTAGGCGTATCCAATTCCGCCTTTGACGCCCAATTTGCGAATGATGTACAGAATCACATCTTTCGCAAAGACACCCGGTGCCAATTCGCCGTTGACGACAACGCGTCGAACTTTCGGGCGACTCATGGCGAGGGTTTGTGTTGAAAGGACATAAGCAACTTGTGACGTTCCAATCCCGAAAGCAATTGTTCCGAAGGCGCCATGAGTTGATGTGTGACTGTCGCCGCAGGCAATGGTCATGCCTGGCTGCGTGAGCCCTTGTTCTGGCCCAACAGCGTGGACGATTCCCTGTCGGCTGTCTTTGAGGTCCATCAGCGTGACGCCGAATTCCTGACAGTTCTTCTCAATTGCAGACATCATCTGTTCTGCGAGCATGTCATTGAAAGGCCGTGACTGGACATCGGTCGGGACGATGTGGTCCACAGTTGCAACTGTCCGCTCAGGAGCCAGGACTTTCAGGCCACGTTCACGCAACATTTCGAAGGCTTGCGGGCTGGTGACTTCGTGAATCAGGTGGAGTCCAACAAAGAGTTGGTCGAGCCCGGATGGCAACGTCCCAACGGTGTGAAGATCCCAGACTTTGTTGAACAGGTTTTGTTTGTCGCTCATGATTCACTTTCCAGACACATGCAGAAGGTTTGATGTAAGAGGTTGCCCGGAAGCATGGACCTGGCCTCTCATACACTGAGAAGGCCTGTGTGACGCAGGTTTCCGGATTTTTTATTGAGACTTCTGCGAGAAACTCGAATATCTCTTTGTACGAAAAATGCCTACCAATTGTCCAGAATGGCAGATCAGATTTCCGCTTCACCGATTCGATTCAGTAGGGGAAATCCCTGTTATGATAAACAGTTGTGTAAAATGAGAACGTTCACCAGCAAATTCAATCTCGCTCGTGACATTCTATACCGTGGTGAGCCGTTGATGAAGTTGTGAAAATGAACTTCACGCGACCTGCAGGCATTGAAAATGGACATGAACACGACAATTCGAGTTCGGTGAAGGTTCGTCCTGAGTGAAACTTCGACAAAACTGAGGAGCGATCTCGGTATCTTGGTCGGGGAAATCATTGACTTCGATCACAAATCTTCAAATCCGGTGTAGCTGCGGGATGCCATGGGCATGCGTCGACCGGTTCCAAAGGCTTTCGTAGAGAGTTTCGTTCCCGGCGGGATTTGCCAACGTTTGAACTCGTTGCGGTCGAGTTGTCGAACGACCCAGCGGACTGTCTCTTCCGGGAATTCTTTGGCGAGCTCAGCGGGTGAAGCCTGCTCGTCGATCAGCCCTTTCAGGATCGCATCAAGAATCGGGTATGGCGGAAGGCTGTCCTGATCAAACTGGTTTGGTGCCAGTTCCGCACTGGGAGCTTTGTCGATAATGTTCTTCGGAATGACTTCTCGCCCTTCGATCATATTGATGTGGCGAGAAAGTTCGTAAACGTCCTGTTTGTAGAGATCACACAGAGCGGCAAATCCTCCACACATATCGCCGTACAGGGTGCAATAGCCGACGGAGAGTTCACTTTTGTTTCCGGTTGCAAGCGGAATCCACCCATGGGTGTTGCTCCGAGTCATGACGATGGCACCCCGGATCCGGGCTTGCAGATTTTGATCGGGAAGGCCACTTGGGTTGATCGCCAGGTCTTCTCCCACTACAGGCAGTCCTTCATATGCTCGATGGACCTCATCGATGGGGATCGTTTCCGTATCGAGCCCGAGAGCCTCGGCGAGCTTTAGCGAGTCGTCAATGCTGTGGTCCGTGCTGTGGCGACTGGGCATCAGAATCGCATGGACTCGTTCTCCGCCGACCGCTCGGGCAGCGATTGCCGCTGCAAGTGCGCTGTCGATTCCGCCAGAAAGACCGAGAACGCAATCTGTGAAACCACACTTTCTCATGTAGTCTCCCAGGCCGAGTACCAGCGCGTCGAGAAGTTCTTGTTCTCGATTAAACTCCTGCATTATTGGAGAGGGCAGGTTGTTGAAGTCAACAATCTGCATGTCTTCTTCAAAGGCAGCCAATGATTGAACGACTTCTCCGTCGGTATTCAGAACGAAGCTGTTGCCGTCAAACACAAGGTCATCATTGCCGCCGATTTGATTTGCGAAAACGACTGGTCGTCGATGCGTCGACACATGCCGCTTCACGATCTCTTGTCGACGTGCAAACTTTCCAGCTTCGAAGGGGCTGGCAGACAAGTTGATGAAGATGTCTACGCCTTGCTCAGCGAGATTCAGAACGGGGTCTTTCCGCACAATCGGGGGGAGATGGTAAAACGTTTCAGGTTCTCCAAACCAGGCATCTTCGCAGATATGGATGCCCAATCGCTTCCCGAGAAACTCAACAGGTGACTGATCTTTCCCCGGATCGAAATATCGTTCTTCGTCGAAAACGTCATAGTTGGGCAGCAAGGCTTTGTGAATCGTCGCGAGCCGTTTGCCGTCGCCGAGAAGGGTCGCTGAGTTGAATGGCTTGCCAGAAGCTGAGTCCCACAAAGAAGGGTGACCGATCAGGATTCCAAAGGTCTCGGTCGTGAGGTCAGTCAGTTCGAGAACCGCTGCATCACAAGCCTCAACGAAACCGTTGCGGTGCAATAAATCCTTTGGTGGATACCCTGAAATGCTTAGCTCAGGAGTCACCAGAAGTTCGGCTCCCTGTTCGCGGGCGTTGATGGCTGCTTGTCTGATTTTCTCGGTATTTCCCCGCAGGTCTCCGATGATAGGGTTCAACTGAGCAATGGCAATTTTCATATCGGGATCAGTTTTGATGACGGAATCGGTTTTGGGGGCGGTCACGGGAACGCTGAGTTCTTGAGAGACCGGCTGGTCGCAGAGCCGCTCCCAAGCTGTGAATCACTTTCGAACAGGTTCGTCTCTTCAGTCTACGAAATCAGTCTCCGTGAAGAGTTCTGTTAATGTCATGAGTCACGTTTTTCCACGTGACAGGACACTTGCTTCTTAATCAAAGATGCCTAAGGAGAACATTCGGGTTACGTGATGTTTCGAAGTTTAGCCACCCGAGGTCGATTCCAAAAGCGCCTGTTCTGAACAATACGTCAGCTTCTCACTGGAGAATTTTAGTTGAAATTGAGTGAGCTGTTGACGTATTCTATCAATAGGTTGACATTTGTTCTTGCGTGTCGCTGTTCAGCGCCTGATCCACGAGTTGAATATCCATGTTTCCCTGATTTTCCAATTCGATCTGTTGGACTGAGGTGATTTTCGTTGGCAAACTCGAAATTGAATGAGGCTCCAGATCACGACGAAAAAAACTGGTGGGAACAACACCGGGAGTCGCTTGGGGTCACATTCTGTAGCATGGCGGTGCATATTGCTTTGCTGGCGATGCTGGCGATGATCGTCATTCCGGGAGAGTCTTACGATTTTACTAACTATTTGACTGTCAGAACTGAGGTCATCGAAAACCCCGCGTTAGAGACAGTCGAGAATCTCAAGCTGACTCCCGACAAGTTGATCGACAGCAGCACGAACAATTCGGCGTCGATGGACTTGGCGACGAATGTTCTCTCTCACCAGCCCAGCCCAATGTCTGTGGATACTGAGCAGGAAGAATTACAGTGGGAACTGGAAGCGATTGAATACATCGGCAGCCACCGAAAACATGGCGACCTCTCTGGGCGAACTGAGGAAGCCCGTTCGATTATGCTGAAAGCGTTTGGCGGGACGGCGACGAGTGAAGCAGCAGTCAACAGCGGGCTCAAGTGGCTGAAGAATCATCAGAATGAAGATGGAAGCTGGAACTTCAATCATATTCATCCGGAATGTGGGGACTCCTGCACTTCCCCTGGGACGCTCTCCAGTAACACCGTGGGAGCGACTTCGCTTGCTCTGTTATGTTTTGTCGGAGCTGGCAATACTCACGAAAAGGGTGATTACCAAGAGCAGGTTCAATCCGGGCTGGCGTTCTTGAATCAGAAATACCTGGAGGCCGATGTCCGGGGAGACATGCGCGGTTCGAGCGGAAATTCAGGGATGTATGTGCAGGGGATCGCCACAATTTTATTGTGCGAAGTTTACGGCCTGACGCGAGACCGCAAATTTCGCAAGGTGGCTCAAGAGTGTGTAGACTTCATTCTGGAAGCTCAACATCCGGAGAACGGAGGATGGCGATACCGTTTGCAGCAACCTGATGGAGATACCTCTGTGGTTGGCTGGCAAGTGATGGCACTGACGAGTGCTCGCATGGCTGGCTTGACGGTTCCTGGCCGCGCGAAAGTTCGAGCAGAACGATTTCTTGATTCCGTTCAACTCGCAGAAGGAGCCTATTACGGCTACGTGCGTCCCGAAAAGAAAGCGTCAACAACAAGTATCGGTTTGCTCTGCCGAATGTATTACGGATGGGACGCGAGTACGCCTGCGATGAAAGTCGGCGTGGAGTATCTGGAGCGGTTGGGGCCGGCGAACGACAATCAATACTTCAATTACTATGCGACACAGGTCCTTCACCACTGGGGAGGACCGAAATGGAAGAAGTGGAACAATGTGATGCGGGAGCAACTCATCACCACGCAAGTGAAAACAGGGCACGCTGCCGGGAGTTGGGCACCTCGTGATCCTCACAGTCGAAGCGGTGGGCGATTGTATTCGACTTGCTTATCGATATTGACATTGGAAGTCTATTATCGCCATCTTCCACTTTACCAACGACGGATGACGCAAACCGAATTTTGATCAACAATACATCATTCGCGAAAAGATCTCAGATCCTTGATCACCATGTACGCTGAGTGCGTGCGTAGTGTCATGAAAAACTCGAATTTAAAAAGTATTCCCATGTCGACGGACTCAACACAGATTCAAATTGGCCGACGTGCATTTCTCCAGAATGGAACGTTGTTTCTGGTGACAGCCTCAACAGTGGGGGCCGCTGGGACTGCAAAACTTTATGGAGCGGATGAAAAGAAGCTGCTACGTGTCGGACTGGTGACGGATATGCACTACGCCGACAAATCTCCAAGAGGAAGCCGCCATTACCGGGAAAGCCTCGACAAGCTCAGTGAAGCTGGCGCGGAGTTTCAGAAACAGCCTCTCGATTTCTTAGTTGAACTGGGAGACATCATCGATGCTGCAGATTCTGTTGAGACCGAGTTGAGTTACCTGAAGACTATCAATAAAGAGTTCTCTCAAATCGCCAAAGATCGTCACTATGTCCTTGGAAATCACTGCGTCGACACGCTGACCAAGGAGGAGTTTCTCGGATCTGTGGAGCAAGAAAAGTCGTACTACTCATTCGACAAAGGTGGGTACCATTTTATTGTCCTCGACTCCTGCTTCCGTAGTGATGGGACTCCGTATCAACGCAAGAATTTCAAATGGACTGACCCAAATGTTCCCAAGGAAGAGCTGGAATGGCTCGCAGCGGATCTTAAGCAAACCAGGAACAGAGTGATCGTCTTTGCACATCAACGGTTGGACGTGAGTGACAATCACGGCGTCAAAAACGCTCCAGAAGTGCGGCAACTTCTGGAGGAGTCTGGGAAAGTCGACCTCGTCTTTCAGGGGCATAGCCACAAGAATGACCATAAAGAAATTGGCGGCATCCACTACTGCACACTGGTTGCGATGGTAGAAGGTTCCGGTGAGGAGAATAGTGGATATTCAGTGCTGGAACTCAGCCGCGAATCCCCCATTCAAATTCATGGTTTTCGCAAGCAGGCAGATTACGCTTTGAAGTAATTCGTTCGAGTGAAATTCGACAGAGACCTGAAGTGTTCGATGGGGCAATGGTTCTTTATTCGGGGAGCCCCATAAACTGGTGAGCATCAAGTACGCTCCAGACTTCCTCGAGAGGTAACCCGATGACGTTGCTGAGGCTCCCTTCGATTGACTCGACGAACAGGCTTCCGCCTGACTGAATGCCGTATCCCCCCGCTTTTCCAAGCGGCTCTTCAGTTCGGATATACCAGTCCAGCAACTTTGGGCAAACCTCTCGGAAGTGGACAGTCGTCGAAGCGAGAAGCGTCTCGCTGGTCCCATCCTGAAAACGGAACGAAACAGCCGTCAAGACTTGATGGGATTTCGAAGAGTAGAAATTCGTGAACCAGTTTTGGACTGTTGCTTGCCAATCGGGGCCATCCGGCTTTCCAAGCACGAATGAAGAGTCTGCATCATTGGCGACGACAACGGTATCTGCTGTCAACACGACGCCCCATTCTTGCAGATTGCATTGTTGGAATTCGCATTGCTGCAGGACATCTGCATTCTTTGTCGCAACGATTTGCTGAAGACGTTCTCTGATTGCGTCAATATGCGTGAGGCCATCAAACCCGGCTTCCTGAGATTGCAATGGGGGAACAACCTCAATTCGATCCTCAGAAAGAAGTGTTTGCAGCAGAGATCGACGTTGCGGAGATTGCGATCCGAGAATAATCGTTGTCGGCGAATTCATGGGCGACTTGCATGTCACTTCTTAAGAACGTGAACAATGACGCAAGTGATGTTGTCTTTCGATCCACCATCCTGAGCCGCTTTGACGAGTGCCTCAGCCGCTTCTTGCGGATCATCATGTTCTGCTAAAACGCGATGAATTGTGTCATCGCTGGCACCGTCGGAAACTCCATCGGAGCACAGAACGTATCGGTCTCCAATTTGCGGCTTGATCCGTTTTGCTTCGGTTCCTGTTCCACCATCTTTCGAACCGAGATAGCGATACAGAACATTTTTGTATCGATGTGTTTTGGCGTCTTCAGGTGAGATTGTCCCGGCGTTAACGAGTGCCTGCGTCAATGAGTGATCTTCAGTCAATTGTTCGAGAGTCTCATTTCGCAGCTGATACGCCCGGCTGTCCCCGACGCCACCGATGTACAGATCGCTATCGACAACAACGATAAAGGTGATCGTTGTTCCCATGTTTTTGAAGTTCGGCTCAATTTCGCCCAATGCCATGATCTCTGAGTTTGCCTGCTCGACAGCTTGGTCAATCTGTCGGGTCACTTCTTTCTCAGGAGTGGAGCATGCATTACTCAAGGATTGATCAAGCCGTTTGGAGACAATCTCAATTGCGAGCTCACTGGCCTTCTCGCCCGCGCTTTGGCCTCCCATTCCGTCGGCTACCAGAAAGTAGCGGGCGGTGGAGTCGACGCAATAGTTGTCTTCGTTATTCTCACGGAAGTTCCCCGTAATAGAGACGGAACCCCATTTGAATTGAACGCTATCCGACATTGAGTAAACCCTTGTGGCCTGTTGCAAACTGTGTGTGATCGATTCGTACGTCGTGAGACTGTTCTGAATACGTTATCATTGCGGATTTCCACCCAGAAAGCGACCCAATTCCGACAGTCATTTTGGTGAATTCCCTTGCAAAGGAACAGACGATGCTTCTCACTAAACGTGTTGACGGACAATCTTTCAACATCCGAATCGAGGGTGCTGGAGAACCGATTCTCTTTGTGCACGGGTTTCCACTCGATCAGACCATGTGGACGAACCAGATTGATCACTTCTCAAAATCGCTGCAGGTCATTGCTCCAGATTTAAGAGGTTTTGGAGAGAGTTCGCCTGCTGAGGGGACTGTAGAGATGAAGGATTTCGCGGACGATCTCTCTTGCATTTTAGATGCTCTTGAAGTCAAAGAACCTGTCCATTTTTGTGGGCTTTCCATGGGAGGCTACATTGCCTGGGAGTTCATTCAAAGGTATCCGGAAAAAGTGAAGAGCCTGATTTTGTGTGATACAAAAGCGTCGCCAGATACAGAAGAGGCCAAAGCAAGTCGAGAGCAGACCGCTCAGCAAGTTCTTGCGAAAGGCCCGGAGTTTCTGGCAACTGCGATGCCTGAGAAACTATTTTCTCCGCACACAATTGCGGAGAATTCCGATGCCGTGAAACAGACTCAAAGTCTCATTCGCTCAACGAACCCAAACAGTATCGCCGCCGCACTTCGCGGAATGGCTGTTCGTGCTGATATGGATGCGAACTTGAAGAGCATCGACGTTCCGACTCTCGTAATCGTTGGGGAAGACGACCAATTAACGACACCAGATGTCATGAAAGAAATGGCGAAGGCGATTCCCAACGCACAATTCGTTGAGGTTCAACAAGCCGGGCACATGTCTCCGCTTGAACAACCAGAGTTCGTCAATCAAACGATCGAAGACTTTCTGCGTTCACAGGCGTAACGGGCAGGCATCGCTTTCTCGAAATTTTCAGCTTTGGAAATTCCAGTAAGCTTTCGTCCTCTCTGTTCCCCAGGCAATTCCGAAGCACGTCGTCCAGGCGATGAGGTTCATGAAAATTGGGTCCCAAGTGCCGACTGACGTGGACATCCAATTTGCCATCGAGATCGCTACGAGTGAGCCTCCACAATAGACCCAGAGTGATTGCTCACTGCAGAGCGTCAGAGGCCGTAAAACTTTTCGCCAAGTCGGACTGAATTGCTCCGGGAGAACCGCTCTGACCAAGAGTGCAGCAGTCACAACGTGAATGTATCGGAGCAGGCCGAGTGTTGGTTTGTCGAGGAGGGTTCGGGGAAGATTTACGTCAAATCCGATCAACAGGTAAAGCGATCCGTGCACGATCAACAGAATTGGAAAGACTCCGCGATGGTCGAGAAATTGCTTTCTATGTTTCACAGGGAGTAGAGCGTAAGTGGTCGCTGAAAGAAACAGAAATTGCCAGGCGAACGGGTTGTAGTAAGTTGTTGTTTGGATCGGTTCAGGAAGCGAGAGTCGAGGAAGCAACTGCACTGTGATCCAGAGAATGAAAGAGCATGCAATCAGCAGCCGGGGATGGTTCCAAACTATGCAGGGAAATGAAGCGACACCCAGTAGGAGCCAACAGTACAGAAGCAAAATACACAAATGTGAAACTCGCCCATCGAGCGAGATCAAGTCAACTGTCACACTCCTCCAGGAGTTCGCGACCAGATGAGCCGGGAGCATGTTGGCAACAGTGGTGATTTGAAATGTCCTCACTATGAGTAAGGCAATCAAAGCTGTTGTGAGATAAGCGACAAAAATTACCAGAGCACGTTTTACCAATCGCTTGCGAATGAGTTGTGGTTCCGATTGTGATTGTCGCTTCAGTATCCCAAGTCCAAAAACATAACCAGAGAGCAATACAAAGACCTCCGCCATGTCCGCGAGTCCCCACGAAACGGGCGTGATGGCTCGTAATGGATTTCCCGGGAGATGGTCGGAAACCAGGATCAGCAAGGCGACGCCACGCGCGAGATCAATTCGTATGTCACGTTTCGAACCGTGCGTGAGTGGCGGCAAGTTTTGCCCCACTTGATTTCTCACATCAGTAATTTGTTACACCGAGTCCGCTATGAGTTCTTCAGGCGGGAATGTTTTTTCAACGACAGCGGCACCGCAGGCATCTCCGAAGACATTGACAGTTGTGCGGAAGCGGTCGAGGAGCCAATCCACGGAGAGAATCAGGCTCATGTATTCGATCGGCAAACCGACAGCGGTCAGGACGATCACCATTGTGACAAGCCCCGCTTCTGGAATTCCGGCGGCTCCGATCGCTGCCAGAGTGGCGGTAACGGCGACTATGAGTTGTTGCGACAGAGTCAAATCGGCGCCGACCACTTGAGCGATGAAAATGGCAGCGACTGCTTCATAAAGAGCCGTTCCGTCCATGTTAATTGTCGCTCCCAAAGGAAGGACGAAGTCGACAGACTTCTTCGAAATATTTCCCTCGTCGACGGCAGATTCCATGGTTACAGGAAGAGTGGCTGAGGAGCTTCCAGTAGAGAAGGCGGTCAGTAAAGCCTGTGACATCTGGAACATGAACTTATACGGGTTTCTATGGGTGAAGAAATACAGGATTGCTGGCAATGTGATGAACGCGTGGACCGCAAGTCCCGTCAGAACTGTCAATGAGTAGCTTCCTGTTTTACGAAGTTCGTCAAAGAATTCTCCGTGAACATTTGCCTGACCAAACCGTGCAGCGACGAGACAGAAGATCCCGAGCGGAGCAAAACGCATGATGAGCAAAATGAAGCTCATGAGTGCATCATTCATTTGCTGAATAAAGTTGACGATCAAATCAACCCTTGAGCCCAAAGTTGTGAGCAGGCCAGCAAAGAAGATGGAAAAGAAAATGAGCGGCAGCAGTTCCATGTTCGCTGCCGAACGAACGAGGTTGTCGGTAAACATCATGAGAATGAGGTTTTCCAGCACTCGTGAAATTCTGGGGTTTTTACGTTCGGTGTATTCGTCGTCTCCGAAAATGCTGGCGACATTGTCGTCAGTGGTTCCGGAATGTTCGGCAACGGCTGAATAGACTTTCTCTTTGACGGAGGCTTCGGAGTTCACCAACTCCGCTTTCGTCGCTTCGTCGATTGCCTGACCACCGGGGTTCATCAGGTTGACGAGAATGATCCCCACGAAGACGGCCAGAATGGTCGTTACGAGGTAATAAGAGACGGCAGCTAAACCAGGTTTGCCCAGTTTTCTTACATCACCCAACCCGAGAATTCCCGACATCACTGAGACAATCACAAGTGGGACAACCAGCATCTTGAGGAGCCGCAAGAAAACCTCGCCGCCCAGACGAAGCGGAACAAGAATATAATTCGCTCGAGCGACAAGTTGATCACTGCTGGACTCTACAGTCGTGTCTTGCCCAATCGCCACCACATGAGGGAGCAGCAGTGCAGTCAAAATCGCTAGAACGATGGCAACTGCGATTTGAATTGTAAGTCTGTGGTCGCCTCGTTTCGTTGCCATGTTTGTACGATTCGCTTCTGAAGTGATGTGATTGAAAAGAGGTGTCAGCGTTAACGATCTTACGGTCCGTGCGTGACGCAGGCAGGCAAGCATATCAAAAGAAGAATGTTTGAGAAATCCGTTGCATGCGGGACTCGCGTTTCGGTTTCGATTTCGGCACAATCAAAGAAGCTCGATCATGAAAATGAACCAATTGAGGAACTTATGAACAACGTCGTCTGCTTCGTACTCGGCGGAGGGAAGGGAACCCGGTTACAACCACTTACTTCAGAGCGATCAAAACCCGCAGTCCCGATTGGCGGGAAATATCGGTTGATCGACATTCCCATTTCAAACTGCATCAATAGTGGAATTCGTCGGAACTATTTGCTGACGCAGTTTAATTCTGTGAGCTTGCATCGCCATCTTCGGCAAACCTACAACTTTGACCCATTCAATGGTGGGTTTGTTGAGATCCTCGCTGCTCAGCAAACGAATAATGATGGGGCTGACTGGTATCAGGGAACTGCAGACGCCGTTCGAAAGCAGCTTCGCTACATTCAGCAACCGGGCATCGATTATGTCTTGATCCTTTCAGGTGATCAACTCTATCGAATGGACTTTGCAAAGATGCTGAAAGTCCATCAGGGCGCCCAGGCCGATGTGACTATTGCCACTCTTCCGATTGATAAAGAGGCTGCCTCTGCATTTGGCATCACGAAGCTGGACGATAGTGGGCGTGTTGTCGGCTTCTTGGAAAAACCAGAGTCAGATTCTGAACTGGCCCATGTTCGGACAAGTCCTGAATGGATTGATGAGCAAGGCATTGAAAGCAAAGGGCGAGAATACCTGGCGAGTATGGGGATCTACCTGTTCAATCGCAGCACTCTCGTAGACTTGCTGGAGAAGACCGACTATCAGGATTTCGGAAAAGAAATTTTCCCAGCTGCGATCCGGGCTAAACACGTGCAATCATTTCTGTTCGACGGGTACTGGGAAGACATCGGAACGATCAAGGCGTTCTATGAATCTCAGCTGGAGATGACTCTTCCGAATCCGCCGTTCGAAATGCACAACGCTGATCTGCCGATCTATACACGACCACGTTTCTTGCCATCGACTCGCCTTGATGATGCCAAAGTGAAACAAAGTCTCATTGCCGATGGATGCGTCATCGAAAAGAATGTGAGCATCACCCGCAGTTTGATCGGGCTTCGCAGCCATGTTGGCGAAGGGGCCGTTCTGAGTGGCGTTGTCTTAATGGGGGCAGATTATTATCGCAGCGATCGCCGTGCAAATCAGGAAGTTTCAGGTGATCCACTTTTGGGTATCGGTGCCGGAACTCACATCGAAGGGGCCATCGTTGATAAAAATTGCTGCATCGGCAAAAACGTGAAAATCGTCAAGCCAGCTAACTGCCCGGATGATGCTCGTTGTGGAGATGTGATCATTCGTGATGGAGTGATCGTTGTTCCAAGAGGGACGGTTCTGGAGGATGGCTGGGAATTGAAAAATCCCGAAGCTTGTGATTTCTGAGTTGCGGTGAGGTTCAATCAGCTCTGACCAGCAGATTTTGCTGGTATTTACGGAATGTCATCCAGCGAATGTTGTCTGACTCTAAAGTTTGCTCCCATTGACTGATCAGCCTGCGATCTGCGGACTGGAAAGAATCAGAAAATCGGTGCTCTGCACGGAACTTTACTGGTGGGTGCAAGTGCATGGTCAACTCGACAACACGTGGAAGAACGTTTCTGTCTCGTAATTTCTGATTAACTTTCAAGCGTGCTTGGGGAAGCGAGTCGTGACGATGTAAAACAAAATTCAACCGTTTTGTCCAATCAGCGTACTCCAGATATTGGTTGACCGCATTCGTCGCTTCAACCGGTTGAGTGAGTACGCTGTATTCGATCTCAGTCCCACTGAGCGTCAGGCGATTGGAGGCGTTGTCGAAAGTCTCTTGGAATTCTGGTGTCAATTGAAACCGCATGGCGGCTGCTTTTGCCGCTGAGTCGGCATCGGGCGATGTTGCCAGTTCATCAATATATTGCACCGCTTTGGTTTGTGCCGTCTCCAGAAAATGATTGATTTCGGCGAAGGAAACTTCTGTCGCGGCGTAGTTCTTACCTAAGATGATGAATCGATGATGGATCGGTTCAAAGATGACAACTTCGCCCACTTCTGGCATGTAATCGTAAACACGTCCCCCATGGAAGAGTGTGAGACTGTGAGAAAGTGGTCTGGGATTCTCAGCGTCCGAGACGTCAGTGACATTCGTATACACACGCAAGTTCTGTGCGTTCGCTGATTGAAGATCGACCACTTGCAGGCAAGATGTCGTGAGTAAAAGAGCGAGGAAATTGCGCATTATCACAGCGACCTCCTGTCGCAAATGTGTGAAAGGAAAGGATGGGGTGGGTAGGGGATGTGTGGGGGGCTTTAGAGCGTTCTCTATCTTGTCGTGTCCGTGAAGGTCACTTTGATGACGTTATAGACTGCTCGCTTCGAGACAGAACTTAAAGATCGAGATTGGATTTGCTCTAGAAGTGAAGGGATCGGCAGGCTACCTCGAAACACAGCTCTAGTACAAGACGAATTTCGCAGCGATTTTATGTTGCGAGGACTTCTTGATTGAGTGAATTCAGTGAGGGGAATCTGTTCTCTTGGGGCTGTTTTGAGTCTGTGCGCCACTTCGGCGGGTTGTGTCATGTGGCATGGAGATTGTGTATTATCATGCGACTTCCCGGCGGGCACTCTGATGTTGCAGTGAAATGCACAATCGATTCTCAATTCAACGATGACTTCTCACATGACGACGCCTGAAACTCTCACCGCTCAAATGCTGCATGTGATGGCGAAGCCGATTGGACCGATCTGCAATCTGGATTGTGAATACTGCTACTACCTGCACAAAGAAGATCTCTATCCGAAGAATAAAAGCTGGCGTATGACGTCAGAGACTTTGGAGACCTACATTCAGCAATACATTGAGGCTCAACCTGCTGGTCCTGAAGAAGTGACTTTTGCCTGGCAAGGGGGCGAACCGACGTTGCTGGGGCTTGATTTTTTTAAGCGAATCGTCGAACTCGAAAAGAAGCATGCCCGTCCCGGTCAGAAGATTGCGAACGCTCTCCAGACGAACGGGGTTCTGCTCGATGAGGAATGGGTGGAGTTCTTCAAGAAAGAAGGTTTTTTGATTGGGCTTTCCGTCGATGGACCAGCGGAACTCCATGATCGATATCGGTACGACAAAAAGGGGAACGGGACTTTTGATGCGGTCCTCAAGGCAATGAAACTGCTGCAGCAGTATCAAGTCGAGTTCAATGCCTTAGTCGTCGTCAACCGAGAGAACAGCTCGCATGGTCGCCGTGTCTATTCCTATTTGCGCGACAACGGAATCGAGTTTATGCAGTTCATCCCGATCGTTGAACGCCGCGGGATCGGTGTTCATCCGGAAGACGAACTCGAAGAAGGACAGCAAGTTCACGCCTGGGATCACCTCGTCAGTTCACGGAGTGTTGTGCCGGAACAGTACGGTCGATTTCTGTGTGAAATTTTCGATGAATGGGTCAAACGCGATGTCGGCAAAGTCTTCGTGCAAGTTTTTGATCAGGCATTGGCAGCCTGGCTCGACCTTGAACCGAGCCTTTGTGTGTTTCGCAAGCAGTGTGGTCGAGCACTCGCGATAGAACATAATGGGGACCTGTACTCTTGCGATCATTTTGTCGAGCCAGAATATAAACTTGGGAACATTCACGAACTCCCCATCATTGAGCTTGCCAACTCTCAACGCCAACTCGACTTCGGTCGTGACAAAGAAACAACTCTCCCGCAATACTGCCTCGACTGTGAAGTCCGCTTTGCCTGTAACGGAGAGTGCCCCAAGAACCGCTTTATCGATACGCCCACTGGAGAGGCCGGTCTCAATTATCTTTGCGGTGGGTATCGCATGTTTTTCAATCATATTGATCCTCTTATGAAGCAGATGGCAACTGAGCTGAAGGCCAATCGTCCAGCAGCCAACGTCATGCAACAGTTTCGGAAAAAGAAAACTCCTGCTTCAAAGTCGACACCTGCAGGTCGATCACCCAGTGCAAGAACTCCTCTTCGACAGGTAGGTCGAAACGATCCTTGTCCGTGCGGGTCAGGTAGAAAGTTCAAAAAATGTTGTGGCGTGAGGTAAGTCGCTGAGGGGAGAGTCCCAGGACATAGGGCAGGTTGCGCTACCTTGAGTCGCGAAAAACCCTCATCGTCAATGAATACCGCGTCAATGAATGCTGCCCATTCACGAGGCAGAGCAATCATTGAATTTCGAGAGATTTTAGACTTGCAAATGAACGACGTATGTGCGTACATTTATAAGACATCTTTGCGTGATCGAAGATTGAAGTTCTTTCTGATTGATCGCAGGAGCGGTTCATCTCTCACAAATGTCTTTCGAATTCGAGTACATTGCTCGCTGGCGAGTGAGTCAATTGTCGATGACGTCTGACATTCAAAGCTCGACAGAGCAGGAGTCGTCACGATGTCCAAAATGGTCGTTGATTGTTGGAACTGTGGGCGACAACTTCGCAAAGATCCCAATCGGACGTTGAGGAGCGATGCGACCTGCCCAGATTGTGGTGAGTTTCTCGCTCAAGAAATGTCGATTCGTTCAGAAGATCTCTTTGAAGTCGATGAGTCCTCGTTCGATGATGAAGATCACATTTCTACTCTAGAGCCTGACAGGTCAGGGCTCGTACTCAGTCTGCTTGTGGGGGCTGTCTGTTCAGCAATCTTCGTCATTGGCGTCGGTTTCTTTTTACTGAAGAATGCTCAAGATCCTGTGGCTCACGTTGAGGAAGTAGAGCAAGTTTCCACTCCGGAGCGGACGACCAACTCAGCTCCCGCTGCGACTCCGAATGTTTCCATGGTCTCCAGTAAGGAGCCCGATTCGAGCGAGGGGATAGAAGTCATCGCACGTAAGAAGTCCCGAAAGCTCTCCAGGAATGCCGGGTTCAATTTTTTAGACGGCGACGATTATCAATTTCGATACGAAGTTTCTGCCGAGTTCGATAATCGAACAGAGGTGACAACCGGGACATGTACATTCACCATCAAAGGACGAGACAAACAGCAGAATGTTGCTTCGACTTCACAGGAGGGGGCGGGGACTGCATTTGTTGTCGCGTCAAATGGAATTTTGGTGACATGTGCGCACGTAGTCGACGAGGCTGATGAAATTGAAGTCCAGATTTCTGGAAAGACTTACTCTGCCGAGGTCTTGAAGATCGATTCAGAATCTGATTTGGCGATTCTGAAAATTGAAGCAGAGGAATTGCCAGTTGTTTCAGTCGCTGATTCAGAAACTGTGCAGTTGGGAATGGACGTACGGGCGATTGGCTTTCCGCTTTCGGATGTGTTGGGGACTGATGTGAAAGTCACTCGTGGAACCGTTTCAGGAATGGCAAAACGAAACGGACGAACACAATTGCAAATTGACGCAGCTGTCAATCCGGGGAACAGCGGAGGCCCTGTAGTCAATTCCAGAGGAGAGATGATTGGCGTGACAAGTGCCAAGCTTTCAGGAGTTGATGTCAACCGCGTCGGATTTTGTATCCCTGCGAATTCCGTTCGAGAATTCCTGAAAGGATCTGGCGCAGCGATTGAGGTTTCCCAAGTCAAGCAAGATTTGAAAGGCCCTGAACTTGTTGCGTCAGTGGCTCCCGCAGTGGCGTACGTCAAAGTGAAATCAGGTCCGGATCCACTGGCAAAGCATACGGAACTCAATTTCAGTGGATCATTCCACAAAACAATCAAAGATAGACGCGGCCATATGGTCCCCTCTTTCAGGATGCGAGGAAGCAGAATGGGGATGGGACGTGGAACAATGTTGCTCACTCATCGTGGAGAAATCGTTCGTACGACTGACGAGGAGCAGCTTCCGTTCCTGGTCGGTCCACCTTCTGAATTGCTTATTTTTGCATTTCATAAGGGGAACCGAAAAAGCTGGACTGTTAAAAACGAAACAAGCTTGATTCAGGAAAAACAGGCAACAACCGCCTCGGGGATTCCACTCCCCCGATATCGTGATCCATTCGGTCGACGGCGGAATTCGGAAGTCGTCAAAGTTCTTCCAGCCGTCGAAAAAAAAACATACACCATTGAGAGTGATGACAAAGACAGCCTGGTACTCAAAGAGAATTATGAGTTTCGAACGACTCAAAGCGAGAACGGGCAAATTATTCGCATGGTCGGCGAGGGGACCATCACCTTCGACAAACATAGGGGATTTACTTCCAGGTATGACTTTAAAGGAACCTATCTGGTCGAGTCCGAGCAAGTGACCCTGAAGGTTCCGCTTAAGGTGACTGCATCTCTCCTTTCCAAACAGGACATTGAGGCACAGCTAGCCCGGGTCGAAAAGCAAAAAGAACTTGATGCCGCAAAACCAGCTGCAGTCAATTCAATGGGGACGGCTCCTCGGCTGGAACGTCAGGTTCATCTGCGAATACCGGAAATGGGTTGGGGAATTCAAAAACTCGTGTTCAGCCCGGACAGTCAATATCTCGTGGCTGGGAAGTCTGATGAATACATCGAAGTGTACAACGTCGAAGAGGGGAAGAAAGTCTTTAAGACCGATCGGCTCCGTGATCTTGGAAACATTTCATCCATAACTTTCAGCCCTGATGGGAAATACCTGCTCGCAGGAGGATTCAAAGGTGAAGTGCACATTTGGGAGTTCAGCGAGGAGGGGCAACTCACACCGTTCGGGAAATTTGTTGGGCACTCTCGAGACGTCTCCATGGTTCAAGTTGCTCCGGACAACAAGCGTGTCCTTTCTGGAGGGGCGGAGAAAAAAATTCGTTGTTGGGATCTGAAAAACCAGAAGGAAGAGTTTGTTCTCAATCAGCTTGAGTACAACAAGCTCGACGTGCATTTTGATGACGAGAACCGAGCCTTCATTTCTGATGGCCGTAAGTTGGTGAAAGTGAAACTCACTGACGGAGAGGTCTTGGAAGAGATCGAACTGCGTACTTCGGGCTCTGCAAACAATGTCTTCTTTTCACCAGACGGAAAAACTTTGGCTTTGACAGACGGTTATGCTTTGAAACGTTGGGCCACAAATGATGGGGCTCCGCTCGCTGAATTGAAGGGGAAAGAGGTTCTCTGGGATGCGGAGTTCACCTCGGATAGTCAAAAAATTCTTGCTGGTGGACGAGGGCATCTTGTGCAATGGGATGTTCAAAAGCAAAAGCGGGAAGGGCAAATCATCCTGGGCGAGAGCATCATGTACGTCAAGCCGTTAGAAATCTCACCAAACGGTGAACTGATTGCCTGTTACCCCAGTGCTGCTGGTCAGGATTTGTGGATTTTTCAGATCCATGAATCTGCTGAAAAGTAGGGTCGATGGTCAACTCAAGTTTCCATGAACAACTCAGGTTGCCAGTCGCGACAGGTGGAGTGGATACCCTATAGACCGTCTTCACGGTCAATCTGAGTGATTTTGCGGTATCTTTACTGTATCTTTGCAGGCATTTAGCCCTATTTCACCTTCCAGTGACTCACCCAGAGGCCAGATGTCACTGAAGACCTCAACGAAAAATGCTCGAAATATCAGCGTACCCGCTGTCGTCGCAGCTTTTGCAGCTGAGACAGAAGTTCAGGGCACGGCAAGCAGGGTCAGGCATTGAAAAGCAGGGTCAAGCGTGGAAAATGTTCAAAAATGCTCTCAAAGTCTGTCTCTTTTGTCTTATCTCACACTGAGTAACGGCTGCTGAAGCCCGGAATGTCTGATTTCGGGCTCATGAATCAGTCTCAAAAATCGATCTCGGTCCCGAATTTTTGCGAACGCTGCACTCTGAGAGTGGTCCAAATGACGACAGAGAGCTCGGTCATCGCATCAGGTTCATACAAGAGTTCTCTTGATTACGTTGTATTAACATTCATGGTTTGTGTTGTAAGTGCATATTTCATAGTGGTTTGCATTCGTTTTGCGGTGGTGCTGGTGGATCGTTGGCACAATCTGTGCATAGTACAGCTGTCAGTGATTTGTAGGTTTTTTGTAAAAAATGGTTCGTATGCGAACTTTTTTCGTAATCTAAGCGTCTTTTCATTCGTACATACGTATATGCGGCAACAACACTAATAAGCCGTGACTTTGAGAACAGATCCAAAACTGTATTGAGCCTTTCAGTCTTATGAGAGTGAATCAATACATCAATTTTCGGATCAGTACAAAATGAATCAGCGACAAGAATGACTCCGAGAGATGTCGCTTCACATACCTCGACCTTCCCCAAGACGGTTGGAAGGAATAAGAGGCAATAGGAAGGTTCACCATGAGTAAACGATTCAAACATCCTGTGTTGAAACAGCTCACTGAACAACAATCCCAATTTATTCCAGCGGAAAAGAAGCTCGAGCAAATGGACCGGGCTGAAAAATTGCTGGCGCAAATTAAACCTGATGAGGTCTATCGATATCAGGAGTTGTGTGAGCAACTGACAGGCTACCGCCCTGAAAAATATCCAGATCTCGTCATCGATGGTGACGACCTTCTGCATGACCTGAGGCTGTTCGTCGAACAACTTTCAGTAAGTACCAAGATTCCAGTGGAACAAGCTGGCGAGCAGGTCTTTACTGTCGACGATTTGAGCGAAAAATATAACGTCTCTACCAAGACGATTGATCGCTGGCGGAAACGTGGGTTAGTCAGTCGACGTTTCCTGTTTGGAAATCGATCACGCGTCGGTTTTTTGAGATCGTCGGTCGACCGCTTCGTGAATGAACACGAAACGGAGATTCACCGAAGTTCTCGTTTCTCGCAGATCACCGATTCAGAGAAGCAGGAAATGATTTTAAAAGCTCGACGACTTGCAATCCATGGAGCTTGTCCTGCTGAAGTGGGGCGACGACTTTCGCGAGTCTTTGGTCGATCGCAAGAAACCATCCGTTATACCCTGAAGCAATACGACGAGGAGAATCCTGGAAACGCAGTCTTCCCAAATTCGACATCACCATTGTCAGATGATCGCAAGATGGAAATCTATCAGCGATACGTCAATGGAATGTCTGCAGAGTTACTCGCAGAGGAGTTCTGTCGTACGAAAACGAGTGTCTATCGGATTATCACGGAAGTCCGTGCACAAATGTTGCTGGACAATCCAGTGGCGTACATGGACAGCCCGGAATTCCACGAGAAAGATGCAGAAAAAGTGATTCTGGGAGAACCTCCTGAGCCCGAAAAGAAAACGAGAGCGGTCAAAGCGCCTCCAGGGCTTCCACCGTATCTTGCGAGCCTGTACACCGTTCCTCTTTTAACCAGAGAACAAGAGGGGTACTGGTTCCGCAAAATGAACTACTTAAAGTTCAAAGCGGCAGAGCTTCAGAAGAAAATTGATCCGCAAAGCCCAAAAAGCCGCGAGTTGGATCAATTGGAAGATTTGATCGAAGAGGCGATTCTCGTTAAGAATTTCCTGATTCGAAGTAACTTAAGGCTGGTCGTTTCTATTGCTAAGCGGCACATGAAACCCAGCGTCAACTTCTTCGAAATGGTCAGCGACGGGAACATGTCCTTGATGCGTGCCATCGAGAAATTTGACTATACGCAAGGGAACAAGTTTTCGACATATGCCACTTGGGCGATCATGAAAAACTATGCTCGTTCAATCCCGGCAGAAAACAAAGTCCTTGATCGATTCCGGACTGGTAATGAAGAAGTCTTCTTCTTCTCTGAAGATTCTCGCGGAAGCCAGTTCAAAGATGAGATTACGAACTCTCGACAACATGAAGTGATTATGTCGATCCTCGAGCATCTCGATGATCGTGAAAAAAGAATTATCCTGCATCGTTACGGACTCGAAAAAGGGTCCGAACCAGAGACGCTTGAGCAGGTCGGAACGCGATTCGGTGTGACCAAAGAGCGGATTCGTCAGATTGAGGCTCGGGCAATGCAGAAAATTCGTAAAATCGCGAATGAAGAGAAGCTTGAGATCCCTGGAATTTAAAGTTTCCAAAGCGTGTCGTGCCCGTGCTGACCAGTCCGATGACATCATTGACTGTTCCCCACGAGGCACGGACGTCAAGCCAGAGGTCGATTTGCGAGAGTTGAGGAAGCTGGAACGAGCAGGTAAGTCGTTCGCATCGAGTCGAGTGACTTCTTGAGCGGAAAGGCGACTTCAACTTGAGTTCAAGTGGACCCGAAGTTAACGAGTCGAAACTCAATCTGAGCCCCAACGTTTCGCAGCCTGCCAACCTGGTAAGCTGCGAAACGTTTTTTTGTTTGAACTCATCTGACTGACATTCAATTCCTGTTGTGGACATTGAATCGGGGAAAGTCTACTTTCCCGCACTGGAGATTTTGGTACTGTAGATCCTGACTCTCGCCCAGAGACCGAAAACCGTCGTTGGGCTTTTATTTATCACTTCGTCGCAAGGGAAGCAGCATGGCAACGTTTGTCGCTCAACGTCGGGTTGAGTTTGCCAATACAGATATGGCTGGGATAGTTCACTACGTCAGTTTTTATCGCTGGTTTGAGGAAGCAGAGCACGAATACTTTCGCTCTCTGGGCTTGAACATCATGGAAAAGCAAGAGGACGGATCGTACATCGGTTGGCCTCGCGTCTCGGCATCCTGCCATTTTGAAGCTCCCGCATATCACGAGGATATCCTCGATATTCACCTGCGGGTTGAGCGGATCGGACTGAAGTCATTAACTTTTTTCGCCGAGTTTTTCTGCCGCGAAAAACGCCTCGCCTATGGGCGGATGAAAACAGCTTGCTGCGTTTGTGGTCTTGAATCAGGACTCGAGTCGATACCGATCCCGCAGAGATATCTGGATGTGATCGAAGAATCAAAGTGAAACTAATAAGGCTGCGGTAGCAATTTGAATCGTCTCAACGTTGGTTCAAAGTTGGCTCAGCGATGTTCCCGGACGTGGCTGGCGTGCTCCCTGTTTTAATGCTTCTCTGGGACAGGTCGCGTGGGGGGGAAATTTCTTGATGGTGAGTGAAGTCGCCGGACGAGAGATTCTGATGCGACTTCCATCTGAATGATTGCTTCTCTGCTGAAGTTAAAGGATATCTGTGGTTTCTGCGTCGTTTTGTTTTTTACGATACTCCTCTGCAATAAGCACAAAACCAATGAGATCATAAATCGCGTGAGCGACAATCGGCCGAAGCAGATTGAAGTCGCCGACCCACCAGGTGAGCAGACTCAAAATGCCACCTAAAATCGCTGCCATGATCGCGTACAGCGGCGAGATCGCATGCAGTAGCCCAAAGATAACATTCGTAATAATGAAGGCGCCGATTGGGTTCCAGCGGGCAATCCATTGTTCAAGAAGACCGCGAAACAGGAATTCTTCTACAATCCCGACCAGAATTGCCATCAAAACTAAATCGTACAAACGGCACTGAGCCAGGGATGCGCCGAGAGCATCTGCGGCCAAATCTCGGAGCGAACTGAGCCAGCTGAATGAGAGAAACATTCCCAGCGCAGCGATACATCCGATGCCGAAATCCCGCGTCGACCAATGCACTTGCGTGGTTAAAGGAACTTCAGCCCAGTGTGCAACGAGCAGTGTGATACTCAGCATGACGAACAGGAAGAGACCCGTGAATGTCAGGAAGTCTTCTCTTGAATTCAGCGTCACTTGGGTTTCTCTTTCTGTTCTTCTAAACAGTTCTCTAGCAATGTGAGTCTCTGATCGATTTCACTTGCGAGGGGGGCGGGCAGTTCGAGGCCTCCAAAACGGACATCGTAGAAAGCGGAGACAAGCTCAACTGGCCAACCTTCAAGACCTTGGCTTTGAAGTTTTGGCTTTAATTCCACGAGAGAGCTGTTCACAAATTCACGTGCAGTTTGAGTCGGACTTTGTTGAATTCCATGTCGACTGAGGATTTTCAGGAATCGATCATAAAATTCAACTTGCTCTCGTCTGCGAGAGACTGCGAGTGACTGTGCCCGGATTTTTTTGATCACCGGTAAAACTCGCTTCGTCAACCAGACAACTCCGCTTGCAAGCAACATCAGGATGAAAGCAAAAAAGCCACCTTGCAAGCTGAACCACTTCTCCGGAGACTTTAAAAAATCCAGAAGGCCTTTAAGGCTTGAGGTTCGACCCTGGACAATATTTTTGGCGTGCCCCCAAGTCTCCATGCCGAATTCTTGAATGGGGTCGTAGATCATCGTTCGCTGCTGGCGTTGGGAAAGTGTTGTTCCGGTTGTCCAGAGGTTGAGGGCTTTCGATTTGACTCCTTTCAGGAATGAAGCAGACGATTCTTCTTGTGCCTGAACAGAGAGGCTGCGTGTTGCGGGTGTTGGATCGAATGTGTACCACTGCTCGTCAATGTAGGCCTCCACCCAACTGTGAGCATGGAATTGCTGGATCAGATACGACTTGGTCGACTTGTCGTATTTTCCACCCTTAAATCCGCCGACAACACGAGATGGAATTCCGACAGCACGGAGCATCATCACCATGGAGGATGCATAGTATTCGCAATGTCCACTCTTTCGATTGAACAGAAAATCTTCAATCGGATCGATGCTTGCATCTTGAATACTTAGGTTAAGGGAGTAGCTAAATTCATCTGCGTTCATGAAGTAGTTCTGAAGCAGATCTGCCTTCTCCAAATCCGTCTCGGCAGGCTCAACGATGGATTCAGCGAGTTCAGCCGTGCGAGACATGTTGGCTGGAAATGTGTCCAGGTCCCTCATGTAGTATCGATAGTAATACAGAGACTGCGGCGTGTATGGTCCTTGGCTGGCTTGCACTTCATATTCAAATGAGTGAGTCAAAGGAGTCTCTGAGCCACGTTTTAGCTCATTTGAGAAACGCTCTCGAATGACTCGTTCCTTACGGCCGAACGCTTTGGCGTAGTACGCATTTCCAAAAGTGAATAGAGCGTCGGAACCGATCGCATGGACTTTGAATTTTTGAATCACCCCTTCGTCGCGGGATGAGGAATAGAATCGTTGTGAGTTCCGTCCCGGGAATTGTTTCCACCGACCTTTTTCGTAAATCTCCATGACCGTTCCACGAAACAGTGGCTCAGCTCCAAGATAGGCGTCGTATTCTTTAGGGGTGAAAGCACGATCGGAAGTTGGGTGGACTAATTGTAGCTCCACGACAACTTCATCACTCTCCATGATTTCGCCCATGTCTCCCAGGCTGACCTCTTCGGTAAACCCGGTGAGAGCCTGTCTTGACATGGCTTCATCGGAAAGAAAAGAAAACTGACCGATCCAGATTCGAGGCGTGAACACAAAAAACAGAAAGCTGAGAAAGAGCCCCAGACAAGTCATTGTGCCGTTGATTGTGATGAATCGCCAGCTGAGTAACCGATGATCGACATCTCGCGAAATGCCCTTCCAGGAATCACCCACAACAAACGTTGAACCAAGATCAGCATCTTGTTCAGAGCCTGCATCATTCAGAAGTGTTGAACGATACAGCAGGAAGACTGAAAGCGTCCATGTTGCCACGAAGGAATACAAAACGAGTGCAAATCCAAACCAAATGTCGTCCGTGAGTACGGATGCTGTTGCGACTTGCAAAATGCTGAGCGCGCAAAGCCACCAGAAGTGACGCACTTTTTTCTTCTGGACAAGAAAGACCCAGGTTAAATAGACAATGAGGTGCCCACCCGCGAGCAGTCTTGCTTCAAGTTCCCCACTGAAGAACTCTCGTCCGGCGAGGACAAACGCCAAAAGTCCCAGGCTGTTCGCAATCCAAGGTGGAACCGAAAAGACTTCTTCGAGATCAACAAAGAACAGGGTCGCCAGTGCGATAATCAACGAGAGCCCAGCCAGCGGGCTTCCTTCGGCAATTGCAAAGGTGATCCCAGACAACGAGAGTAAGATCGTCAAGCTGATATGGAGGATGTTTTTCATGCGGAAGTCTCCTCCGCTTCTTCAAAAATTGCAGAGAGATCCTCGCGAGATGTTCCGTAAATTTGTGCTTCATAGAGCCGAACATCCGAAGATCGCTGAATAGCTTCTCGAATCTCTTCAGAGCGAGAGGTGACAATCACAACTCGTCGATTCGACGTTGCTCCTTCTGCAAGGCCGTCCAACAGTTGATCGGTCGTCATTTTCGAAGTGGGCTGTGCGACGGCGAAGGCATCGAGCAAATTATCGATTTGTCCTTCTCCCTGATCGCCCCGCCAGAAGAATCTTTCATTAGCTGCCAGTTTCACTGCCAGTGAGGATTCTCGACTATTTCGTAAGTGATCCATGCAAACCGTTGTCGCAAACCTCAGCCCTCTCTCGAAGTCAGCTTGGTCAGCATTCTCTTCAATCCACCCATCAATAATCAGCAACAGGTTTCGGTCTCGGCTTTCGTCATATTCGCACACGATAAGTTCATCAACGCGTGCCGAAGTTCGCCAGTGAATCATGCGAGGGTCGTCGCCCTGTCGGTACTCACGCAGCTGACTCATCTCGTCGTTGAAAGGACCGCCCATCGTCCGGACATCGCTGACGAGCTCCGTCGAATTTTGAAGCAGTCTTCGCCATTCTGTTTTCAAATGACCGATTCGGGGATAGACAAGCAACTCTTCAAATTCATCCAGCCGATTTCCCCGTTCTACCAAACCAAGGGGAAATTGTGTTGTCACTCTTACGGGACCGAACTGATACCGTCCGCGATCCCGCACGCGAATTTGATAATGCCCTTGCCGTTGCGATCCCGCCGGAACACGGACGAACAGCACTTCTGGAGACATCCAGCCATCTCCTTTGGTGACCGCGTCATGAACAGTCATCAGCCAGACTGTAAGCCAGGATTTGCGGTTTTCAAAAAAGATCGATGTCGTAAACGTTTCCCCAGCCATCACCCGTTCAGGTAAAACGCGAGAGACATTGAGAAGCCTGAGCATCGTAAATGTAATCCAACCGTTCATGACGAACGGGCCAGCCATGCACGCAAAGACCATGAGTAGCAGATTGTTCCGGCCAACGAGTGAGCCGATAAACAGAATGCACATGATGACAAGATAAACGATTCCAACGAGAGGCAGTTTGAAGCTGTAGCCTTTTTTTGACAGCCCGGGAAGAAAGCCGGCGATGACCTCTTTCAGTCCCCAGACAGAGAACCCTGTCCCGCAGAAGAAAACAATGATCCGACCGGTCATGCCAATCCGGTCCAGCAGGAACCCTGTTTGCATTTCAAAGATGACCAGGGTCAGCCCGATGAGCATAAACGCTATCCCCGGCAATGAAACTTGACCTTGTCGGAGTGGGGATCGCATACAAATGGCCTGCCAGTGAGTTCCTTGCGATAGCGATAAGAATGATTCAGCTCAAGATGGCTCGAGCTATTTCATCATGAGCATACTTGTCGACGGAATCAATTTACCTGTGTCCGTTTATTGTGGTCCTTTGGCTCGATAAGACAAGTCATGAGCGTAAAACTTCATACGACTCCAGTTAACTCGGAGCGCTGAAGCAAAGAAGATTGACCCCATTTCAGACGCGCAAGAACACGAGCAAAGCCTCAATCCTTGTCGTCTGGAACATCCATAGGTGTCGGCGTCCCGGTCGATTCTTGTGAGGCTGTTGGTTCTTGTGAACCTTCGAGGTGGATTTCGTCGGAGCTTTCAGGTGGCCTCGGCCCGAGATATTGGAAGTAGGTACAAGGGATGCGGGCGTTGAAGATCTTTCTCCGGCGGTCTGCGTGTTGTCCGAACTCTCGCTCAAAGTTTTCGGCGCCCGTGAAGATGTAATGCGACCAAGTGTCCAAAGGACGAAGCAGCTCGCCCATGTCCTGATGTAACTGACGAACTTCATCACGTTCGCCGATTCGCTCTCCGTAGGGGGGATTGCATATCGTACAGCCATGATCACGATTTGTTGGAAAGGCGACGAAGTCTTTCGTCTCGAAAAGAATCTCAGAGAAAACACCCGACCCACGAGCGTTGACCTTGGCAATTTTCGTCATTTTAGGATCGCGATCACGTGCGATGATCTGCATTGAAAGTGGTGGCTTTACAAGATCGCGTGCCTCTTGACGAGTTTGTGTCCACAAAGTCGCTGGGACTTGCGGCCAGTTCTCTGCGGAGAAACTTCGGTTGTGTCCAGGTGCAATATTGCGACCGATCATCGCTGCTTCAATCGGAATTGTGCCTGACCCACAAAACGGATCGACGAGCAATCGATTCTCTTTCCAGTAACTCAACTTGACCAAAGCTGCCGCGATTGTTTCACGCAAGGGGGCAAGTCCGACCAGTTGGCGATACCCTCGTTTGTGAAGACCATCTCCGGTGGTGTCCAGTGTGAGTAACACATTGTCGCGCATGATATTCACGTCGATGGAGTATTCGTTTCCATCTTCCGCAAATCGATGTCGCAAATAGATTTTACGCATTCGCTCAACGACGGAACGTTTGACCATTCGCTGAACGTTCATCGGGCTGTTGATTTCCGAACGAACGCAATTTGCATGAACCGGGAATTTGGCATCGACTGGCAACCACTCTTCCCAGGGCAGAATCTTTACGTTGTCGAAGAGTTCGTCGAAGTCTTTCGCGGGGAATTCACCGATGACAACCTGGACGCGTTCCGCACAGCGTAGCCAGATATTGGCTCGGCAGATCGCAGAGAGTGGAGCGTGAAAATGAACACGACCATCTTCAACCCGGGTTTCATGATAGCCCAAGTCCGCGAGTTCGCGAACAACGATGGCTTCCAGTCCGAAGGCAGCGGTGGCAACAAGGTGAAGATCAGGAGAGTTTGTTTCGTCGGTCACGGGAAGTGATCACTCGTGGTTTGAAGGGGTAAAACCACATTCCATAAGGAATGTATCTCGGTTCAATAGGTAATGGGCAGCGAACTGGGTTTTCCAGTTTCCAACTGTATCGGCCTTGCATGAGTTCCCAGGAAACACATGCTGAAACGGCATCTTCAGGGGAACAGGGCTGACAGTCAACAATGTCGACGGAACCGACAATTCGACCATATGCAAGAGTTTGAAGGTCGATGCCATTCGACTTCACAGCAACGTCTGCATCAGGGAATTTGGAACGTTTTCGCGAACTGTACAGGTAAACTGTGGTCCGCATTCCAACAGGGACATTTCGGACTTCGACAGTTTTGATTCCTTGCAGGATCAGTTCTGCCCAAGGCTGTTGGACTCCCAACGCAATCCGATCTTGTATGGGATGTTGCATTGCTAGAGCAAATCAAAAATTGGTCTTAACGTTCTGCCTCGCGGTGAGCAGCCTGTGCAGTCATGAAAATGACGATCTTGGGCATGACAAGCATTAAAAATGCTCTAAAAAAAGGTGAGGTCGTGTCAGCCACCACCTCACCTGATGTTTATACCGCTTCCGGTGAATGGAACGTCCAGTGACGTTCTTCTTCAACCGTGAAAGTTTCAGTCAAAATTATGTGGTTGTTGATGGAGCAGCTTTTTTCTGTTCGCGATTCATCAACCAGACCAAGGTTGGGCTGGCGACGTAAATCGAACTATATGTTCCGACAACAATTCCGAGGGTTAAGCAGTAAGCGAATCCGTGAATTCCTTCGCCACCCAGAACGTACAGAATCAAGACCACGATCAAAGTTGTGAGTGAGGTCAAAATGGTTCGTGACAATGTTTGGTTCAAACTTGTGTTGACCATCGCCTCTGTCAGTGCAGGATTTCGACCTCGAACTTCACGAATACGGTCGAAGACAACAATGGTATCGTTCAAGGAGTAACCGACAATCGTCAAGAAGGCTGCAATGATCGGCAGGTTGATTTTGAAGTCTTCCAGCATGAAGATCGCTTTGAGCGGTGTTCCGCTCAGGTACGCTCCAAGTGCGACCAATCCCAACACAATCAGAACGTCGTGAATCAGGGCAGCACAGGCTGCCAGTCCGAATGTGACTCGTTGGAATCGCACCCATAGGTAAGCGACAATTGCCAGCAAGCTGAATCCCATCGCGGTGATTGCCGCGAGTTTCGCATCTCCGGTGACCGATTGATCGAACGTGTTAATTTCTTCAAAGTGTGGGTCTTTTTCCAGGTCAACTTTCAAGTCAGTAAGCACACGATCAACGTCATTCGCCGGAATGAAGGAGTCGAAGGTCAAAGTGACCTGGCTGACTTTCACACTTTCGTCATCAGCTGTATCACCAGTGACGAGGGTTTCTGGATCAACGTAATTCATCTTACGAAGAAGACCGGCTGCTTGATCTGCTAATGCTGCAGGTGTCATTTCTTGAGTAAGAGTCACTTCAACAGCGCGGTTCAGCTTAGTGGCAGCGACTTCTGCTTCTGCTTCAGGTTCAATCTTAGGCTTCGTTTCATCAACTGGAGCAGCAACCTCTTTGACTTCACCAAAGGTGACATGTTGCTGAACAAGTTCGTACGGTCCCTCTGCAAAAGCTTCCTTGATGTTCGCAGAAACTTGTGCAGTATCGTCGACGACTGTTCGCAAGCGGTAGAGCTTGTTGGAGACGCCTTCTTCGACAACGGTCAGTTGTTCCAGTGTAATGTCGTTACCAAATTTGGGTTCCAATGCTGCCCGAACCTCAGAAACTTCAGGAGCGTCACCGAGAAAGCGGAACGTGACCATCGAACCACCCCGGAAATCGATATCGAGGTTTTCACTTCCTCGCATTCCGACCGCAATTAATCCGATTACAATAACCACAAGGGAGGCCATTGCAGCAAGTTTCTTTTTGCCAAGGAAGTCGATCCCTTTAGGGTCGATCAAACTCATCATTTTCAGATCTTTGAAGAGATGTTTGCGCTCGGCAATTTCAAAGATCAACCGGCCAATAAACAAGGCACTGAACATACTGGTCAAGATACCGATGAACAGCGTGACCGCGAAGCCCTTCACTTGATCGGTTCCGATGTAATAGAGCACGATTGCGGTGAGAAGAGTGGTGATATTGGCATCAAAAATGGTTGAGAAGGCTTTTTCGAATCCGTTTTTGATCGACATGCGAATGCTTGATCCACGAGCTTGTTCTTCTCGCATACGCTCGAAAATCAGCACGTTCGCATCGACTGCCATCCCGATCGTCAGCACAAGACCGGCCAATCCGGGAAGTGTGAATGTCGCATCAATCAGCGACATTGCTCCCATTACGAGAATAATGTTCAGAGCCAGGCAGATGTCTGCGATGAGCCCCGCTTTTCGGTAGTAGACCAGTGTGAAGATGAAGACACCGGCCAACGCAAGTGCAATCGCTGTAAAACCTTTACGCTGAACTTCTTCACCTAGTAACGCGCTGATTGTGAACTCGGTGACAGGTTCTTCGACAAGAGGAACATCCAATGCTCCAGCACTCAAAACACCGACGAGAGTGTCAATCTCTGGTTGAGTGAAATTACCTTCAATCACACCGGTCGTCGTAATCACGCCGTTGACTGTGGGAGCCGAGTGAATCGTTCCGTCGAGAAGCACTGCGAGGTGGTTGCTGTACCCGGCACCGTCTCGCTTCTGATATTCACCAGTCACTTGACCAAACAGGTAACCGCCACGCTCGTTGAATGTAAATCCAACAGCGAGTCCCTGGTCAGTGATGGTTTCGCGAACGCCGATCAGGTAGCGACCGGTGATGCGTTGTTTGCGGACGATAACCAGAAATTCTGTGATTGATTTGCCGTCTTCTTCGACTTGTCGAGTGTAAACAGTCGAGTCAACGCTTCCGGGGCTGATTTTGGGATCGCCATCGGGATCTAATGCAGATCGTCGCCACATCGCGACGACGTCTTGTCCGAGATAAACGTTGTTGTCCCGTACATTACTAGAATCGTTTGCCAGTGCAATTTGTTCCTGGTGCAACACAGTGTTGGCGAGGATCGCAAATTCCAGATTTCCCAAAGAGACAATCTGGTCTTTCACTTTCTTGACGCGTTCGGCATCGGCACCGGGGATGATCACTTCAATTCGGTCCGCTCCAACGCGACGAACGGTGACCTCTTCGGTTCCGGTCGGGTTGACTCGCAGCTTGACCTTCTCGACCATCTTGTTCATCAGGTCAGGGGTGATCTGTTTGTCTTCGGCTTTCGCTGCTTCCTTGTCGACTTCGAAAACCATGTTGGTTCCGCCGGCAAGGTCGATTCCCAAGTCGATAGCACTCAGGATGCTTTCGTTATTGGAAACTGTCATCACAAATGGGGAGATCGCCATCGTGAGTGCCAAGAATACCAGACTCAGGCGGGTCGCCAGGTCCTTCATCTTCAGTGCGTTAGCGATCAGGCTCCCCAATACAAACGGGAGCACCAAAATTCCGACGACAAGGAAAAAAGTTCCCCAGCCTGCTCCGGAACTGGCTTCGGCAACTTCTTCGGCGTCAGAAATGCTCTGTTGAGCAAATATTGCAAAGTTCATCATCAACGGATTCATCCCGTTCGCTCCGTCTCACTCATTATGCTGACAATCCTGCCAGCTGAACGACTAATTTGAAAAGGCCACGGTCAATGAGTTCTGTTGAGGTCGACTTCGACTGACAAAACGACTGTGATTCACCGTGCTTGAACACCTGGGTTTTGAATTCTTTTTACTTCCAGCTACTACGATTTCTCAGCGTCTTTCTTCTCTGTAGAAACCACTTCTCGAATCGCGGATGCCTGAAGCTTGATCCGTGTGTTGTCATCAACTCTGATGGTCACTGTCGATTTGTCCTCTGAAACTGACACGACGGTTCCCAACATTCCACCAATGGTGACGATGGGGTCGTTCTTCTTCAGATTTGCAGTCATTTCGTTACGGCGAGCCTTATCTTTGGCATCAGACCGACCAAATAAGGTTTGCATCACAAAAAGAAGCAAAAGTGGAGGACCAAACAGGATCAGCATGGACATCATGCTTCCCCCGCCTTCGGCGTCTTTCTCGGTGACTTCTTCAGCCAACAACAGAAATTGAGACATTAAAATCGTCATAAAACTCATCATTTCTCTGGAATCACGCCACTTTTGATTACGTTTTTCCTCTGGATTGAAGTCCCAAACGCACTCTGCGCACACCGCTGGCGGACCTCAGCAAGTCGACAGTTTAGGGATCACTCCCAATCCCGACAAGATGTGCATGCCCAAACTCTTGGTCAGAGTTCGACTTAATCGCATTTAGGAATTGGACACTGATCACCATTTCAGTCCAGTAGGAATCTTTTTGGTCATACTTTTGAGTTAATGTCTGTTCGTTTGAACACTTTTTTGTCGAGCGAGGAACTTGGGAGCAAGAGCAATATCAGGAAGGGGCTTTTCTGTTTGCTTCGTAACGGGCAAGTCTATGGAGTCAAAAAATGACCTTCGCGGGCATGAGGAGTGTTGAATCTGCTCTAGCCGAATCTGTCTTTCGCTGTACTCTTTGGCGTTGCCTGTGGTCTGTTGGGTATGACCCTGTTTGATTGTTGCTCGTTAAATTCAGCTCGTTTGAAGCCTCTTGAATGTCCGCATCGTGCAAGCGAATTCTTGTTTTTTTACTTTCCTCCAGAAGTTCGAGCAAGAAACTCTGCTCGATATTCCATTCCCGCGTTCGCCATGATCGCTGTTTTTAGTTCCCGAACAACTTTTTGATAAAATGCCAGATTGTGGACTGAGAGCAGCATTGGTCCGAGCATCTCTCCAACTGTGAATAGATGGCGCATGAAGCCACGACTGTAGTCAGTGCAAGTGGGGCAATCGCATTCCGGGTCCAAGGGGCCGGTGTCTGTTTGATGCTTGAGGTTCCGCATCTTGATCTTGCCCTGGCTCGTAAAGGCTGTTGCGTTTCGGGCATTTCGAGTCGGCATGACACAATCGAATAGATCAATTCCGCGGAGAACTCCTTCAATGATGTCAATCGGTCGGCCGACTCCCATGAGGTATCGCGGCTTGTTGACCGGGAGCATTGGTGTGGTGACATCAAGAGTCGAGTACATTTCTTCGGGGGCTTCGCCAACACTTAAGCCTCCGACTGCATAGCCGGGAAACTCAAGTGGAAGCAATCCTTGAGCGGAGCGTTCACGCAGCTTTGGGTTCGTCGCTCCCTGGACAATTCCAAAGAGTGCCTGGTCCTCTCGTTGGTGTGAATCACGACAGAGTTGCGCCCAGCGTGTTGTTCGGTCAACTGCTTCTTCAAGGCGAGAGACAGGTGCATCGTGCGGAGGGCACTCATCGAGACACATGATGCAATCTGCCCCGAGGTCTTCCTGAATCTGCATTGCTCGAGCGGGTGTCAGCTCCAGTAAACTGCCGTCGACGTGCGACTTGAATACAACCTTGTCGTTGTCAAGTTGTCGAAGTTCAGTGAGGCTGAAGATCTGGAATCCGCCGCTGTCTGTGAGGATCGGCCCATTCCAGTTCATGAACCGATGCAATCCGCCCAGCTCTTTAACTACCTTTTCGCCCGGTCGGAGTGCCAAATGGTAGGTGTTCGCCAAGATCATCTGGGCACCAACTTCCTGAAGTTGATGCGGCCAGACTCCTTTGACGCTTCCGCGTGTCCCGACTGGCATGAAGGCTGGTGTCTCGACGGTTCCGTGCGGAGTGTCCCAGCGACCCACTCGTGCCATCGAGTTGGCATCAGTGTGATCGAGATGAAACTGGAAGTGAGGCATGCAGGGCGGTAATAATCAGGAACTGGAAGGCGGGGAGAAGAAAGAATTCTTTTGAGGCAAGCTCTCAGCTTAGAGCGAAACGTCATTCTGTCAGTCTGACAGGTTGTTCTTAACCGAGGAATTCTTTCATGACCGACGCGGGGGCTAAGTCGTATTTCAGTGGTTGCATAGAAAACGATGCTCGTCCTTGTGACAAGCTGCGTACATGCGAGGAGTATCCGAACATGTTTGCGAGTGAGACTTCGGCCTGCAAGGCGGTCAAGTGCCCACGGATTTCGCTGGCGAAGATCTTAGCCATACGCTGATTCAAGTCTGCTTGAATATTACCGACGAAGTCAGAAGGGGTAACCACTTCCAGCTTCATGACAGGCTCAAGCAGTGAGATCGTCGCGTTGTTCAAAGCTGACTGAACGGCGTGTGCCGATGCTGAGCGAAGAGCCTCTTCGTTTGTTTCCCCGTCTCGGTATCCGACATCGAGAATCGTGATGCGAACTTTCATCAAAGGGAAGCCGACAATTCCACCCGACTGGGCTGATTCGGAAACAGCTTCGCGAACAATTCTGTCGATCTCACCAGGAAGGGTTCCTGGAGGAATTTCGGATGTGACGACTATGTTTGTGTCTTCTGCTCCCGGCTCGATTCGGACTTTCACACTGGCGAAGTGGGTATCTCCCTGGCTCGAACGATTGAATTCTTCCTGAGCCTCACCAGCTGCGGTGACGGTTTCTCGGTAAGAGACACGTGGTTTGTGAACACGCACATTGAGGTTGAAGTCTCGCTGCATGCGCTCCTTAAGAACTTCAAGGTGTAATTCACCCATTCCGCTGATGATAGTCTGGCCTGTTTCCTCGCTGACTTGTGTTTTGAAGGTCGGGTCTTGGCGACTGAGCCGAACGAGCGCGTCTTCAAGTTTTTTCTTGTCGCCACTTGTCTCTGGTTCGACTGCCATCGAGATGACCGTTTCTGGAAAGATAATTGACTCCAGCAAGATGGGGTGTTGCTGCGGACAAAGGGTGTCACCGGTAGCGACAGCTTTTGGGCCGATGATTCCGCAGATGTCGCCCGCTTCGACGAGATCGGTTTCGACTTTCTCTCTTGAGTCAGCTTGGATGTGCCAGATTTGGCTGCAAAACTCTTTCTTGCCTGTGCGTGGGTTCAGGAGTCGCGATCCTGATTTCAACACACCAGAATAAACACGAACAAAGCAAAGGTCAGCGTGTTTGTCTGCGACGATTTTGAAAATGAGTGCCGCTAACGGTTCGTCGTTTTTGGCGTGGCGAACAAGCTCTGTACTCTCATTTCTTTTTGGGTTGGGATTGATCCCCTTGACTGGCGGGATATCTAGTGGGCTGGGCAAGTAGCGGTTTACGCCGTCTAAAATTGGTTGAACACCGATGTAATCGAGTGACGAGCCTGTGAATGTTGGCTGTAATTCACCAGTCAGCGTCGCTTCGCGAATCAGTCGGTGAATAGTTTCCTCTGGCAGGTCGCCGTTCTCGAAGTATTCTTCCATCGCAGCTTCATCACGTTCCGCGACGGTTTCGATCAGTTTTTGACGGTACTCCGCAGCCATCTCCTGCAGTTCTTCTGGAATCTCTTTCTCTTCAATGCTTTGTCCCTGGGAATCGGGGTCAAAATACAGAGCCTTGTTTTTGACTAAATCAATGATCCCTTCGAAGTCGTGTTCGGCGCCAATTGGGAGGAATAAAGGGAGGGGATTGCCATGCAAACGTTTACGGATTTGCTCCAGAACATTTTCGAAATTGGCTCCGATGCGATCCATTTTGTTGATGAAACACATGCGCGGAGTTTTGTATTCGTCGGCCTGCCGCCAGACAGTTTCCGATTGAGCCTCCACACCTTCCACGGCACTGAAGATGACGACCGCTCCGTCGAGGACGCGCAAACTTCTCTGTACCTCAGCTGTAAAGTCGACGTGCCCCGGCGTGTCGATCAAATTGATAGTGCAGTCTTTCCACTTGCATGTCACTGCCGCTGAGTAAATTGTGATCCCACGTTTTGCTTCTTCTTCGTCGAAGTCGGTCTCAGTGTTCCCGTCGTCCACGTTCCCCATTCGGTGAATCGCACCTGTGTAGTAAAGGATGCGTTCCGTGGTCGTCGTTTTGCCTGCATCGATATGCGCGACGATTCCAATATTTCGTAGCTTTTCAATAGGTCCAGGCATTTTGGATCATCTGGTTAGGTTGAGAGTTCAGTGATGTGACTCTCGGACTGAAAAATGGGTATTTTAAGAGTGTTTGTCGTCTTGGAGCTGAACTGACTTCGAACTCAGTTCAAAAAAAAAGCCTGTCCATCCGTTGCAGGACGACAGGCGTGATTTCTTTGAGCATGTTACCAAGCGAAGTGGGCAAATGCTTTGTTTGCATCAGCCATACGATGTACGTTTTCTCGCTTAGTGACAGAGATACCTTCTTTTTTGTAGGCAGCAACAATTTCATCAGCCAGTGAGAGAGCGGTCGGCCGGCCTTTACGACCGCGAACAGCTTCCAGCATCCAGCGGATGGACAATGTTTGTTGGCGCTTCGCGCTTACTGGAGTCGGAACCTGATAGGTGGCTCCACCAACTCGTTTAGAGCGAACTTCAATCTGTGGCTTGACGTTGTCGACAGCTTGAGTGAAGACCTCCAAAGGCTCTTCTTCAGTGATACGTTTCGCCACTTCGTCCATGGCGTCGTAGAAGACTCGTAGAGCGATGCTTTTCTTGCCATCACGCATGAGGCAATTGACGAACTTCGAAACGAGTTTCGAATTGAATTTGGGGTCTCCGATCAGTTGATCTCGACTCGCTGTAAACCGCTTAGCCATGGAATCCTGAACCTACTTCTCAATTTCCAACAATAGATGTAATCAACATTTGTCTTGAATCAACAATGTTTTCGGTATTGTCTTTGGTGGCAAACTTCGTGGTTGTTCGACACAACCGAAATTTACTTAGGACGTTTCGCTCCGTAGCGACTACGTGCCTGCTTTCGACCATTAACTGCCAATGTATCAAGGACACCACGGATCACTTTGTAGCGAACACCGGGCAAGTCGCGAACACGACCACCACGCACAAGAACAATGGAGTGCTCTTGAAGGTTGTGACCTTCACCGGGGATGTAAGCTGTCAGTTCTTTCCCATTTGAAAGACGAACACGTGCGATTTTTCGCAGAGCAGAGTTCGGCTTCTTAGGTGTCATTGTTCGCACATGCAAACAGACGCCACGTCGCTGAGGGGAACCCTCAAGCAAAGGGGTTTTCGACTTGGAAGTCAGTTTTTTTCGTGGTTTTCGAACTAACTGGTTAATTGTAGGCATGAATCAATTCGCAGTTTTGAATTTCATAACGCTGAGCCGTTACCCGTGCTTGGTAACGAAAATCTCAAAAATACTCGCTGACACTTCAGTATTTCATCTGTTTTTGCGGACCGGCAACGAACAATAACCGTTCCCATGAAAGTGGACGTGAGTCATCACGAATCGCTTTCAATGTTTCCAATTGCTTTGCTTCAAACGGGTTCCGTCAATCCTGGTGGATTGACTTTGCCAATAATTGCATCTGCGCAAAAGCCCCTGCGTCAGTGGAATCGCGAACTTTAACTAGCAGGATTCCAATGGTCAAGTCGACACGAATCCTCTTCTCCAGAGTTCCGCCATTCTTTGGAGGTCTGGAATGGATGAGCGAACAGTCCTTGCCGATGGTGCGGATACATTGAGTCAGGGGCTTCCTCATGTGGCTTATTGCTTGCGTTCTGCATTGTTTCATCGGCTGTCACATCGCTGATTTCCTCTCACTCTGCTAAAATCTCGCAGAACTGGCATTCCGCTCGCTTTTCTCGCACACTTTCAACCACAATTCATTCGAATGAACATGGTTTCGTCGATATTTCACTCGTTATTAATGCCTGACCTGCTCCAGATGATTCAGGAGAAGGACGAGCAAGGGTTGCGCGAGTTTTGCGAAGCACTCTTTCCCGGTGTTGTTGCAGAAATGCTCGACGAACTGGGAGCCACTGAGGCTTGGGAAGTCTTGAAACATGCTCCGGCGGAAGTTCAGGCCGAAATTTTCCCATTCTTCTCGATACACTTTCAGGTCCAACTCGTTGACCTGATTGGCACCCAGGCACTTTCGCAAATCATCGAAGATATGTCTCCCGATGATCGTGTGGATTTGCTGGAGCGACTCGATCCTGAGCATGTTGAGAGTGTGCTGCGGTTAGTCGCCCAGGCGGAGCGGAGCGACATTCGCAAGTTGCTCTCTTATCCGGAGGACAGTGCCGGATCGATTATGACCACGGAGTATGCTTCGCTCCCGGTTGAGATTACGGTCAAAGAGGCTCTTGATCGATTGCGTGTTCAGGCGCCGAGTCGAGAGACCATTTATTACGTCTATGTCACTGATGAAGGCCGGCATCTGCAGGGGTTTCTTTCGTTACGAAAATTGATCCTCGAAAAACCGAATACAAAACTCGGGGATATCATGCAGCGAGATGTGATCTCGGTGCGTGTCGATGAAGATCAAGAAGTCGTTGCACAGGAGATTGCAAGGTACGACTTCATCGCGATTCCCGTCGTCGACAATCAGAACCGTCTCGTCGGCATCGTAACTCACGATGACGCGGCCGACGTCATGGAAGAAGAGGCCACTGAAGATGCCCATATGTTGGGGGCGGTTCAGCCACTCGAAGATGGCTACGTCGCGACTCCCTTCTTTGAGCTCGCCAGAAAACGTGGGGTCTGGCTCATTATTCTGCTTGGAGCAGCTTCCCTGACTGCCAGAGTTTTGCAACTGGTCGGGCCAACGGAGTCTGGCTCATGGATGGTATTGTTTCTTCCAATGGTTCTCGCAAGCGGCGGGAATGCCGGGTCGCAGTCTGCGACATTAGTGATTCGTGCTCTTGCGCTCGATGAGACAAAAGGGAGAGTCCCGTGGATCGCCTGGAGAGAAATTCGAATCGGAGCCTTGCTCGGTTCCGTGTTAGCGGCTCTCTCATTTTTCCTTGCACAGTTGATGGTCGGGAATCAGGCTTCAGTCGTGGTGATGTTGACGGTGTTTTGTGTCGTGTCCGTGGGAACGATCACGGGGGCGATGCTCCCCTTGGGGCTCAAGCGTCTCGGACTCGATCCGGCGTTTATGTCGACCCCGCTCATCGCCGCCTTAAGCGATATGTTCGGAGTGGTAATTTACTACACGACAGCGAGTTTTGCGGTTCATCTGATTTTCTAAAATTGAAGAAGCCACTAGACTTATTGTATCGTTTTCAGTTGAATTGAATTGGCTCAGTTGAAATGTCATGACCGAAATCAATGCCTCAAGGGATGGGAGTTTCTTATGTTTCGCACTCGAATTCAAAACGGGTTTGTTGGCCTACTCGTGATCGCTGCTACAGCAACTCCGTTGTGGGCTCAAGGTGCTCGACCATCTCCGGCGGAGATTAAGTCTCTTGATTCCAAAGCTGCAAAGGTTGAACAGGACTTCCTGAAGAGTCTGGTTGAACTCGCCACCGACTATGAAAAGGCGGGCGATGTTGAGCGAGCCAAGGAGATGTTGCAGTCCATTCTGAAAATTAAACCGAACTCTGAAAGCGTGAAGTCGAAGTTGACAGAATTTGAGAACGAGGTTTTCGACAGGAAGTCGACAACCATGGATTTGGATGTTTCACGTGGCTGGACAAATGCCGGAGTGATGGTCACCAAGGATCAGCCCATCCGTGTCGAAGCAACCGGTTCCTATCGACTGATGGTCAACGAAGAGCTTGGCCCCAAAGGGTACGTGCAAAAAGATGCCGCACAAGATCTCATTTCCAGCGTCCCCACGGGAGCACTCATCGGAATGATTGCCCCTGTGAAGCGAAAGCGGAACCAAAAGCCGCCAGTCCCATTTCTGCTAGGCGATGCGAAAGAGCTGAAGCCATCTGAAAGCGGCATTCTGTTTGTGCGGGTCAACACTCCTCCCCAGGCCAAATGTACCGGGAAGATCAAAGTCAAGCTGAGCGGCAACATTACTCGTCCGTAAAACCTCGCTCAGGATTGATGGCTCTCCAGTGCTTAAAGCGACCTTCCGCGAGACTTGTCGTGACGAGTCTCAGCCAGCGGTGTTCCTGCTCGCGGTCCGTGTCGAAATTGCATTCAAAGAAGGAAGATTGTGAAGTTTGAAACGAGCATCAGTGGTCCGGTTGCGGTGATTGGTGATGTCCACGGCCAGGTTGAGAAGCTCAAACGCATTCTGGATCGATTGCGAAAACGTGAAGACTACCAGCGTCGTTGGATCGTACTTATTGGCGATCTTGTCGATCGAGGTCCCGACACGAAAGGGGTGATTGATCTCGTCTTGTCGAATATTGCAGAGCATCCGCGAACTATTGTGATTTCCGGAAACCACGAGCTTGCGATGAGTGGATCGCTGGGGATTCATGAAGCTGCCGATGAGGATAATTGGGCCAGTCGTTGGCTGGATCACTACGGTTCGCATCAAACCTTCGAAAGCTATCAGGTTCCATTTGGGGAAATCGAAAAGCTCCGTGATGCGATGCCAGATGATCATTTAGCTTTGCTGGAGAACCTTCCCTGGGCCGTGGAACACCCCGAGTATTATTTTGTCCATTCAGGTCTCGAAGCGAAAACACCATTTGAAACTCAAAGACGGATCTTGGCAGCTCGTGACTTCTCGTTGAATCGTCCGAGTTGGCTTTGCTCGAAGAGGCTGCCATTTCAGGATCCTCCTGAGGATTGCCATCAGGTTGTCGTTTCCGGTCATGCTTATGTCCCGCAAGTTGTGTTCGCACGCTCCAGACTTCTTGTCGACACGACTGGTGGAACGGGCGGAAGCATGAGCTGCGTGCTGCTTCCTGAGAATCAGATTATTTTCTCAAATCCAGAAGAAGCGAACGAACCGCTTTGGAAGCCGAACAGCATGATGAGCGATCTGAACCTTTCGCCAATATACCGCAGGTAACAGGCCTTGCAGCTCGTGATGGTGTGAGCGAAAGTAGACTTTGGAGAATTCGCAGTATCTCGCAACAGAGTGTCTCGCATCAGGGTAGGGGCTATGACCGAGCTTCGACAGATTCCATATGAGATGCTTCCCAAGCGGTCTGATGAGCCGAACCCGCTCGTGGTTCTCCTCGTGATGCTGGTGATTGGGGGAGTCGGCTACGGATCTTACTCTGCCGTAAAGTATATCTATGTCAACTTCGGAAGTTCGGTCTCGGAAGAGGATATCGTGCCCGAAGAAGGTTCGGGCTCTTCTGACATTGCTCAACAGAATTCACACCAGCCTCTGCAAGAATCTAACGCACCTCAGGCGGAGCAGGTACAGGCAACCCGGTCAGAGCAACTGCTTGACCGAACAGATCGAGAAAAGGCGAAGCGAGAGATCGCATTTTCGAATGGAGCGATGTGGTGGGGAGACCGGATCCTTAAAAGCTTTGTTGGAATGGGTGTGTCACTCCTTGCTGCGATGATCGGACTTGGAATCTTTATGAACTGCATGACTGGACTGCACAACAGTGTTCCTGCAGTCTTCGCGCTGTTCATGCTCTTCGTCATCGCTGTGATTTGGCCCTGGATTTACTTCTTCTTTTTCTAGAGCAGTTTGCCACGAAATGGGTCGCGAACACCAATTTGAAAAATGCGGGTTTGAAAATGGATTCGGCTCAGATTTTCCGCTTCTGTTTCAGGTGTTGGAACACTTTATCCAGCTCGTCTTCTGAGATTGCTCCATCCTTGTTGAGGTCCATTTTCTTGAAAGACTTGTTGATCAGCGGATGAGCCTCCGCCTCCTTAGGGGAGACGCTTTTGTCGCCATCTTTGTCGACAAGTTTCAAGATAAGATCAACATTGAGTAAGTTTGCGGGGACGTTTTTTGCGTCGTTTTCCTCTTCTGGGTTCACGGGTAATAAGACATCGTAATAGCCGAGCATCATTTCATCCCATGACTGATCGCCCCAGCGAACAGTGGCAGATGGGTCAGGGTTGGCGAGGTTGTCTTTGCTGTTGTCGAACTTGGCGGTGCAGAGAAGTCGCGTGCCTTTCGGCATTTCGCGAGGCTCAGCGAGGACGTAACGAGTTTGCCAATTGAAGTCATAATTCGGCACGTTTAATAACACTTCACGTGTTCCGTCCGGGAGCAGGGCTTCGTACTTGAAGGACTGTCCTCGCAGGTGCATATGTGGAGACATTGAAAGCAGCTTCAAGTTTCCGGGGCTCTCACCCGATCGTGCTGTGACAACCTGGTCAGACTTGAAAGGTTTCAGTTCGAAGGAAGCATTTCCCGCGTGCATCGTGACGATCTTGTGTGTCACTTTTTCCGGTTCTGTGAAGATGAAACCGACAGTGCTCAGGTCTTCCTGCTCGGTCCCCACCGGCGTGTAGTGCATCTCGAATCGCAACGCAGAGCCAGCTGGGATTTTCTTGGCGATCCCTTCAGCATAGTTCTCTATTCTTAAACCAGGGACGTAGGCACAGAAGAATTCGTGCTCGCGCGTGTGCATCCCGTTTGGGTGGACATAAACAATAATGTGATGGACAACAGCACTGTTACCCGGCTTCGCTTCAGAGGCGATAACCCATTTGTCTTCTGTGAATTTCGGATCGACCCAGAAGCGTTGGTAGGGAATTCCTCGCGGCCCTGCATCGGCAGCGACCTTGAATGGCTTCTCTGCCATTTCGAAAATAACGTCTGGTTCTTTCGGGAGTTGCCAGCCACTCACGTACTCAACTGGTTCCGGAAGGTCAGCCGGGTTTCCTTGAGGAGATCCGTTCTTAACCCATTCGTAAATGAGTTTTTTCTCTTGTGCGGTCAAGCTGCTGTCGTTCGCAAATTTTCCATGTTTTGGATCAGCGTGCCAGGGTGGCATTCGTTGTTCGCGGACAACTTCTTCGATCATCGGTCCCCAGCCGAGGACATCTTCGTAGGTCTCAAGTGAAAACGGCGCGACCTCACCTTCGCGGTGGCAACTTGCGCAGTTCTTCTGAAAGATTCTCGATATCTGGTTTGAGTAAGTGACCGAACTGTTTTCGTTGGGTTTCTGTGCTCGTGCAATGATGCAGCCTAGTGGCTGAGTTTGCTTGACCGAAACCTGCTTGCCGGCGAGTAATTCATCAATCGCAATTTTCAAATCGGTTCGAGTCGGTTGATCGCGGACGATTCCGATGACGTATTGATCATCAACGCGGCCCTCGTACTGGATGGTTCGACGTTGATCAAGCAGAAAGACTTGTGGAGTTCGTTGTGCCCCGGCTGCGTCGGCGAGAGTTTGGGCCGGATCTTTAAGAACCGGGTAGGTCAGTTTGTGCTCTCGCGCCCACGCAGCGATTTCCGATATGGAATCCTGGATGAGTGAATCAACCGCGATGATGGTGAGTTGTTCTTTGCCGTATTGCTGCGAAAGCTGCTCCAGTCGACCGGCGTAGAGTTTCGCCAGGGGGCAATCTGTTCCGATAAATGCGAGAACGACAAGTTGTGACTCGTCAAAGTCGGAGAGGGTGTATTTCTTGCCCTGATAGTCATTGAGCTCAAATTCGCTGATCACATCGCCCACCCCAGCCAATGCTGTGCTGCAGGTTGTGATGCAGTAGGCCATGATGATGGCAAGAAGTGTCGAAAAGGGTCTTCGTGACAGTTTTTCAGGCGTCTCTTTTTCAGGCATCTCTGTAAGCACCTTCGTTAGCAACAGTCGGTTTCGGCATTGTACCCCATTCATTGCGAACAGGTTTCAACTCTTATGGACTCGCGTCTTCCCCGGAGTCGTCACGCTTTCAAAGCCCGAATGTTTGAACAAGGTCTTTCACGACATTGGGTTTAGGTGAAATCAGAAGTTCGCCTGCCTCAATATTGTGGGTTTGTCCCAACAGGCGGGCTTGACTCTCAACGAGGGTGAAAACTCGTTTCTTTTCAGGCGGAAACTGTGTTTTGTAGGCTCGGATCGCTGCCATTTTTTGTTCCAGACAGCCAGAAATGTCGGTCACAAAGGCTCCCGGTTGGTCCGCAGATTTCAGTGATCCAAAACCGAGTGGATACCATAATAATTGTTTCACAGTGTGAACCGGCAAATTGTCGAATTCGGCATCCCACTTCGTCAGTCGGGAATAAAAGACCCCGGCGTCGGTGATTTGCATGGCTTGCCAGTGATCGGGGGAGGCCATTGGAGTTTTGTCTGCGATACCCAAAACAACCGATGGGCGATAGCGTCGAAACACCTTGGCGAGCGCCACTCGTGACTCATAATTATCAAAGAGGCGTCGATTTGGGAGATCCAGTTGCTCTCGAACCTGTACGCCCAGGATTTCTGCCGCATCCAAGGCTTCCTGTGCTCGGACCTCGGGACCGGGGCTCAACGGAGTCGGTTCACCATCTGTTAGGTCGACGATTCCGACGCGGTAACCCTGTTTGACGAGGTTGGCAAGTGTCCCGCCAATTGCGATTTCGACATCATCGGGATGGGCACCTACTGCGATGACATCCAAAGGTTCGGGCAGTTCTTGATCGGTCATGCTGTTTCTGATTTCGGGATCTCAAAGAACTCACGCAGCGATTTCACCAAACGGTGCGGGTGAGTCAGGTACGGGTAATGTCCAGAGGTGTGCATCCAGGAGACTTGCGAGTTCGTCAACTGCTTATTCAGCCACTCTTGTTGATCTGTAATATATTGTCCGTCACCCTCGGTTCTCAGGATGAGAATCTCATGGGGGATCTCTTTGACTCGCTCACGTAGATCTGTATGTGTTGATGCCAGCATCCTTCGCGAGGCATCAGAAACGTTTGTCTGGTACGTCTCACCAAGCAGAAAGCTGAATCTTGTTTTATCAAATGGTGGGAACCAGGGGCGGTGATTCTGGATTTGCGTCGAAACCCAGCCCGGAACTCTCCGCATTGTGACGGGGAGGCGTTTCCCAATTTTCAACAGGAGACGCTCCGCAGTTGTTAAGGTTCCTTCCATCCAACCACTTTGCAAGGCTGCCTTCTTCACGACATTCGGAGTCGTAGACATCATTCGCAGGCAAATAGGGACGGTGAATGTTGAGGCGTAGATGTCGACAGGCCCGCCAAACAGTTCAGTCAGGACGCTTGCGTAAGCGTCTGCTGATTTGGCAACGAGTTCGCTCTCGGGCGGGTTTTTGTCGAACTGTGGGTGATCGAGCAACCAGCATTGTCGATCATTTCTCAGAAGCCAGGCTGTGAGTGCGTAAAGCCTTGGTGTGCCGAGAGTTCCGGGGAGGAAAATCAGCGGGGGTCCACTCCCGAATTGGGTCGCTGTCACGGTTCCACCTTCAAAAGCCACCGGCCCCTGCCGCATTTCTTCCTGGAAAGAATGGACAATATCTTGAGATTCGAGCGGAGTAGGGCACGGTTCCCGTTGTTCCTCAATGGGAGCAACTTCGCTTGATGGTTGGTCTGACATGTGAAATGCGACAGGCAAAATTCTCAGGCAATTGGATAGTTGCCTGCTATTGTAATCAAAAACAATGAGTGGGAAGCCTCGGAATCAGAAATTTCGCAATCAGGAGTCGATTTTCTCTGGAAGGAGTCGAATCCTGTCGCTATGATGCCTGTTTGGCCTGAACTGCGGTGGAACTGCGTCAGGATTGCCACTCATTGAGTTTGTACTTCTACTAAATCAATTATGCCGAACTCACCCAACGCAAAAAAAGCTCTTCGCCAAAGCGAGAAACGTCGTCTTGCTAAAAAGCCGCAACGCGCTGCGTTACGGACTGTCCTCAAAAAGGCTCGCGAAGCAGTGACCGCTGATGATCAGGCTGCTGCAGAGTCTGCATTTCGCCTCGCGGTGAAGAAGCTCGATCAGGCAGCTTCAAAAGGGCTCATTCACAAAAATGTGGCGGCTCGTACTAAATCACGGCTTTCTTCATTGAAGAAGAAGAGTCAGTCGTCATAGTTGACTCAGTGGGAATCCACTCAGTGATCTTGATGATCTCTTGATATCGAAAGACGACTCTCTCAGAGTCGTCTTTTTCGTTTCCCAATCGTCGGGAAATCTCTCATCCTGCTTCAATTGTGCGTTCGCCAATGCTATTGAATTCAATAGGATAGTTTTCCCGCTTCGACGTGGTTAATATCGCAGTCTTCTCGAAGTTTTACTTCGCGGAATCATTTGAATTGCGAATCTATCGCCCCTGTCACCGTCATTGTATACGGACAGGATTCTCCTTCCCGAGTGGCACTGTCTCACGGCACTGCCTTACATCGAGGAGGGCGAACTAAGCTCATACTCCCCAAAGGACATTTGGACTTCAAAAGGATCTTCGACCCATGGCAAATAATTTCATCTTCACCAGCGAATCGGTCAGCATGGGGCATCCGGACAAAGTTTCGGATCAGGTTTCCGATGGCGTTCTAGATGCTTTGCTCGAGCAGGATCCCAATTCTCGATGCGCCTGTGAAACTCTCTGCACAACCGACTTTCTGATGCTCGCTGGTGAAATTCGCACCAGTGCCGACGTTGACTACGAAGCAGTCGCCCGCAAAGCCGTTCGCGAGATCGGTTATACCAGCGACGACATCGGCTTTAACGCCGATACCTGCGAAGTCGCTGTTCGGCTTCACCAGCAAAGTGCCGACATCGCGATGGGTGTCGATACCGATGGTGCGGGTGACCAGGGCTTGATGTTCGGATACGCCTGTGATCAAACCGAAGAACTCATGCCGTTGCCGATTGCAATCTCGCATCGAATTTTAAACCACCTTGCAGATTTGCGATTTAAAAACGACGTTGACTGGTTGCTCCCCGATAGCAAAAGTCAGGTCTCTATCCAATACGAAGATGGAAAGCCCGTCGGCATCACAGCTGTTGTTTTATCAACACAGCACCGTGAATCGGTCAATCAAAAACAGATCGAAGAATATGTTCGTGAGAACGTCCTTCCAGCGACCGTTCCCGCAGAGCTTCTCAACGACAAAACACAATACCACGTGAACCCAACAGGTCAGTTTATCATCGGTGGCCCTCATGGTGACTGTGGATTGACCGGGCGAAAAATCATCGTCGATACTTATGGCGGTTGGGGACGACATGGTGGAGGGGCTTTCAGTGGAAAAGACTCGACCAAAGTCGACCGCTCAGCAGCTTACATGGCTCGCTATGTTGCCAAGAATATCGTCGCTTCCGGCTTGGCCACCGAATGCGAAGTTCAACTTGCTTACGCCATTGGTGTCGTTGACCCTGTGAGTATCCGAGTTGATACCAACGGGACAGCAACTGTCGATGAAGCCAAACTGGAAGCAGCCGTTCGCGAAGTTTTCCCACTTAATCCAAAGGGAATCATCGAACACCTTCAACTCCGTCGACCAATCTTCCGAGAAACCGCTCACGGCGGCCACTTCGGTCGAACCGGAGACGCCTTCACTTGGGAAAACACCGACAAAGCAGAAGCTCTCAAAAGCGCAGTCAGTTAATATCTGAACACTGACGCCATAAAGTTTCAAAACAGCACACTCTAAAAAAGTGTGCTGTTTTTTTACGCGCATCCCAATCAGCGCCCAAAATATTGGTCTTATGGCGCAATGCCTTGATGGCTTGCTACGGTTGGGTGTCGGGGAGCTTTTTTGAGTACAGTTCGGCGTAGCAGGCCCATTTGTCTTCTTTGAGACCATATGCGTGGATGAACTTCACAGTGAGGTGACGCTCGAGTTCACTCTGATCGCCGTAACGGCTGAGGATGAGATAGTCGTATTGAGTCTCTTGAAGCTGAAAGTATTGCGGCATGATTTGCGCTAAAAGTGTGGTTCGACCCGAAGCGACGAAATCAAATGCAAACTGTGTGTCTACAGCGTATACGCTCTGGGCAGGCATGCTCTGGATGAGATTACGTGCAAATCGTGGTGAATTGTAATTCGGATCGTCCAAGTGGGTCAGGTGGACAGCAAGTGTGCGCAGACCTGAACCAGGCAGAAATACAAAAGCACAGAGACTGACGACCGCGAAGTAGAACGGCCAGTTTTTTCTTCCTCCGTTTTCTGGTCGTGGAGGCGGTCGAGTTGTCTGATCGTCCTTTGGCTCGCTTCTGATTTCATTGTTGTAGCCTGCCCTCGCAAAGTTCGGGGAAGTCCTCGGGATCGTCACTCTTTCCTGCATTTCGAACAGTTGCTCTATGGCCGCTCCGACACTCGGAAAAGCGAGAGCTGCGAAGTAGACCCAGTATCCCAGAGTCGGATGATGTGTGCCGACTGCGACAGAAAGGATGTATATGGATGACCAGGCACACAGACAAACGGCGAGCAGGTGAGTCTTCGCGGACCGAAAGGCATGCAGGCTCGTCATCGTCAAGCCAGCTAGCACGACAATCGCTTGTAGAGTTCCAATGTGTGCCCAAAGATGCCGGGCGTGGTACTCCATCGATTCCAACGGAAAGATGGCGCGCTCCCAAAGTGGAGGGCCATAGTCGCTGAGGAGCTGATTGGTGAATTGTACACGAAAGACTTCCGGATGCATCGCGATGAGCGGAATCCAAAGCGAGCAAGCGAGCCCTGCTACCGCTCCAAGAATGAGTGGATTTCTTAGTCGCTGCCAGCCACGTGAGCAAATCGCAACCCACGCTGCAGCTTGAATGGCGTAGACAATGGCAAACGGATGAGTCAAACCACCCAGCCCGATTCCGAGACCTGCCAGAAAAAGACTCTTCACGTTTCTTGTTTCTTGCCACTTCAAAAGCATGAGAATGACAGCGACTCCAAAAGTCGCGCACAGGATGTCTGGTCGAGCTGTAGTGGCGGGAAAGTAAAACCATCGCGAAATTGACAGCATCGCTACAGTCCAGAGCGAGGCGATTGAGGAAATGCCGATCTCGCGGCACAGGCGGTATACCAGTCCCAGCAACACGACTCCCGCTAAGGCGGAGGCCAACCGAGCTGTTCCGTAAACTGCGGGGAAAATCAGGTAGAAGGGTGCTTGATAATAGAAGTAGAGTGGAGGTTCCGAGTAGAGAGCTTCGTCGGCGTGGTAGTACACGGATTCTGGATTGCGTGCGGGAACGTGTGGGAGTTTTGGGATTCCACTACTCAGGATTGTGAACCCCGGGACGGCGTAGCAGTCTTCATCTTGTCCGCCCGGTTGCAGGTACATGATGGGGACGCGGATAGCAAGAAACGCAAGACATATCAGAGATAAGAGCCACTTGGCCTGACAAGTCTTCACAGTTTGCCCTCTGTTTTGTTAGCCCGGTTGAGTACCGCAGGTACGAGAGCATTTTCGATGCGTATCGTGCCCGAGACGTTCACTGACATGGCTTCTAAGTCTGCTCTTAACGAGGCAGGCGTCATAACCAATCTTGGATTGGCTGAAGAAGCGCGAAAGTGTCCCAGAAAGTCTGCATGACCCGGGAAGACTCGTCAAGAGAAGCTTCAGGATGCATCAGTGAAGAAAGGTATTGGGGGACGTGACACGACTCGGGAACAGCGGACTTCCGAGCGATGCCTCAGGCTTCATGAACAGTTTGGACAGTATGGACAATTGACTCAGCAACTGTCTGTTTGAGCAATTGTAGGTGATATCTTGCGCGTACCGAGTCGAACAACATTCGACGATCTGGGACAGGAAAATTCTGTGAGACCAGCATGAAGCGAGTCGCATGATGCGGGGCGGCGTGTCGGTGTGTTGTTCGAGTCTCTCTTACAATTCGACTTTGGCCCAGTAAAGGCGTTTTCGGTCACCGGTTTCTCTGAGGCGAGTCAGCATGGTTTTGATCGAAGGTTGAATGAATTCGTTCCGGCCACGTTTCATGTTGAAGCGGATTTGAATCCGTTCGTCGAAGTCAACAAGTTCTGGTGCCAGCCAGACTGTGACTCCGCTGCCTGGGACCTGAGCATAGACAACATTTCCTGGTGTTGCTTTTCCAAAGATTGGTTTCGCTTTGCGCTGTGAATAAATGTCTGCTGGGAACAGATCGTCTCGAAGTCCTTTGGCGTCGATCCAGTTGAAGCTGCTTTCCGATCGCCGCATTGTTCCAGCTTCAAACTCTTTGACTTCGGAAAGTGGAGGACGTTGTTGCAGTTGCATCCATGCAAAGATTTTTTCCTGCTCTTCGTAGTAGGACTCATAGCCACGACTTTTGTAGACGCACAGAATGACATTCTGGCGGTGTTTCATCATCGTGTTGAGGACGTTTGCGTTTGTATCGAGTGTGGTGCGATCGCGGTCGCCGTTTACGAGATACCAACTGAGATCTGGTCCGTTTTCCCAGTAGTAATTGCAAATCCTTCCGCACACACCAGTGATCGGAATCACCCCGGCGAACCAGTCTGGGCGAGACATTCCGATATCGAGGCAGGCATCCCCTCCCATTCCGTGGCCGGCAAGGTAAACGCGGTCTGAGTCAATTCGATACCGTTTTCTGACGTCCTGAATGGACTTCGTCACGACTTCATGGGCGGTTGTGTTTCCTCCATACGAAGTGGCGATCTCGTCGCAGTATTTCGGAGCGATGACGATGTAGCCTCGTCGTTGCGACCAGCCTTGTTTTTGTTGATTACCGCCCCACCAGTTGAGAGTTTCGTTTTCTGTCCGGCCGCTTGCACGCAACACGACCAGCAAGGGGTACTCGCGATGTGGTGAATAGCCGGGAGGAAGCATGATCGAATAACTCGTTGGAGCTTCATCCGCGCTGACGGGGACGACTCGCTGATCGATTTGTCCGGGAGGAAGGAACGGCCCCATGAGTGGTGGCGGAAGCAGAGGGATCATCTGAACGATACGTTCCATTCCGATGAATTCCAGCCCGGTCAGTTGTTCGATTAACTCGTCGTCATGAAGTGGGTCCTCGGCATTGCGTAGAAATTCCAGAGTCAGGAAACGAGCTTTCCAAAGAAGAATCGCTTCGTTCAAGTCAAGGATTGCATTTGCTTCGCCCAGAACCCAACCGCTGTAGGCCAGCGCCAGTTTTTGGTCTGGGGAGAGTGAGTCATCAACCTTAGAGCGCAGGAAAGGGTTGAGCCGATCAATCGTATCGATTGTCAGTTCAGCAAGAAGCTTTGCTCGCAGCGAACGTAGTTTGTCGGCCTGCTTCTCATCGATCTTTGCCTGCAACATATCGAGCATGAGGACGACTTCGTCTCGTTTTTGTAATGCTTCCTCGTACTCGGCGAGTATTTCTCGTGACGTTCTGTAAAGCGTTCCGCTCACCTTATCCACAGGAGTTGCTTTGGCAAAAGTGATTGCGAGTTGGTGTTGTCCGGCTTTGCGGCGAGAATCGATTTCGTGAAAACTTTCTCGAGCGCGTGCTTCATAGATTTGGCTTCGGTAGTCCTCTGCCCAGTCTTTCAGTTCGGGAAACTCTTCCGAGATGCGGTCGAGTTCCGCTTCAGCCTGCTTCAGCATTTTGGCTTGAACAAAGAAGACAACCGCTGCCTTTCGTTCGTTTGGATCGGAACGGTTAGAAGCTTGTTCAATGAGTGAAAGCAGAATTTCGGGCTGGAGCGTGTAGGTGTCGAGATAGTATTCCCACTGGTGAGTGAGAGAATCGACTTTGAACGAATTGGGCCGGAGTTCGGTGATCCCCTGGATGATTGGGGTTCGCTCTTGATTGACGGTGAGGAAAACTGTCCGCCTGCCGAACTGGTCAAATGGTTCGATCTGTGAAAACCCCCCTACAGTCGATGGTCCCGCTTTGCGGCTGGTACGCTGATGTTTCAGGTCAAAAGTGATTTGTCTCGCGAGGTCATCGCTTTCCAAAACATCTTCGACGAGTAATCGATTGACAAAATATCGGCGCACGTCATCGTCAATCATCCAGAACTGGTCAATGCGGACGTTTCCTTTGACGTTTCGATTGACCACTGAGGCAGTGAGTCCAGGAACTTTGACAGCAGTTCCGTCGAGCAGAGTTCCATCTTTCAGTAATACCTCATCGGCTGCAGCGGGTTGGCTCATCAGGAAGAGGCAGACGCTCAGCAGGGTGAGTTGTCGCAAGCCAAAGGCCGTGAGGTGTTTCTTTTGGACGTTCTGAAGGGTCAGCATTTCAGTTGTTCCAAGATTCATCAGGTAAGAACATCTTCAGCATACATTGTTATTGAGGAGAGCCGCTACCAATCAGTACAGACTGAGAGTTTGGGACACGAATCGCACATTTGGCATCATGCCTGCAGACTGAAGCTGGTGAGAAGGCACAGAGTCCCCTTCAATCTATCGACTTCATCATTCGCGAGATGATCCGAATTGCCAGGAGTTTTATGCCCTTCGCAACGTTTTGCCGGATTTCGTTGAACAGCGGAACTCTCCGCTTCATAACAAACAGGAAACTTAGGGAAGAGATCCGGCCTTGCGGTTCAGGATTTGCTTTCTGGCGTGAACAAAGAAAAAATGCCTTTGAGTTGTAAGTTGTTACTAGAAAGTGGTTTACGGGGTTCATCTCCCCCTCCTCGCGGATTTTGGTGAACTTTATCAAAATAAAAAAGAGCTCCGATGCATCTTAATAGCAGGCGAGGGGAAGTATTTCGTGGAAACTGATGAGTCAAAACAGCTTGATCCTGCTCGTTTGACGAAGTGGCACGATGAATACTTCTCTCAGTTGTCCGCTTTTTTGTTTGGACTGTTACGTAATCATGCGCTGGTGGAAGAGACCGTCCAAACGACTTTCACGAAAGCGTTGTTATCTGGAGGAAATGTTCAGCCTGGATCGGAAAAAGCCTGGTTGTTTCAGGTTGGGTATCACGAAGCCATGGCAATTCGCCGTAAGGCTGGGATTCATAAGCGAGCCGTCAGTCGAGTTGAGAATCAGTTGAGGGCGACTGAGAACTCAGGGCGTCATTCAAGCCCTGGTGAAAATCTTCTCCAGTGGGAAACCGCCAATAAAGTTCGCGAAGCCCTGAGTGAACTGCCAGACAATCTGCAACAAATCGTCTCCCTGAGAATCTATGAAGAGAAAACATTTCAGCAAATCGCTGATGAATTGAAACTCCCTTTGGGGACCGTCCTGACGCGAATGCGTTCGGCATTACAAAAACTTCAGGTCGTCTTGAAACGCGATCTTGGTCAATAAGCACGATCCCCACTGACCGGGATCAGCAGAGTGATACTGATAGAAGAATTATGTCCGAGACCAATCACAATTCTGAACTGTTGCTTCAGGCACATCGCTATTTCACCGATGAGATGCCCGCAACTGAGCGTGCTGAATTTGAGACGCAACTCAGTTCGAGCCTCGCTGCTCAGGACGCCTTGGCGGACGTTGTTTTGATTCACCAAGGCCTGCAGTTGAGTGAGGGTAAGACTTCTATCGCTTCTTCGCAGTCCAGTGCTGTTTCAAATCTGTGTACTGTTTCGAGCGATCAGCCTGCTCATGCCCGGCGAAGTATTGTTCGAATCGCAGCACTGCTGACGACATCGCTGGCCCTCCTTGTTGTTGTCGGAATTGGCGTAAGGGATCAAGCATCGTCTTCGAATTCAACTTTGCAAAATGTCGCTGAGGTCGATTCGGAGGGGCAATCAAAAGATCTCGAAGCGATGGCATTGTGGACACTGATGAGTACCGACGAGCATCTGCCTGCCGAGTCAAATGATGAGGCGAATGCAACGCACGCAGCGGTGGAACTCGATGTTCCAGATTGGATGTTTGCAGCTGTTGAAGCATCCAGCTTGGAAGACGATCTGGATTTCATGAATCATGGAGAAGATGGAGAGACCTTATGATTATGCCTCGTCTTCTTCGAGCTTGTACGAGAAATTTTACTGGCTTGTTGACAACTGCTTTGCTGGTAACGGTGCTGTTCACTCAGGTTGGTATTGAGTCGCTTTTCGCCCAGCAGAAAGTTTCCGGGCGCGTCTCGATGACGCCAGAGCGCGAAGCAGCAGGATTGGCTTTTGCGAAGGAACATCACGAGGAGCTGTCTTCGCTGCTGTTGCAACTCAAAGAGATGTCTCCCGGAAAATATGAGTCTGCGATCTCGGAACTCTTTCGCACCAGTGAACGATTGTCGCGTTACAAAGATCGATTGCCAGAGCGATACAGCATGGAACTGGAACTCTGGAAGATTGATTCACGCGTCCGATTGTTGGTAGCCCGTTCTGCCAGTGGAATGGAAGAGGAGACACGCGAGCAGGCGAAGAAGCTGTTGATGGAACGAAACCAGCTTCGAAAAACACTCTATCAAGCTGAGCAAAAAAAACTTCAGGAACGTCTCAAACGATTAGAAGAACAAGTTGCTCAACTGGAAACTGAAAGTGAATCAATTGCAGATCGCGATCTTGATCGCTTAATGAAATCGGTTCGTTCACGATCGATCACCCGTAAGAAAACGGTGAACTCGAAATCGCAAACGACGGCGAGACAAAAGGGGCCGAACCAAAAAGAAGCTTCGCGAAATAAGAAATCTGCTTCGAATAAAAAGTCCCCACCAGAAAAAAGATGAATCGACAAAGACTCGTTTCGCTGATCTTCGTCAATTGAAAAGGTTTTCAATGAACTCCATGAAACTCTCTCTCCTGATCCCGATTTTCGCGGTTGTTGCGGCCTCGACGTTGCAGTCGACCCATGCTGCGGAAACGATCGAAAGTGTGCGACAGCGATTTGAAGGTCAAAACGTTGAAGAAATTCCTGACTTCCAAAAGCACGTTGTTCCAATGATGGGGCGACTCGGGTGCAATGGTCGTGCGTGTCATGGATCGTTTCAGGGACAAGGAGGCTTTCGTCTCTCCCTTTTCGGCTATGACTTTAAGATGGATCATGAAGGGATGGGTGAGCGAATCGACCTGGATGAGCCGGTTGAAAGTTACGCACTCCAGAAAGCGACTCTCACTGAGACCCACGAGGGTGGGAAGCGAATGGATGTGGGAAGTTGGGAGTACAATATCTTCTTGAACTGGATCAAAGGCGGAGCGAAGCCTGTTGAGAGTCCGGTTGAACTTATCGAACTTGTGGTGACCCCCAAAGAAGTTGTTTTTTCCGGGAAAGGGCAAACGGAACCTTTGAAGGTTATTGCAGTTTGGAAAGACGGAACTCAAGAAGATGTGACCGTCATGTGTCGCTATACCACCAATGACGACATGATTTGTTCGATCAATGAAGATGGAGTTGTGTCGTCGGGAGAAGTTGGGGATTCACACGTTGTGGTCGCTTACGATAAGGCTGTTGTTCCCGTTCCTGTGCTGCGACCTGTTTCAGATCAAACGGGAGATCGTTATCCGCAAATCGCTGGACGGACCGACATCGACCAACACGTGATTACAAAACTCCGAAAGATGGGTATTGTTCCATCAGATGTTTGCGATGATGCGGAGTTCTTGCGACGGGTGAGTCTCGACATGACCGGCACACTGCCGACTCCAAGTCAAGTTCGTGCATTCTTGGCGGACAGTTCTCCTGACAAGCGAGAGCAGAAAATTGACGAACTTCTTGAAACTCCTGCTTATTCAGCTTGGTGGACAGTTCAGTTGAGCGACTGGACGGGCAGCTCAGATGCCTCGTTGAATAATGTCAACCCAGCCTCGCGTCAGCGTGGGAGTCAAGATTGGTACGACTGGATCTACAAGCGAGTCAATGAAAATGTTCCTTACGACGAGATCGTAGAAAATATTGTCGTCGCCAAAAGCCGTCAACCAGGCGAAAGCTATCGTGAGTATTCCGAACGCATGAGTCATTATGCCGCTGACAAGAACGCGTCGTTTGCTGATCAGGAAGGACTCATCTATTTCTGGGGACGAAACACATTCCGTCAAACTGAAGACCGAGCCATTGGATTTGCTTACACGTTTATGGCGACACGAATCCAGTGCGCACAATGCCACAAACATCCATTTGATGTTTGGACCCAGACCGATTTTCAGGAGTTCGAACAGTTCTTTGCCCGCGTGAATTTCGCCAGGAATGGGTCTGACCGCGCGGAATACAACAAAATGATTAAAGAGCTCGGACTGGAAGGGCTTCGTGGAAACGAGCAGCGACGAGCTGTAGAAAAAGCACTCAAAGAAGGGAAAGCGATTCCATTTCCGGAAGTTGTCATCAACAAACCTCGTCTCAGCCCGGCAGCAAGGAAAAGGCTGCAAGCCGCAAAGGCGAAAGGTCGCAACGTGAAGATACCTGCGAAATCTGCCAAGCTTTTGGGAGAGCAGGTCGTCGATGTTGGTAACGTTGATGATCCGCGAACCGCTCTGATGGACTGGCTTCGCCAAAGCCCAACACAACTCTTTGCAAAAGCGTTCGTTAATCGCGTGTGGGCCAACTACTTCAACAAGGGCATCGTCGAACCGACTGATGACCTGTCACTGGGGAATCCTCCCAGTAACGAAGCGTTACTCAATTACCTTGCACAAGGGTTCATCGATAGTGGGTACGATATGAAATGGGTTCACAGACAGATCTGTCTCTCCGACACCTATCAGCGCTCATGGAAACCGAATGAAACAAACATTCAGGATGAACGAAACTTCAGCCGATCTGTCCCGCGACGACTCCCAGCGGAAGTGGCATTCGATGCCCTTACGATGGCGACAACCAATGATGCACGTGCAAAAACGTTCTCCAGCGATTTGAAAGGTCGTGCCCTGACACGGACATCACCTCCACGAAATGCAAATTCTGGAACCGACTATGCACTGGCAGTCTTTGGACGTTCAAGTCGCGAAAGCAATTGCGATTGTGACCGCTCATCGGAAGCAAGCCTGCTGCAAACGCTCTTTGTCCGCAATGACCGAGAGACGCTGGAAATGCTCGACGGTCGAGGGAGTTGGGTCGCTCAGCTGACCGGTCGACAACCCAATAAGAATGCTTCCAACAATCGACAGGCCAATCGACGAAAAGCTGGCGAACAGATGTTCAAGAGTCTCATGCGGCAACTGGTGAAGGCTAAGAAATCCAAGGATACTGAGCAAATCGCTTTGTTAGAAAAACGAATCGCGAATGTTGAACGACAGCTGGATAAGCTTCCCAAGGATGAACAGAAAACGAAGAAGCCAGCGGACTTTGTCGCAGACCAAGCCGTGGAAGAGGCGTATCTCCGCACCGTCAGCCGTTTTCCAACTGATCAGGAACGGGAGATTGCATTGAGTTATGTCGCCGGTTCGGATGACCCGGGAGCAGGGCTCAAAGACTTAATGTGGGCGTTGATCAACACGAAAGAATTCATGGTCAACCACTAATTCGCGACTTCAAAACAACGCATTCATCGAACACAACTCATTTTCATACAGACACTTTTCAAGGAATTCTACAATGGCTTTACATAAAACCTGTGATGGTCTGGCACGGCGTGACTTCCTCAAGGTGGGAGCAGTCGGAGCGTCGTCACTTTCATTAGGCTCGTTTCTCAGGATGAGCGAAGCAGGGCAAGTCAACTCGGCTGCCAAGGCAAAGTCAGCAATCTTTATCAATTTGCCTGGTGGTCCGGCGCACAGCGATATGTTTGATCTGAAGCCGAACGCGAGTGATGAGTACCGTGGAGAGTTCAATCCTATCCAGACAAAAATCCCAGGGATTGAAATTTCTGAGCACCTGCCCAAGCTGGCCTCTGCGATGGACAAGTTTGTCATCTTGCGTGGAGTCAGTCATACGTTGGCCGCTCACCGTCTGGGATCAGAGTATGTCAACTGTGGGAACCGACCACTCCCTTCTCTCTCGTTCCCGAGTTACGGTGCGGTCGTCACCAAAGAGATGAGTGGTCCGGAGGACTTGCCACAGTTTGTTTCTATTCCCCGGTCCTCACAAACTCCGGGCTATTTGGGCGTGAAATACGCTCCGTTGCATACGAATGCAACTCCAAGCCCAGGTCGTCCTTTTTCGGTCCGAGGGATTACTCTCGGCAATGGCCTGACTGTGACTGATGTCGAAAAACGACAAGGACTTCTCAATAACCTGGATACAGCTTTCGCTGGTTTTGAGAAACAGAATCAGCTTCTCGAAGGTTTGGATCGTTTCTCAGAGCAAGCCTATTCGATGATCACATCCAAGCGTGCTCGGAATGCCTTTGATGTGAATCAAGAGAACAAGCAGTTCGCTGCTCAATATGGTGAAGGAGCATTCGGCCAAAGCTGTTTGCTTGCAACCCGACTTGTTGAGTCAGGCGTTCGTTTTGTCACAGTTTCCACTGGGGGATGGGATACTCATCGCGATAACTGGAATAGGCTAAAAACAACGCTCCTGCCGAGTTTTGATGAAGGTCTTTCAGCACTCCTCAACGGGCTGCATGAAAAAGGTTTGCTGGAATCGACTGCCGTTTACGTGACGGGTGAATTTGGGCGAACACCTAAGATCAACACCGAACGTGGTGGTCGCGATCACTATCCACGCTGCATGTTTATGCTGATGGCGGGTGGTGGAATTTCTGGTGGTCGAGTGCTTGGTGAATCCGATGCGAATGCAACGGAACCACTCAACGATGGATTCTCTCCAGACGATGTCGCAGCTTCGTTCTACCACAATCTGGGGATTGATCACACGAAAGAGTACAACACTAATACAGGTCGACCTGTGATGATTGTTCGCGAAGGAAACGTGATCGAAGAGTTGTTCGCTTAACGAATCTCTTTCGTCTGACTTCTTTTCTATGTACTGAGTTCTGTGTACTGATTAGCACCGCTCATTCGAGAGCGGTGCTCTGGCGAACTGCGCCAACATCGTTTTGCTTGAAGAGAATGATCTTGTGCGGAATTTTTTTTCGACGTTTCAGTTCTCGAAACTTTTTCAACGTCTCTCGGTTTCAAGTGGTATCCACTTTCCCTTTCCTTCTCTTGGAAGAATTTCAATGAAAAAAGTGCTCTTTACGATGTGCCTTGCGTTGGGCGTGGCGGTAACTGCTCTCTCAGCAAATGCTGAAGAAAAACCTAAGAAGGGCAAGAAACCCGACCTCGAAGCGATTTTCAAAAAACTTGACAAGGACAAAAGCGGCGACTTGACGCTGGAAGAGTTCAAAGGCAAACGTGACGAAGAAAAAGCGAAGAAAGCTTTCGCGCGTCTCGACAAAGACAAAAACGAAAAGGTCACGCTTAAAGAATTCAAAGAACGAGGACAGCGCAAGCCAAAACCAAAGACTGACAGCTAGGAGCAGTTTCCTGTTTCTTCTGTCCGTGAAGAGCTCATTTCTCTAATGACAATGCTGTTCGCCACAAGGCAGAAGGCGAATTCCAATTCGAAAGCTGCTCAAAACGCTGTCAGGTTGTGAATGCAATGAAGAATTCTCTCGGCGGATGAGAGATTCAACTCAGGTCTTCGGAACAGCGGGATCATCCTGAATGGGTGATTCCGCTGTTTTTGTTTTGAAGGATTTCGTCAACCATTTTTGTTGGTCGGTGAAATCAGCTTGCGTGAATTGAAAATTCACAGGGAATCGGCGACGCTATGCCAGTTGGTCATCGCCATGTTTTCATGAGCAGTTTGCTCTATCGTGTGCCAGTGTCGACCGCATTCACCTGTGAAATTGCTGTGTGCCACGAGACTGAAGGCGAACAGCAATTCGAAAGATGCAACAAGGATTATTCACATGCGTCGTTGGATTCAAACTCTTTCCCTGATTCTCTTGATCGGTGGAAGTTTTCCGCTCTCTCTTCAAGCTGAGGGAAAAGATGGAACCCTGGACATCTACTTCATTGATGTCGAAGGAGGCGCTGCCACGTTAATTGTCACTCCAGCCGGCGAATCCATTCTGATTGATTCAGGCTACCCGGACTACAACGGTCGCGACAGAGACCGCATACTGGAAACTCTCAAGGATCAGGCGGGTCTGGACCATCTTGACCATGCGGTCGTGACGCATTGGCATCTCGATCATTACGGAAACCACGCAGCCTTGGCTGCCTTAATTCCAATTCACAACTTCTGGGATCGTGGTATTCCCGACGCACTTCAGGAAGATAAAAAGTTTGACGAACGTATCGCGAATTACCGGGCGGCTTCGCAGAACAAATCAAAGACCCTCCGCGCTGGCGAGACATTTGATTTCGACTCAAATGGCACGCCATTGAAAATCACCATTGTCTCAGCGAGTAGAGAGGTGATTGAGAATACGGGCGAACCGAATCCATTTGCGAGTGAGCACAAACCTAACCCGATCGACAAGTCTGACAATGCCAGCAGTATCGGGTTTCTCTTAGAGTTCGGGGATTTCCGTTTTCTCTGTTGCGGTGACCTGACCTGGAATCTCGAAGCAAAGTTAGTCACTCCCAATAACCCCATCGGACAAGTTGACTTATTCATGGTGACGCATCATGGGTTGTCGACCAGCAACAATCCAGTATTCGTCAAGGCGATTGATCCGGTTGTGGCTGTGATGTGTAATGGGCCAACGAAAGGGGGACATGCCGAAACGATTGCAACTTTGAAGTCGTGTCAGTCTTTGAAGCACTTATATCAACTGCATCGAAATGTCACTCTCGGAGCAGACGAACAGACACCTGCGGAGTTCATCGCCAATTCAGAGCCGACCGTGAACTGTGAGGGAATCGGAGTGAAAGCGACAGTCGCTGCCGATGGGACCAGTTATACGGTTCAGATTGGTCAGGCAGGGACGCGAAACGAATACGAGTCGCGCAGTTCCAAGCATTGAGCCCTTCTTTCCAATCCCAAAAACTTTGCCGAAGCCCGCTTGAGAAAGAGCGGGCTTTTTTTTTGAACCCCGAAAGAAAAGAGGCTTACATCGCAGGGTGTGGTAAATTTGAAGTGGGTCCACCACCCTTCGCAATCACAAGTCAAATTGCGATTGCGAAAACCATGAGCGTTTTCGCTGCGACGGTTTTTTCCGTCGCAGCGACCTCATTTTTCATTCAAGAGGTTTGGGATGTTTTCAACGAAAACAATTTGCACGGTCTGCGTTGTTTCGCTTATGAGTCTTTGTTGTGGAGACTTATCCGAAGCGAGCGGTCCATACCATGTTGTGAAACATGGGAAGCATATCAAGCATGGTGGGGCGAGCTATTATGCACCGGCCCCCTATGGAGGAGCCTATTCGAATTATGGGTATGGCTACGGATCGTTTCAGTATTCGCAGCAGTATTCGAAACAGTATTCTCCTCGGGTTGCTGCTCCTGCGGTGAATATGTCGCAGCCCGCTCCTCCTCCAGGAACAATCGGACAAACATTTATCCTCCCTTCGAGACCTGTCCCTGTTGAGAAACATCCTCGTGTGGGAATGATTGATGTTCGAATTGCTGATGCCAAAGAAGTTGTCGTCCATGATATGAATCCGATGCGAACCGAAGCGACCATTGATGGATTTCGAGATGCAAAGGACCCTAATATCTGGCACTTTGAAACCAAGCCTCTCTATCCAGGTCTGGAGCATATCTACCGGATTCAGGCAAAAGTGAAGGATCCCGACGGAAAAGAAAAGAAGGTTGAACGATATGTTCGCCTGATTATGGGACGTGTGGTTGAGATCAAGATTGAGTCCTGATGTAAGAAACTTGATCTATACCATTTGTTTTGGCGGTTCGCATTCCCCTTGCGTGCCGCCTTTTTTCGTTGGCTTGTCGAGGCAAACAGCAATCGAAATCGACTTCGCGCTGCTGGATCTGATTTCAAAGGCTTCGGTTCGTTATTCCTGACTCAGTACGCAGCGAAAACCAACGGCATCATCTCGACCGGATTTGGGGAACGGCAAGCGAGCGGAGGATGTGAGGCGGGAAAAAGGATCTTTCCAGGAACCACCACGAATTGTGGCAAGGTTCTCGTTAACTTTTGTGTTCTCGGAGTAGTTGGGCTTCCAGTCATCCGAGCAGTATTCCCATAAGTATCCATGAACATCGTAAAGCCCCCAGGGATTGGGTTTGAGAACGCCAACTTCTGGGTCGTTCCCAGCCGCATTCCCGGTGTGCCAAGCATATGGATCAAGCAGAGAGGCCTTATTCCCGGCGTCTCCGGGGAGTTGAGCCTTCTCTCCAAAGCTGTAAGCTGTCGTTGAGCCTGCACGTGTGAAGTATTCCCACTCCTGCTCAGTGGGCAATCGAACGACTTGTTTTGGCTCAATCAATTTGTGTTGAACCAGTAGATTGGTAACTTTTCTACAAAACTGTTCAGCTTCCGCGATGGTCATTCGTTCGGCTGAATTTCGTGGTCCTTTCCAGCGACTCGGGTTGCTGCCCATGACGGCTTCATACAGGTTTTGATAAACCTCGTATTTGGAAACCGAGAATTTCTTTGTGAACGTGACTTCGTGAACTGGACGTTCTGATTCAGGGCCAGAGTTGGAGCCAATCGAGACCGTTTTGGGAAACTTACCCTCTCCGGGAGTGATCTCGATAAACTCGCTTCGGAAAATTTTCAGCAACTCAAGTGTTCCTGAAGAGTTTTCTTCTTCAGCAAATGACTCCAACGGAGCCAGCATCATCACAAGCGATGCGATGAAGAGCGGTGCAGTGAAAAAACGTGACTCCGTTAGCCGTAAGAAATTCAACATCAGGTTATCCTTCAGCGTCGCTTTGTGGTGTTACGATATGAGTTTCGGAGGCGTCGTTTGTGATGGGCAAATGGACCGATGACCGAACGTGCAGGTCACGCTGAGGAAACGGGATTTCGATCCCAGCTTCGCTGAACTGCCGATTGATTTCGACGTTCAGTTGGTGAATTGTTTCGACTCGATTATCCAGGTTAGGAAGAAATGCCCGTAGCGTGAAATCGAGAGAGCTGTCGCCAAACGTATCGAATGTAACCGACGGTGATGGGTCTCTCATCACGTGAGGTTGATCACGGATAATTTTCAACAACATTTCTCGAACCGTTTCAGGATCTGTTCCGTAAGCGACTCCAACTTGGAGGACGATGCGTGTTGTGCTGTCGGAGAGCGTCCAGTTGAGTAGCTTTCCAGTGATGAATTCACGATTGGGAACAATGTACTCTTTGCGGTCCCAGTCAACGATTGTCGTCGAGCGAATGCGAATTCTGTTGACAATTCCAGAGACCCCATCGATGGTCACAACATCACCAATGCGAACCGGTTGCTCAAACAGGATGATGAGACCAGACACAAAGTTGGCGAAGATCTCCTGCAGTCCAAAACCGAGACCAAAGGTCAAGGCTGCTGCTAACCATTGAACTTTATCCCAGCCAATATTCAGTGGTTCGCTGATTGCCAGAATTCCGATGACTGCGATTCCATATTGAATCAATGCACCGATTGCGTATCGGCTCGATTTTTCGATAGGCAACCATTCGAGTAGGGTGATTTGCAACAGCCCGGGGATGTTTCGAGCGGCGGTTGCGGTGAGAATTGCCACGACAATCGCGACAAGGAGATTGGGAAGCCGAAGGTCAGTTCCCGGAAGAGTGAAGTCATCAAAGTAATGGAGTGCAGGCAGTACGTCGGTCCAGATAAACCAAACACCGACAAGCAGAAAGACAACAACGCTTGTGTTGAGAAGCCTTCGTGATTGGGCACTGACTTCTGCAAGGATTGACTTGCTTTCTTGGATTTCGCTGGCTGTTTGATTCCGTGCGGTTTCGTGGTCTTTATCGATCCTTGCAAGTGCAGCCCGAGCTTCGCGAGCCTCTTCAATTGCTAAACGTCGATGGCGAAATGTCAGCCAGCGGAGAAAGAGTGCTCGGATGAAAAGCACTCCAAAGATAAGCATAATCGTTTCGGCAAGTTTCAAGGCAAGCCGATCGGAAGCGTATGTGAATCCAGAAGCTGTGAGCGTAGCGAGCGCTACCGGAACGGCAACGGAGAGGAAGTGCAAAATTGTCGAAAATCGGTCGGTCCAGCCATTTCGGTTTGCGTTGACCCAAGGACTGATCGCACCCTTTTCGTTACCGACGAGTTGATGAAGAGCCGATGCCAGTAACAGGTAAACAGCAATCGAAAAAATTCGCGAGAGCGATTCCGGCTCCCCCTCTGAATTCCATGCAGTCAGGACGGCGATCATGACAACGAGTGGAGTCACAAAATAGAGAAATGATTGAGTCTGTTTTGCGACAATTTCACAGGATAGTTTTGGCCAATTGAAGTGTGACTGAGCCAAACCTTGTGGACGGTGGACATTGCGTATGAACTCAAGGCAAAACAACCCCGTCGCAACAATGAGCAAGTTGGAGGAGAGGTTGATAAAGTGTGGGAAGTACGGGAGATTGGGATCAATAAGGTTGGAGGCGACATTCAGTCTCCAGCCAATAAATAAGATTGGCAACGGCAAAAGGAGTGATTTGCTGAAAGTCATCAGCATGGACTGGACGGTCGGTTTCATTGATGTGTTGAGCCGACTCGCTGCTTTTTTTCCAGTTTGCTGAATCCGTCGCGATTGCCGGGACTGGGTGACAATTAAGAATCCCCAGATCACAATCATGAGCGAGTAGACAAACAGGTGTGACCAGAAATCGGTAAATAATAATCCGATGAGTTTTTGCCAGATGTCGGAATCAAACAGGACTCGCAAGCTGTTGATATCACTTGTTAGAGTCCGAATCGACAATGGATCATGGCTGCGAATCCAGAGGACGCGGCGATCAATATAGGTTGTGATTTCGTTGCTGAGTTGAATGAGGTACGCTTGTTCGGCGTTGTAGTTGTCGAGTTCTTCCGCGTACTGATCGTAAATCAAAATGAGACGATCCAGCGCTTCTCTCTGTTGGGTCAATGCCTCTCTGAGTCGAACTTCGGTGGGGTCAATCTCGTCTGCGTCCTCGTCGGAGATTTCGATGTCATTGTTTGTATTTGGCAGAACTGCAGCGATTTTTTCTTCGAGATTGTCGAGTTTTTTTCTTTCTTCACGCGTTTCGAAGTAGCGAATTTGCGTCTGTTCGTAAGTTTGAGAACGACTTCGGATTTGACTGTTTAAAACGTCCACGTCAGGGATGGTTGAGCGTTGTTGTCGTAGACGCATTCCGAAAGATCGGCTCGACCCTATCCGGCTTTCACGGCTTTTGACCTGTGCGAGCGATTCGGCGAGCGATTCTCTCTCTTCTCTCGATTCAGAGATTTGTTTTTGCAGTGCCTGGAGTTTGTTTTGAACGCTGAGTTCGACGTCAATGATTTTCGTTGTGTGTGTGAGAATCCCGGCAAGTTCTTTCTTCCAGGGTTCTCCTGAATCCAAGGCCCGCTCGGCTTCTAGCGTGATGTCTTCTTTGAGTGTCTTCGCGTTTTCCCGTCTTGCCGTATTGACCGCATCCGTGTAAGCCTGAACTTCTTGCTTGAGACGGTCGACGCGAAGGTTCGCGAGTTCTCGTTCCATTTGTGAGAGTGCAACTGCTTCCTTGGCACTACTCAAGGAGAGTTCGGTTTGCAGCATTGTCGGTTCAAGCTCTAGCCGTTTTTTTGTCGCGAGTAGCGAGGCCTGTTCCGCTTTTGAGATCAGCGTGGTCTCTTCCGGTGACGGAAGTTGAGTCAGTTTCTTCTTGGTTGCTTCAAGCTCAGCGGGAATCGCAGCGAGGCGGTCCTTCTTCGCGCGCTGCCGCTCGGTTCGACCTTCGATTCGCGCTTCGAGGCTGCTGAGGTTGGTTTGAGCTTCCGCTAGCTCAGCCTTCTTGACGGCAAGATCCTGCCCGAGATTGACGAGTTCTGCATCGTTGGGAGGAGTCTCGGGTTTCTTTTTCTTCAGATCAGCGAGTTCACTTTGAATGTGGTTTCGGAGATCATCGACTTTCGAAAGATCGTTCTTCGCAGCCTGTTCTCGATTCGAATACTCAGCTGCCGTGGTTAACTCAACAATGGCGTTCTGAATAGAACTGAGTGCAGCTTGTTTTTCTTCCTCTTTTAACTCCGCTGATGACTCGATTTGTGTCTTCAGGGAATCGACCCCTTCACGTGTCACTGTCTGGGTGCGCGCTGCTTCATTCTCATCGGGAGCTTGCTCGATGACAGGAAGTTGAGCAGACGCAATTGGAAGGGAGAGTGAGTTCAGCAGAAAACACGAAAGCAGTAGAAGATAGGATATCAAACGCATAGTCTTGTTTCGATTATCATCCATGAAAAATGAAATTCTCAGACCCTCGCGAGCTACTGCTTGCAGCCAAAGCGAAAGGCAAACCTGAGAAGTGAGTGCGAGTGAGGTTGCTAGAACACTTTCGTGTTTTTCGTGCCCGTGGAGAGTGCTTTTTCATGTGGGAATTCGCACATGTCCACGTGGCAGACGCGTACATCGTTGTCAAAAAAGCTCTAGTCAGTGACCGACATAGGAAGCAAGTGTAGCAACTGAAGCCACGAACTTCTTCTCCTGAGCCGAACGCTTTGTGACGCCTGCTCTTTCTAGAGCTGAGCCTGAAATTTGAAATTGCTCTCTCAAACGTTGAGGAAAGCAGCTGTTCCAGAGGTTTCTGGACTGGTTTTAAGAGCATCTTTCGAATTGGTTTGCAGGATCTGCCTCGTGGCGAACAGCGATTTCAATTGAGAAAACTGTTCTTCACGGGGACACGGTAGAGCAAACATCTCTCAGGCACACTTTTCAATTGGTCGGATTGGTATGTTGCGATGCGATTTTCTTCACCATCAATTCACCTGTGTCTGGCGATCACTTAACGAGTTCGACTTCCGCTGTATATCGTTTCCCATTTCGAATGTACGTTAACGGAAGCTTGTCTCCAATTTTGTAGTTCATCTTGAGATCAAGGTTCCACTGCTGATTCGTCATCGCGATTGGTTTCCCGTCCATCTCGATCAGGACATCTCCAACGCGGATACCGGCTTTCTTTACAGCCCGCCCGGGAGCTTTTGAACCGTTAATGAATTTGACTTCCAAAGCTCCTTGAGATTCGGGAATGTTCAACGCTTTTCGTTTTTTCTCATCAACAGGTGGAGCCCAGGTGTTCAAATTTGGTGTCACGGACCAATTCGAACCCCGCCAGGATGCATCAGTGACTTTCCAGCCCTTCTTCAGCGAGATTTCGTGCGGTCCGGATTGGCTCCCGGTGACCTTCAGCATCACATCATCGTTTGGGAGATGGTGCAGAACAAATTGAATGTCCGCAATCGACGCAATGGCCTGTCCATTGACCGATTTGAGTTCTTCACCAATTTTCAATCCAGATTGAGAAGCAGGTCCCTGAGAATTAATCGATTCAATTTTTGTGCCGTGATCGCGGACTATTTCGAGACCAATATTCTGGGGCAGAGGGTAGCGATAAAAATTGTCGTTCGTGAACGTTCCTCTTTCCTGAGCGATGCGATTTTCGGCATCGTGAATCATGTGGCAGTGTATGCAGTTTTTGCGAGTGGTCAGTCCTTCGAGAGAGGCTGCGTTCGCCATTCCGGGGAGTTCGAGAGCAGAGCGAATTGCTTTTTTAGGGCCTCGTTTTTGTGCAAGGCTTTCTTTGTTCTTGGGGTAATTTTTGTGTAACTCCAGCACTCGTTCCATTGTCTTTTTGAGGCCTGTGATGGAGTTGTAGGCGTCGGCACCTTCAGCGCTTTGGGTTCCGTATCGAGCGTAAACAGTTCCATCTGCATTGATGAACATGGCTGCCCAGTTGAGGTCATGATCGAATTGAAACTGATCCAGATCGACTGCTTTCATTTCAACCTGGCGGACTGGGATGAAATGTTCCTTTGCCATCTTTGCAATGGTGTCACTGCCGTTTGCGACTTCTGCGTCGAATCCTTTGCAGTCGCGACACGGGACGCAACGAAAGGTGACGAACAGCGGCTTGTTCTCTTTTCGAGCTTCAGCGAGAGCACTTGGAATGTCGTTGTAGGTCCAGAGGTCAGTGACTGCTCGGGCGTGGTCGTCGTTAATGGCTTCCAGAAGCCGCGGGAGTTTGTCAGCAGCAAGGATTGGAGAAGCACAAGCGAACAAAACGAAGAGATTGATTGTAAACTTCATTTCGCAACATCCTGATCTTGAGAGCTAGGAGAACTCGGAGAAAAGTTAACGTTCACGATAGCAGTTCGTGTCACCAGCGTCACGACTCCGGAGTCAATATTTCCGTTGACGCTGTATTTCACAACTGGGCTCAATGACTCCGCTTTGTACAGTAATTTTCCTGTTTGGCGATTGAAGAGTTGAATACGGCTTCCGGGGGTTTGATCGTCCATCATCTCTTCGGGAAAGCGTGTTTCCGCGGTCACAAAGACGGGCAGGTCGACTGGTTGATCCACTGAGAATGCGGCGTTTTCGAGATTCGATTCCCATCGCAAACTTCCATCATTGCGACTGATAGAGATGATCGGTCCATTCACCATCACCCGCCGGTATCCATCGTTCTGCTGAGCAGCGTTTAATAGGCGCTCGTCTTCAATCGTTCCGGAGAGAACAATCAGAATGTCTTCTTCCCCGACACTGCAGACAATCTTCGAGGTCGGATCGGAAAGGTTGAGCTCATGAGTCGCAAGTGTCTTTCCGCTTTGAGTCTCCAGGATTTCAAGAGTGCCGTCTGCACCCAGTACGCCTGTCCAGCATCCGTCTAGCTCAAATGGAATTGATCCCGCCTTCCATTCTCGACTCCAAACGACCTGCCCGGAGGCAATGTTCAGCCATGTCAGTTTCAATGGAGTTTGGCTCGCCTTGAGTTCTTTCAGGCTCGGGACATCTCCTTTTTCGATGAGTAAATGAGTGCCGGAAGAGAAGAGGATTGAGTCCAAACTGATGGGAGCATCGCGCTGTTCGACAACACTTCCATCCAAGGCGGAATAACTCTGCAGCCGACCCGTTTTCTCGCTGAGGACGCAAACGATATTTTCATCACCAAAACAGAGTGCCTCTTGCGGCAGGTCAAAGCGTCTCCAAAGTTCCTTTCCGGTTGCGGTTTCATAGGCGACGAGCATTCCTTTTTGTTGAATGCAAAAATACCCTGCGCGGACCGGCCCAACGATCGTTGTGAAATGCCCAAACTCATTCATTCGCTCAGCAGGAAGTTTGGGGAACCCTCGCCGTTCTGGAACTTCGCGAGTTTGAAAAGAGAGCATATGGTTTGTGCGGTCTCCGAGCGTGTCGATTCTGGCTCCGTTTGGTGGCCACAATAGTTTCGCACCTCGGTGGCCATCTGCATTGAGTGGGCTGATTCCGTAAACTTCAGAACCGACTTGAGCAACGATGAAACCGTCCACGTTCCATGCTTTGACGAGTTCGTGCTCCAATCGCAACACGCGATCAGTTCGCGGTAAATAGGCAGGCCAGGGGCGTTCCCATCGCTTTCCAGAAAACCTGACAGCTCGATGCCCCGGAAACTCAATGTCGAGATTCAGGCCAACATGTGGGGTTCCGTCGATGTTCCGAATTGAAATTGGATCGAAGTACAGATTACTCGAACCACGAGCCATTTGGTGAATGGTTGGCTCCGTAACAGGCCAGTTTGATGTCTCTGGGGTGGAGTGAGTTTCAGAGAGGAAAATCGTTTTTTCCGCGACCTGTTTGAAATCGAGAAGTCGTTGGCTCAGGCTCGATTGCAGGCTCTCCGGTTGGTCATTCTCGACATTTTCTAATTCGAGGGACCAAGGTGTCGAAGAAAGAATCTGTGCGAGGAACTGGCTTTCCTCGGGGTTGTCCAGCAGGCGGTGTTGGAAGGCTGAGCGGAGTGAAGCTCTGATTCGTTCTCGATCCTCGTCAGACAGTGACTTCGTCGCTTTCGCAAGTTGGGCAGCGATCCAGCGATCTATGCGGAACCGCCGCATTCTTTCTGTTGCAAAGTCTTCAGCAATTGGACGGGTTAACTCTTTCCCAAGAAGTACAGCGACTCGTTCCCACTGTTGGCTTTTCAAAGCGAAGTCAAGATTTGCTCTGAACCAGGATCGGATGAACTCCGGCTTGTGGATCTGTTCTGAAGGAGTCGCCATCGATTCGGTCTGATTTGAGTTCGAATCGTTCCGTACAGATTGTCGAATGAATTCCTGAGTGAGTTGCAACTCGCTTTGGCGATGCTGATTAGAGACTTGCGACTCTTCGTCTTGCGTTTGGTCTTCGTCGTGAACGGTGATGTCCAGATTCGTAAGTTCTGCGGCCTCGTTTGCTTCAAGTTCGGAAAGGACTCGCCAGACCGGTGAAAGTTGTTCGTGGGCATCAGCGCTTTCACCAATACGCTGCAACTTTCGCATCTCTGAAAAGCTGGCTTCGAACAAAGCTCCGTTGTATGTGAGGAAATTTCTTGGTCGTTGCAAATCGGTGACGTTGTAGGGAATCCATTTTGAGAGCAGGTTGAAACGGGAATGCTCCGCCTCTCCCGACTCCAGATTGATAGATGTCCATCCCTGTTCGCTGTCGGGAAGAAGATAGTCTGTTGTAGAGGAGACGCCTCGGCCGGCAGGAACATTGAGAGGTGTTTCCCACAGAAGTTTGCCAGTTTGAACATCCAGGCATCGAGCCGTGTTGGCTCCGATGAGCAGAACACCATGCTGAGAACTTGCCGTCGCAATGTACAGCGTGTCTTCTCGATCAACGGTCCAGAGAACGTTTCCTGTCTTCCGATGGAACAGTGTCAGGTGCTGGCCTTCCGGACTGGCGAATGCAACATAGTCTTCAAAAATGAGTGTTTGAATTTCATGCCATTCGGACCACCATTGAAACCCAGTGAGACCGAGCTTGGGCTTAAGAAGTCCGGTCCCAGATTTTGGGACGTCGTGTCTGGAATATCGATACGCCCAGTCGACGCTCCAATCGATGAGGTCGACCACTGCAAGCAAGCCAGCCGAGGTCGGGCAATACGCCTTTCCATCAGAAATTTGAATCGTGCAGGCAATAGATTGGCGACGGTCATCACGTTTTTCGAGGCTGGGACTTTCAACAGGGCGGGAGACCTCAGCGAGCATCAACCGCCGTTTCAATTTTCCGGTGCTTTTCTCAAGTGCCAGTAAATTGATTTGTGAGGTATGTCGGTACTCTGCCAGGACGAGTAACTCTTCACCGAAGACGATGGGGGGACCACAAAGGAATGCTCGCGATTTTGCCAGCGAGCTGTTCGTCCAAACTTCTTCGCCCGTTGCAAGATCCAGGCAGGTCAGGCGGTTTGCTGTTTTTCGATTTTTCTTCTTGGCATCGAATTGGCTTCCTTCTTCATTCGCTTCTGTGAGGTAAAGATGTGTCTCGTCGCTCGCCATTTTGGAGTAGAGCGATTCACCAAAAATGCGAAAGAGAGTGGCTCGAGTGAGATTCCAGGAGCGGAGTGGGCTCTCGACTTTACTGAGTTTTTTGAGAATCCTTGCTCCGTACTGATCGAGTGGGCGACTCCATACGAGTGTGCCATCGTTGATTCGGCGAGCTTCGATTTGGATTGGAGTAACAGTGACCAGCAAATCAGCGTGGAAGATTGCTTCCCAGGGCGAGAAGGGTGACAGACCGTTTTCACGAAGGTCACGCTGCCCTGCCTGAATTGTTTGAATTGCTCCATCAGAGAGTTTGTAGTCAGTCGTCCAGGCGGGAATAATCGAAGGGCGAAAACCTTTGTCGAGGAGTTGTTTTTCAGGTTCGCTCTGATGAGTCGAGCTACCACTGGTCGGAAGTTGACCCTGATCCCACCGTGCCGCATTCCAGAGTTTGCGAGCAAGTTCTCCTGAAGTTGTGAGTGGGTATGTTGAAGCAACAACTTTTAGAAGTTGTAGATCGTGAGAGTCTCTGGCAACTTGAAGTTGTTCATGCGCTTCTGGCTCGGCGTGTCTTCGGTAAGCCTCAAGGACCGATTTCGGTTGTTCGAGCAGCAAGTCTCGGGAGAGCGTGCGAGGTTGGTGTAAGCTTCCGCGGTAGAGTACGAGGCCCGGTTTTTCTTCTTTGAGGACTTTCTTAATCAGTTCGGCAATGCGAGCATCGTTATTGGAGCGAAGCTCTGCCGGGATGGATTGAATCGTTCGTTCTAACTCTCGATTTCTTGGAACCGAAGCAGAGAAAGAAAAGTTGAGTGGCTCGGTGGCTTGGTCCGGTTTAGGGACCTTCTCTGGTCGGGCTTCGGATTCTTTTGATTGCTGTGGAGTCGGAGTCTGTTGAGAGGAAGCATCTGGACTGAAGGCAGCGATTGTGAGCATGCACAACGCGACTCGCAGCCAAAGCTGTCGACTGTCTCTGAATTTATAAGAACCTGGACGGGCGATCCCGGCTGACGGTCTATTCAATTCAAACTCCTAAACTCCGTTTGAGTTCGTCGAGGTCCTCTCGCATGTCGCTGACTGTTTGTCGAAGTGACTCAACCTCAGAGCGAAGACTGGCTGTTTCATCACGAACTTGATTCAGTTCGTGAGATGAAGGCTGCGCCGCTGCAGGTTGCTGCGCCACCTGCGCAGGTGCGGGATGTTGAATTGGTGCAGCGACTTCAGGAGTCGGAGCTTGCATCTTTTCGAGTTGCTGGCCCTCAGTTTCGAGATACATATTGTGGTCGACTTCGATTCCGCGGCGTTCGAGATCTCCACTGGCCTGAATGAATCCTTGTTCCTGTAGTGACCTGAGTTCGTTGCGAAGCTCGGTCAAACTCTCAATCGGAACCATACGGCTTGCGCGTGAGCGGAGTTCACCCAGCTGTTGTTTTCCTCGCAGGAATAATTCCGCCATGATCGCGAGTTGCGGTTCGTTGAATGGGAATCGCTTGCGCATGTAATGTCGGAATCGTTCGGTCCGACCGGACTCTGGATGGACGACTGCGATCAGGCCTAGCTCTCGGAGTTCGTCGAAGAGATCCCAGACAGCCCCTTCTGTATAATTCGTGACTGGGTCACGATTACTCTTCTGGTTCGCTCCCGTCGTAGAGGCTTTAAGAGTCAGCGGGTATTGATCTGGAGTCGTCAGCCCTTTTTCAATCAGGACTCCCAGGACTCTCCGTTGACCCTTTGTCAGCTGGCGAACGAGTGGGGCTTCTTCGTCAAACCGATTTTCGTACGATCCGCTCATATTTCTTTGAACCATCCAGTGATTACGCGGTGATGACAGATGACTTGTCGGCTCTCTCAAAAATCCGTGGCCGAAAACTTTCTCAGTGATCATTTCAGTGATCAAAAACCCGAATTCGAATTATTGCAGCAGTTTCTGGCGTTTCACTGAAAAAGAAAATACCAGTTCTAAGCTTTGGAATCAAAATCGATTGTGAAATTGAGGCCCAAAGACGAGAATCCCATTCCGGGCCTTCCCTTACGCAGACAAAAAGAGTGTCATGGCCTCAGGAGACTCCGGAATCGGCGGAGTCCTCCAGAATCTGTTCTGGCGAGTCACAGGAGTTCAGCTCAGTGCAGACGTTTTGGAATAGGTGTTAAAAGCATGAGACGGAAGTCTTGAATTCGTACAATAGAGACACTATTGTGCGGGACTTTCCGCTCCGGGTGGAATTTAGAGAGACGTATTGTATACCTGTGTACACGTGAAGATTGCCGTGTTCGGGTTGTTAGGTGATACGCTTTTTTGAAGTAACTCTTCTGAAAACAAACAGTTATGTCTACGATCGAGAAAATTGAAGCACAAGCTCGTACTGTCCAAGGTACGACAGCGAGTCGCCGCCTTCGAACTGAAGGGATTGTTCCCGGAAATTTGTATGGCCACAAAAAGGGTGCGGTCTGCATTCAGCTGCAAGGTGAGGTTGTACATGCCTTGATCAAAGACGGTGCAAAGGTCGTAGACCTCGAAGTCGATGGAGAAGGAGAAACCGCTTTGCTTCGTGATGTCCAGTGGGACACATTCAGTAAGCATATCCTGCATGTCGATTTTCTACGTGTGGACCCTAATGAGCGGGTTCAGGTTGAAATTCCCGTGATCCTGCGTGGAACTTCTCCAGGGGTTTTGGCAGGCGGTCTTCTGGACCACCAAATGCATGCCTTGGAGATTGAATGTCTGGCAGTTGAGATTCCCGATTCAATTCAAGTTCGAATCGGAAGCGTCAACATCGGCGATGCAATTCACGTCAGTGATCTTGAAGATTTGCCACGCGGAGTGAAAGTCATCAGTCCTGAAGATTCAGTTGTTGTTCAAGTGACCGAAGCTGTTAAAGAAGAGGAACCAGCTGCGGACGATGAAGCGGCAGGTGAAGAGGGAGCAGCTGAGGGTGGTGAAGCACCTGCTAGCGAATAGTATTGATAATCAGGCTCTGGCAGGTTCGAAGCCGTGAAGATCGTCGTCGGCCTTGGTAATCCAGGCAAAAAGTACGTGGGGACACGGCATAACATCGGTTTTGATGTTCTAGCTGTATTAGCCCAAAGGTTTTCAGCGGATCGCTGGAAGTCAAGTTTTGAGGCAGAGGTGACTGATATTCAAATTGGTTCAGAGCGAGTGGTGCTTGTTGCTCCTCAAACCTTCATGAATCTCAGTGGTCGTAGCGTTCGTGCAGTCGTGAAGTTTTATAAGGTTTCACACAGCGAATTGTTACTCGTTCATGATGATATGAATCTGCCGACTGGTCGTTTGCGACTCCGGGGAACTGGATCTGCAGGAGGCCAAAAAGGATTGCAAAATACAATCGACCAACTTGGGACTTCAGATTTTGCTAGACTCAGAGTTGGAGTCGGACGTCCACCTGGAAAAATGGACGCAGCCAACTACGTTTTGCAAAAATTTAGTAAGTCCGAGTTTTCCAAAATGGAACATTGTGTCGAACGAGCAGCATCTGCTGTTGAATGCTGGGTTCAGGATGGCGTTGAAAAAGCCATGAATGAGTTCAATCAAACAGCGCCTGAAGATGGTGAATCTTTGTGAATTCACAAGGTTTGCGGCAAAGCTCGACAAAGATTTTTAGATCATTTTTCAACAAGTTCAAACATTAACTGCAAAGCTGTCATTCCGGGACAGTCTGGATCAAGAAGAAATCAAGGGGAAGACATTGGCTGAGCGACTTTATGAATGTATGTTCCTGCTGGATAGCGGTCGCTACGCACAGGACCCACAAGGAACTGAGAAAATCGTTCAAGAGATTCTGGAACGATGCGAAGCGGAACTCGTTGTTTCAACGCCATGGCAGGAAGGCAAACTTGCCTACGAAATCGATGGCCATCGCAAAGGCTTGCACTATCTGACTTATTTTAAGATGGATGCTTCGCAAGTCACCGCATTTGCCAGAATTTGCAAGCTCAATGAGGTTGTGATTCGGCAGTTGCTATTGGATCACGATGAGAAATTGTTCTCATTGTTGACTCAACAGGTTCAACCGCCAGAATCTGAAGAAAGTCAGGAAGAGCCCGTTGCCGTTGGTGCCGGTGCCGAAAAAAGTAGTACTGATGATGCCAGCAGTACTGAAGGCGATAAGTAATTCGTCATTGTTTGCAACTCGTAAGGGAGTGTCATGGCTAGTTTTAATAAAGTCATCCTTGTTGGAAATGTGACCCGTGATCCAGAGGTCAAGTACATCAACAATGGAACAGCCGTGACAGATCTCGGCTTGGCAGTCAACCGAAGCTGGTTCGACAAGCAACAAAATCAAAGACGTGAAGAAACGACCTTTGTCGATGTCACATTATGGGGTCGACAAGCGGAAGTCGCAGGCGAATATCTGTCTAAAGGACGTTCTGTCCTGATCGAAGGTCGCTTGCAACTCGATAGCTGGGACGATCGTGAAACCGGAAAAAAACGATCCAAGCTTCGAGTGATTGGTGAAAACATGACAATGCTGGGAGGTCGTGGTGATGGCGGCAAAGCCCCTTCTCGCGGTCCATCCAACCAAGGACAGCAGAGTTCAGGACCGAGCGGATCACCAAGCGATGCGGTCGATTCCTTTTACGATTCTGGGCCATCGTCAAACGTCTCTGATGATGACGTTCCATTTTAGAAATACTAACAAGACTGCTGAAATCGTTATCATTTACTGAAGTGACGGTCTCTGATTCAGATATTGTTAAAGATCATTAATTCCAAGAATCATTCGTTTATCAGAGAGACAGCTTTCGAGCTGGTCCAGGAGTGAAGCCATGGTCGTTCAACGCAAACGAGGACAACGCATTCGTTCAGCCGATCGAAAAGGCGGAGTCGAACTCATGCTGGCAGAAGATGTTCCGAAACTGGGTAACCAGGGGGAAATCGTCCGCGTGAAGCCCGGTTTTGCTCGTAACTACCTCATCCCAATGGGGCTGGCCACAGTTGCGACACCTGCAAATAAAATGATGGTCGAAAGCCATCGTAAACGTCAGGAAGAAGCTCAGATTGCTCGCCGTAAATCGATCAAAGCTTTGGGCGATAAGATCAAGAATTACAGCGTGACTCTCGAAGCCAATGCCACTGATGAAGGCCAATTGTATGGTTCGATTGTTGCCAGCGATGTAAGTAAAGCACTCAAAAGTGCAAACTACGAAGTCGAACCATCACATGTCCAAATGGAAGGTCCGATCAAGTCGCTCGGAATGTACACCATTCCAATTATCCTGGACCATGAAGTGAAAACAGAAGTCAAGGTTTGGGTCGTTCCAACAGCCTCGATCAAGTAATCTCGGCGGTCATATTCGACATCTTCGGTTTATTGAAAGCTTGCGTTCTTGGTTTTGCAATCTTTCAAACGCTGATTTTGGCTTGAGAATTCAGTAACATCCCGTCAGGTTTCTGGCGGGATGTTTGCATGTCTGCGGAAGTTTTTTTAGTGTGAGCCGAGTGCTGCTACTTTGCTACACGTGTTGTTTCAGATGAGTCTCTGAGGCGAGATGTTGCGAGCATCTTCAGTGCTTGTTGAACCTGTGAAGTTCATTTTCAAGACTTTATAGACTGTTCACCGCGAGGTGGAACGTGCAGATCAATACCGGATTTGCTTGAGAAAATCACTCTTTGGAACCACTGAACGATTGCTCCAAACGCATCAGGCGAGACAATGGCCTTGCTTAGGATGCTTTCGTGTTTATCGCGTTCAAGAAGCTCGATTTCGCGACTCCATAAGTTGCTCGCCGCAATGCAGAACTTGAAGACCGAAGTGAGATTTGCTCTGGCAGGGAATTCAATTCTTCCCTCTTGCCTGATTCAACACAGATCAGACAGTTCAGGATTTTCTGCTCACTGAAAGGAATATCATGGCCAAGGCCAAGAGAAAGGTGAAGGACTCAGGGAGCACGGCTTCAGACTTCCTTGGAAAGGTTCCACCGCAAGATCTTGAGGCAGAAAAGTCTGTTCTCGGAAGCCTGCTCTTTTCCAGTGAAGCCTTTGACGAAGTCATTCAGCACATTCAGTCACGCTGTTTTTATACTGATGCGCATCGCAAAATATTTCAGTGCATTCACGATATGTACGAAAAGGGCGTTCGGGCGCTTGACGTGATTACGCTCAAGCACGAACTCGAAAAGCGTGATGAATTCGAGGATATCGGCGGAGCAGTTTATCTCAACGAAGTCATGGGAGCGGTTCCGCATGCTGCTCATGCAGAGTATTACGCCAAAATTGTGCGCGATACCTGGTTGCAACGGAGTCTGATTGAAGCCTGTACAGATTCTTTGCGTGAAGCTTATCACGGCAACGAGGATGTTGAAGAGATCCTCGCCAAAGCGGAAAAGCGGGTTTTCGGGATTGTCGAGCAGCAGGAGAACATCGATAAAATTGATATCTCCGACATCCTTGATTCCACTTTCCAGCGCATCTATGAGCGGATGGACCAGGAAGGAACCGTCAGTGGTCTCCATACTGGGTTCAACGGTCTCGACGATTTTACAAGTGGGTTTCAGCCCTCTGAGTTAATCGTCCTTGCAGCTCGCCCCAGTATGGGGAAAACGGCACTTGTCTGTAACTTTGCGATGGCCGTCTCCAAGGCAGAGCGCGGAGTGTTGCTCTTCAGTCTGGAACAATCCAAGATTGAACTTGCAGAACGTTTGCTCTGTATTCAGGCCAAGATCAGCGGGCATAAACTTCGTCAGGGAGAGCTCGATGAATTCGAGCAAAGCATGCTCATGGAAGCTTCCAATGAGATGCGCAAATTCCACATGTTCATCGATGACACTGCCGGCCGAACGATGTCGCAAATTTCGGCAATCGCGCGTCGTTTGAAGCGGCGGGCCGTGTTGGATATCGTCATTATCGATTATTTGCAGCTCATCGAAACTGAAGATAAGAGCATGCCGCGGGAGCAGCAGATTTCTTCGATTACACGGCGGTTGAAGTTCCTGGCGAAAGACCTCGATATCCCAGTGATCGCTCTCGCGCAGTTGAATCGTGGAGTTGAACAGCGGGAAGATAAACGCCCACGTCTCTCCGACTTGCGAGAAAGTGGAGCCATCGAACAAGACGCCGATATCGTGATGTTCCTGCATCGCCCGGAAGCCTACGACCCAGAAGATCGCCCCGGTGAAGCTGATCTCATCATCGCGAAAAACCGCCACGGCCCCATTGGAACTGTTGAACTCACCTGGCTGCGAGAAATGCTCAAGTTCGGCGACAAGAGCCCGATGACCCTCCCCGAAGGGATGGACTTTTAATTCGCTCAACAGCGGAGCCGAAGTGAACGTCATAGTAGTCCGGGACCATTGTCCCGGACAATCCTGACGGGATGCAGTTGCCTCTAGAGGATCTTGCTCTACCGTGTGCCTGTGAAGAGCACATTGCTGTAGAACTGATCCTGAAACTTGAAATTGCTCTCTCAAACGTTGAGGAAAGCGGCTATTCCAGAGGTTTTCGGACTGGTTCTAGTAAAAATGCTGTTCGCCACGAGGCAGATACTTCAAACCAATTCGAAAGATGCTTAGGACAACATTCAGTCACTGCTTCTCATCGCGCAAGTGAAGCGTTTCGCTGATTTTTGACGTCAGGGGTGTTCGTTAATCTGTGTTGATGCGGTAGAGGGCTTTGGTTGTTCGAATCAACAGGTCGTTGTTGATGATTGCGGGGGTCGCTTTGATGCCGTCTTCCAATCGATTCGCTTGTTTGATGCGAGGTTTTTTTGTTTGGGGATCGATGATTTTTGTGACGCCTTCTTCGCTGCACAGATAGATCAGGCCGTTGGCATAGATCGGTGATGCGGAGAAATTCCCGCCGACGCGGAGTACCCATTTCCGTTTCCCGGATTGCAAGTCGAGTCCGGTGGCTACTCCCTTGTTCGAGATGATGACTACCTGATCATCGACGATAATCGGCGAGGGGATATCTGGAATTGGTCCGCGAAACTTCCACTTCCGATGCGATTCTGTAATGTCGCCGGAACCGTCGAGAGTGACGGCCCAAAGTTCTGGTTGAAAATAACCGGTGCAAAAGACTGCGATGTTGCCTTGGGCAGTCGGGCAGGGGACAGTCGAAAAACCAACGTAACGGGCATGCCAGATTTCGTTACCTGTTGCGGGATCGTATGCGTGAATCTGATCAGCACCTGGGCTGAGGAGTTGAGTGGATCCCTTGTATTCGTACAGAAGCGGTGTGGAAAATGCTCGGTGAGTAATCGGATTCGGTCGCAGCGGCGCGGAGCGTTTTCTTTCCCAGCGGAGAGAGCCATCCTTAAGATCGAGAGCGACGACTCGTTGTTGTTGCGCACCATCTAAAGTCAGAATCAACATGTCCTCAAAGATGACAGGTGAACTGCCGGGGCCGCCCTGATGCTCTACTGGAAAGTCGTTGTTCTTCCAAACGATGCGTCCTGATTCACAATCTATGCAGGCGGTTCCGTATGTTCCGTAGTGGACATACAATCGTTTATCTTTGAGGACTGGCGTCGGGGAGGCGTAGCTGTTGTCGTAGTGGATCTTTTCGAGATTTTGTGGTTCGAAGATTGTAAGGTTTTTGTCGAGCTTTCCATTTGAGAGATTGACTGAAACGACGCCGAGGATCTTTCCGTCGGGAGTGGCGGTCGTCAGCCAGCAGGTTTCACCATCGTGAACTGGTGACGAGTGACCAAGGCCCGGGATTTCACACTTCCAGCGGATGTTTTCTTTCTCGCTCCATTCGATGGGCAGTGAAACGTTTTCGAAAATTCCCTGTCCCCCTGGTCCACGAAACTGCGGCCACGATATAATTTGAGCAGAAACGGGGGTGTTGAATGCACTCGATAATAATATACCCAAGATGCAACAAATGGCTTTGCTCAATAGGGGTTTCCAGTTTTCGCAGCTCTTGCTTGTCGCATCTTCAATGCTGGTCGTGTCCGTGAAGCTCACTTTCATGACTTCATAGCCACCTCGCCACGAGGCAGAAGGTAAAGACCAATATTGGATATGCTCTAGCATGAGAATTGCTTATGAAGTCTTGCGTTTGGGGAACTATGATTCCGGGCAGTTATGGTGCACTTTCGAAGTAATTGCCATGAAGGTCAATCCCGATTGATGCGTCGGCTGGCTGAACCCATTTTTCATCGACTTTCGTTAACATGCAGCTAAGGGTCGGTTGAGTTGAGCGAATCACGAAGAGGTCGATTTGCAATTTCATAGACTTCGCACGCATTCGTGCTGCTGGTGATCGTGAGGAGTCTCTATCATCAAGGAAAAGACTCTCGCCGTGAGACAGCACGCGTATATGATTTCAGGAAATGAGATGCATTGGGGTTTCTCGGGGCTGTGAAGCGAGTCTTTCATTAGAGAAATCCTGTACATCACGAGACGGAACGATTACATCATGTTTGGAGATGTTTTAGAACTGATCCTGAAACTTGAAATTGCCCTCTCAAATGTAGAGAAAGCGGCTATTCCAGAAGTTTTCGGACTGGTCCTAGAACTGGCTCGGGAACCTGAATTTTCTCTCTCAAACATTGAGAAAAGTGACTTTCCCAAGACTTGTTAGACTGGTTCGAGAGTGCCTCAGCAGGCTTCCGGGATTGTTTCCTTTTTAACTTGAAGCTCCGTTGTTCAGATTTAGTTAGAGCAAAGAAGAATGAGCAAAAAAATAGTAACACATTCAACGACGATTATTGCAGTCAAACATAATGGCAAAATAGCCATCGGTGGTGACGGGCAGGTGACCTATGGCGATATGGTTTTGAAGCTGGATACCCGAAAGATTCGCAAAATTTTGAATGATTCCGTCGTCGTCGGGTTTGCTGGATCAACGGCAGATGCGTTTGCATTGCTGGAGCGATTCGAAGAGAAGGCGAAAGACTTCCCTGGGAATCTTCCTCGCGCGGCGACTGAGCTTGCACGGGACTGGCGAACAGATCGAATGTTACGAAAGCTGGAGGCGATGCTCATTGTGATCAACGACGAGCATCAGATGCTGATCACCGGGCAGGGGGATGTCGTTGTTCCGACCGATGGAGTGATTGGAATCGGATCGGGTGGGCCGTATGCGGTTTCTGCTGCTCGCGCGCTCTTGCGTCATTCTGAACTGGCCGCTGGTGAGATCGTTCGCGAAGCTTTGATGATCGCATCAGAAATTGACGTCTACACAAACGAGAACATTATTGTCGAGGAAATCACGTGTCGGAATTAACACCTAAAGAAGTCGTTGCCAAGTTAGACGAACATATTATTGGTCAACATGATGCCAAACGCGCGGCAGCAATTGCGTTGCGTAATCGCTGGCGCTGGAAGCAGCTACCAGAAGAGATGCGCAAAGAAGTCACACCGAAAAACATGATGATGATCGGTCCAACGGGAGTTGGAAAGACAGAGATTTGTCGTCGCCTGGCTCGCCTGACTGGATCTCCGTTGATCAAAGTTGAAGCCTCCAAATATACCGAGGTTGGATATTACGGACGCGATGTTGAAAGTATGGTCCGCGATCTGGTCGAGGCAGCGATTCAAATTGTCAAAGCGACCAAGCGGGATGAGGTGTTGCCGAAAGCAAAGCAGCGTGTCGAAGAACGTATTCTCGACCTGCTCGTTCCGACGGAATCGACATGGTCTCAAGAGGAAGACCCAGAGGCTGAGGCACGCCATCAGCGAACTCGCGAGAAGTTTCGTGAGATGCTCGCAGCCAAGGAACTCGAAACACGCGAAATCGACATCAGCATCGAACAGCGACAGGCCCCGATGCAAATCTTTTCGAATATGGGTGTCGAGCAGATGGATACAAATCTGCAAAATATGTTTGAGAAGATCATGCCTAAGCAGCACAGTCATCGCAAGGTCACAGTCGAGGAGGCGCGCGGCTTGTTGCTCGAGCAGGAAGTTGAAGGACTGATGGACCCGGATGCGATTCATGCGGAAGCGATTGAGCTTTCTGAAGAGACTGGAATGATCTTCATTGATGAGATCGACAAAATCGCCGGTGGGGCAGAAGGTTCAAAAAGTTCCGATGTGAGTCGGCAAGGTGTGCAACGAGATTTGCTGCCGATTGTGGAAGGAACCACGGTTCAAACTCGATACGGGAACGTCAAAACGGATCACATGCTCTTTATTGCAGCTGGAGCTTTCCATCGTTCACGGCCCTCAGATTTGATGCCGGAACTTCAGGGACGTTTTCCGATTCGTGTTGAGCTTCACGATCTTACTCAAGAAGACTTCCTGAAGATTTTGACCGAACCTGCGAGCTCTCTCACTCAGCAATATGTGTCACTCCTGGAAACTGAAGGCGTCACTGTAGAGTTCGAAAAAGAAGGTTTGCAGTCGCTGGCAGAGATCGCTTTCCAACTCAATCAGTCGTCGCAAAATATTGGAGCCCGACGATTGCATACCGTGCTCGAGCATCTACTGGAAGAGGTCAGTTTTGAAGCTCCCGACCTTAAAGGTCAGGCGATCAAAATTGATGCGAATTATGTGAATCAAAAACTCGCTTCTGTGATGAAATCAGAAGATATGAGTAAGTTTATCCTCTAATGATGCGTCTTTCGAAATGGTGTTCAGGTTCTGCCTCGTCGCGAACAGCGATTTTACTAGAGAAATGCGTTCTTCACGGGCACGCGGTAGAGCAAACTGCTCAAGTGTGAAGTTTCTCACATCACGTGGCTTAGGAGTCTGGCATTGTGGTCTTGGCCATCGATATGTTCGTTGACCGGTCAGTTTGCTGGGGAATATTCGCTGGCTCGAAGTTCGCGTCATTTTTCTGAGGTTCTTAAATGCGTCTCTCACCGTGTCTTACACGCAAACGCGTATTTGTGCGTTGGAAACGGTGGGATGGCATGCAGATTGCTTATCTCTTCTAACACAACAAGAAAGAAAGCAACAAGAACTAACAATAGGAGGATTTGATATGTTTAAGAAAATCATGCTCGCAGGATGTGCTTGCGCAATGATGAGTTTTGGTGGCCTTGGAACTGTCGAAACGGCTGACGCCGCGACGTGGCGAACACCTCGTGCGAATCGAATCATTCGTCGGTCTCGTGAAGTTCAACGGGACTACCGGCAGTTGCGTCGGCAACACAACCGCCTTGATCGGCAGTGGGATCGCTACCGCCACAACCGCTATCGTAGTCCTTACAGGGGACGCTATTACAACGGCTATCGAGGATACCGTGGATACAATCGCGGTTACATCAGCACACCTTATTTCTCAATCGGATTCTAATCCGATTGTCACTGAACTCTCCATCGAGTGAGTTCGAGCAGCAAAACTCGGACTGCTGAGTCCATAGTGTTTTCGTCCTGGTTCTTTGAATTGAAGAGCCGGGACTTTTTTTTGCTGAAATTTGAGTTCAAGCCCGCCTTTGCGGGTTCTGCGTTCTCGATGTGTTGAAAAAATGACTGCTTGGGGGGCAATTCACCGTTCTCTGGTTTGCGCATGACGATTGATATTGTATAAATAGGCGTGGATTTATTCGCTCTGACAAAACTTGTCATGTGGTCACTATCTCTGTGAATCACAGCGAGTTTAGAAATTTTATCAGCGTTTCCAGTTCTTGCTTGAGAGTGCTCCGTGCGAACTTGTACAGCGATCGTATTTCTGTTTGTCCCCTTCGTCTCCAGTTTGGCAGATGATCGGGAAGGTCTGGACTTCTTTGAGAAGAAAATCCGCCCAGTGTTGGTCAAGCATTGTTACGAGTGTCACTCTGCCGATAGTGAAGCGCTTAAAGGCGGGCTGTTGGTGGACTCGTCTCCCGGATTGCTAAAGGGGGGAGACTCTGGCCCTTCTTTGGTTCAAGGAAAGCCGGATGAGAGTCTGCTGCTTGATGCGTTGAAATTTGAATCGTTTGAGATGCCTCCGGCTGGAAAACTCCCCGACGAAGTGATCGCGGATTTTGAGAGATGGATTGCAATGGGGGCTCCTGATCCTCGAACTGAAATGGTGAAGCATGCTCAGTCGACACAGGGGATTGATCTCGAAGCGGGAAGACAGTTCTGGGCGTTTCAACTTCCTGAGGAGCATGTGGTTCCGGATGTTCAACAAGTCGATTGGCCCAGAAACTGGATTGATCAATTTATCTTGCATCGGCTTGAGGAAGAATCCCTAACCCCGGTGGCTGATGCTGAGCGAGAGACTCTTCTTCGCAGAATTGCTTATGACCTGACCGGTCTTCCGCCCTCGCCGAATGATGTCGAGAGTTTGCTTTATTCAGACGATGAAAATGCAATCGACGGGTATATCGATCGTTTGTTGAACTCTCCGCAATTTGGAGAACACTGGGGCCGACATTGGCTCGACGTTGCACGTTACGCAGATTCGAATGGTGGAGATTTTAACGCGACGTTTCACAACGCTTGGCGATACCGTAACTATGTGATTGATACCTTCAATCAGGATCGACCTTACAACGAATTTGTGATTGAACAGGTTGCCGGAGATTTGCTCGATGCAGACTCGGTCGAGGAGCGGACACGACAGATTGTAGCGACCGGATTTTTGATGTTCGGTGCGAAGATGCTCTCCGAACGTGATAAAGAAAAATTAAGAATGGACGTCGTCGATGAGCAAGTCACTGCAATCGGCAAGGGCTTTATGGGGATGACACTTGGCTGCGCTCGCTGTCATGATCATAAGTTCGATCCGATTCCAACAACTGACTACTATGCGATTGCAGGTATTCTGAGGAGTACTCAAACGCTTGATGGGGAAATTCAGAAATACGTCTCGAACTGGACCCGTCAACCGCTCCCCATGACGCCGGAGCATGAAGCCTCTCTGACAGCGTACAATGAAGCAGCAGGTCGATTGAAAAAGTCGATCAAAGGTGTTGAAGCGAAGCTGAAGTCGAGCGAGGCAAATTCTTCTCAATCAAAGATTCTGAAGCAAGGCATCCTTGTTGATGATTCAAAAGCCAAACTGATAGGTGATTGGAAAAAATCAACTTATTCCAAAAACTTCATCGGGAAAGGGTACATCCACGATGACCAAAAAGACCGGGGGCAGAAGAAGGCCATCTTTACGATAGATGTCCCTAAAGATGGAGAGTATGAAGTCCGCTTGGCATTTGCTGGGACGAATGGGCGAGCGACAAATGTTCCTGTGACAATCCGGCATGCTCAAGGTGAAGAATCCTTGAAGGTCGATCAGTCAAAGCAAGCACCGATTCTGACGATGCTGAAACCACTCGGACGCTTCCAGTTCTTGAAAGAGAAGCCGGTTGTTGTGGAAATTTCAAATAAGGATGCGAATGGGTATGTGCTTGTCGACGCGATCCAACTTGTTTCCGTGGAGGAACTGAATCAGCTCACCGAGGAAGATGACACCGGATTGCTTGCTGAAATTGAATCACTTCAAAAACAGCTGAGTCAACTCAAAGCAGAGCTCAAAGAACTCGACGCGAATGCTCCTCCGCCTGCTCCGAAAGCACTTGCAGTTTTGGAAGAGAAAGAGCAAGGGGATTATTTTGTTTGCATCCGAGGAGAACATCGAAACCTGGGACCGAAAGTAACTCGTGGATTCTTGAAGGTTGCGAACTTCGAGGGAGCCCCGGAGATTGAAGATGGACAAAGTGGGCGGTTAGCCTTAGCGAAATGGCTGGGGGATGCCCGACATCCTTTGACTGCCCGCGTGTACGTCAACAGAGTGTGGCATCACTTGCTGGGAGCGGGACTCGTTCGAAGTGTCGATAACTTTGGGCATCTGGGAGAACGACCGACGCACCCTCTACTGCTCGATCAACTCGCTGTCAAATTCATTGAACATAACTGGTCGACGAAATGGCTTGTCAGAGAAATTCTGACTAGCCGAACCTATCAGTTGTCGAGCCAGTATGATGAACAGCGCTGGCAAGCTGATCCTGAGAACCGATTGCTTTGGCGAGCCCATCGCAAACCGCTTCCAGCAGAGTCGATTCGCGACTCGATGCTGCTGGCGACTGAAGAACTGGACTTCTCACCCGGGGGACCGCCTGTTGCTAACCTCGGCACGTTAGTCACTCAAAACACTCCAAACGACAAGGGAGTGAAGCTTGATTCCACGAACATTCGAACTGTCTACCAACCGGTGATTCGGAATGAACTTTCCTCGTTGATGCGAGTTTTTGATTTTGCTGATCCCGATTTTGTTTCTGGTCAACGGGCACACACAACTGTTCCGACACAGGCATTGTGGATGCTGAACGGTCCGTTTATCGCCGAACAGTCAGCGAAGGTCGCTGACCGTTTAAATCAGCAAAAATTATCGACAGACAGTGAAAAGCTTGAACGATTGTACGTTGTCATTCTCGGCCGACCTCCGAGCGAACAGGAAACGGAAGTCTCCCTTGAGTTCCTGAATTCAAATGAAGTCAAAGCGAATGAGGCTTGGACCGACTTGGCACATGCCTTGTTTGCATCTTCCGCATTTCGCATGCTGGATTAATGAGCGAGATCTCAAGGAGATAAAATTGTAAGATGTTAAGTTCGGGATGTGATTGACGCGAACTTAACCCGGTCTCGCAAAGAGCGAGATCACAGGAAACAGGGATGGGCAAAAACTCGTTTGTTTGTTATCCCCATGAAGATCACTTTCACGACTTCGTAAACTGCTTGTCATGAAGCAGGACTTGAAGACGAATTAGAATTACGCGAGAAAACGCAATGTTCCATACACGACGACACCACCTGAAGCAGATGCTCGCTGGGTCAGTTGGCCTGTCAATGGCCGGATTGACGGGGCAAACGCTGGAAGCTTCGACAGTCCAGACGCAATTCACTCATCATACCCCCAAGGCAAAACGGGTCATCTTTCTGTTCATGCATGGAGGCCCGAGCCATGTCGACCTGTTCGATTATAAGCCGGAGTTGCAAAAGCGGGATGGAGGTGAGTTGCCTTTCGAAACGCCGTCGAACATCGACGCGAAACGAGTGTTAATGAAGTCTCCCTGGAGCTTCAAGCAGTATGGCGAATGCGGACAATGGGTTTCAGAACTCTTGCCACACACTGCCAAAAAGGTTGACGACTTGAGTCTCATTCTGTCTATGCACAGTAAAGGTCAGTCGCACGGACAAGCCGTTTCCATGTTACATACTGGAAGCGATAACCTTGTTCGTCCTTCACTGGGAGCATGGGTGTCGTATGGTCTGGGGACAGAAAATGGCAACTTGCCATCATTTGTTTCGATTGGGCCATCGAGTGGACATGGCGGTCCACGGAACTATGGTTCTGCGTTTCTGCCAGCGGAGCATCAAGCGACGACGATTGGCCGGCAAGGGAAAATTGGCAACGCAAAAATTGAACATCTCGTGGCGGACAGCAAGGCTCCTCAGCGAGATGAGCGGCGGCTTTCTCTCATTCAGTCCTTGAATCAATCTCACCTGGATCGGCTCGGTCCGGATAAGCGAATTTCCGGAATGATCGAGGCGTACGATCTTGCCAGCCGGATGCAGCGATCCGCCCCGGAAGTTCTGGACCTTTCCAAAGAGTCACCGGAAACCCAGGACTTGTATGGAATCGGAACCAAAGAGACCGACAACTTCGGGCGGCAATGCCTGCTTGGTCGTCGGCTCCTCGAAGCGGGTGTCCGTTTCGTTGAACTCTCAACTGGAAATGTCTGGGATCAACATGGTGGTCTCAAGGCAGGGCATGAGCGGAACGCACTTGCGACTGATCAACCGATTGCAGGATTACTGACAGATCTGGAATCGCGAGGTCTCCTCGATGACACACTCGTCGTCTGGACCGGAGAGTTTGGCAGAACTCCGACAGTTCAAGGAAGTAACGGGCGCGATCATAACCCACAAGGATTCTGCAGCTGGCTTGCTGGTGGCGGTGTGAAGAGCGGCTTCTCGTTTGGACAGACCGACGACTTCGGTTATCACGCAGCTGTGGACCGCGTCCACATGCACGACCTGCATGCGACAATCCTGCACTTGCTGGGTATCAATCACGAGGAACTGACTTACCGCTTCGCCGGACGAGATTTCAGATTGACAGATGTCGCTGGCAGAGTCGTTGACGAAATCATCGCCTGATAAACCAGTAGTGAAACGCTGAGTGCCTCAAGCTGAGAGACTCAATACGACGCCTCTCCAGAGGCCGTGATATTGATCGGTTCGAGTCCCAGTCGGTTCCGGCATTCGTCGAGAATGTCCTTGGTCCGACTCGCACCACAGCGAGAGACTCCCAGTGCTTTGACAGCCAGCAGCCCATCGAAATCGCGAACACCACCGGCAGCTTTCACTTGCACATGTTCCGCAGCGTGCTTTCGCATTAAGATGAGATCCTCATGCGTCGCGCCGCCGGTTCCATAACCGGTGGATGTTTTGACCCAGTCGACATTGAGCTCGCTGCAAATCTCGCAGAGGCGAATTTTCTGGTCATCGTTGAGGTAGCAGTTCTCGAAGATAACTTTTAATTTCTGCCCGGCTCCGTGGGTGACCTCGACAACGGACCTGACTTCTTCCCGAACATAATTCCAGTCACCGCTGAGAACTTTGGAGATGTTCACGACCATGTCGAGTTCTTCACAGCCGTCAGCGATGGCCTGTTTGGCTTCAGCATGTTTGATGGTGGATGTGTGCCCACCGTGCGGGAAACCGATTGTGGTCGATGCTTTGACAGTGCTGCCTTTGAGCTTCTCGGCACACTGCTTTAAGGCAAAAGGCATGATGCAGACCGATGCAACATCGTAGGCCAAAGCAAGTTCGATTCCGGATTCGAGATCGGCTGCGCTGAGCGTCGGGCTGAGAAGCGAATGATCAATCATTTTTGAAAGATCGGAGTAAGTGGCGTCCATGTTTGTGCTCGTGTTTCGGTTTCAACAGATGCGATCAATGCGGTGTCGCACTACTCGATGTTCGGGATGTAGTTTCTCAGGTATGTACAACTTTGTTGAAGCGACTGGAAGCGAGTCGTCAAGGATCCCTCGTAGACCCGATCTTCGACCTCAACACAAACCGGACCGTCGTAACCTGAGTCACCGAGAATCGAGAAGAATTGTCCCCAGTTGACATCCCCCATCCCCGGGAGTTTGGGAGTGTGATGCTCCATCGGGTTCGCCAAAATTCCAACACTGTTCAATCTGTCTCGGTCAATGCGAACATCCTTAGCATGGACATGGAAGATGCGGTCTGCGAACTCTTTGAGTGGACCTAGATAGTCCATGTGTTGCCAGATCATATGTGACGGATCGTAATTGAGTCCGAAGTTCGGGCTGGGGATGTCGCTGAACATGCGACGCCAGATCGCTGGGCTGATCGCAAGATTCTTACCGCCGGGCCATTCATCATTCGAAAAGAACATCGGACAGTTTTCGATGCCGATACGAACTGAATGTTGCTCAGCCAGTTCAATCAACGGGCTCCAGAGATCAAGGAAGCGAGGCCAGTTGTCATCGATTGATTTTGTCCAGTCTCGACCGATGAAAGAATTTACTCGGTCGAGTCCAAGTTGTGGCGCCGCTTCGATCAGTCGCCGAAGATGTTCGATCGCGGTCTGCGATTCTTGTTGGTCGGGGGAAAGCGGGTTCGGGTAATACCCCAGCGCACTGATGGAAACTCCGTATCTGTCGGTGAGTTCCTGAATCTCGAGAATCGAGGTGTCGTTCAGACCGGTCACATCAATGTGCGTCACTCCGGCGTATCGCCGCTCTGCTTTCCCGGGAGGCCAACACATGACTTCCACGCAGTCATAGTTCAGCTGGGATGCGATTGCAAAAACTTCTTCCAGAGTCTGGTCAGGGAGAATGGCGCTAGCGAATCCGAGTTGCATCATTGAAGTTCTCCTGCATGGGACGTACATGTTTTCTGTGATTGAGTGGGTGGATTTTAGTAAGTCTTCTGCGTGAGGCGTAGACTCTTGACCAGCTGAGAAAAAGATTCCTGAGGAGATGGAAGTTCTCGGGCAGTGTGCGAAACCCATTTCGAAATGGAATCAAATGCTTCCGCATGAGATTGTTCTGGATGAACCCTCAGAAATTTAGATTCCTGAGACTTTACGACATCGACTCCGCAGTTGATTCACATTATCAATGGTGTATTGTTTGTTCAGGTGCCATCTGAAACACCAATGAAACACTGAAAAGCCTGATTAGGTGAGATCGGTGAATTGCAACTTCGAATCGATTCGAATTACGATTCATGCTTCACGGACTCTCAACGAAGAATAGAAATGACAGACGAACAGCTTCGCAAAATTCTCCTTGACGGAATCGCAATTCCAGCGCATCCACTCGTTTTAGATGCATCCCGGAAATTCGACGAACGGCGACAACGGGCACTGAGCCGGTACTACCTGGCTGCCGGAGCAGGGGGGCTGGCGGTTGGAGTTCATACGACTCAATTTGCGATTCATGAACCGGGGGGACTTTACGAACCGGTTCTGCAACTTGCAGCAGAAGAAATGAATCGCGTCAGCGACCGTCCCCTCGTACGAATTGCGGGTGTGATTGGCAAAACAGAACAAGCTGTCCGCGAAGCCGGAATCGCCCGCGAAGCTGGTTACGATGCTGCGTTGTTAAGCGTCTCAGCGATGAAAGGGTCAAGCGAAGATGAGTTGGTTGCTCACTGCAAGGCGATTGCGGATGTGATCCCGCTGTTCGGTTTTTACCTCCAGGAAAGCGTCGGAGGGATGGATTTGCCGTATTCTTTCTGGCGGAAGTTTGTTGAAATCGAAAATCTGGTAGCGATCAAGATTGCGGCCTTTGATCGTTACAAAACAATTGATGTCATCCGGGCTCTCGCAGAATCCGAACGTGAAGATGTTGCACTCTACACCGGAAACGATGACAACATCATTCAGGATTTGCTGACGACCTATCGTTTCAAGGTTGGTGAGAAAACGATCGAAAAGCAATTTTCCGGTGGCCTGCTCGGTCATTGGGCGGTCTGGACGAAAAAGTCTGTTGAACTTCTTGAGCGAGCAAAGGCAGAGAAAGCAAACGGCCCAGCTTCGCAAGAGATGATGGTCATCAACAATGAAACGACCGACGCGAATGCTGTCCTTTTCGATGCATCCAATTCCTTCCGTGGTTGCATTCCCGGTTTGTCTGAGGTTCTCCGTCGGCAGGGGTTGCTGGAGGGGACATGGTGCCTGGATGAAAACGAGGTCTTAAGTCCCGGTCAGAGTGAAGAGATCGATCGGCTTTATCGATCATACCCTCACTTGACTGACGATGATTTCGTGAAAGAGCATCTCGATGAATGGCTGACTTAAAAAGTCTTCGTCAAGAGGCAGATCCTGCAAACCAATTCGAAAGATGTTCTAACCGCTTCTTGGTAGGTCGAGAAGTTTTGAGAAGCGGTCGAGAACTTTTTCTTTGAACTTTGCAAACTCGGGTGAGTCGAAGTCTCCTGAGCGGACCAGGTGGAAGGCTTCCTTGCGGGCCTGTTCGAGCATTTTTTCGTCTTTGAGGAAATCGGCAAATCGTAACGGAAGTGCGCCATGCTGCCGTGTTCCCAACACATCTCCGGGACCACGGAGTTCGAAATCCTGCTCCGCGACGACAAAGCCATCTGAGGAATTTTCTAGGGCTGCTAAACGTGCGTTTGCTTCAGGAGAGTCTGATCCTGAAACGAGAAAACAGTATCCCCGATGTTTTCCACGAGCGATGCGGCCCCGCAACTGATGAAGTTGAGAAAGCCCGAATCGTTCCGCGTCGAGGATGACCATGAGTGTTGCATTCGGAACATCGACACCGACTTCGATAACAGTCGTCGAAACGAGGACGTCGATCTCGTGGTCTCGAAAGGCAGCCATCGTTTCGTTTCGTTCTTCGCGGTCGATTCGTCCATGCACCAAGCCCAACTTGAAATCAGGTAAGCTCGCCTTCATCTTCTGAAACGTCTCCTCTGCTGAGGCGGCTTCCATTTTGGAACTCGTGTCGACGAGCGGGCAAACGATGTACATTTGCCGTCCGGATCGCAACTTCTCTTTCAAAAACTCCCACGCTTTCCGCTTCTGAGGGCTGGTTGAAATCCGACTGGTGACGACAGATTGTCGTCCCTTCGGTCGATCTTTAACAATGGTGATATCGAGATCACCGAACTGCGTCAGGCAGAGTGTGCGCGGAATCGGTGTCGCCGTCATCACCAGAATATGAGGAGGTGGGCCGGAATCATTCGAGAATTGTGCCCGCTGTGCGACACCAAATTTGTGTTGCTCGTCGATGATGACCATCCCCAGCTTCTCAAACGAAACGCCCTTTTGAATCAGTGCCTGGGTTCCCACGACCAGTTGAATGCTTCCAGAGGCAAGCCCGTCGAGAACACGTTGGCGTTCTTTCGGAGTCAGGCTTCCGGTGAGAAGTTCTTTCTCGATTCGGCTTTCTCCAAGGAGTTCGCAGAGCGTTTCCCAATGCTGGTTGGCGAGTAGTTCCGTCGGAGCCATCAGAGCTCCCTGGTATCCATGGGCGATGGCGACCAGTAAGGCATAAATCGCGACCACCGTTTTTCCCGCTCCAACATCTGCCTGGATGAGCCGGTGCATTGCGTACCCGGATCGGAGATCGTTGGACAAATCGCTCACTGCAAGGTTCTGCCCGTCCGTGAATTGAAACGGGAAGAGTCGACGGATGCGGGCATCAATCTTAGCTGTCGTTTCAAACTTCGGAGCGTTCTGACGCGCACGCCATTGACGACGTCGAAGAGCCAAACCGAGTTGGAATTCGAAGAGGTCGTCGAACACAATTCGGCGTCGAGCCGCGTCGTATTCGTCTTTTGAAGATGGCTGATGAACAGATTGAATCGCCTTGCTTAAGCTTGGCATCTTCAATCGTGCTCGAAACGATTCCGGGAGCGGATCAGGGATTTGATCAATGACCGATTCGATTCCGCTTCCGATGATCTGGCGTAATTTGTGTACTTTCAAGCCATCAGTCAGGCGGTAGCGTGTGAGAATCACCCCTCCGGTTTCGCTGTCGTCCTCGTCCAGCCATTGCACATTCGGATGAGAGAACTCCCAGCGTCCCTGATTGAATTTTGGTTTCCCGGAGAAAATCACCGACTGTCCTTCGACGAGTCGATTTCGCATCCATGGTTGATTGAACCAGACTCCGCGCACGAAATCAGTCGAACAATCGAGCAGCGCAGCTGTCATCGTGCGGTTATTTCTCAAGGGGCGCGCGTCGACGTCGACCACCTTTCCCCGAACCGTTTGTGGTTTGTCAGCTTTGAGTTCTTCGGGCGGACAAACATGTGAAAAATCAAGGATGTCACGCGGAAGGGTCCAGAGGAGATCCTCAATCGTCTCGACATTCAACTTCCGTAGCAGCTCCGCCCATCTCGGACCGACTCCCGGAAGGAACTGAACATCAGTATTGAGCGTCAGCTCGGGCATGTGGTGAAAGGGGCGAAGGCGAAGGCTCCGATGGAGGCGCGCCGGTGAATGAGAATTCAAAAATCTAAACTGCCGCACATCCTACTTCAGCGACGAACCCAAGTCACCTTCGGGAAGTTCGTTCTTCTACACGTTGAACAGTTTTGTCTTTTTTGTCTTTCAAGGACATGCTTAACGTCGAATCACCCAACCTTCTCATTTGTGAATTAAGCCGCTTAGCTGCGGGAGGCTTTCATTTATCGTAGAATTCTGGCAACTGTTCCGGACTCTGGAGGATTTCATGGAATCTGTTCGACGTCTATTTCTGTCTGGTTTCGTTTTCTGTCTATGGACCGGGTCTGTCTGTTCTGGAGCGGATATCGATCAGTGTCGAGAACTGTTGTTGTACGGTGAATACGAGAAATGTATCACCACGACAGCTGAGGCGATTGAGCAGGGAGTGTATGGAGAGTCCTGGCATCTGGTGAAAGCGGAAGCGGAGTTCAAGACTGGGAAATATGAAGAGTCGCTGAAGACGATTCAATCAGCTCTTGAACGTTACGGGTGGAGCATTCGCCTGCGGTGGTTAGCGATGCAGGTAGTTCCGTATTTGAATCAGGACGAGCTGGTACTGAAGTATACCGAAGAGATTGCTCAGATGGTTCAGGCTTCTCCCTGGAGATACACCGACGCCGAAAATCTGGTGACGTTGGGACACTTTGTGATTGAGCAGGGAGCCGACGTTAAAGCGGCTCAGGATGCGTTTTTCACTCGGTCGCGGCGCAACAATCCTTTGCATCGTTCGCCCGCATTGGCGCTCGGTAATCTGGCATTGGAAAAACGGGATTTTCAACTGGCTGCAGAAATGTTCGGTCCGGCATTTGAAGATCATCCTGACGACCCGGACATCACATTCGGCTTAGCACTCGCGTTTGCAGGCTCGGACCGAGAAGTTTCAAACGGCTATTTGCAGGTGACGCTGGAGAAGAATTCAAATCACATTCCGGCACTGCTGTTTCAAGTCGATCATTTCATCGACGCCGAACAATATGAAGAGGCGAGTGCTTTGATCGAGCGGACCCTGAAAGTGAATCCGCACCATCCAGAGGCTCTGGCGTACCAGTCTGTCATTGCCTTGCTTCAAGAGGAGACCGAAGCAGGGATGAAGGCTCGCAATCTTGCACTCAGTACATGGAAAAAGAATCCACTGGTCGATCACACCATTGGTCGGAAGCTGTCTCAAAAATACCGTTTCGAACAAGGGGCTACTTTTCAGGAACAGGCCCTTGAGTTTGATCCAAATTTCACGCCTGCCAAAAAACAATTGATTCAAGACTTGCTGCGGTTGGGGCGGGAAGAGGAAGGTTGGAAACTTGCCGACGAAGTCCACGAGAAGGACCCGTATGATGTGGCTGTCTATAACTTGGTCACGCTGCGGGATGAACTCCAAAAGTTTGAAACGCTCGAAGCGAGCGGATTTCAGATCCGGATGTCGACAGATGAAGCGAAGATCTATGGTCATCGAGTGATCCAGTTGCTGACCGAAGCACGCGAGGTGCTCACTCAGAAGTACAAACAGGAACTGCCTGAAACGATCCTCGTCGAAATCTTTCCTCGCCCGGCAGACTTTGAAGTCCGCACATTCGGAATGCCGGGGGTTGTCGGTTATCTCGGAGTTTGCTTTGGTGATGTGATTACCGCAAACAGTCCGGCTTCGCAAGATGCCAACCCGGTGAACCTGGAATCTGTCCTGTGGCATGAGTTTGCTCATGTGGTCACCTTGAATAAAACGAACAACCGCATGCCGCGCTGGCTCAGCGAGGGGATCTCGGTTTACGAAGAACGGCAACGTGATGCCTCTTGGGGAGAGCATCTGAATGTGACCTATCGCAATATGATTCTCGGCGGCGAACTCTCTCCGATCGGCGAGATGAGTGAAATGTTTCTCTCGCCCAAGTCTCCGGTTCATGTTCAATTTGCCTACTATCAAAGCTCACTGATCGTCGAACATATCATCGAGAAATATGGGTTTGATTCCTTGCTCAAGGTGCTGGACGATTTGGCTGTGGGGATGAACATTAATGAATCGCTCCCGCGCCACACCGCTCCGCTGAAACAACTCGATGAGGAGCTTGTTATGTACGCGACCGAACTCGCGACTGAATATGGGAAGAACGTGGAGTGGAGCGAACCGGCAATCGCAGAGTTCATACAAAGTTCTGAGCCCGCAAAGGATGCACTCGCTTGGGCAGATGAGAACCCGAAACACTATTTGGGGTTGAAAGCCTGGGGGCGTATTCTCGTCGAGAAAGGTGACTCGAAGACTGCGATTCAACTTTATGAAAAAGCGGTTGAACTCTTTCCGAGCGAACCAGGACCTGAAAGCCCACTCTTGACACTGGCGAAGCTGTATCAAGAACAGGGAGAGAACGACAAAGAGAAGCAAGCGCTCCTGAAGTTGGTGAAGATTGACGACGATGCAGTGGCTGCATTTTTCCGGTTAATGGAAATTGCCAACGACGAGAAAGATTGGGAAGCGGTCAAACAGTTTGCGTCGAAACTTTTAGCCGTCAAACCGTTAATCGCACAACCTCACGCTGCACTGGCCGCCGCCAGCGAACATCTTGAAGAATCAGAATCCGCCATCGATGCGATGGACTCATTGCTCGCACTGAAACCGGCTGACCGCGCTGATCTGTACTACCGCAAGGCGATCCAGCAGCAGAAGCTCGGTCAACACGATTCAGCTCGAAGAAGTGTTCTCCAGGCACTCGAAGAAGCTCCTCGCTACAGAGAAGCTTTAGTCCTGCTTCAAGGGCTTGTCGACTCCAACGAATAGGTTGTCGGTTTCGATTTGCTTGAGTGGATTGTTCGCAGCGATGTCATCTTTGAATCGAAGATGGTGAATGTGTGAGGGTTATGCCGGTATTGCGGAGGCTCTCTTTTCAGATTTTGACGGAATCTCAAAGGCATTCCACTTCCAGATCGGATGTGGTCTACATTTCAACATAATGAAATCTATTCACATCGATCACGGCTCTCCTTTTGTGTGTCGTCTCGATGTGACCACAGGAATAATCACGTCGGAGAAGGATTGTTATGTTGAGCGACCCTTGGAATCGCCCGGAACTCAATGACTTACGCTCGATTTTGGAAAGTATCGGGAAGTCTGATGAAGATCACAATCGGAATTCTGAGCGTTTGGAACTTTCGGTTCCAGCGGAAATGACGACACTTCGTGGAAACACTATTTCCGCAATGACGCGTGAGATCAGCCGTACAGGTATTGGACTCCTCCACAAAGGGATGATTTCACCCGGAGAAGTGACTGTGCGGATGGCGAGCGATACTCGTGAGTTTGAATACCGCGTTTTGATCGAATGGTGCCGTCCTTGTGATGATGGCATGTACCTCAGCGGCGGCCGCTTCCTCAGTCAGAAAACGACGACTTTTTAGAACCGTTTGTTTTACGATGTGCCCGTGAAGAACGCGTTTCACCCGCATCATTGCTGTTCGCGATAGTGCGGGTTCCTGACAGAAGAGCGCGAACACCGATTCGAAAGTGCTCTAGAACCAGTCCGAAAACCTCTGGAATAGCCGCTTGTCTCAACGTTTGAGAGAGCAAGATCAAGTTTCGGGGCTAGGTTTAGTATGATTCCGGCGGGCGCGGGCCCTTCCAGTCGGGGTCATCGCGAAATCTTTCTCCGTCGGGATTCATTTCGTTGACGACCCAGGGATCTCCGTGCATGTGGTAGCCGAGTTGCTCCCAATACCCGGGGGAGTCTTCAGCGACGAACGTCAGCTTGCGAAGCCATTTTGCACTTTTCCAGGCATAGAGTTGCGGGACGACCAATCTTACGGGCCCGCCATGATCGGCATCGAGCGGTTCTCCATCGTGAGTCTCGACGAGCAAAGCATCAGCGACGTTGAAGTCTTCGATTGGAATATTTGTCGTCCAGCCCGAATCAAAGCCTTCAGCAATCACGAACTTTGCTTCTGCTCTCACGCCGACTCGCTCCATGATTTCTTGTACCGAAACGCCTCCCCAAACGTTTCCTAATCGAGACCACTTGGTGACGCAGTGAAAGTCGGAGTAGACTTTCACATGCGGCAACGCTCGGAACTCATCCAGAGTCAGCTTAAGTGGCCGCTCCACGAGTCCGCCGATTTGGAGTCGCCACAGGTCGTGGTTGATTGTCGGAACAGTTCCATAGTGCAGCACAGGCCACTTTCGGGTCCTCGACTGTCCGGCGGGAATGCGATTGTCTCGCAGTGTGTCCGGGCTGATGATCACGTCGTCAGCCAGGTGCTCTTCCGCTGTCGAAGGGTTGCCAGCCTGATACTTCGGGTCATCATTCACGGTCATCGCAAATCTCCGGAATTCTCTCGTCAGCGATTTCGTTGGCTGACGATCTTCTTTGACACCTTCAGAACAGCCTCTCTCATAAAGAGTGGAGACATTTGACAACTGAATGCGTATGATAATAAGAGCGCATATTATACTGTTGAAGAGTTTGTCTTTCGCCCGAATTGCCACCACTTATGCGGAATTTTCCTGAGCAAATCCAATCTTGTTCTGTAAGTTCTGCCTTGTCGTGAGCAATCTTTAAAGCCGTGAAAGCGATCTTCAAGGAGACATTAAAGTGTGAAGCTGCTCCGGTTGCGATCGAGGTCGAGGTCTCAACTTTCAACTTCGCCTGCGAAAAGCGTTTCGTCCGTTCTGTTTAATGACAATCCGATCCTCATGAAGAAAATCTACCTGCTCGTGCTTGGAAGCTGTTTGCTGGGGGGGCTCCTTTTTGCAGCGATTCTCCTCCCGGTGAGTTCGACCTCCGCGAAAACAAACGCGGACGGCCTGGTCATCAAACCTCCATCTCACATTTCTCCAGAAGGGTTCGTTTGGGTTCCGGGTGGGAGTTTCGTGATGGGAACGGATTATCAACCCTCTCCACAGGACCCAAATCCGGATCGCATCAAGCCGGATGAGTCACCCGCACATACGGTTGAGCTCGATGGGTTTTGGATGAGTGAGACCCCGGTCACGAATCAACAGTTTCAAGAGTTCGTGGAGATGACGGGATACGTCACCTTTGCCGAGAAAGTTCCGACGCGAGAAGACTTTGCGAAGAGTGGAGTCGATCCCATGGCGATTCCGGAAGAAGCACTCAAGCCCGGCTCGATGTGTTTCAATGACAAATTTGACCGGGCGAGTCTCGTTACTGAAGGTCCAGGATGGGAGTATCAAGTCTGGGCAATTGTCGATGGAGCAGACTGGAAACATCCCAATGGTCCAGATTCATCAATTGAAGACCGGATGGATCACCCAGTGGTCCATCTCACTTGGGAAGACGCAGTGGCATACTGTGACTGGGCTGGGATGAGATTGCCCACCGAAGCTGAGTTTGAATATGCGAACCGAAATGGTGGGAAGAAGTCCAAGTATTTCTGGGGCGAAGAGCGGGATCCCAACGGGAAGTTCATGGCAAACTACTGGCAGGGGGAATTTCCAACTCGACGGGAAAACGAAGATGGCTACTTGGGAACGTCACCCGTCAAAGCGTTTCCTGCGAATGAACTTGGACTTTACGATATGGCAGGTAATGTTTGGGAATGGTGCGCGGACTATTATCACCACGACTACTACGCAGTTTCACCCAAACGAAATCCAAAAGGTCCAGCAGAAAGTTTTGATCCCCGAGAACCGGGGATCGTCAAGCGTGTCCAACGAGGGGGCTCGTTTTTGTGCAACACAAATAGTTGTACGGGATACCGCACCGGAGCACGTATGGCAGGGGAAGTGATGTCGAGTAGTTTTCACAACGGCTTCCGTTGTGTCCTCGATACGACAATGATCGAAGAGTACAAAATCGCCCAAGACAAAATCACTGCCTGGAAATCCAATCCTGTCGTAGCCAAACAGTAGAGGCCGGTTCTTTGCAGTCGTCCAGTCGAGCGGCTTCAGAATCTCTCGTTGAATCAACACGATATAAAGCTGCGTCATGGATGAGTCGGAAGACAATCTGGAAACTCAATCTCCAACCACTCCTGCGGTCCCACCGGAGGAGAAGGTCAAAACATTTCCACAGACTCCGGGCGTCTACCTGATGAAAGACAACCTGGGGCGTGTCATCTACATTGGGAAAGCACTTCAACTCCGCAGTCGAGCTTCCAGCTACTTCACCACCGCTGCGGCTGTCGATCAGCGTACGGCAAGTCTGGTTACTGAAATTGCCGATCTCGATTTCATTAAGACGGAATCTGAAGTCGACGCACTCCTTCTCGAATCGCGATTGATCAAAGATATTCAGCCGAAATTCAACCAGGAACTCAAAGACGACAAAACGTTTCCGTACCTGCAAATTCGAATCAACGAAGAGTTTCCTCGGGTCGAATTCACCAGAAAGCCGGAAGCGAAAGGGGTCAAGCTTTATGGCCCGTTCACTTCAGCTAAAAAACTGCGTGGGACGATTTCTGTTCTTCAAAAGATCTTTAAGTTCCGAACGTGTCCGTTGGAGATTGAGGAAGAGGACGAACGTTGGAAGTGGTTCCGTCCCTGTTTGCTTGCCAGCATCGACCAATGCACAGCCCCCTGTAACTTGCGAATCAGTAAAGAGGAATACCGTGAAGACATCCGCCGATTGAGGATGTTTCTAGATGGCAAGAAGGTCAAGCTTCTGAGAGAGCTGAAGAAGGAGATGCAACTGGCATCCAAAGAACTCAAATTCGAAAAGGCTGCCAGAATTCGCGATGAGATCAAAGCTCTTGATAGTTTGAACTTGCGCGGAAATCTGGATGATCATGTTCAGCCAGAAGTCTTTTACATCGACCCGAAAAAAGGGCTGCGCGGCCTCAAAAAGGTCTTCAATCTTGACGAAGTCCCACGTGTGATTGAGGGGGTCGACATCGCTCATCTACAAGGAGGCGAAACCGTAGCCAGCCTCGTCCAGTTCATCGATGGGCTTCCATTCAAGCATGGCTATAAGCGTTACAAAATCCGCACCGTCGAGGGAGTCGACGACTTTGCTTCAATACGGGAAGTTGTTGGTCGTCGACTGAGACGACTCTCACAAGAGGGGGGAGCCTACCCCGACATTCTCTTGATCGATGGCGGGAAGGGGCAACTCAGCGCAGCCATGGAGGCGATGCGCGTGCTCGAAATCGATCCCCCCTTTACGATCTCGCTAGCGAAACGCGAGGAAGAAATCTTCGTTCCCGGAGAGTCAGAACCAAAGCGCCTCAGCCGACATTCTTACGCTCTGCGGCTGTTGCAATATGTACGTGATGAATCACACCGATTTGCGCAGTCGTACCACCACACTCTCCGCAGAAAAGCAACTTTCGAATAGAACGCTTCGAGTTTTTTGGGCCACGCTGCATACTGTGAATGCCGCTTCGATGCTGCTCTGGGCCTCTCTTTTACCTCAGCAATGCAACATGGAAGCAAGTCGTGTGCGTGGGAGGCGTGATGAACAATCGAATTGGAGCGATTGAAATGATTGTCCTGATCGTTCGTGAGCAGTTTCTGTGAAACTGAGTTGCCTCGACACCTTCATGACGTAGGGTTTCGAAGAGATCCCCCCTTCAAAGCGGACCGTTCGAGGTAAACCATGTCGCCCTTCTTGGCAATGCCATTCTACAGTTACATGCGTACTTATAAGCGTTACGCATTTGAGTTTTGGGAAAACCTGTCCCCGGCACAGTACGGGATGGTTCTCGTCGTCGTCTTTGTTCTTGGCTACCTGATGATGAAATCTGCTCGCTAGAGCGAGCTTGCTCTACTGTATGCCCGTGAAGAACGCGTTTCTCCAATGAAATTGCTGTTCGCTGCGAGGCAGAACCTGAACACTCATTCGATAGATGCTCTAACAATCGTTGCTGATGCAGGCACAATTGGCCTCTTGAAAATCAGCAGAAGTGGAGGACCTCCCAGAGGTCATTTCAACCAGCTGAGAAGGCTGTGCCTGCATGCTCCGAGGGTTCCGATACGCCTTCTTCAGCGTGACTTTGATTATTCCTCAGCGGTCGCCGATGGATTGATTGAACCTTCCGAGTCGGAGTGACCTGTCGCCAGCATTTCTTCATGCATGGCAGCTCTTTTTTGAGAGAGTCGATAGAAAGAGATTCCGAACGCAGTGAACATGGTGGCTGGCATCGCCAGCATGAACAGAATGCTGTACATGTAAGCGCGTGGTCGAGCGAGTGTGACATCATCTTGCGCATCTTCATTCGCCACCGCACACATCGGGCATGCTTGAGCTGCGCTGCTCATGAAGAAACCACTCGAAAAAACGAGTGCGACGAGTAAAATTCGAATTTGCTTAAACATCTAATCGACCTGTATTGTTGAGTTGGTCAAGGCTTGATCAAAGCTTGTACAACATCCAGTAAATGATAACACCTGTAATCGACACGTACAGCCAGATTGGGAAGGTGACTTTTGCCCACTTTCGATGCGACTCCCAGTTCTGCCGAAGTCCTTTGGTAATCGTGACTAACGCTAATACGGGGACCATTGCAGCTAAGATAACGTGGCTGATCAATATTGAGAAATAGACAGTTCGAATCGTTCCAGTCTGCTCAAACGGCTTTCCACGGACGCCCGCGTATTGGTACAGGGCGAAATGGTAAACCAGGTAGGAAATCAAAAACAGACAGGAGACGCCGAATGCATACAACATCAGTTTTTTATGCAAACTTGTGAGCTTCGCTTTGATCGCTGTGAAACCGAGCATTAGCAAAAGTGTGGCCAGAGCGTTGAGCATCGCATTGGTGGCCGGCAAACGCTTCGCCCAGTAGGGAAGCTTTGCGAGTGGGTCGGCTTTGACCTTTTTCATGTATTCCAGAACGGTAGCTTGCTGTGCTTCGCGCGCTTCGATGACGACGGGACGAAACTCGTCCGGGGTTTCAATGTCCCCTTTCAGAACGCGTCGCAACACCGACATCTCTTTCGGATCGATGGAGTTGTAACGTCCGAGAATTTTTCCGGCAGCATCGACATGGATGATGTTGTTGTCGTGCGCAAACTCCATTCCCGGTTGTCGTGCAGTCCCCACGTTTTCCCACGCGGTCACTTTAAAACCTTCGCGGATCAGCTTCCAGACTTGAACGGGATCACCAGTTGCAAACAACCATCGCTTGGGATCAGCTTCCCAGATGTCGGCATACTTTCGCATGATCTCGACGGTATCTTCTTCAGGATTGACCGTAATCGTCACCATTCGCATATCGACATCGGAGACCGTTTTGTCAAATTCCATCATCATCCGTGATGTCATCGGGCATTGATGCGGACATTGAGCAAAGATGAAGTTCACGATCCATGGTTTGCCAAGCAAATCCTCTTTCGTGAATTCTTGTCCTGTCTGGTCAACCAGGGTGAAGTCGTCAACTTCGTCCGGATTCCAGACTTGAGGTTGGTCATAGGCGCTACGTCGATATGTCAGCGGCAGAGTGTCTCCCGGTTCCAGAACTTGATTTTCAGGGAGTTCTGCAGGAGTTTCATTCTGCGCGAAGAGTTCCTCGCACGTCATGCTGGCAAGCAAGCAGAACGCAACAAGGGACAATGACAACACCTGCCATCGAGGAGAATTCATAATGCGTCGGTTTTCGTTGAAGTATCCAATCATGAGGCCACCGCTGGGTCTCGGCGTGTGATCCAAACATCGATGAGTAAACAGGCCATCGCAAATCCAACCGTCACAATGATACACGTTGCTTTTGATGGAGAATCCGTCAGCAGTGCCTGGTTCTCGACGAGTGTTCGCCTCAAACCTGCAACCCCGTATGTCAATGGGTTCAGTCGCATGATCCAGCTCATCCAGAGAGAACCTGAACCGGGAAAGAACGCCCCCGATAACAACCACATCGGTAATAAGACAACGCTCATTACTCCATGGTATCCCTGAACGGAATCAATTTTCCAGGCAAAGAGATATCCCAGCGCTGTCAGCCCCAAAGATATCCAAAATAAGAACAAAGCTGCCTGAATCATGCTCGACAGTGAGAATGCAAAACTCATTTCGGGGGCAAGATTCACAAATTGTAACAGAGGAGCCACGATGAGGAACAAGAACGCCTGAAGCAACGCTAAAGCTGTTCCGCCGAGAACTTTGCCTAATACGATCGCAGAACGTGGAACAGGAGCGACCAGCACTCCTTGCATGAACCCTTCGTTGCGGTCTTGAATGACCGAGATCGAAGAAAAGATTGACGTGAACAGGACAATCAGAACCGCCACGCCGGGAAGAAAGTACTCCTGAAACGAAAGAGCGTTCTCGCCCTCGGTTCCGGGCATTGCAAAAGACCCATGCAATCCAGCTCCAAAGAGAATCCAGAAGACAACCGGTTGGCCGACAGCACCAATCACGCGGGATCGTTGCCGCAAAAAACGCACGACTTCTCGGACAGCCAGTGTCCAGGTCGCTGTCCATAACGGGGAACGTTGAGCTTGTGTGGTGCTGCTCATGCTGCTTCACCTTCGTCTAAACGCCGCCCAGTCAATTTAATAAAGACATCCTCAAGAGTTGGCTTTCCAAGCGTCAGGTTCTGAAACTGACCAGGAAATTGAGTCGCAATTTGGACGAGTAGTTCGTGGCCATTCTCTTGTTCGATCCGCAGCGTCTCTCCGATCTTTTGTACATCAACGTGCAATTGTTGACGGAGCTGAGCGGCAAGTTGGTCTTGGTTTTCTGCCTGAATAGTGAGGCTGTCTCCACCGACCATCGCTTGCAGTTCGTCAGGTGTCCCTAGCGCGATCAATTTTCCTTCATCGAGTATTCCGAGTCGGCCACATCTGGCAGCTTCTTCCATGAGGTGTGTCGTGACAAGAATTGTGACTTCGGATTCCTTTTGCAGTTTCAATAAAGTTTCCCACAAATCATGACGCGCTCTGGGGTCGAGCCCGGTGCTTGGCTCGTCAAGCAATAAGATTTCAGGTGAGTGCAACAGGGACTTTGCGATTTCGACTCTGCGTTTCAGACCGCCAGAAAGTTTCTCAGCAAAATCATTCGCTCGATCTGCGACACCCAGTTGCGCCATGACTGTTTGACAACGTGTCCGAAGCTCCGCTCCATAAAGTCCGTAGAGATGCCCTTGGTGTTTCAGGTTTTCAGCGACAGTTAACTTCAGATCCAGGCTGGGAGACTGAAACGTCACGCCAATGCAGCGCCGGACCGCGTCGGGATCAGATAAGACGGAATGCCCACAAACCTGGGCGCTCCCTTCTTGAATAGGAAGAAGAGTTGAGAGGACGCGAAACAGCGTGGACTTTCCTCCTCCGTTTGGTCCCAGCAGGCCGAAGACATCCCCGGCCGGCACTGTAAACCCAACGTCATTCAGAGCAACGCGATCTCCATATCGAAACACGAGTTGTTCGACTTCAACGGCTGGCATGAACCATCCTGTACGACAGAAAACCGGCTTCAATATTGAAACCGGTAGTAGAAATGAGAGCGTTTCAATGCTTGTCGTGTCCGTATCGGTTACTTTCACGACTCCACAAACTGCTCGTTACGCGGCAGATCATGAAAACTGATATTGGAATTGCTCTGGAGAGACTAACAAACAGTGATGGAATTAATGATCTTCACAGGGAACGTCATGGACTGTTCCGTTTTAGTTAGTGTTCATGATTTTGTTCAGTGGCGATCAATGACCAGCTGGCTGAGCGTTCGCTTTTTGGTTCGCTTCAGCTTCAGTAGCGGTCTCACCACTGTGGTCGTTTTGTCCTTCTCCGTAGCCTTCTTCATTGTGATGCGCAGTGAGGCGTGTCTGCATGGCGTTGTAATCGTAGTAGTGCATCGCTACGTCAGGTGCGAGTCCAATCATCAGTCCGATTGACAAGATCACTGTCGGCATCAGGATGACGAACTTCCATCGACCTTCAAACTTCAAGTGCATGAAGTATTTCAACACGAATGTTGCTTTAGCGACCGCGACTGCGAGCACGGCAATCACAACCAAGGTTGGTGACATCTCAACAACATCAAATATCACAGACAACGCAGTGCAAACACACAGACCCATGAAAACCAAAAAGTAATTCACGTGATGTTGTGATTGAGCGTGTGACTGGTCCATGATTGGGCCTTATTCTAATTGCTGGAACGTCGAAGCGTTCAGCGAAACGTGATTCAGGTTGAATCGATCCGAAGATCGATGAAAATACGGCAGCGTTCAGTCTGAAGGAATGTCAACGGTAGCGAAAATCAAATGTTGGTCTTTTCGTTCTGCTTCGTGCTGAACGGCCTGTGAAGTCATGAATGAGATGATCACGGACACGACCAACATTCGAAATGTTCTAAAACTGATCCTGAAACTTGAAGTTGCTCTCTCAAACGTTGAGAAATCAGCTGTTCCAGAGGTTTTCGGACTGGTTCTAGATGTTGCCGGGAATGATATATAGCAACGGAAACACGAAAATCCAGACTAAGTCGACAAAGTGCCAGTACAGGCCACTGTTCTCAACCCAGTTTGACCAACGTTCGTTAAGTTTACTTCCTTGTGCGAGTGCGGTACCAAACAAGATCATTCCAACAATCACGTGGATGGCATGGAATCCTGTAATTAAAAAGTATGTCGAGGCAAACAGGTTGCCATAGACAATCGGATGTGACAGGTGCAGTCCCTTTAACAGCGAGCCATATTGCTCATCCTTCTCCATGTTATGCAGAAGAGTACCCGCCTGATCGTAAGTCAGAGAGTTTGCGGAGATCTTCTCTTTAAGTTGACTGACTTCCGTATTCAAAGCTGAGACGGCTTCGAGGTTCTTTTTCTTTTCACCTTCAGCTGCTTCAATTTCTTGCGGAAGAACAGCAGCTTTTCGGTAGTAAACCATCTCTTGAGTCGCTGGCATTTCGCCTTCGGAATTGACGATTGCCGAATTCGGAACGAGAGCATCGAGTCGAGTGTGGTATCTCGATTCAATATCAGATTCCATTTTCTTGATCGCTTGCATCTCTGTTTCAGGGATTTTACCAGGCACGATTTCATGAGAAAACTTGCCGTAGTATTCGTACCCTTTGATTCCCATAAACACGCAGGCGAACAAGAAAGTCAGCCCCAGGAATTTTCGAGCTTTGGCGTAGTCTCTTTTTCCCATCGATTCGTGTGCGACAACGACAAAGTAACTCGAAGCCAACAGAATGAATGTGTTTAAACCACCAGCCCAAATCTTGATATGGGTGACGTCCGTAGCGACCGGCCAAGCGGATTTTCCGGTGGCATCGACCGATCCGAAATACAGCACAATGTATGAACCAATGAATGCTGTGAAAAACATGATCTCCGTGCCGAGAAACAACCACATACCAAGCTTGGCATCGGTAATCGGCAAACCCATCTTCATGGCGGGAGGATGGTGTGAATGCGACATGGAAATACAACCTCTATTGCGGAAAAACCGCGAGTCAAACCTAAAGGATTTCGTTCAATAATCGTAAGTGATCGAATGTCATCGCCAGCAACACACCGGGAAGATAAATCAGCGAAGCAAACAGTAATCGTCTCGCTTGTTGACGCGATTCGTCTCGATAAAAACCAAAAGCAGCGACTGCGTAAACAATTCCCAAAAGGATTGCCACGACCGCATAAAAATCTCCAGCCAACCCAAAGTGAGTCGGAAGTAAACTGACAGGTAACAGGACCAGTGCGTATCCCAGAGAAATCGCTCCGATGACCTTCGGACGACCTGCTCCCGGAACCATTTTTAGTCCAGCTCCGGCGTATTGATCATGGTACATCCAGGCAATCGCCAAAAAGTGTGGGAACTGCCAGACAAACAGAATGGCGAACAGCGAAAACGCGACAATATCGAGTGATCCCCCCGCTGCAACCCAACCCAAAACCGGAGGAGCCGCACCTGGAATTGCCCCGACTGCTGTACAGAATGTTGTGTAACGCTTCAACGGAGTGTAGACACCAGCATACAAAACTGTTGTCGCCGCAGTGAGCATTGCTGTCAATGGATTCACTGTCAGCAAAAGATAGAAGAAGGAGACGATTGAGCAAGCAATCGCAAACAGCAACACTTCAGAAGTTGTCAGTTTCCCAGAAGGGAGCGGACGGTTCTCTGTCCTCTTCATCTTGGCATCTGTATGTCTTTCGTAAACCTGATTCAGTGCACTCGCTGAAAAGACAGCGAGGACGACACCAATGCTGGCGTTCAGCAACGGGGTCAATCTCCACACGCCTTCCGAACCGAGCAGGTAGCCAACTCCCATTGAGAGCAGCACCATCAAGGCGATACGAGGCTTGGCCATCTCAGCATAGCAGGCCAAGCGTGTAGCAACTGAGGATCGTTGTTCCAGCTCTTTCACTGCGGAGTTGGAACGTACAGGATTCATAACAGATGTACTCATTCCTGCCCCCCTTCTACAGCGAAAACCTGCTTGGAATTGCGGACCGTGATCGGCTTGGAGTCAGAAAATTTCGACACAGTACCGACACGATAAACTTTTAATAAATGCACAAACGCAGCCTGGAATGTCACAATCCCCCAGACGGTGTGCGCCGTTCGTAATGTCACCTGTTGAATCGAATCACTGATGGGAACATATCCAGTCGGTGTAAATCCGAATTTCAAAACCCACGTTCCTAATCCAAGACCGACTTGGCCGATACCAATAAGAAGGAGTAGCAGGCCAGACTTTCTTAGCCAGGAAACGTTTGAAAAACTACAGAAGGTGAAATTAACGAATATCATTCCAAGCGAAACAAATCCTAATGCGAGGTGTTCATGCAACCCCGATCCTTGGTGACGAATCATTCCACCGAATAGATATTGAATGACCAAAATCGACAGGAGTAGAACAGACAAGACCTTCATGATGGTCATTGTTGTCCGTTCTGTTTCAGCTTCAGGTGTTTCCCACTGCTTTCCTGAAAGCACAATGAGTGCTCCCATTACTGAAAAGACGAGAGCCGCAAATGCTCCATGGACCATGGCGAGGCCACGCTCATCAAGCTGAACTCGGAAGCCACCTAGCAAACCTTGAAATATCACACCAAGCAATACACACACGGAAAGGACTTTCAGTGTGCGTCGTTGTTTTGTCATGAACGCAAAGACAACGAGGATGATTGACCAGATTCCAATCACCATTCCAGCTAAACGGTGACCATGCTCTAAAAATTTGTCCCAGTCTTTTGCGAAGTCGCTCAGCCAGGGATAGGTGATCATCATATGGCCGTCAGAAGTCGGCCAGTCACGAAATGCCATCCCGGCGTTTTTCGATGTCGTCAAAGCCCCGAAGATCAGTGTGATCATCGTCAAACCTAACGCCGTAACGGCGAGGCGGCGAAACCAGTTTGTCTGATCGATTTGGGACATGAGATCTTATCGGCAACTTCACGTATTCGGTTTCCGTAGTGATTTGGGACTGCGGGAACGGACTAATGATTCGTACAGAGTTAAGCGGGGGCAATTTTTGGTGTTGTTTCTGATTCGTGTTCAACAACTGGTTTTGGAACCTCAGCTTGGGGCCAGTAGTCAGAATCATGCTCAGGGCTGGAATATTCATATGGGCCTCGATAAACAACAGCTGGAATATCGAAGTTTCCATGTCCCGGAGGCGACGGAGCATGCCATTCGAGCCCGTTCGCATTCCAGGGATTACGACCTGCTTTGCGACTAGAAAACAGGCTGAAGATGAAGTTGCCGATCAGGATGAATTGTGCAAATCCCATAACGGCTGCAGAAACTGTCATGAACTGATTTAGTGGGAGAAGATGTTCAAGGTAAGGGTACAGGTAAGGGTCTGCGTAACGGCGCGGCATTCCGGCAACACCTAGCAGGTGCATTGGGAAAAACGTTCCGTTGAAACCAATGAAAGTCAGGAAGAAGTGAAGCTTCCCCCATCCCTCACTCATGAAGCGACCGAACATTTTCGGATACCAGAAGTGAATCGCTCCAAAGACTGCAAACAATGTTGATCCGAAGAGGACATAGTGGAAGTGAGCTACAATGAAGTAGGTGTCGTGAATGTAGATATCGACAGGGACTGCTGCCATGAAAATTCCGGAAAGTCCACCAACGATAAACATTGAGACGAAAGCAACACAATTTAAAAAGATGACATTAAACTCGGGCTTTCCACCCCAGATCGTACCGATCCAGTTGAACACCTTCACCGCTGAAGGAAGTGCAATCATGATCGTTGAAATCATGAAAGTCATTCCGAGAGCTGGATTCATTCCCGAGATAAACATGTGGTGACCCCACACGATAAATCCGAGACCAGCAATCGCTGCCAGTGAATAAACCATCGGCTTGTAACCGAAGATCGGTTTGCGTGACATACAAGCGAGCATATCTGAAACCATTCCCATTGCGGGAAGGACCATGATGTACACCGCTGGGTGCGAATAAAACCAGAACAGGTGTTGCCAAAGAAGCGTCTGTCCCCCACCAACGGTCGGTGCGGCATTGTTCACCACCAATCCAGATGGGATAAAGAAGCATGTTCCTAAGGTTCGGTCTGCAACCAGCATAAATCCAGCAGCAGTTAAAACAGGCAGGGCAAATGCTTGTAGGACTGCGGTAATAAACATGCCCCAGATGGTTAGTGGCATCCTGAGCAAAGTCATTCCAGGTGCTCGCATGTTAATGATCGTAGTCATGTAGTTAATCGATCCCATCATCGATGAGAATCCAACACATGTCACACCCATCAACCACCAAAACTGTGCCCAGCCGGATCCCGGTGCGGCTGCCTTGATTGCGGAGAGTGCAGGGTACGATGTCCAACCAGCTCCTGGACCAGCGTTAGGACCCCATCCATCATTCCAGACGAAACTCATTCCGAAGAAGAAAATCGCGGGTAGCATGACCCAAAAACTCAATGCGTTCAGCAGCGGAAACGCCATGTCGTCCGCACCTATCATCAGCGGTATCAGGAAGTTCCCGAACGCACCAGCAAGAACAGGAATGATCACCAGGAAGATCATCACTGTTGCATGCATCGTGAATAGCATGGTGTAAAATTCGGGAGTGACCTGCCCACCTGCAGAGGCAGGGAAAAAAGCACCAATTATGGGCATGTTTTCCCACGGGAATGCAAGTTGCCAGCGCACACCCAAGGCCAATGCTCCTCCCACCATCATCATCACTAAGGTGGTGAGAAGAAACTGAATACCGATGACCTTATGATCTGTCGACCAGAAAGGTACGGCTTTTAACAAAGCAAGATGATCATCCACATGTGCGTGATGCCCATGGTCGTGATCGTGTCCGGCTGAATCTGCTGTGGCTGCGACTGAACTCACCGCCTCACTCCAATAAAATTATTCACATGATAAGTAGAACCATTCCGAAAAGCATTGAAATGGTCGCTTTCCTCAACGTTTGGGAGACCAATTTCAAGTTTCAGGATCAGTTCTAATATGTTTGCAAAATCACAAAAGTAACATGGTTAAATGGGCATGTTTACTCTGCGGGATTACGACAACTACTCGTCACTGGGTTCTGGTTCATCGTCAACGCGATCTTCGTTTTGTTCACGCTCCAGTTGACGAAGGTATTCAATAAAGTTTTCATCCGATTCCGCAACGAATCGGGCTTTCATTTTGTAGTGACCCCATCCGCACAATTCTGCACAGAGAAGCTGATATGTCTGTTGCTTGTTTGCTTCAAGCCAGATCGGGATTGTTAGTCCTGGAACTGCATCTTGCTTAATACGTAGTTCTGGCAAGAAGAATGAGTGCTGAACATCCATTGTTCTCAGGTTGATCATTACGGGAGCACTTGCTGGCAAATGCAAATCGTTAACAGCGTAAAGATCTGTTGGCTGAGGGTCTTTCATGAGTGGCTTCAGGGTTCCGTCATCGTTGAACCCTGGATACCGAATGAGCCATTCGAACTGACGAGCAGTCACTTCTGCCAGTGCTAAGCTGTCTTTTGTCGTTCGCTTTTGATTCACTCGTTTCAGGGCGGTTTCCATCTTATCACGAGGGAACGCGCTTTTCACACGATATTCCGCCCAAACGTCCATTTGATAAAATGCAATGAACAGCAGGACGATCGCTGGGATAACACTCCAGATCACTTCCAACTCATGACTACCATGAGAGTGCCAGGCTTTCTTGGTTACAGCTTCTGGTTCTGTGTCATACGCACCGCGGAACAACACATATGCAAGACCCGCTTGAGTTCCAATAAAGGCAATCGTGCAAATGATGAGAATCAAATAGAACAAATCGTCAATGCGCTGTCCCAAGGGTGAAGCGGCTTCACCGGGAAACCACCACCCTAAACCTGGCGACGCTAAACAGAGTGCGACTGTTAGAGTTGGCCAGAATGCAAAGAATAAACACCAAAACCACTTCACGGGAATAACCTCATCCGGTCATATGCTTCAAAACAGAAAGAATCGGACTACTTCGCTGCGACTTCATTCTCAGTCGGGTCATCACTCGCAGGTGCTGGATCAACCGCTTGAGATTCCGAGCCAGCTTGAACATCTTCAAACGGAACGCTGTAGATGTAGTTGACAAGGTGCCAAATATCTTCATCCGTCATTTCTGAATTCGGATCTTCAGGATTTGATCGACGAAGCAAAGTCGTCGAAAACGCTGGCATAGGTGTTCCCTTAATTCCAGCATACAGTCGAGAATACAAGTCGATTGGACGACGACCACCTCGGTAAATACCGGTGTGTAAGTTTCTTGGTTTGACATGATTTCCCCAAGTGTCGTACAAGCCGAGGCCAACGTTATCCTGGCCAGCTTCATCCTTCGATACTGCTAGCGTCTGTGAGCCATCTCCAAATCCAGCTTCACCATGGCACTGGGCACATTTCAAACTATCTTTAAGATATAATGCTCGACCTTTGGCAATTGACTCTTTCGAATACGGGACACGAGGAGTTAAAGGACGAACTTCAGAAGCTTCTTCTTGTGACGATTCCCAGTCATTGGCAAGACGACTGACAATTGAGTCGACCTCAGCTGGAAATGAATCGGGATCGTTCACCGATTCGAGAAACTCATTTTGAATTTCAGTAGCAGTTTCAGAACCATCTTCAGTTCTGTCTGCAATGGCTTCAAGTGAGTATCCATCACCTAGTAAACGAATCAATTGGTATTCGACTTCTCCACGCATTGCTAGCCACATGACATACTCTGTGATAGCCGTCGATTCTTCTTCTGTGAGAAGTTTGAAAGAGGGCATGTAAGTCCCCGGAACACCATTTTCAATGACGTTCTTAAGGTCGTGACGACTTGCTTTCTTTGAACTCTGCGTAGTAGTGAACTTGAAAATTCCTCTGCGGTAGTCGCGTGGTTTTGGGTTCAGGTAGGGAGCTGTCGGTCCCATACCATCTCCAGTGACGCCATGGCAATGCTGACAATGTTCTGCATACAGCATGCGTCCATCCGCCAGAATTTCTCCTGGACCTAAGATAACCGGTGTCCCTTCATCAGGGTTTGAAGCGAGCGGCATCTCAAGGGTTGCAAGATGTTTTTCTTCGTTCCAAGTTTTAATCCATGAACTCGGCTGGCCAGCAAGGTTCCCACCCATCCAAAGGACTTCAGTCCCCTCGGGAATCGCAGTGTGTGGTTCGCTGAGTTCTAGTGACAATTGTCGTCCTGATCCATCTTGGACAGTCCCTTGTGCGTAGTGCATATTCAAGGGGAGTTTGTCCCAAGCGACCATCTCGGTCGGCTCACCGAAGTAAGTCAGGAGGACCTTATCCAGATAATCTTGCGCATAGGGCGACAAGGTCTTGTACTCCTCGCGATTAGAAAACTCAAGTTTTCCACCGCATCCGGAGGTCAGACAGATCAACAGTAGTGTGCAAATGGTTCTCACAGGAAAACCTCGATACTCTTGGAGGTTACTGCGACAATTTTGACGCATTGACTTCAAATTTCATTTCAACGGCAGTGTTTTGGGCAGCTTCAACTTTGACGGAGCGTTCAACATATCCGACCGCTTCATGCCACAAAACAAAGGTCCAAGTTCCATCAGGGAGATCGGTGATCTCAAAATTCCCATTCTCATCTGTAACAGCTCCCCAAGGGTGATCCAAGGGAAGGATGTAAGCAGTCATAAAGGTGTGGAAGTCACAGCCGGTCAACGCCGGTGTCCCTTCTACGAATTCAAATGTATGCTCTGTGCTGCCATTGGCTGTCACAACATTGTTATAGGAGTTTTGAAAACCTTTGACGTTGACGTTGTGAGCAACTGGGTCGGAGTTCTTCAATAAAACTGGCTGGCCAACACGAACAATTTTAGCGTGTGGCAAGAAGACACAACCTTTTTGGTCAATTTCGACAACTTCGTCTTGCTTAGGTGCGGGGACACCTGATTTAGGAGCTCTTTTCATGTAGACAAAGACATTCGCAAGGCCACCATCTTTCGAGACGACTGCCTTTTCATTCGGGACAGCGACATCGGCACAGATGGCATCCTTAGTTTCAGCGCCTTTTTCTAATAGAGGCGGTAAGTTTGGAGCGGTCCCTTTGACTGAGACTCGACCGAAAAATTTCGCTGGTCCTGTATGACTAGCTGTCGCATTTGGAGTTGGAGTTTCAGCAGGTTTTGCTGTCTCTGACGGCTTGGCCATTTCTTTCTTTGGTGCCGCTGCAGCTGGTGCTGATTCTTTCGAAGAGGCTGTTGCAGTCTCTGTGTTGCTAGGTGCTGCTGCAGGTTCACTCGGTGCGGGAGCTTCCTCTACTTCCTCGACTGCGACTTCACCTACTGAGATGTCGACGTCTGAGGCAGGTTCGACATTTGTCGATTCACGATCTGCTTTGGGGGCACAACCCGTGACAAACACGAGTGCCAGCAAGATCAGGAACTGATTGTGCTTGCGATTAATCATGGTAACAATCCGCGCATTCGTTGATGGTTCTATTTTGCCAGCTTGTCGGCACTGACTGTGATTTCGATAGGGGACGCTTCTCCGTTCGCGGGGACATCAACCGACAATGAGCGTTCAATATAACCAAGCTTTTCATGCCAGATGACAAATTCTAAGTTTGTCGCTGGTGCATTTGGGATTTCAAAAGTGCCATCCATGTTTGTGACAGTCGCCCAGGGATGATCAACCGGCATCACGTATGATGACATCCAGACATGGAAGTCACAGATCACTAATGCTGGTTTTGATTCAGCAAATTCAAATTGGTAATTGACATTTGCAGCGTTCAAAGGAGTGATGGTTGAATTGAATGTGTTTGCTTGTCCTTTGACGTTCACGTTGTGAGCAACGGGATCTGAATTTTTTAACAAGATAGGTTGTCCAACCTGAACAACTTGGGCGTGTGGAATGAAAACACACCCTTGTTGATCAAAATCGATTTGCTCAGTTGGAGGTGCAGGAACATCGACATTTGGTACGCGTTTCAAATAGATAAAGACGTTTCCAAGTCCACCGTTTTCGCCGACTGCTGACTGGTTCGGAACTGCCATTTCGCTGCAGATTGCATCTTTCGTTGGCTCGCCTTGTGCAAGTAAAGGTGCAAAGTTGGGGAGGGCTCCTTCAACTGAAATTTTGCCTCGTACTGTCCCAAACTCTGTGATCTTCGGGCCAGCATTTTGAATTGCTTCAGCTTCCGACTCGCCTAAACCACCTTCGGTGAGCAGTGTCACGTGGACTGGGCTACGAGCCCCTCCACCGACGCCTTCACGTCGAACAGAAGGATCGCAACCACTCATTGTCACCACCGACAAGAATAGGACGGCAAGAAATGTCTGTTGAGTTTGCATACGAATCATCATTCCGCACCTCCTGGTTGTGCTGGAGGCGTTGCAGATTCGGGGTTATATGTTGTCTCACCATGAACTTCGATGAGATCTGCGTAGTTAAACAAGGCGTCTATGACTGACTGAGCTTGGCGGGGGTTCTCGCCGCCGAACATCTTTTTCATTTCAGCTGGTTTATCTGAAGGGAAGTTTTCAGGCATCGCTGTGTATGGATAAACCCACATTGGTTTGTATACCCAGAGTTGCGTCCATTCTGGTCGCAGGCGGCTTTCAACACGTTGCAGATTTGGGCCTTTGACCTGTTTTGGGTCGTTGACAACATTTCCACCAACGTTGTGGCATTTTCGACAGAGCGGGCCATTCAGTACGTTCCATGATGCACTCAAGTAGTCAATCTCTGCATCAGGGAATTCACTGTGGTAAGTATTTGCCTGTTGGGCCTGATAGTCGAGTTGGTTTTGTGGAATTGTCTGATATGGGAATGGGACACCATCTTTAGCGGAGAAGTAGTTCGCTAATGTCTGTGCTTCCTCGTCACTCATGTTGAAGCGAGGCATCCGTAACACAGTTGTCCTTCGTATTGGTTCCGGGTTCTTTAAGAACCTGTACAGCCACGGTGTTTGGACTTTATATCCCTCGGATGTGAGTGGTGGGACTGAGGCCTGCCACGCAGCGTTAAAGTCGTTGCCACCTGGAGTTTTGCTTAATTCTGGAGCAAGTCTGTTGACTAGCCATTTTCCGAAATCACCACCTCGGCCATCAATGAATTTGCGGATTTGACTTTCGCCAATTTGAACAGCTTCACTTGGGAGAATGAATTTACCATCATCAAGTTGGAAGCCGTCCCAGAATCGGTAAGAGTAAAACCTGAATTCAGGATCTTCCTCTTCAGGATCCGGAACTCCCTGAATGAATCCACGTGCGTTGTAAACCACAGATCCATCTTCGGTGACCTCACCCGTTGCACCTTGTCCATCACTTCCTACTGGCTTGATGTGTTGGAGCAAGTCAAATGCAGGCATGTCAGCTTCGGAGATGTCCTGGCCTTTGATGGCAAGGACCTTCGGGTCGTACTCGAATTCGACGGAGTCCATCTCCAATACGTGACAGCCGGTGCAATTGAATTTCGCCAGAAGCCGCTCACCACCAAAGATCGCTTCTTGTTCTTTGTTGGGTTGGAACTGGAACTCTGGGGCTGGAGGCTGAGCAACAAGACCAAGTACAAATGTCGATACAGCTTCGATCTGTTCAGGGTTGAACGGGAACTTCGGCATTCGAAGTCGCTCATCCCAATTTTTGGTTTCAGTCTTTTTGTAGTCGTAGCTGCGAGGTTGGCGAAGTTTTTGCCACAAAAATCCAGCACGTCCATGACTGATCGCACTTTTGTAAAGCATCGCTTCAGTTAAGTCTTGATCAGTGACATTTGGATCACCTGCTTTGGAATCCTTGACAATTTTTTCCATCCGAGCAGCAGTACTGGTTCCCAGTGCAGCTGAGCCGTGATGGTCATCACCGTGTGCATCTTCTGAGGCAGGTGTCTCGCTGATCTCACCGTGGTGGTGCAGGAATTCGTGAATATGCTCGAAGGCTAGCTTCGAAGTATCTTTGTGTCCCCAATCCTGTAGTGCAGTTCCAATTGGGCGTGCAGTTTCAAATCCTGGGATGTCGTGACAACCGTAGCAGCCGTAGCGAGCGATAGTTCGACGTCCGATGTAGACGAGTTTTCTTTTTTCCCATTCTTCCGGGCTGACTTCTTCATCCATACTTAGTGGGGCGAGTTCGATCTCATCCCCTTTGATGAAGTTCGCAGGTGTCTTGTTATCTTCGAACATATCGCTGGTTACTGGGAAGCGGCGTTGTTCCAGCGTCTTCTCAACTCCAGGCTTGTCCAGGCTCTTTCCTAGGTAAAGCAGAACCAGGTCATCTGCAGGTGTCGAGACGAATAGTCGAGTCGTGATTTCTTTTCGATTTCGAAGTACGACAAGCTTCACTTCTTCGCCGACTTTTGCATTGTGAACAATCTCTTTAAGTTCTTGAATCGATTTCAAGGATGTGCCATTGATCGAGATGACAATGTCGCCTGGGACCAGTGGTCGGTCTTCCCAGTTCTCTCCGATTTGAACTTGAGCACGTTGGGCTGCTGATCCCTGAATCACTTCCTGAATCAATAGACCGCGGAAGCCTTCTTCACCTAGGCCAATGGATTTCGCTTTCTCTAATGAGAAATCGTGATCAAAGACTAATCCTAAATCGTTCTCAGGTTTTGGGAGTGCCGGGAATTCTCTTGCACCACCTTCGAGAAGGTAGGCTGCAATGTCAGCGGCTGGATCAATCGTCGTTTCACCTTCGGTGTAGGTGTCGAGATACAGGTCCGGCATCTTTGTGCGCGTGTGATAAAGCGATGGTTGTTTGATCCAGGTATATAACCAGTTGAATCCATCCTCGCCTGGTTTGATCTTTTCGTGGATCTTTGACAGGTCAGGACCAAAGTCAGCAGTGACACCTGCAAAGGCTTCGTCCTGTTTGCTGTGGCAGGCAAGGCATCCACGTTTTGCGAAGAGATCTTCACCACGCTTTGCGTCAGGCTTGTAATCGTCTTTTGGCGTCTGGACGTCAAATTCTTGTGACTTGGCTTCTAAGTACTTAGCGATTCCCAGCAGTTCCATTGGCTGCAGCAGGGCCGCCATTTCATCATGCTGGTTGGTTAAGTCAAAGAATTGTGGCATCCGCGTATCTGGTCGGAAGCGTTTAGGTTCTTCTGTCCAATAGGCGACAAATTCGGGAGTTAATTTACTGTCGATGTGACGCAGCGATGGGCCTACTTTTCGCATGTCACCCGCAATCATGTTGGGGTCTGCTTCGATGGCTGCTAACTCTTCCGGAGTATTCGGCTCGAGACGCAAATCTGGTCCAATTGGAGTCGTTCCGTCATATCCGTTGATTTCGTGACACCCAAAGCACCCGTAATCACGAATTGTTTCCCAGCCTTTGACAACTTTTGGAGCTGTTGCGCCATATTTTTCGTTCTCGCCCAATTCAACGACATCGTGGTGACATTTCAGGCAGGTCGACTCGATGAATTGATTCGGATACATCGGAGCTTCCCAGAAGTGATTGGAGTGCCAATCATGCTTGGAAGCCCATTCCTCAGCGATAGCTGGGTCGGACGGAGTGTGTTCAGCGTTCTGGAAACTTGTTCCTGATCCATCGCCAGCATGGCAAATAGTACACCCGAAGCTGTTCACTGGGTGTGGACTAGTCGATGTTAGAAAGAGTTCTGGGTTTGGGTGCGAGACAAACGGCTGAGGGTACTTCTCAGCAACATAAGTTTGATTTGTCGCGACGATTTCACCATCTTTGCGAGTCACGCTAAAGTCGTCGATGTTGACGTGACATGTCCGGCAGCGGTCAACTCGTCCGACACTGACCATTCCCAATTGTTGGTTCAGTCCTGATGGCCAGTCGTATTGAATCTTTAAGTGGGGATTGAAGCCTTCAATGATCGGGAGTTCTTTCATCCAGCGCTTGAATGATCTGAAAGCTGAGTCCGGTTTAAGGAGTTGTTTTTGTTCTTCGAGTGCATTTTGTGATAATTGTGCTTTCGTCAGCGCAGACTCTGCTTCTGTAAGTTGACTACGCTTTGAGTCGAGTTCGCTTTTTACAGCGTCGTAGTTAGCGACTGCCTGTTGGAAGGCGAGTGAACTTTCTTGCGCAGATTGCTTAGCTTCTTCAAAAGCTTTCAGAGCATTGCTGAGAACATCGGGTGAGGCATTGTCACGCACTGCGATATCGTAATCGGCTCGCGCCTTGTCTCGGAACGCATTCCGTGACTTCGATTTCGTTTTCAGAATTTCGACTTGACCCTCGAGTCGAGTTAATTTCGACTCAAGTTCTTTGATCTCGTCAGAACGATCAGTCCATTGGCCCTCGTACTCAGCGATCTGGTCTTTGAGTAATTGAACATTCTTCTGGTATTCAGCATCATCGTATTGTTCGAGTTCTTCCTCGATTCGTTGATAACGATAGATCTCTCCCTGCTTCTGGTATTTTTTCCAGGATCGGGATTCATCTTTGTACATCATCAACAAAGTCGTACCGAGTAGCAATACAGCACTCGCTGCAAATACTTTGTGCATTTGCGGAAGACTTCGCCAATATTGTTCACTTGCTGGCATTGTAATTCAACGTTGCTCTGTTCTGTCGAAAAGCCGAATAGACCTGTGGGATTGAAACGAACTCAGACTAAATGTTGAGAACCCATTCAGGAATCGAAACGATATATTTTAAGTTGAAGACCCACCGTAAAAGCATTTTTAATGGTAATGATGCCATTAGCAGGAACAGGTTGGCCATCACCATAAAACGGATGAATCCCATTTTTACGAAAAAGTTCTTGAATACGGTCACTGCCAAAAGTGGAGGGATCGCCAACAGGTAGAACAAGATCAGAAGGATTCCGATCCATTCTCGTAACAGAATGGTTGCTGCCTGGGAAATGAACCCAGCTTGTGGGTCCGGTTTTGGAAGTGGTAACTCTAGTAACGTCAACCAGAAGTAATCGGAGACGTTGACGTTGTTCAAGACTTCCAGTTTGTGTGAGTCCCAGTATTCGTAAAGGCCGAACATGTTCCAGTTGGGGCCTCGAATGAATGTTCCTAGTACAATCATTCCAACCCAGAGAGGCAAGAAGCCAAACAGGAAGGTTGAGACCGCAAATTTTCGTTCATTGAATGTGTAGTATCCATTCCCTTTAGTGTTGAAGTCGATGTATGGAATCGCCATCAATCCACCAAGAATGACACTTGGCAACACAACACCTGCCATCCAGGGGTCAAAGTAAACCAGCATTTCCTGGAGTCCCAGGAAGTACCAGGGAGCTTTGGAGGGGTTTGGAGTTTTGACTGCTGAAGCTGGTTCTTCCAGTGGAGCCTGTAAGACGACACCCCAGACAATCAGGAGTGCTGTGAGCAGAATCATGCAGATCATTTCTGTGTAGACCAGGTCCGGCCAAACAAGAACTTGATCTGAAAGCTCTTTTTCATGTAAAGGACGACCTTCTGCAATTCGCTTGTCGTTGTCCTTCGATTTGTAGAAGTAGAGCCACGTGGTGAATCCCACGAGGTAAAGCATTCCTAGAATCGGAACGTTGTCTGGCTTCCCGACAATTTGACGGAAGTCAAAGTCCGTCATACTGACTGCAATAAATAGCACGCTGAGGTTGAAGAGAATCCATGCAACCGCCGGTTTCACCCACCAGTCTCGAAGGAGGATGATTGCGACATAGATGGCAATTGACAGACCAAAGAAGCTTTTCGGGTCTGCAATGACCGTGTCTGCGGCCTTCTTGAACCAGTCTGGTAGCTTCAGTGTGAATTCATCTGCATTGGCACCCACCGTCAGGTGGGTAATAGCAAGAGCTAACAACCCACCAGTGTAGGATGCCCACATCACCGCCTTGGGGAGGTGTCTGATGCCAAAGAGTTTCTCGTAGTATCCATCGTTCTTGAAACTGTATGCCGTCCAAGCCGCGTTCGCGAAGAACAGCAGCAGGTAAAGCCAGCCAAGACCTTGAATCACGCCAACCGTTAAATCGGGATGAGGATTCATAATTCCTTAATACCGCATACTACCAACGTATGAATAATAAAAACGACCACAATTTCAGTGTGTGTTACAAAGGCTGGCTGATGCCGCCATCTTTTCGAACACGCCAGAAATGGACTGCAATAAGTCCGGAGACCACAATCGGAATCGCTACACAGTGTAAAATGTAAAAGCGGTTCAGCGTCTCTTCACCCACAGTTCGGGCACCGAGAAGCAGAAACTTTGCATCACTGGCGTTTGTAATCAGGTCGTAACCGCCCACATTAAGCAACTGATACCCAGGACCTTCAAGTCCAAGGAACGGTGTCGCTTTCGCCATGTTTGAACCGACAGTGATCGCCCAGATCGCTAACTGGTCCCATGGCAACAGGTAGCCAGTGAATGACAGTAAAAGTGTGAGCACCAGCAGCAGCACGCCAATGACCCAGTTGAATTCCCGGGGAGGCTTATAGCTTCCCGTCAGGAAGACTCTATACATGTGCAGCCACACCGTGATCACCATCGCGTGAGCACCCCATCGGTGAATCTCACGCATGATTCCTAGTGTGTTGACATCTCGTAGAGCTCGGATGTCTGTGAATGCCCACTCGAGAGTAGGGCGATAGTAGAACATTAACAAGACGCCAGTCAGCGCCTCAACCAGAAACAGGAAGAATGTAATTCCACCCATACACCATGTGTAGGAAAGTGCAATTCCACCCTTCTTTGCAGAAACTGGATGAAGGTGAAGAAAGAAGTTCGTCAGCACGACGACCGCACGATTTCGACGATCATACGGAGCGGGGTGGCGAAATATACTTCGCCAGATTTGCGACTTCCGAATGTATTCCGTAACCGACATACAACTACCTGACGGACACTACTTGAATGAAACTCTACAATTGCTAAAACAGCAACAACTCACATCACCGCGACGACTACGCATCCACGTAGGATTTCATGTCCGACCACTGACCGAGCTCTTCCTGAAACTTCATACTTTTATCAACTTCCAGTGACCCATCTTCTGAGACACGAATCCCGACACGCTCGAGAGGGCGTGGAGCAGGACCTTCGAAGTTAATTCCAGTGATGTAAAATCCTGAACCGTGACACGGACATTTGAATTTCTGCTCGCCCTCAAGCCAGTTGGGAGTACATCCCAGGTGAGTGCAAATAGAAGCCAATGCGTAAATAATTCCGCGTCCGTTGTATTCATCGCTGTTGATAATCCAGACGCCACGGCTTGCCTTGAATTTGGCAGAGACGACACCTGGTGGATAATCAGAAGGAGGCCCCACTTTGAATCGTGAGGGTAGCTCAAGAACCATGTTTGGCATCATGTAGCGGGCGATGTCCAATGACCAGATCGCACCAATCGCACCCATCGCTGACCATGCCAACGCAAAGGGTGTGATCGCAATCGCCGCCAGGATTGCAACGAATCCACGACGCTGAATTTTCTCCGACTTCTTCGGGAACTTCGGCTTTACCGGAGCTGGTCGCCCAGCTGGAAGTTTAGGCTTCGCTGGAGCTCCAGTTTCGTGTGCTTCCTTAACAGCCGCAACCATATCACTGAGAGCAGGGCGATCGCCTGTTGCTGGTGCGGCTTTCTTGGCAGCTGGTTTTTCAGCAGCTGCAGGCTTTGCGGGGCTCGCTTTTGCAGCACCACCACCTTGAGCTCGTGCAGCAGCGAGGATGTCTGAAGTCGACTTAGGAGCAGCTGCAGGTTTTGCTCCGCCACCTTGGGCTCTTGCGGCAGCAAGAATGTCAGCCGTGGAGCTTGGCTTCTCAGCCGGTTTTTTGCCACCAGCGGCTTGTGCTCGTGCGGCTGCTAAAATGTCTGCAGTCGTCTTTGGCGTGGCGGCTGGTTTCTCTTCAGCAGGAGGAGATGTCTCAGCTCCGCTTCCGCTCTCAGAGTCAGCTTTTGGCTCTGTCGATGCATCATCACCGTCGCTTTTTTGCTTACGTGCAAGAGCGATGATTTCTTCGGTGGTAAGTTTCTTTTTTTCCGCCATAACGATTGTTGGTGACGTTTGAAGAACTAAATTGATGACGCAGAAGCGTAAATATCACGCCCTGAACATGTGCTTCAAAGAATCATGGCATGTCGTTGTAAGACCAGCAACCGTTTCATCTTCGGTTACAAACGATTTCTCAGAAGAAGGAAACTCCCCGGGGACCTGCTTCCCGGCGCTGGGATGTGAATCGTTTCGTCCCATGAATTCCTTAAAATTCTAACGCAATATTGATCTCATTCAGGACAATTCGGTCCTTTTCCAGGCTCTTTCGTCGAGCAAGAATTTCTCTAGTTTGAGTATTCGAAAATTGACCTAGCGCCCACGCACAAGCTCCTCGCACAATCTCAGACTGATCTTCCATCCCTGCTTCTAACGCAAAGATCGATTCCTCAAGTTTTACATTTCCCAGTACAATCGCTGCATTCCGTGCCATCCCGTCACGACCTGTTCGAGAGAACGGAGTCTTCCGAAATCGTTGTTGAAAGTCTTCTTCAGATATCGTCAAAAATGCGATGGCATCGCGTGGGGATGAGAGGTCCGGAACCAGATCGGCTTCTTGAGTGATCTCAGGTTTGCGGTTCCACGGGCAGACGTCCTGGCAGACATCACATCCAAAAAGCCAGTCTTGCATTTGAGGTCGAAGGGTATTTGGAATCGGCTGCCCACGGAGTTCAATCGTCAGGTACGAAATGCACTTTCTCGCATCGAGGTCATACGGTCCGTTGAATGCATCGGTCGGGCAGGCTTCGAGGCAGCGGGTGCAAGTTCCGCAGTGGCTTGTTTCGTGTGGTTGATCGGCGGGCAAAGTGACATCTGTCAAGATGCCTCCGAGGAAGAAAAAACTTCCTTTTTGTTTGTTGATGAGCATCGTGTTTTTGCCGAACCACCCCAGTCCCGCCATCCGGGCGAAGTCACGTTCCAGAAGCGGAGCGGTATCGACGACGCAGCGGCTTTTGCAGCCGGGGACGAGTTCGTGCAAGACTTTCGAAAGTTGTTTTAGCTTCTTGCGGAGCAAGTCGTGATAGTCCCGAGAGCCGGATGCGTACTTCGCGATCTGCCCAATCTCCCCAATCTTTTTGTTGGAGTCAGGCTCGTTGAAGTAATTCATTCCGAGCAGGATTAAGCTGCAAACATCAGGCAAAACACCACCCGGGTGAGCATACGCATCTTTGCGACGCGACATATACCCCATCTCGCCGTGCTTCCCTTCTGCAAGCCATTGATGGAGAAACTCGAGAGTGTCTGGTCGGGCTGCCGGTGCGATTCCGACCAATGAAAAACCTGCAGCCTTCGCCTCGCGTTTGATTCGCGATGCAATCTCCGCTGAGGCAGTTTCTTCAACGTTGGTCAACTACTCGCGCTCCGATAATTGGACAGCGACCAGTTAAAGACTCGCCGCGAAATCAAAAGCAGGATGAGTGTGGCGCTTGGGGCGATGAGTAACACTGTCCAGTTTGGTGTGAGTACCTTTCCAAGCAGGTATCGAGAGGGGACTGTTACGACCAGTAGAATGGGGATGATGAAGGAGAAGCCAAACCAGAGCATCTCTCCGCCAAATGATTGGCGATAAAACCCCTGTGGGTAGCGAGCAAAAATGGTGATGTAAAACCAAAAGTCGTACAACCCCTGATTGCGGCCGAACCAGACAGACGTCGCTGCCAGCGCGATCATCAAGCTGTAGAAAAATGCAACTCCTACGGCAACAAGCATCGCAAACACGAACGCAGTCCCCAGGGTCACCGTGACCCCAGTTTGGGAGATCGCATACCAGAGCAAAGCCCCCGCCAGCAGAAGCTGGTTGACCATAGCGAAGTTGACCTTTTGAAATGAGATCAAAAACTGAGTGTCAATCGGCTTGAGGAGGACGAAATCAAGATCCCCTGTGCGAATCAACTCGCTGAAGTTCGCACAGTTGGGCATGAAGAAGGCTTCGACGAACGCGTTGATCAGCATCCCTGTCGCCATGAATCCAAAGTATTCCTCGCGTGACCAATCTTGAATCGTCGGAACGTGTCGATAGATCAGATCGAACAGAACCAGTTGCGCAGCAAACCAGAACGCCCGGGTGACTAACTCAATCAGAAAGTTGCCACGAAACGTCATCTCGCGAATGAGGGAGTTCCGAAAAAACATCGCCCAAACCCGAAAGTAGTTAGGGCGAAAGGATTGGACGTTTTGTGTTGGATCGTTAGACATGTGAGACTTACTAGAGCATCTTTCGGATTGGTTTGCAGGATCTGCCTCGTGGTGAACAGCATTTTTCTAGAGAAATGCGTTCTTCACGGGCACACGATAGAGCAAACTGCTCTAGCTCTAACAAAACCTGCCCGTGGACTTGAGATCCCAGTGAATCACAACGATCTCAGGGGAATTGTTAGCGGTTCTTAGGTGAAAATATTCAGCAATTTGGGCCGCCAACTGTTGCGACGGTCGGTTTCTCTGCCAGTGGAGGAAGCTGACGCTCGAGTTCTCCCTTGGCTTTCGGCCACATCAGGTAGCCTTCAATGACCATCCAGATTTGCAATCCGAGAATCAATGCCCCAAAACTGAACAACACGTAGTTCGGCTCTTCTGCTGTGAGCCAGCCTTTCATTTGCCAGATCAACGCCAACGCTGGCATGAGAAGCATCATCAGCATCGGGAGCAATGCGAACAGGACCGGCTTGCTGCGCCGCCACAAGTAGAAGACCGTGACCATGAACGCCAAGCCAGCGAGCAATTGGTTTGTCGCACCGAACAGAGGCCACAAAATCAGGCCACCTGTCCCTGGGACTCCGCTTGGTCCGGGAAGCATGGCGACAGTCAATCCCAGGACGACAGCTGTTCCGGTTGCTCCATATTTGTTTTGAAGTGGAGGCAGGGAGAACGATCCTCCGAGTTCCTGAATCACGTATCGCTGTAACCTCGTCGCAGAATCTAAAGTCGTCGCAGCGAAGCAAGCAACGAGAGTTGCGATGATTCCAATTCCAAACCGAAGCGGGATTCCAATCGCAGAAAGGAAATTCGCTCCTCCCTCGACAAAGGCTCCCACGGTGTCTGGAAGTTTGAATTTTGTCCAGTCACCTTTGGGGCTGTAACGGGTCGCCCACGCATCATGCCCAGTGAGCGCGACACCATCAGCAGCGACTTGCTGCGTGAACGTCCCGTCGGCTTGCTTTGCAAACCGTCCCATTCCCACCCCTGCAGTGCAGGCGAGAATCACTATCACTGCGAGAGCTCCTTCGAGAAGCATTGAGCCGTATGCGACATACTGGGCGTCGCATTCGCTTTCAACCTGCTTGCTACTGGTTCCGCTGCTCACAAGGCAATGAAATCCACTGCATGCACCGCAAGCAATTGTGATAAACAAAAACGGGAAGATGGGCGGGGAGTTCGCGGGGAGATCGCTTGTCGCAATCACTGCGGGTGTACTTGCGACGAGATCAGCCTTCCCCGAAAGTCCTGCGAGGCACAAGCCACCGACTAACAACGAAAGGGCGACAAAGAGCTGGTGGCTGTTGACGTAATCTCGCGGCTGTAACAAAAGCCACACTGGCAAAACCGATGCCAGAAAGCAGTAAGCCATGAGGATGACCGTCCAGGCAACTGTCGGATTCACGAGCGGAAGACTAACCGGAATCGTAAGTTGTCCCAGCTGGAATCGCACAAAGTTGGTCGGGCGTTCCATCATCTGATTGGTTTCAACACCAGCTGCAGTTGCCGCAGTTTCTGTCGATGCTGCAACTGTTTCGGTCACTTCGACAAACGAAATTGGCAGATATTCTACACCGACGTAAATTGCCCCATAGAGTAAGAACAATGCAATCAAAGAAGGGCCGAGCAGTGCGCCTCCTTTCTTGAACGTCCAGTATCCAATCATCATCGCGATTGGCATCGCAATCCAGACCGACAACACCGATTCCGGATAGAGCTTAAAGATGATGGCGATTACCAGTCCAAAAATCGCCAGCACAATCGTAAGTGCAAAGAACAGGACGATCAAAAACAGAATCCGTGCACGTGGGTTAATCAGTCGACCAGCCACCTCACCGACCGTTTGCCCTCGGTTTCTCATTGAAACAATCAATGCACCGAAATCGTGGACCGCACCAATGAAGATCGAGCCAAGCACGACCCACAACAGAGCTGGTAACCAACCCCAGAAGACCGCAATTGCCGGTCCGACAATGGGGCCAGTTCCGGCGATACTTGTGAAGTGGTGACCAAAGATCACATTCTTTTTAGTCGGAACAAAATCAATATCGTCGCGCAATTGCTTGCTCGGAACTTCTGCTGCCGAGTCGAGATTGAAAATCTTCGTCGCTAACCAACGTCCGTAAGTATGGTAAGCGATGATGAACCCGAAAAAAGAACCGATTGCTACGAGGAGGGTCATCATGTGGAATTGATCCGTCTGAATCTGTGTGGAAGAGTGTGGAAGAGTGTGCGGGCTTGAGACCCGATCATATGCTTTCTGAGCGATACATTTTAAGTCTCAGAGAAAACATCGTCGAGAGCTACCCGACGACATTGTTTTGCAGGACCCCGAGTCCAGCAATTTCAACTTCCACCGAATCACCATCTTTCAGCCAAACTTGTGGGTCACGCCCCATTCCGACACCCGCCGGTGTCCCGGTGAAAATAACATCCCCGGGGAGTAGCGTCATGATCTGTGAGACGTACGACACAATCTCGTCGACACCGAAAATGAACTCCTTGGTGTTTCCAGACTGCATCTCTTCCCCGTTGAGGCGAAGCTTCACATCCAGTGTATGTGGATCTCCAACTTCATCGCTGGTCACCAACCATGGTCCGATCGGAGCGAAGGTGTCCGGCGTTTTTCCCAGCATCCATTGTTTGCCGGGCTTACCGATTTGCCAGTCTCGCGCAGAAACATCATTTCCATTGCAGTACCCAGCGACATGCTCAAACGCTTTATCTTGCGGGATTTCATAACCCCTTTTCCCGATCACAATCACCATCTCTGCCTCGTAGTCAACCTGGGATGAGACTTTTGGCAAGCGAATGTCCGTTTGAGGACCAATGATTGTGTTTCCAAATTTTCCGAAACAGATCGGTTCGGTCGGAATCTCCATGTTCGATTCCGCAGCGTGGTCGCGATAGTTTAAGCCGATGCATAACACCTTTTGCGGGTCAGGAATCGGAGCAAGAAGTTGGCCTTCAACTCGGAGCGCAGTTTGAACTCCCTTGTCAAAGGCAGCTTGGCATTTCTCCAGGCCGAATGGGTGTTGCAGCATTTCCCGGATCGAGTTTGGGATCGATGGATCGAAGTGAGACAGCGAAACGTATTCGGGAGTTTCGCCAGAGTGATCCACACCGACAATGCGGATTCCCGAGTTTGTATTCAATGTCGCCAATTTCATTTCAGTCCCTTTCCGGAATCGTTCTTAAGTGCATTGTCCCGCGATTCTCGCAATAATTGAGAACCGGCAAGCCGCACAAGTTTAGTGGATTTGTCCCGTAACATTCAGTTCAACCAAGGGGTCGGTGATGTCTTTTCCTCGAATGCTTCGTATTCGTCAACAGTTCGAGCGACCCCGGATTGAAGATGTCGCGCAAGAGGCGACCTATCAACTTTCTCAATTGAATCTGGCTTCGCAAATTCAAGATGGCCAAACGGTTGCAATCACGGTGGGAAGTCGCGGAATTGCAAACATCGCCACAATGACCAAAGCGGTCGTCGAACACATCAAATCGCTGGGCGGAATTCCGTTCATTGTCCCTGCCATGGGAAGTCACGGAGGAGCGACCGCCGAAGGTCAAAAGAAACTGATTGAAGGTTTCGGGGTGACAGAAGACTTCCTCGGCTGCGAGATTCGCTCGTCGATGGAAACAATCATTGTCGCCGAAACATCCCAGGGGATCCCGGTCCATTTTGACAAAAACGCCTACGCTGCCGATCATCTCATTATTATGGGCCGAATCAAACCGCATACCGGATTTGTGGGCGATATCGAATCAGGCTTGCACAAAATGATGCTCATTGGCCTTGGGAAGCATGCAGGGGCACTGATGTATCACCGGGCTATCAAAAATTTCAGCTTCGGTGAGATTATACGCTCGGTCGCAGAGATTGTCCTTGATAAATGCAAAGTCCTGGCGGGTGTGGCGATCGTCGAAAACGCTTACGACGAAACTGCTCTGATCGAAGCAATCCCTCCCGGCCAGTTTTATGACCGAGAAAAAGAACTCCTCAAGCAGGCCACTGCCTGGATGCCGAAACTTCCATTTCCCGAAGCGGACCTGCTGATCATTGATCGAATCGGGAAAAACATCAGCGGGACCGGAATGGATACGAATATTGTAGGACGCAAATACAACGACCATGTCGCCACTGAGAAAGACAACGCAAACGTTAAACGGATCTTCGTTCGCAGCCTCACCGAAGAGACCAAAGGCAACGCCACTGGAATCGGCATCGCGGAATTTGTACTTCAAAGCTGTGTCGACCAGATCAACACGGAATCAACACGGATTAACTGCATTACCAGCAGCCACCCGACCGGGGCGATGATTCCGTGTGTTTATCAAAATGACCGAGACGCGATCACCGATGCTTTGCAAACCATCGGTCTGACTGAACCTGAAGATGCCAAGGTGATGCACATTCAAGACACACTCCATTTGGCAGAACTGGAGATCAGTGAGGCGTATTTAAAAGACAAAACGGACCACTCATTTGAAATTTTGAGTGGACCGTATGAATTCGAAATGAACAGCGGAGCGATCAAGAACATCTAGAGCAGTCTGCTCTACCGTGTGCCCGTGAAGAACGCATTTTTCTAGTAGAAATGCTGTTCGCCACGAGGGAGATCCTGCAAACCAATTAGAAAGATGCTCTAGCCTGATGCTTTATCAGCACAAATAGCATGGTGTTCTTTGGTGCAGAGTCGTGAGTTATCGACCGCCGAGGTTCTTCATCGCGCGAGTTCGGATCAAGGCTTGTTCTTTGGCTGCAAACCCAGCATCGTCAGTTGGTTTCAGTGCCAATGCCTCTTCAAACTCGGCACTTGCTTTTTCTGCATCGATCTCGCTTGCAAGAATCGCTTTGTTCGTCAGCAAGGTGACCACTGACCCTTTAATCTGAACGAATCCGCCTTCGAGGAAATAAGTTCCCGAACCGGAAGCGGAGTCGAACTTGAGTGTTCCCGTACCCAAACGACCCACCAATGGTGCACGACCAGGCAGGACACCGATTTGACCATCGAATAACGGAAAACGGAGACCGTTCACCTGTTGGTCAAGAAGTGTCGTTTCTGGTGTCACGAGGACAAGTCGAAGTTCGGTCGCTGCGATCATGGTCTTTACTTTGAGATGAATGATTTGCCGGACATGTAAATTGTCCGGCTAAACACTTTGCTGATTCCTGAATCCCAACTCCTGATTCTAGTCTTCCTTCGCCATGCGTTCGGCCTGTTCAGCAGCTTCCTGAACACCACCAACATACATGAACGCTGATTCTGGCAAATGATCCCATTTGCCAGCACAGATTTCTTCGAAGGAAGTAATTGTTTCTTCGAGCGAAGTGAACTTACCAGATTTTCCGGTAAAGACCTCAGCCACGTAGAACGGCTGTGACAGGAATCGTTCAATACGTCGAGCACGAGCCACAACTTGTTTGTCGACTTCCGAGAGTTCGTCAACACCGAGAATCGCGATGATGTCCTGAAGTTCGCGATATCGTTGAAGGATCTGTTGAACCTGTCGAGCGACCGCATAGTGACGTTCCCCGACCACTTGTGGATCGAGAATACGAGACGATGATGCCAAAGGATCGATCGCTGGATAAATTCCCTTTTCCGCAATTTTACGTTCGAGATAGATGAACGCATCCAAGTGGCTAAACGCTGCAGCAGGAGCCGGATCGGTCGGGTCGTCCGCAGGAACATAAACAGCTTGCACAGATGTAATCGCACCCTTCTTGGTCGAAGTAATACGTTCTTGCAACTGACCGAGTTCAGTTCCCAGTGTCGGCTGGTAACCCACAGCTGACGGCATACGTCCCAGCAACGCGGAAACTTCAGAACCAGCTTGTGAGAAACGGAAGATGTTATCGACGAACAACAGTGTGTCGGCACCAGTTTGATCACGGAACCATTCCGCCATGGTCAGTCCGGTCAACGCAACACGCAAACGAGCTCCAGGCGGCTCGTTCATCTGGCCGAAGACCATGCATGTTTGTGAAAGCACGGAACGTCCGGTATCTCCGATTTGAGCTTCTGCCATTTCGAGGAGGAGGTCGTTACCTTCACGAGTACGCTCACCCACTCCGGCGAACACTGAGTAACCACCATGTTCGCGAGCAATACGAGCGATCAGCTCTGTGAGAATCACAGTCTTACCAAGACCAGCTCCTCCGAATAGACCGGCTTTACCACCACGAACGAACGGTGTGAGCAAGTCGACCACTTTGATCCCGGTTTCGAAAACTTCCGTTTTCGAAGAAAGGTCTTCGATCTTTGGAGCTTGACGGTGAATTGGCCAACGTTCAGTAGCTCCACAGTCTCCTTCGCCGTCAATCGTCTCGCCGATGACGTTGAAGACGCGGCCGAGTGTTTCTTTTCCAACAGGAACAGTTACCGGTCCACCGGTGTTAATCACTTCCATCCCACGGACCAGACCGTCAGTCGAACCCAAGGCAACGCAGCGAACACGACCGCCACCCAAGTGCTGCTGGACTTCTCCAGTCAGGTCGATTTTAACCCCTTTGACCTCTTGTTCGACTTTGACTGCATTGTAAATATCAGGCAAATCTTCCTGAGCGTACTCTGCATCAAAGGTTGAACCGATGATCTGGGTGATTTTTCCGATAGTAGTTTTTTGGGTAGTGTCCGTGGACATGATGACTCTCTGGGGTTGGTAAGTGGGGAGTGGTGAGTTGGTAGTGACCAGGAATCTAAATTGAAAGGGCTTTTCGTAACCCTGTCTGCATCCTGCCGACCTCTTCAACTATTTCCACAACTGCTCCCAATTCTTCATTGGTAATGTATTCAAGTTCATTTGAAATGACGTGCGTGTCACCTTCAGTCAGTGAACCACTGGCAATACTCAAAAAATGAGCGAATTTGTTCGGAGTTCCTCTCCCCTTTCCTTCAACAATCTTTTAGAGACTCAACCGGCACTTCAACGAAGTTGTTGAGTCAGTCTAAAACGTTCATCCGAAGGAAATTTAAGTCTCAATCTGTAGCAGGTGACCACTAGTTGATTGAATTCTTCCAGGCAATCGAATCATGGCGGCTATCCATCCTGCCTACCACTTACTCTCCACTTTTTGGTAAATCCAGAACTGTTGTCTGTTATTCAAGTGCAGCTGCTCCTCCGATGATCTCGGAGAGCTCGCTTGTAATCTGTGTTTGTCTTGCCCGGTTGTATTTCATTGAAATATCGCGAATCATGTCGTCAGCGTTTTCTGTCGCTGACTTCATCGCGATCATTCGTGCGATTTGCTCTCCGACCGCTGCGTCGAGGAAGCATTTGAAGAATCTTGCCCGAAACGCTGCCGGGACAATCTCTTCTAGAATCTCTTCCGGACTTGGAAGAAATTCGTATTCAACTCCGCTACTTTCTTGGGAATCTGTTGAGAGATCTCCGAAAGGTAGAATTGTTTCGATGACTGGTTTTTGTCGAGCAGCGGATTGGAAACTTTGGTAGGCCACTTCGAGGCGGTGCGTCTCTCCACCAGTGAAGTCTGCGAGATATCGGTTTGCGATCTCGTTGACTTCTTCGAAGGCCGGTTTGTCCTCAAATTGTGTGAACGATTGATGGACCGGGATCCCTTCGAATTTCATTGCGGAAAGTCCACGCTTTCCTGAAACTTCAACCGTGACGTTTTTGCCTTCTGCTTTCAGTTCACGCAGTCGTGCGTTCACCAATCGGAGAATCCCGCCATTGTATCCACCGCACAATCCCCGGTTGGATGTGAGGACCAGCAGGGTGACGTTCTTTGTCTCTTCCGGTTGCAGTAACAACGGATGACTGAACGTTAAATCTGACTGCGACAGATCCGAAACAATTTCGTTGATCTTCTGGGTATACGAAGCTGCTTCTGCCGCCCGGTCCATTGCTTTTTTGAACCGCGAAGTGGCGATGAGCTCCATCGTCCGCGTGATCTTGCGAATGTTCCGAATCGACTTGCGTCGTTTCACTAATGCTCGTGCGTTACCCATTGTCGACGTTGATTTCGATGTTTATGAAAATGAAGTCTTTAGCCGGAACCATTTCGTGACCGGCTAAAGAACATGATAACTTCAACTACGCCGTGACAGTTTGAGACGCGGCATCAGGAACAAAACGACCTTGGAATTCAACAAGAGCTGCTTTGAGTTGCTCTTCGATTGTGTCGGTCAGTTCTTTGCCTTCAATCAGTCCGTCGCGGATTTCACTTTTCTCTTCACGGATGAACTGCAGGAGTTCTTTTTCCGCCCGGGCAACTTGTTCGACAGGAACTTTGTCGAAGTAGCCTTTGGTTCCGGCATAAATTGAAATCACCTGGTCTGCGAAGTGGAGCGGTTCATACTGTGGTTGCTTGAGCAATTCCACCATGCGATAACCACGATCCAACTGTCGTTGAGTCGCTGCATCGAGCTCCGTACCCATTTGCGCGAACGCTTCGAGTTCACGGAAGGCAGCCAAGTCGAGTCGCAATGAACCGGAGATTTTCTTCATCGCTTTCGTTTGAGCGTTACCGCCCACACGAGAGACTGAAATACCAACGTTAATCGCGGGGCGAACACCTGCGAAGAAGAGGTCTGGTTCGAGATAGATCTGACCATCTGTAATCGAAATCACGTTGGTCGGAATGTATGCCGAAACTTCCCCTTCGAGTGTTTCAATGATCGGCAACGCCGTCATTGATCCACCGCCGAGTTCGTTGTTGAGTTTCGCTGCTCGTTCGAGCAGACGACTGTGACAGTAGAAAACGTCCCCGGGATACGCTTCACGTCCTGGTGGACGACGCATCAAAAGGGATAGTTGGCGATATGCCTGAGCCTGTTTGGTTAAATCATCATAAACACAAAGTGTGTGCTTGCCCTGATACATGAAGTGTTCTGCCAGTGCAGCACCTGAGTATGGGGCGATGTATTGTAATGGAGCAGGGTCGGCGGCGGTTGCTGAAATCACAATGGAGTAATCCATCGCGCCGTTCGCTTCGAGTGCTTCAATCACTTGGGCGACGTTCGCAGCACGTTGCCCACAGGCGACGTAGATGCAGATCACATCGTCACCCTTCTGGGCGAGGATTGTGTCGATGGCGACTGCTGTTTTTCCCGTCTTTCTGTCGCCAATGATCAATTCACGCTGACCACGACCGATTGGTGTCATCGCGTCGACGGCTTTGATCCCGGTTTGGAGCGGTTGCTTCACCGGTTGACGTGCTGCCACACCTGGAGCCGGGTATTCAACAGGCCGTGATTCGGTCGTGACGATTGGACCTTTGCCGTCGAGTGGATTTCCCAACGGGTCGATCACGCGACCAATCATGGCATCCCCGACAGGCACGGAGAGAAGTTCTCCGGTTGTCTTGACTTCGTCACCTTCCTGAATCGTCAGGTAGTCACCAAGCACGATGATACCGACGGAGTTCTCTTCCAGGTTGAAACACAATCCACGTGTTCCCTTGGAGAACTCAACCATTTCCCCAGCCATTGCAGACGACAGACCGACGGCTCGGGCAATCCCGTCACCGACCTCGATCACACGTCCAACTTCAGCTGTTTGAACCTGACCTTGAAAGTCTTCAATTTCCTTCTGGAGAACTGAAGCGATCTCGTCCGCTTTGAATTTCATTGAGGTACCTCTCGCGGAGTCGTTGCTGTAACACTTTCAAGCGTGTTCGCAACGATCCATCGTAAACTGTATCACCGACTTGAATCACCAACCCACCCAAGAGTTCCTGATCCACTGAAGGCATTAAAATCGGCTCGGACGACAACGCATCCTGCAACCGGTTCTTGATTCGACCAAGCTGTTCCTCGGAGAGAGAGACAGCACTTCTGATTTGAACTCGACTTTTGCCTGCACGTTTTTCATGTTCTGCCCAAGATTCTTCAAGAATCAGTGGGAGAAGTTCCAAGCGGTCGTGCCGCGCCAAGACGAGCAAGAAATTCGTAAATATTTGCGACGCTCTTGGTTTAACAACTCGTTCGATCAAGCCGACCTTTTCGTCGTAGCTTGTCAGTCCCGAAACGAGCAGTTGCTCGAAACCTGCACTCTTCAGAAGCACTTCATCGTGAAATGATGTGAATTCTTCAAGGAGTTCTGCCTGTTTATCGCCACTCACTGCATCGAGCAATGCTGTTGAATAGACACGCGCCACACCTTTTGCACTGGGGTCTTCCAGAACATGCGATGGTCGAGTTTGTACTTGTGTCTCAGACATGAATGAAATCTACTTCGTTGTTCACTTACCGTTTTAATTCGCAACCAATTGGTTCAGCGTGTCGTCGATCAACCGGTCCTGGTCTTCTGTCTGCAAGTTCGCTCGAACTTTTGCTTCAGTTGCCTCAGCCACACGATGAGCAAGGTGTTCAAATAAACTGTTGAGTGATTGATCACGACTTCGGCTGATTTCATGCTCTGCACGGTGCAGCATCAAACTTGCCTCGCGTTTCGCCAACTCAATAATTTCAGTTTGCGTGTGGTCCGCATCACGTCCAGCTTCGGCAATTGTTTCCGCAACGGTTTCATCCATTGCTTCCAACTGTCCACGATACTGGTTAAGTGACTGCTGGGCTTCTGTCAGGTGACCTTCAGCCGTTGAGATCAAGTTGATCTCTTTTTCCTCTCGGGCAGCCATGTTGGTTTGCAGGCTGTTCCACAGTCCCAGTTTAACAACTGCGAAGCATAATCCAGCAAACGCAATGATTGACCAGAAGGCTGTGTCCTCTCGAAAAGGAGGAGCACCATGGTCGTCTCCGTGTGCATCATCATGATGTAGTTCGCCTTTTGCTCCACTCTCGTTGAGGGAGTGATCCTCAGCGTGAGGGTGGCCGTCATTACCCTGCTCCTCGGCGACAGCATTCGTCGTTGAAACGAATGCAAGGCACGTGAGGAACGTAGTTATGAACAATGCCTGAGCAGCAAATTGCCGGTTAGCGAACAAATTGTGATGACTTCGGGATTTCAACGAACAGCCTCTTGTCTCACGCATTTCAACTGACTAGTTCTAATAAACACTGAAAGTCAGACCACGCCAGGCAAGGTCAGGGAATCAGTGAACGGCAATGATCTTTACTGCATTGCTTTGTTTGCAGGTCTTAGAGTCTGCGGCCGACGACTTGTTCTGTCGCCAGAGCCACTTGCTCGTCAACCATCTGGTCGAGATTTTGAATCGCTGCCTGGTGGGCAGTTTCAAGTTCTCGCAATGCTTCGTCTTTAATTCGCTGTGCGTCCTGTTCTGCTTTGGCAACGATTTCTCGCTTTTCTGCCTCAGCTTGGGAACGTGCTTCCGCAATAATTGCTTTCACTTGTTCCTGAACTTCTGCCAGTCTTGCTTCTGACTCGATGCGAAGGTTATCGACTTCTCGTCGTGCAAGTTCAGCATCGCGCTCCGCATTCAGGACTCTTGCTTCCCGTTTGTTCACAGCAGTGATCAACGGCCCCCAGGCACCCTTTTTCATGACAAAGATGTATCCTGCGAACAAAATGAATGTCCACAGGAACATTTGCAAATTCGGCTGCACGGGTGGCAAGTTGAAGTTGAACTCTTTGGGAAAGAGCAAGTTCGTTATCGGGTGAACTTCTTCTTCAGGTGCTGCATTTTCAGAGTCAGCAGCGGTTGAAGCTTCAGTTTCAGGAGTTGCTCCGGCTGTCTCTGCATCCTCCGCAATGAGACTGGTCCCGCTTGTTGCAACCAACGCTGCAACTGCAAGCACAACAACATGTCGATGGATTAAAGATAACTTCACGGAACAGTTCCTACGGTAACGAATCCTGATGTGGAGAGCGGGTCGCCAGCATCAAATCAAAGAACGATGACGAGGATACAAACAATCAAAGCGAAGAATGTTGCACCTTCGATCAGGGCTGCTGCGAGGAGCATTGCACCACTGATGTCTTTGGCTGCTTCTGGTTGACGAGCCATGCTCTCAACAGCGGCAGTACCGATTTTGGAAATTCCGAAACCACCACCGAGCATGATCAGGCCAGCTCCGATAGCAGGATCAAGAACAATCAACGGGCCATCGGCTGCCAAAGCAGGTGTCGCAAAGAACAACAGTGCAATGACGAAACACCAACTTACTTGTAAAACACGAGACACTTCAACTCTCCTCAACTGGAATTTGGCTCAACCCACACTGGTTGACCATAAACGAATCTGTAAAACCGACTAGCACCACGAACCGGAATCCGGCTTTGCTCTTAGTGCTCGTGCAGCGACATGGCAATGAAAATTGTGGACAGGAAGGTGAACACGTAGGCTTGAATGAACGCAACGAGCAGTTCAAGCAAACCAACACCTATCTGCCCCGCAAGACTTCCGGGCATCACCAGGAACCATTGGGCTCCTCCGGCAGCTTGGGCAATGAATCCCAAAATGACTGCCATAACTGTGTGACCACCCATGATATTGGCAAATAAACGAATGCAGAGTACACCGTTTTTGATGAACAATCCGCCTGCTTCAATACCGAAAATCATCGGGACCAGCAGAACTTTAATTGGAGCAGGTGCGTTGACTGCCGGAACCATATGGGTCCAGAAACCAACCGGGCCATGCATTTGAGCACCGTAAAAGTACGTTGCGATAAACGCTGTGAATGCAAGTGCACCCGTCACGTTAATGTTTGCTGTTGCAGCACCAAACCAGGGGAAGGCGCCGAGCAAGTTGCAAAACAAGATAAAGAAAAAGCAGGATAGCAAGAACGGAAGGTACTTGTCAGCCGGATGTCCGACTTCACCTTCGTGAGCCCGGTCTCCTGCAGAATCTGTAATGTAGGTTGCTGTTTCGTCGTGTGCGTGTTCGTGCTCGTCGTGGTGATGCGGATCACCAATGACCGGGCGGACGACATCATCTCGAATTCGCAGGACCAGCATTTCCCAGAAGTTCCAGAAGTAGCCTGTTACCGGGTTTCCACTTTTTGCGTGACTCGCCAACCCTCTGAAGACAAGAAAGACCAGTACAGCAGCAATGACTTGCAGCACCATGTACTTGGTGATCTGGAAACCCATGATCTCCGGCAACTCAATGTGAATTCCAAACGGAAGGTGGAATTCATTGAAGTCGTAGACGTGATGGAATGTACCGTGACTTGCCAACATAGGAGAAAATGTTTTTAAGGTTTGCGTGTCACGACTCAGGGTTGTCCCCGGATCGCTGAAAGTCTTTCAAAACCAGCCAAGTTTCTACAAAGAGACTAGCTAGATAGACAACCGTTAACGTCAAAAAAAAAGGAAGTGTTCTCAAATTTGGAAACTCCCAGGCGACATAACACGCCAGTCCGGCTGTCATTCCGGGGCGGGCTAAGGTGACAGCGATCATTCCGCCTGGGCCTGTCCCGTATCGAGACAAGATGAGCAGAGTGAAAAAAGCAGCTGGAATGACGACTGCGGTTCCAGCTATTGCTGCCTCTGTTTCCTGGGGGGTGTAAAGTTTGTAGGTGATGAAACTGCAAACTCCGCCGACAGTAATGATGACCAGCAAAGTGAACACGGCACGCGCAGTGAGTGTTCTCATTGAGGCTAACCCATTTTGCTTGGTCACAGCTTGCTTGGTCGCAATGGCGAGTTGTTGCAGTTTTGTATCCGGGAAGTTCAAATCGAAATTATTGCGAAGTCAGTCCTTGTTTGGCGACTTCTCGTGAGTCTCGTTTTGATTCTTTTCCGGTTCTGGTGTTTTCGTCTTTGGCGTCTTTGACCCTGATGCTTCCACTTTTGACATCGATTGAACCAGTCGGAACAATTGCCAAGTGAAAATCAGGAACCCAAAGAAGCATCCAGTCAGTAAGTACCAGGGACTCGTTCCCCATTTCGTGTCGGCCCAGTATCCCGCACCGATGCACAATCCCAGTTCAATGGACATTGTGGAGATTTGGGAGGCCCAATAAAGGACCTTTACTGGCACTAATGGCTTCGTGTTTCTCATGACATCCAATTTGTCGCAAAGTTCGACTCAGGGCCAACATGAGACGCGCGGAGTCTAGTTCTGGGGATGAGGCAAGTCAAAGGCCTGTCTGAAGCTGCTGGCGGAATCCCCAAAAATGGTGATACAATGCACAGCTGTCGGTTAATTTTGACTAAGTCACGCCTTTCTCATCGATGGTTACTTGAGTTTCTAACGGTAAGCCCGTTTCTAGCTGCTGTGGAAACTTGATTCCTGTTGGTGAGAATACGTCTGAGGAGATGGCATGAGTCATGACGAACGCCCGCAAGAAGCGGAAAGACTGCACAAGTCGGACCGGATTTCTGATCTGAGTTCATTAACAGTTCCAGAGCTTCGCGAATTGGCCAAGAGTAAAAAGATTTCTGGGGCAGGCCGCTTGCGGAAAAATGAGTTGATTAACGAGCTTCTGGCAGTCGGAGGCACGAGCAAGGAGCGACCTGACGAAAAAGCTGATGACTGGTTGCAGGTCGAAAACTTCGGCCCATATTGGTTTGGGGTTGAATGGCATGTCAGCCAGAAGCTTCAGAAGCGGGCTGCAGCAGCTCTCGGAAGAGACTGGCATCGTGTGCGAAAAGTGCTTCGGGTTTATCGCGTTGACTGGGGCGACTCTGGGCCGCACGCTCGCGAACATGCTGAAGATCTTGAAATTCCCGAGCAGGCGTCACGTTGGTTCGTTCAGATTGACGCTCAGTCCAGTGGTTGGAAAGTTGAACTGGGATACCTTGCACCGGGGGGGAGATTTTTTTCTCTGCTTCAGTCTGCAGCGATCGAAGTTGCCAGCTTGCGTAAAGGTGATTCCGGTCTCCCTCTTGGGGCGAATGATTCACAGCCACAGTCTGCTTCTCGCTTCACTAATGTAGACAGGCTTTTCCTTGCCATTGAAGGGGAGGTTTCCGTGAATGGGACGACTCAACCTGGAGCGAATGTCAGTATCGACGACCAAACCGTGCAAGTCCATTCACGTCTTGGACAGTTTCAAAAACGCTCGCCTCTGCTCGATGGGCGACTCTTTCTTCCAATTGTTGCGGAGTATGGCAACCAGCGCTTGCGGGCTGTCGTCTCCATCGAAACGAACATCCATTATCTCGAAGCAGAGAAAACGGCCTCTGACCAGTGAAACTTGGGATTCGTACTCAGTTGAGGCAGTCATTATCGTATATTGTTCCTACAATGAGCGTGAACGATGTCTTGATAATGAAGAGATTGAAGTGCCTGAAGAAAATCACCCCAGCAGCGTCAACAATAGTGTCGACAAACCGCGAATCGAATCAGCAGTTCGAGAAATTCTGGCAGCAGTCGGCGAAGACCCGGATCGTGAAGGTTTACTGGAAACACCTGCGCGTGTGGCTCGTATGTATGAAGAGCTATTCAGCGGACTTCATCTTGACCCTGCACGCCATTTGAAGAAAGTCTTTACGGAGACTTACGATGAACTCGTGCTTGTGCGGGACATCAGTTTCAACAGCATGTGCGAGCACCATCTCCTCCCGTTTCTTGGTGTGGCACACATCGGGTATATTCCACGTGGGCACGTTGTTGGTCTCAGTAAACTCGCTCGCATCGTGGATGAGGTCTCACGCAAACCTCAAGTTCAAGAGCGGATGACGGAAACGCTTGCGAACCTCCTTGATACCGAACTGGAACCTAAGGGGGTGATTGTTGTGCTCGAAGCAGAGCACTCATGTATGTCGATTCGCGGCATCCGCAAGCCTGGCTCCGTGACCATTACCAGTGCCGTTCGAGGCTTGTTCCGAAAGAACGAATCGAGCCGAGCCGAAGCGATGGCCTTGATAAACAATAAGAAATGATTCCGGAATTCGCACTACAGCTGATCTGCGGACTCTCGACTGTCTGGTGTATCGCCCCGCGTTCTCAAATTACCTCTGGTTTCTTTCGGATTCAGATGTTGATTGCGCTGGGGTTGAGCGTGTTGCTGTTCTTGACGTCCAATCAATTTCCAACTCCCCATGTCAATGAACAGGCGGTTTCGCAACTGGTCGCGGGAACGTCGATCCTGTTCGGGCTTCTCGCCTTTTCTGGATCGGTTGCCTGGACGCTGGAGCGACGAAAGGGGGGGACGGTTTTTGCGTATTTACTTGCGACATCCTCCACGGTCACCTTGGTCACAGTCGCAACGCTTCTCTCTGCGAATTCCACTGAATCGTCGGCAACTGTCTCAACAATCACTTTGCCTGCCATCGCAGAGACTGTTTCCGCTGCGTGGTTAATCGGCTCTGTTACCTCAGCCATGCTCTTGGGGCACTGGTATCTCACTGCTACCGGAATGCCGCTGAAACCATTTACTCAGTACAATGTGATTTTTCTGGTGGCAGCGACTTTGAGGATGGGGGCCACGCTCTTTGCGTACTCTTCGCAAGGTGAAGTGGGCGAGGCGAGTTGGGGGCTGTTGACGCTGAGGTGGGCAGGGTTAATTGGGCCGTTTATTATCGCGATTCTCACCATCCGTATCTTACGATACCGGAACACTCAGTCTGCGACAGGTGTCCTTTACGCTGCGACGACATTGGTCTTCATGGGAGAGATGGCAGCTAACCTGATCGAACAGTCCTACGCAATCCCTACTCAGCTGTGAATTCTGAGTGTCGATTAAATGAGACGGCTTTCCCTGCTGTGACAACGCTCATACGATAGTATCACTATGCATCTGACATTCCACTGCCCGAAATGTGATCGAACGACTCAAACTGGCGATATCGCTCAATTGGCAAATTTGAGTTGTTCACATTGTGACTGGGAGCGTCCAATTCCAGAAGGTCTTGAACGTTCCAATCAGGCTCCCAGCGAATGTTTTCGCTGCGGGAATTCTGATTTGTGGCGACAGAAAAACTTTCCACAAACCTTGGGATTTCTGTTTGTCGCTTTAGGGGCGATCACGAGTAGTATCGCCTGGATGTATTACAAGCCGATTCTGGCGCTCAGTATTTTGATGGGCTTCGCTTTGCTGGACATGATTCTTTACATCGTGATGCCCGATGTCCTCGTCTGCTATCGTTGCCGAACCAAACATCATGATGTCGATGTTAGCCAGCACGGAGCTTTCGATCACGAACTCGGAGAGAAATATCGACAGGAAAAAATCCGTCAAGAAGAGGCGGAGCAGGAACAGGCGAAGAAAAGCCTGTCCCAGTTCGATTCAGAAGGGCACAGTTAAAGAAGCATTTGAATAAAGAAAAATTTGAATAGAACCACTCCGAAAACCTCTGGGATAGCCGCTTTTCTTAACGTTTGAGAGAGCAGATTCAAGTTTCAGGGGCAGTTCTGAACTGCTCCAGCATTTCGGGATTTACAAATGACGTTCGACGACGAACTCTTGTTCTGAACAAACGACATCCTGAACGAAGGAGTCGTTGGTTTTCGTCTCAGGAATACAATAAAACGAAGCAACATTGGACGAGCAACAGCTGAGAATACTGGATGATTTGAAGGGTGAGTTCGCCGGTGAACTTCACTTCGATGCGATTTCGCGCGAACTTTTCTCCAGTGATGGCAGCCTGTATCAAATCCTTCCCTTGGGAGTTGCATTTCCCAAGTCAGCTGAAGATGTCTCCAAGCTTGCTGCTTATACCTATGAGAACGACATCCCATTGATCCCACGGGGCTCTGGGACTGGTGTTGCAGGTGGGTGTTTAGGACGAGGTATCGTTGTTGACTTCTCCCGACACATGAAGAATATTCTTCATGTCGATGGAAGTACTGTCCGCGTTCAAGCAGGAGTAGTCCGCGATCAACTCAATCGACACTTGCGGCAGCACGATCGATACTTTCCACCTGATCCTTCTAATACAGCAATGACCACCGTCGGTGGTATGATCGCAGTCGATGCTGCAGGATCGCACGCGATTCGAGTTGGCTCGACCCGTGATTATGTGCAGAGTGTCGAGACCGTTTTGGCGGACGGCTTCAAGTTTGAAGCTCAGCGGGTCGCGGATGCTCTCTCAATTCCGAAGCCTGGGCGGGAGACCGATCTCGTCCATCAATTGGCGATGCTGCTCAACGAGAATGCAGAGTTAATTCGACAGCATCAGCCGTCACTCGTTCGAAATTGCTCGGGGTATCAACTTCGTGGTGTGATGGATGGGAGGGCGATTCATGTTCCTCGGCTGCTGGTCGGGTCTGAAGGGAGTCTCGGAATTTTCACTGAGGCCACATTGCATACGTCGCCAATTCCATCGCGACGTGGGGCCGTCTTATTGCTGTTCGGCGATCTTGAAAAAGCAATCGATGCCATTGAAGTAATGACCGGATTGCAGCCGAGTGCGTGTGATTTACTCGACCGAAGGCTGCTGTCGCTGGCTAGAGAAGCCGATCCACGATTCGCAAAATTGATCCCGGTTCAAGCTGAAGCGGGAGTTCTGATTGAGCAGACGGGCTATTCAAATCGGCAAGTTGAAGACCGCTTGCAGAATATCATTCACGTCGCCCGTAATGCCGACTCAACCGTCCATGTGGGAATGGAAGCGTTTGATGAAGAAGGTGTTGAGTTTCTGTGGTCGTTGCCTTATCGAGTCATTCCTTTACTCAGCAATTTGCGCGGTGAGACGCGGCCTCTGCCGTTCGTTGAAGACATCGCTGTTCCGCCGGAATCACTCCACCAGTTCCTGATTAAAGCTCAAAAGGTTTTCCAGAAACATTGGGTGACAGCATCTTTATACGCTCACGCTGCCTCAGGGCAGGTTCACTTCCGTCCGTTTCTGGCGATTCCAAATTCTGACAACGCTTCACGAATTGAAGAAATTTCGCGAGACCTTTACGAGGTCGCTTTCGAGTTTGGAGGAACGGTCAGTGGAGAGCATGGAAACGGACTCGCCCGCACTGCGTTCATCCGAAGCCAATACGGTCCGTTGTATCGTGTCTTCCAGAAAGTCAAAGAGCTTTTCGATCCACACAATTTGCTCAATCCCAATAAGATCATCAGTGATGATCCTCATTTGACGATTCGCGACTTCAGGGTCAATCCTGATCCAGAGCAGACTCGTAGTGAACTCATCCCGTTGCAACTTCAGTGGAAGGAAGGTGAACTGGAAGAGGAGACCCTGCGCTGCAACGGTTGTGGGAACTGTCGTGTACAGTTTGATTCTTCTTACAGGATGTGCCCCTTCTTTCATGAAGAGACATCAGAAGTTTACGCTCCGCGATCCAAAGCCAATTTAATTCGAGCATTGGCCACAAGTTCGATTGATTCAAAAGCGTTTTCGACTGAACAGGCGAAAGAGCTGGCTGACTCTTGCTTCAACTGTAAGCAGTGCCAACTGGAATGTCCTTCGAAAGTGAATATTCCAGCACTTGCAATCGAGGCGAAAGCACAGTTTGTTGCGGCCAGTGGACTTCCACGGTCGGATTGGTTTCTCTCCCGAGCTCATTCCTTTGGAAAGCTCGGAGTTGCTATTTCACCACTTGCGAACTGGTTGCTTGGAAACCGCATCAGCCGTTGGATGGTTGAGAAGCTTTTTGGAATTTCTCAGTACCGCCGACTCCCGAAGTTTGCTCACAGGCGATTTTTGAATACCTGGCAGGCTGGTCGTTATCGTGAAGATCGCAAGAAAAAACAGGCTTACGAAGTTGTCTACTTCGTGGATCATTATGCGAACTTCCACGATCCCGAATTGGGCGACGCGTTTTTGCGAGTGCTTGAACACAATAATATTGGTGTCGTGATTCCCCGGCATCAAGTCGCCTCTGGAATGGCGATGATTTCAGCTGGGGATTTAGAAGCTGCGCGAGAACTTGCGGAGATCAATCTTGGAATACTCGGAGAATTTGCACGCGAGGGGAAAACGATTGTCTGTACCGAGCCGACAGCCGCAGTCTGCTTGAAGCAGGAATACCCTCGTCTGATTGATCATCCCGATACTCAGGTTGTGGCGGATCAAACCGTTGATGCCGGAGCTTATTTCCAGTCGCTCCATTCGCAGGGCCGTCTGCTCACCGATTTTCATCCGCTGGAAAAGACTCTCGGCTATCATACGCCGTGTCACACCAAGGCTCTCAACGAATCTCCACCGTGGGTTGAATTACTGAAGTGCATTCCCGACTTAAACGTTCAATCAATTGACAAAGGTTGCTCTGGAATGGCAGGCGCATTTGGGATGAGCGCGAAAAACTTTGAGCTGTCACTTAAAATGGGGGCGGGACTTATTGCAGAAATGCAAAGACCAGATCTGATGCTCGGAGCGAGCGAGTGCAGTAGTTGTCAGTTCCAGATGAAACAGAACTCAGCACTGCCGACTTTGCACCCTCTGAAAATTCTCGCATTGGCATATGGGATCATGCCATCGATTCAACGTAAGCTGACTCCCGATCATCGTGAGCGAACCTTGATCACATAAATCAATGGATCACATAGATCACATAGCGGACTGCTGGAAGCGGCCGTTGACGAGGGATTAGAGAAGCCAGGATCGCCGGTCGAGTCGGGCCGGTCTCCATCTTTCTGTTTCGTAAAACTTTGAGTTGTGAAATCACAAGCAGTAGAACAGCAATGCAAATCACTGTGAAACTATTTGCCCGGGCAAGTCAGCTGACTGGTCGATCGGAAGTCGTTGTCGAGCTTCCCGAAAAGACCAACGTTGGAGAGTTCCGAGCAGCACTTGCAACGCAGTATCCCGAGCTTCAGCCGATCATCGACAGCCTCTTTGTTGCGATCAATGCGGAGTATGCGAATGATGATCAACTCATTCCGGAATCTGCCGAAGTTGCCTGCTTCCCTCCTGTCAGTGGTGGGTAGATCCACTTGAGAAGTCTGTTTGCTATCATTTCAGTACTCTCGGCTTGAAGCCGGGGCGTGAGTCATCCGTCTTAAGTTTCAATTCCGCTGAACCCCGATGAACTATGTCCATTGCCGAATCCGACCGCCTTGTCCAACTGACCGATCAACCGATTGACAGCAATGCGCTCACGCAGTTTGCAACCACACCAAGGTCAGGGGCCATCGTTCTATTTCTGGGAACAGTTCGAGAACTGACAGGTGATCGGAAAACAGTTGCGCTCGATTACGATGCCTATCCGGAGATGGCATTAGCGAAAATGAACGAACTGGTTGATGAAGCCTGCGAAAAATGGCCCGTTCAAAAAGTTGCGGTCGTTCATCGCACGGGGCATCTCGAACTCGCTGAGGCGAGCGTTGCCATCGCCTTGAGTTGTCCACATCGCGTCGATGCATTCGAGGCGGGGCGTTTCCTGATCGACGAACTCAAGGTGAGAGTTCCCGTCTGGAAAAAAGAAAACTGGGACGATGGCACAACCGAATGGGTTCATCCCGGCGAATAGAGCAAACTGCTCGACCATGTCCCCGTGAAGAACGCGAACTGCCAGTGAAACTGCCGTTCGCCACGAGGCAGCTTGCGAACACTAGAGCGAATCTAAAATTTGTCTTAACAGTACTGTCTCGTGGCATCAGCGTATGGACTTGTGAAAACGTACTTCGCGGACAAGAGAAGCATTGGAAATGCTCTAATTCGAAAATTGCTGGAATGTTACTCTCGCCTGAAACGAGGATGCCAGGCAAGAGTGAGCTCATTCTCTTTCGCAAGTTCAATTCCGTTACGGTTTACAATCGTGGTTTTGGTGGTTTCACGGGAGCTTTCCAAGGTTGCACACCAGTCGCTTTGACACGTCGTTTGAAGACTTTGTCTCCACAGGTCACATAGAGTGTGTCAAAGTTTTTTCCGCCAAAGACAACGTTCGAAAGCCATCCGTCTTGTGGCTTGTCGATGATCAAGTGGACCCGCCCCGGTTGATCGAGGACTTGTAATCCCTGACGAGTTGTGACGTAGAGTCTTCCTTCTGTGTCGACCGTCATTCCATCTGCCCCGCTATTACCAGTCGAGTCCGGAAGGTGCAGGTGACCATATGCCTGTTTGTGTGCGAGTTTTCCATCCGGTTGAATTTGAAATGAATACGTGAACCGCCCCGCAGTATCTGAGACCGTGAGTAACGTTTGGTCGGGAGAGACGATCACACCGTTTGGACGTTCAATTCCGGTGTCTACCACGCTCGTTTTTCCATCGGGAGAGAATCGCCAGACTTTTTTGTTGTTCGGGTCGGTGAAGTAACCTGAACCGTCGTGCAGCACAACAAGATCGTTGCTCTCGACTCCTTTGCAGACGGCCTCCATTTCTCCACTCATCGTGTAACGGACAATCTGTTTGTTTCCGTTTTGGCAAGCATAGAGTTTGCCATCAGGGCCAAACATTAAACCGTTCACACCCGGACTGTTTTCCGCAAACGTCGAAACTGTTCCATCAGCCGAAATCTTGTGGATTGACCCGTTTGGAATGTCAGTAAAGAAAAGTTCTCCCATATCGTTTGCGACCGGACCTTCGGTAAATCGATGCCCGGAGCTGACGGCTTCCCAGTTCTCGTTGGGAATCAAGAGGTCAGTTCGCCGGTTCTCGGTTGTCCCAGCCTGAATGGGTTCCGGATAATTTTTCCAGAGCCATCGCATGGCATCCGGCATGATCTGAACAGCGTGTTTCGAGTTGTGACCACCGTCGCCCCAACGATGTTCGACTTCGTATCCAGAGAACTCGAGCGCAGAGAGCATTGCCTGATTGGCAACGAACCATTCTCCGCCATACAGGTTCAAGTCGTTTCTGCCATCGGAAAGAAAGACTCGCAGCGGCTTGGGTTCATGTTTGCGAATTAAAACAGGATAAGCGTCCCCACCACGAAGGCCAACGTAGGTCCCAATTGTGCTCAGGACACGTCGAAACTGATCGGGACGTTCCCAGGCTGCTGTGAAGGCACAAATCGCTCCGGAACTTGCTCCAGCTATCGCCCGGTCATTGGGGTCGTCGCTAATGTTGTAAGACTTTTTGACTTCGGGGATGATCTCTTCGATCAAAAAACGCGCGTAGCGATCTCCTAAAGCATCGTATTCGAAACTACGGTTGAACCTGGCTTGTGCATTAGAATTGGCAGCAGGAACGACTCCGGGGCTGATGAAAATTCCAATTTGCACTGGGACTTCGTTCTTGTGAATCAGGTTGTCGAGAATCTCCGGAATGTGCCAGCCCTTGGCTCGATTCAAGCCGTCCTGTGCGATGAAAAGGCACGCCGGTTTTTCTTTGTTGTACTGTTCAGGAACGTATAGCCAATAGTCGCGAACCGTCCCCGGGAAGATTTTGCTTTCCCATTTGATAGGCCCAATGATCTCCCCCTTTGGAACTCCATCATGATACTTCGAGTCTTCGGGCAATGTCTGCTTGTCTTGTGCAAACAATGTGGCATTGCAAACAAGGAGTGTCGAAAGCAGAGTGAGTCGAAACAAATAGTTCATTCTCGGAAGTTCCATTGGGGATGATGCAAATCGAGACCGGTATTCTCCTGAAATCGTATCGAAAGCGAATTCGATTCGCGATTAAGAAGCGAGTTCTCAGCTCTTATTTTGAGACTGGTTCGCCACGTTTCCGAGACAGCTTGTCAAGAATATTTCGGGTGATTTGAATAACGGTCGCGTCGTTGCCACGTAAACCATGAGCCCAATCGGTGGACCCGGAAGTGAAGACAGTTCCTCCTTGTGTATAGGTTCCAAGGACAGATGCACCGATGCGGTCCTTGGGGAACTTGTCGTACCAGTAAGAGTCGCCCGGTGCCCAGCGAGCCGGACACGTCCCGAGTATCGTAAACGATTCGGGAGTTCCGTCGCGATGAGTCGGAAATGGAAGCCCGTCTTTCCAGGTCATCTCGCAGCCATCACATTCGTAGCCAACAATCGTATCCTTCCCGCCGAAACGCTCTCCTTTTTTGATGTCGGTCTTGTCGAAGATCCAGTGTTCTGGCCGATGAACTTCGTATGAAGCTGGACCCTCCATGAATTGACCGTGGCTGCGATGGTAACCGCCCCAAAGAAAACCGACGCCAGTCAGTTGGTTCTCTGGTCGTTGAACAAGATGATGGCTCCAGGCTGTGCTGAGCAGTTTATGGTCGCTCGTCCGATAGAGTGGATCAAGCTGGTAGACCTGTTTCCAACTGGTGAGTGCGCGACCATTCTCTTCGCTGCGAACTTGCCAGCAACAGGTGTTTCCACTAAAGAAAGCGACATTTCCACCCTTTGCGATGTACTCTTCCAGATGGTCTCGCATTGGTGAGGACCAGTATTCATCGTGACCTACGCTCAACACTAAGTTGTAGTGCTTGAGGATTTCCGGATGGAATTCCAGATCGCTGTTGACTGCATAGTCGAGCGTATACCCGTTCGATTCCGCCCAGCGAACGAAATGCAATTCCCAGTTGTTGAATTGTGAATTGATTGGTCGGTTGAAAGAAACACGATGACCTTGAAGCCCGTCTCGGTCATGATAGGAGTACAAACTGTGCCCGCCCCAGTTAGTGTATGCGTTGTATGTGTTTGTGGAGAGCTGAAGAAGAATTTTGGTTTCTTGACCAGGATTTGAAGAACGAACAACGAAGAACAGGACTGCCCGTGCCGGTTTCTCTTTGCCCGCTTTCTTTCCGGTCAGAGTGACTTGATAGTACCCGGAACGCCAATCCTTGGAGACTGGAAACTCGAAAGCGACCGGCCAGTTGCAGCCATCAGAAGAAGCCCGGTCAGGAATCGGGTAAACCTTCCCGATGATTCCATCGTGCGCGAAGACTTGCTCGTTCTTCGGACCAACTCGCTCCACGGTCATCGAAATTTGCTCAGCACTCGAAGAGAGATGCAAGCCAACTTTCTCTTCAGCGGTATAACTCAGCTGATCAAAATAACCCTCCACAAACAGCCCGGTACGGGGAGCTTGATCTGCAAATGCAATGGAGCAAAAAAGAGGCAGGCAAAGGGAGGAGAGTACGGCGAGGCGTGTTGCAAACATTAAAAAATTTCCTGTTGGTGAAGTGTCATTCTCATCTTAAAGAGCAGACCCCAAGGATGCCATCACATCGCAGGCCATCATCAGAAATTGAGGCGCCAGATTCCCTGGGTGACTGGCTTGAGGCGACCGGCTTCAACCTGAATGCAAGAGAACCAGCAGGAGGCCTGCAAGAATCTGAATTGCAATTGAAATCCAAAACGTCTTCGGCTCTTCGTCGCGACGAACAAGCCTGGGAATTCGCCCCGATGGTGTGGGGACATCATTCGAAAGGCTTTTCAGAAAATTTGTTCCAAGTGTCATTCCGAAGCACAATTGGAGGGCAACAAGGATGAGAAGAAACATCGAGGTGCATCTTTCGAATCGGTGTTCCGGTTCTGAATCGTGGTGTGCAGTCTATGAATTCATGATGGTGTCGTCGACGCTCAAGACAGGCTCAAGAAGTGCCCTGATGATTGCTGGAGCACTCTGAAGAGATCTTGTTGTCTGAGCATTTCGCTTTTGTGAGACGTTAGCCATACTACCACCCAATGCGCGCGGCCAGTTTTCTCCATTGTCGGGGTCCTTGTTGATGCTTCGTTCTTTTAAAGCGACTAAATTTCTAGTCCTGGTTCTGCTCGTGAGTTGTCTTGGATGTTCTAGAAAAGGAAGTAATTCAGCCGGAAAGAAAAAATCAGTTCCGCCAGCATCTCATACAGAGGTGGTTCGCTTTTGTGCCGATTGTCATGCTTTTCCTCATCCAGACACGTTTCCGGTGAGTATGTGGAGAGCAGAAGTCGAGCAGGGATACCAATTTTACGAGAAGTCCGGACGCACGGATTTAGTTCCTCCAGATCTGGAAGCTGTTGTCTCTTACTATGAAAATCTTTCGTCTGAAGATTTTCCAATTCCACTTGCGCAAAAAGTCGTCCCGTCCGGACCGATTGTCTTTGTTGAGGCGAGCTTTGACCGTATCGATGCCCCTCTCCCAGGGATCTCGCACATGTATGCAGACTATGGAACCGACAAGGCTTCTGAAAAACTGATGGTCACAGATATGCTGCAAGGGCATATCTCTCAGTTTTATTTACACAATGGCAAACCTAAAGTCGAAACAGTTGGGGGGCTCTCGAATCCGGCACATGCACATCCCGGCGATCTGGACGGGAATGGGGTTCGCGACTGGATTATCTCCGACTTGGGAAGTTCCGATGCTTCAGATCACAGTAACGGACTTTTAGGCTGGATGGAAATTCCCCTTGACGGAGGAGAAATTAAATCGACCGTTATCTACGACGGAGTTGGTCGGGTCTCCGATGCTCGATCCGCAGATTTTGATGGAGATGGCGATCTGGATATTGCCGTAGCCGTTTTTGGTTGGCGAGAGACTGGAAAGCTTGTCTGGCTTGAGCAACTCCCGCCCAAAGATGGCGAGCTTCAGTTTAAAGAGCACGTCCTGAGTGACCGCCACGGGGCCAGCCATGTTCCGATAATTGATATCGACGACGATGGTGATTTGGATATCGTTGTCTTGTTCTCTCAGGCATATGAATCTGTGGAAGTTTACTTGAACGACGGCTCGGGGAATTTCGAGAACAAAGTTCTTTTCACAGCGGACGATCCCAGCTATGGGTCCTCTTCGATCGATGTTGTCGATCTCGATAACGATGATGACTGGGATATCATCTACACCAATGGTGACAGCCTCGACAGCAGCCTACTGAAACCGTATCACTCAGTGCAGTGGCTGGAACAGACAGACGATCTGAAATTTGTTCATCATGAGGTCACCAGGATGCCCGGTGCATATTGTGTGAAAGCGGGCGACTTGGATGGAGATGGTGACATTGATCTTGTGGCCTCCTCAATGGCACTCAGTTTTGAGCATCCATTTTATTCGTTGATTTGGCTCGAACAGGTCGAAGGGAAGCAATTTGTTCGTCACAATCTTGAGTCAGGTGTCGCTCAGCACGCCTGTCTCGAACTGGGTGATTTCGACGGCGATAACGATCTGGACATCGCAGTTGGTCACTTCGAGCCCCGTGATATCGACTTCTCTCCATGGATCTCCATCTGGTGGAACGAAGGAAAACGAGAAGAGAAGTCACCATGACATTACGTGGTCTGCGAGAGTTAGTTTAACAATGCGTGACGTCCCATGATCTGGAGTATAACAACAAGATGAACTGGGAAGATGACGACTACGAGGATTATGTCGAGACCGATCCTGACGAGACGTTCTCGGTGACTTGTCCGAACTGCGGGGCAGATGTGTACGAAGACTGCGAGATGTGTCCCATTTGTCACGAGTACATCATCCGCTCTACAAATCCTCTTGTGGGAAAGCCCGACTGGTACATCTGGACGGCACTGCTTGGAATTCTTGCGGTGATTTTCGCGATGCTCTTTGTGATTTAAGCATGCGGGCATCAAGCTGAGTAAGCATAGTGTTCAGAGCTGAATTGTTGTTTTCGCTGAGAAGAGACTTTCATCAATATCAACACCAAGCCCGGGACGTTTCAAAAGTTGGATCGTTCCTTGCGTCACTTTCGGTTGTCCCCCAACCCAACTCATCCAGGGACGCCCCGATTCCGCAAGCGGTTGTTCACTCAAGGCTGCGATTGCGTGTAAACTCCAGAGTTCCGCACCACGGTGCGGAATCACTCGGAACCCCGGCTGCTTCGCCATTTCATAAATTTTCACGAGCTCCGTCAGCCCGCCGACCCAGCAAACATCTGGTTGCAGGATTGTCTGTAACCGATGTTCGATAATGCTTTGGAATTGATTCGCAGTGAAAACATGTTCCCCGCCTGCGATTGGAATTGGACATTCCCTTGAAAGAGTCGCATATCCGTCGCGGTCGTTGAGTGGAAGAGGCTCTTCAATCCACTCCAGTCGATACGGCTCTGCTTGAGCTGCGAATCGTAATGTCGTTTCGAGATCCCATTTCATCCAGGCATCGACCATCAACTTGCGGTTCGGACCGATGGCTTCCCTTGCTCGCTCGACTTTCTTGACAAGTTGGTCGACCAGCTTTGACGTCGAGAGACCTTTGGAAGTCGATTCACCCAAGTGAAGCTTGACGCTGCAATTTCCCTGCGCCACATCCTCGGGGACGTTTTCCCAAACGGTTTGATAGATTGGAATTGGTTGAGCGAGATTTACCTCGGAGTTGAGAAGGGTAGCAATCGGCTGGTTTGCAAGTTTCCCACGTATGTCCCAAAGTGCAAGATCGAGGCCACTCAGGGCCATCGTTGCAATCCCTTCCGGCCCAAACGGCAGGATAGCATTGCTCAGGTTCTTCCAGTGGTCTTCGACCGTTTCAACAGGTCGCCCGATCAGCAGGTCCTTGAGGACCGTGTCAATAACGTGCAGCCCCGCACGTCCACCTCCTCCAACGCCGAAACCAGTAAGACCGTTGTCGGTATCGATTGCGACCAGGATTTGTCCGATGGAAGTGCGCCAATCGTCGGGAGAATTCTGATCGACTGGTTGGCAAGCACGAACATTGCGGATCGTCGGCATTAACGCTGTGCGGTTTCAGTTTTCACTTCCGGAGCTGCGAAGCTGACGATCAGCTTTCCATCCTTTCCGTTCCAGACACGAACGACGCCATCTTCTCCGGCAGCGATAACGAGACTCTCGTCACCAGTAGAGAGTGCGACGTAAACGAAGTCATTGTTTCCGGCGAATGAGCGGTAGTTGCGACCATTCGCTGCAGTGTGATACTTCACACCTTTATCGCCACCACTGCTGATGATGTTGTCAGTCACGCCGACAAAGTCGACCGACGTGACCTGCTTCCCGTAGTTGCTGATGGTTCTTCGTTGTTCCCCGGTTTCGACATTCCAGATTTTGATCGCATTGTCGGCTCCGGCGCTTGCCAGGCTGCTTTGATCCTCTTTGAAAGCCACGCCGAGAACGTGGTCCGTGTGTCCTTCGTAAGATCGGAGATGAGAGCCATCTGCGACCTTGAACACTTTCACAAATTTGTCCGACGCTCCGGTTACGATAAACTGACCGTCTCGCGAGAATTCGATGTCTGAAATTGTATCGCTGTGTGCATCAGGGATTTGACGAACGAGTTGATGCGACTCGACATTCCAGAGCATCAGTTCTCCATTTCGTGAAGGTTCTCCGCCACCAGTTGCGAGGAGAGTTCCATCCGGGCTGAACGCGAGTGCCGTCACGCGGTCTTCAAACTTTGATTTGCTGGTGTCTAACGCATTCGCCGGATCAGGGCCGAGTGTTGCAGCCAATGACCAGCGTGGAGAGATGTCCCATGAACTGACTTTGTTTTCCGCATTCAGGACGATCATTGCTCCGGTCGGGGTGAGTAACGTTTTTGCCACCTGCTCTACCGGGACTGCAGTGACTCCAATCGCCTTGCCATCGGGAACATTCCACAATTGGATCGGTTGGCCAACTCCAGAGGTGTAAAGAACTTTTCCATTTGGAGAGAAGTGGACTGATGCCATGACCTGATTCGCTTTGGTGACGAGATCTTTCACTTTGGCAAGTTCTGCATCGGCTGCTTTTTGTTTTTTGTCGGCGTCTGTTTTTGCTTGCGTCTTCGCCTGAACAGTTTTCTTGGCGGTCTCAACTGATTGTGTTGAAAGTTCGATGGCCCGCGTAGCCGAAGTTACTGCGTCCATCGCTTTCTTACGTGCATCCTCTAACGGTTGGTACGCCTTCTCTGCAGCCTCTTTAGCCTTCTTCAGTGCAGCATCTTCGGGCTTTTCTGCGAGCAACTTGGTGGCTTCGTCAAGTTTGGCTTTCGCCTCTGTCGCTTTTTTCTCAGCTTCAGCGAGTTCCTTCGTCACCTTCTCTTTTTGTTCATTCGCGCTTTTGAGCGATTCTTCTCGCTGCGTTTTGTCTTTTTCGGCATCTTTCAGAGCTTTGTCCGCGAGTGCGAACTGAGCTTTGGCGACCGTTTGGTCGTCCGTTTTCTGTTGAAGATCTCTGGTGAGAACCTGAGTCCCTTGTACATCACCGAGTTTGGTTCCTTTTCGATCCCAGATCCGGGCGATTTTGTTCTCGCCACTGCCTGCGATGAACTGTCCGTCCGACGACATCGCGACCGCTGTGACTGGTCCGCCGATGTTCTGGTTAAAGAGTCCCTTTCCGTCCGCAAGGTTCCAGACACGAACTGTTGCATCTTTGCTGCCGGTTACTACTTCTTTCCTTTCACCAAACACTTCGATTGCGGTGATCGGTTGAGTGTGTCCTTTGAGTTCTAACGCTGGTTTCGGAGCTTCCGCTCCTTCTGCAACAGGCTTTTGAGCATCGGCCCAATTCCAGATTCGTGCGACGTGATCGAGATTGGCGGTTACGATTTGTGCTGGTTCTCCAATTGAAGCAATCGCGTGGATTGCGGAAGGAGTTTTTAATCCCAGCGTTGTTGTTCCGTCAGCAATTTTGGAAATTCGAATTGTTCCTGACTCTGTCCCTGAGAGGACCGTTTTTCCTTCAGGACCAAATGCAATCGAATGTAGCACCTGATCGTCAGCGGCGATCACTAAACCGGGTTGACCGTTCGTCAGATTCCAAAGCTGAATTCGGTTATCTTCAAGAAGAAATGCGGCCCAGTTTCCTGTCGTGTCGACAGCTGTCGCTTTCACCTTTGCTGGCAAATCAAGATTTCCCAGTGGTGCGGGGGCTTCTCGATTCCACAATTTCACATTTCGATATCCACCCGAGGCGAGAGTTTGTCCGTTTGGGCTGATCGCCAGTGAGTGTACGAAATCTCGGTGGGCAACGCCTGCTCCATAAATCGGTTGATCTCCCTCTCGCAGTGCGAGGAGACCCGGGTCGCTCATTCGTGCGACCTCTTCACCGGAGTAGACATCGTAGACGAAGATTCGGTTTCCTCGTCCTGCGTAAACGAAGCGGTTGTCTGGTCCAAGTGCGAGGCTGTAAACGGCTTTGTATGACTCCGGCACAGGTTGCCAGGCGATGGAGTTGTCAACTTGTCGTTCACCAGCCTTGGCCCCTTCGGTGATCCATTGCTTGAGAATTCCGAGCTCTTTAGGTGTCAGAGCTTTCGCTTGAACCTTGTTCGGGAGCGGAGGCATGACCGGTTCATCAATCCGAGCCGCTACGAGATACATGTAGCTCTCTTCAGGTTTTCCCGGAACGACTGATTCGCCACTGGCTCCTCCTTTGAGAATCGACTCAGCACTTTCCAGTGCGAGATCATTTTCTTTGAGTGCACCGCTATGGCACGCCAGACATTTGCTTTGCAGGATGGGGTAGACATCCTGATAGAAGTCGACCGCGCGACCTAACTTTGGATCAGCTGGCTTGATCGTTTCGTCGGCGAAACTTGTGGAGCAAATTGTGAGTAATACGATGAGACAAAGTGCAATTCTCATTGCGAAGTCCTTAGCAACCATAGGGTTGATTATTTCAGTGATGAACGAATAGTGAGGATTGAAATGTTGGTTATTTCGTGACTTCAAGAACAACCGGTGAGTCAACTTCGGCACGACCATTGAAGTCCATGCCGGCACGGACGACGAGATTTTCGACTTTTCCATCCGGGGCTTCTCCTGTCGTTTGAATAACGATTTTACCTTCAGCTTGACCCGCAGGAACGACAACCGGAGTTGCGGCGAGGCCGTTCACCCCGGCTGGGGATTCTAAAGCGAGTGTGACTGGTCCAGTGAAACCGTTTTGGCGAGTCACTTTGACGGTCACTTCCATCGCTTCCCCCTTCTTGACTTTTCCTCCATTGGGAACGGTCGCTGCCAGTTTTGCTGGAGAGGGGAGAACTTCAACTACGATCGGGGTGGTCGGAGGTGTGAAGTTGATATTCTTCGGTTTGGCGGCGGTGTCTGCTGCAGTGAAGGCTTTTTCGGCAGCGACTCGTGCTGCTTCCGTCGATTTTGCGAGTGCTTGGGCTGCAACTTCTGCTGCTTCGGCGTCAGTTTTGGCTTTGGTCGCTGCTTTGAGTGCGGCATAAGCTTGTGTGGCTGCTGTTTGTGCAGCTTTGACTTCGGCTTGTTTAGCGAGAACAGTTTGTGCAGCTGCCTTCGCTTGTGCTTCGGCAGTCGCAGCGGCCTTTGTTGAGGCGTCCAGTGCAGTTTTTGCTGCAGTGAGTTGTTGCTGAGACTGGTTGAGTTGAGCTGTGGTTGCATCAAGCTTTTTCTTCACTGTGTCGCGGGCTGTCGTCTTTCCCTGGACTGCAGCTATCGCTGCCTCGACTGCTTTCTTCTGAGCAACGACCTCAGCATTCGTGGCGTCGAGTTGAGTTTTCAATTCTGCATTATCAGGTTGAGCAGCGACTTGTTTCGTCAGTTCAGCCGCTTTCTGTTGTGCAGCTGCAGCAAGTTCATTTGCCTGATTCAATGTGGTCTGAACTTCTGCAAGTGACTTTTCTGCAACTGCGAGTTCTGCCTTCTGGGCTTCTTGTGCTTTAGTGGCGATAGCGATTTCGGCTGTGAGTTTCGCCTCCACAGCTTTCTGCTCGTTCAGCTTTGTCGTTAATGCTGCAAAGTCTGCTTTCAACTTTTCAACAGCTTGCTGAGCAGTGGTCACAGCCGCTTCAGCAGTTTTGACAGCGGTTTGTGATGCCGTCAATTTTTGCTGAGCTTGAGTGAAAGCTGTTGTCGCTGCCGTTTTTGCTTGAGTGGCAGCCGCCTCGGCTTGTTTGGCCGTCGCTGCTTTGGCTTTGGCAGCTTCGTTGGCTTTCTTGAGGTCTTCCGCCTTGGCTGGATTCCGACGGTAACCGACTTGGCCCTGGGTTTGCATCCAGATGGTGTAGATCCCCGGCGGAGTGTTCTCCTTCACAAACATTCGTAGAGTCTTTTCTGCTTCGCCTTTTTCGAAAGCGGAGTTCGGGAAGTCGATGTTGGAAGCCTTCGGGAGTTCTTTCGTTGTTAACGTGACTTTGTTGTCGAAGCCAGAACGTTTTTCCAGTTTCACAGGGAGGAGAATTTGACGTCCCTGATTGACAGTGAAGCGGTGAGCATTGCTTCGGACCTGGAATGGGGCTGGTTCATCGAGGATCGTCACTGCCATGGTCTCGGTGATCCGGGAGATCGCTGGAATGTTGGCAGCGTTGCTCCAGACGATTGTCCCTGCTCGAACAGGGTGTACGACATTCGCTGTGCTTGTCTGCAATGACTTCGTTGCTGCTTCGAGATTGGCCTGTGCCGTGTTGAGGGCATTTTGAGCGTTAGTGAGTGCTGTTGTGGCAGCATCTCTTTGGGCCACAGCCTGATCAAGAATTTTCTTTGCAGCATCGGCTTTTTCTTTGAGGCTTGCGTCATCGGGAGCCGCTTCAGATGCTTTGAGTGCAGCGTTGTAAGCAGCTTCAGGAGCCTTCACTTTCTCAGTCGCCTCGGTTGCTTTCTTCTTGAGATCGGCGATTGGCTTGGAGGCGTTCGTCACTGCGGTTGTTGCTGTTGCCACGCTGCGTACGAGTGCCGGGTCTTCGATTTTTGCTCGTGCCCGAAGTTGAAGATGTTGGATACCTGGTTGGACATCCGTTGCGCTCGTGACAATCAGCGTCGATGAAGTGACACCTGGACCTACCACGACTGCCGGACAAGTGAATCCTTTGGGCAGGTTTTCGGCGTAAACTTCGACCGGTCCTTTAAATCCATCTTGACGAAACACGAGAACAGAAATCGGGAACTGATCACCTCGCCGAATTCCGGTCGGCCAGGTTTGTCCCGGTGTAGGTGCTGAAGGAATTGCGACGACACGGAAGTCTGGAGTCTCTTTGCGAATTGCCAGAGAGTATCGCAATGATGGATCGCCGCGCGATTCCCAGTAGCGGTCACGAACAATAACCTCGTACATTCCATCGGTTGGAATCTGGAGGCGATAAACTGGATCGTCAGTGATGGTGTCAAAAATATTTGCTGACAAGTTTGTGGCAACATCGTCTTGTGCGGTGAGTCGCTTCACTTGTTCGGCACCATCGGCTCCGGGAGTGATTTGATTCACGACAAAATATGGATCTGCAGCTGTGTCGAGTCGTTCCGCTTTCACTTCAACGTAGTAAACTTCACCCGCCTTAGCTGTGAAGCGATACGAATCGCTATCTCCGACTTCTTTGAATTGCCCTCCAATTTCAACCGGAACAGTGACTGACTGTGCTTGTTTGGCATCATCATTGGGCTCTACTTCAGCGACAACAGATTGGTCAGTGATTCCAATGAACACTGGGTTCGAAACTTTTCCGTCCACGGTATGGCGATACGAAAAGCCGTCAATCCCTCCTGAGAGTGGACGGATTCGACATTCCGTTTTGAGCAAATCTGGCTGGGCTGGGATGTCGATCTCGACTGCTAATGACTCGAGCTCAATCTGGTTGAGACGCTCACCATTCTTCTGTCCACCGGGAAGGTTGTAACCGAATAGAGTCATCGAAGCCTTGGTCCCTGCCGTCCCTACTGGCGGCCAGACATACTCAATATATGGGTTCGTATGGACTTGCAATCGGTAGAAATAATCCGCCCCGTTGCGGTACGTGATGTCTCTAAGTTGAATGCAATACTCACCATCGCTGGGGACGTCAAAGACTAGTACCGGATCGCCACTGACAGGATTTTGTGACCACTTAAGACGCCTGCGACCTGTTCCATCGAAGATTGCAATGACGGGCTTCATTCTGGAATCAAGCCGCTCTGCCCACACATCAAAAGTGATGCGTTGACCTTTTTTCGCACTGACACGGAACCAGTCGATGTCGTTCCCCGATTCCAGCCGACCGTTCACCGTTTGACCTAGCTCGACAGGCGCCGCTTTTTCGGCTGAGTTATTGTCAGCAGGGTCCAAAGCGACTGGAGAATTGTCGATGGCGAATCGACGGGGATTGCTGAATCCGAAAAGTCCGCCACAGCGAACTTCGTAAACCCCCGGAGCGACATCCTTGGGGACATGAACAACAAACGTGTTTTTAACAGGAACGTTTTTGACCGTTTTCTGCTTCGCGGTGATCTTGGGATTCGAGAAGACCATCTCCGAGAGTTCGTCGAGATCGGCACCTGATGTCACGACGACATCAAAATCTTGCCCGATTTGCCCCCCCGGTGGTGACACCGCGTACAAACGAGTTTGTGGAAGTTGGGCAACTGAGATTGCTGGGAGACCAAGCAGGCAGACTGAAAATACAAAGTATTGTCGCCACTGATTCACAACAGCCCCAAAATTTGCAAGAGAAATGTTTGCAAGAGACATGTCTATTCCGTGGAGGGAGGAGTCGTGGAGGATTCACAAAGTGGTGTGCGACACACACTCGCTTTTAAAAGCCTGCTCAACGGGGAGCAGGCTTCGACGACCAATGTCAGATGGCTCTGACTTTGGAGTAAGGAATTTTCATTAGTGGTTGAACAAAAATTCCTTGGTGTTAATCAAGGCCCACAAAATGTCTTCGTAGGCGATCTTTTCGTTCTCTTTATTCTTGTCGATGTGCCCTTGGGCAATCTGGAGTTCTTCAGCGTCAGGCTCACGAGCGTAGACCCAACGGTACAATTCCTGAATTCGTTCCGCATGAGGTCGGTCTTTCTGTGTCGCCAGTGTGGCAGCACGTCCGGTGGCGGCACTGATCTTGTTCTGCACTTCGCTGCTGTTCAGCAAATGCAGGCTCTGAGCCAGGTTCGCTTCCTGAGAGCGTTCGCACTCGCAGGCAGTGTCGGCTTGAGGTTGTCCGAAGACTTTCAAGAAGTATGGACCGATCGAAGCATCTGGAAGTTGAACCGCGCTGGTTCCCTGCGGCATGCCAGTATAATTTTGAGTCGTGGCGGTGACCTGATGGAATCCATCATACAACGATTCTGCTGTCAGCCGTTTTGGGTAGTAGCGTGAGAAGTTCTGTTTGTCCTTCAGGTTGAAATCGTTCGGGTATGCACTGAGCTGGTATGTCGACGAATTGCAAATCGTGCGGACCAGTTCTTTCAGGTCAAATCCAGAGTCAATGAAGTGCTTCGCGAGACCATCCAGAAGTTCTGGATTTGAAGGTGGGTTCGTTTCCCGCATGTCATCTTCGGGTTCAACAATTCCGCGGCTGAAGAAATGTTTCCAGTAGCGGTTTGTCAGAGATTTTGCAAAGAATGCGTTGTCAGGCTGTGCCATCCAAGAGGCCAAATGGAAGCGAGGGTCACGATCGGGAGCAACATTGAATGGATCGCTACCGAGGGCCATCGGTTTGAGTTGAACACCGCTTCGAGGGTTTGGTGTTTGTGCGACACCTTCATTGTGGAAGATGCGTCGGTCCCGCAAGTTTGTCTGAACCCCTGCAGTGAGCTTCTTCTTGCCAACTCGACTAAAGAAAGCGGCCAATCCGTAGTAGTCGTTTTGGCTCCACTTTTCGAATGGATGGTGATGGCAGCGAGCACATTGAATTCGCACTCCCAGGAAGAGTTGGGCAACGTCTTCCACCTGTTGGTTGGCATCTGAGACTTCACGATACCAGATAACAGGAGGATTCATCGTTGGATCACCGGAGGCGGTGACGATCTCTTTCACAAATTGATCATAAGGTTTGTTGTCATACAAACTGTTCCAGATCCAGTCATGGAACATGTACGTTCCTGTCTTGTCCTGTGCCTGCCTCTTTTTGTTCCGCAGAACCATGTTCCATTTGTTTGCGAAATAGTCTGCGTATTCCGGGCTATCGAGGAGTCGATCAATCAGCTTGCTGCGTTTGTCGGTACTTTGATCGGACAGGAAGTCTTTGACCTCTGTTTCTGTCGGAAGTGTTCCGGTGATGTCGAGATGAACACGCCGCAGGAATGTGGAATCGTCGCTGAGAGGTGATGGTGGAATTCCGAGCAATTTCAATTTGTTGAATACTGCTTCATCGATAAAGTTCTTGACGGGTGGAGTGCTGGCGACTTCTGCACCGAGTGGAATTGTTGCTCGGAATGTAGCGACCTGGCCTTGGTAGCGTGCCATGATGGCCACTTCTCCAGAAAGGTCGAGAGTGGTTACAAGACCTGATTCATTCACTTCAGCCAATTCTGTGTCGTTCGGTTCGAACAGAGCCATTCGGGTGACATCTTCGAGTCGCCCGTCGCTGTACGTGGCGTAAACCGTGACTTGCTGTTGTTCATTTTGACTTAAGACACGTCCTTCTGGGTAACATCGAATTCCGGTGACGACAGGATCAGTCGGCTCACCATAAGGGGTTCCTTTTTCGATCCAGCGGCGAATGATGCGGTACTCGTAAGAGTCTTTTTCCATTCGTTTTCCGCCACCATGAGGTGAGGCACCGATTGGTTTTGTGAGTAGCAAACTCCGATCAGGAGCAGGCGGAAAGATTCGGCGTCCACGACTTTCTTTCACAAGGAATTCGTAGTCATCTTCAGGATAGAATCCCAGCAGAGAGAGCTTGAAACCGTTTTGACCGCTTGCTTTTCCGTGGCAACCACCACTGTTGCAACCGAGCTTAGTAAACACGGGAACGATCTGATCCTTGAAATTCATCGGACGATTGCCCGCGAAGTCCTCCACGTGAACAGAAGCGGTTACCGTTTTTCCGGAGAGAGAGGCTGTGACTTGAGCAGTTCCATCTTTGAGTGGGGTCAGCAGCCCTGTCTCATCAATTGTGAGGATGTCGGCCGGCTCAATTTTGAACTCAGCTGTTCGAGTCGCATCGGAAATGCGGCCGTTTGTGTGATTGGCGTTCACCAAGAGTTGAACACGGGCATCCTTTCCGACAATTTTCAAATCTGAGCCGAGGTTCGGACCAATCGAAAGAGATTCGACCGGGCTGAGTGATGCCGCCGAGTCATCTGCGCTCAGCGAAGTTGAACTCAGAGAAGGGCCGAAAGCCAAAAGACTGAGGGCACCGGCGAGACGAAAGAATTGAAACAGCTTCATTCCATGACCTCATATCAAGGCTTGAATTGCGTCTTGCAAGGATAGTTGAAGACAAGCAAAAACAATGTTTGAAATTAACAACATCCATCGATGAGTCAAGAATTCCTGACTGGGGCATCGCTGGAAGGGTGGGGTTCTTGGGGTATTCTGCGGGTCGTAACAGGTAAGTGAGCCGTGTGACTCAAATAGGTTGGGATGCTTCAACGAATCATACTTTATTGATACCAGACTGGCTAGCGCGAGTCAAAGAATGACGCGATTTTTGAGATTCAGGCGACTCTGTCGTGGGCAATTCAGAACCAATTTTTCTTGTCGACAAGCGTTGCAGGGAGTTCTCCTGCGACATGACGACGGACATTTTCAAGCAAGGTTTCCAAGTGTCTCTGAGGGACATGCGTCGACGCAGCCGCCACATGTGGCGTGATAATCACGTTCTCCATGCTCCACAGTGGATGTCCGGATGGCAGCGGTTCTATCTCGAAAACGTCGAGTGCGGCTCCTGCGATTTCGTTCGATTGCAAGGCTTCTGTCAGATCCGCAAGATCGATGATCATTCCCCGACCAATATTGATCACCCAGGCAGACGGTTTCATTTTCTGAAATTGCTCAGTACGGAACATCTTAATTGTTGCTGGGGTTTGAGGAGCTGCGATCGCAACGAAATCACTTTCTGCCAAGAGATCATCCAAACCTTCCAGGCTCCAAACATCTTCAAGAATACCGGGCACACTTTTGACGATGGGGTCGACACCAAGCACGGTCATTCCGAACGCTTTCGCTCGTTTGCAGATTTCGGCACCGATGCTGCCAACGCCAACCACGCCGATTGTGCAATCGGAGAGGTGCATGTGCCGACGATCAATTTCGCTTTCTGTTCCAACTGCACTCGCGAGTGTGTCCTGGTCGGGAGCGGTGCCGATCGGATTCCAGATTTGCTCGCTCTGCTGGCGAAGGTAGATGTGTAGATTCCGGGCGATGCATAAGATGTATCCAAAGACGTGATCGGCAATCACATCGTAGAACAGTCCTCGCATATTACTCAGCTTGCAGGGATGCTCGACCAGTTCCGGAAAGACATAGTGTTCCAGGCTCGCTGTCGGGGACTGCACCCACTTTAGTTGCTCAGCTTGTTCCAGAAGCTGCGGCGTGATCTTTCCAATGAATCCCGTGGCGTCGACGATTTCTCTCGCAGCTTCTTTTTCTGATTGACAATTCACCAGCGGGACTGACTCTGCTGCGTTGCGAATTTTCGCCAGACGGACTTCGTCGACGGGTGGGTAAAGAATGATCTTCATGGAAGCCTTTGCCTCAGAGGTTGAAGAAGGTCTGGTCTGAATACTTCCGCACTGAAGTTTCCACTACTCTCGAGCGTTTTCAGTGCTTGCCGTTTCCGTGGAGGTCACTGTCATGCTTTGTCATACTTTTCGCACTCTCATGAACTGATCACCACGAGTTCAACGGTATTCTTAGGTCTTCGTCGTATCAACGAACCTGTAGAGGAAATCTCAAGACATTCGCGGGAAGCTTCAGGCCTGTTAAGTCTGGGTTTCTCTGCTTCACGTGCGGGTGTCGGAGCTGCGAGAGGGGGCGTGACTGTTGGTTCAAAATCTGAATGTGAATCTGGGAGCAGGGCACTTGAATGAGTCGTTGTTCCGAGCGTGCAGTGCGAACTGCTTTGGTCTGGTTTTCTGGTACGTCGGCGCCGTTCGTGATGGTTTGCGGGTACGTATGCTGGTGGGTTGATGCGTTGGGTAGTTAACGGCGAATCGTAATGATAAAGAGCGTTTTATATTGAGGTCGTAGTCAGCGTTTAAATAAACTGTTTTTATTCGAACACTTCTCGCTAATCATCAGTGTCAACAAATTCGATGAACAGAATCGCGGGTTGAAGCAATTCTCGCTTTGGAACGGTGATTTTTGATCTGTTTTCGGCACGTTTCGTGCATGAGGAAAATTTTGTTCTGTTTTTTCCAACTCATGCAGAAACTAATGAGTATTAAGTGGTGTTAACATTAGTGAACTCTGTTTGTTGGTTTGGCAAGCCTCGGCAGGATTTCGAAATCTCATAAACCAGAAGTAATTCGGAACCGTTGTCAGCGGTCCCTGGTATGGGGACCTGTCTCAGAGGCTTCAGAACGATTCGCGACAACGGGAAAAGTTTGTCATAAGTCATTTGTCAGTTGAGCTTTTGGTTTTTTTCCATGTTTCTATTCTAGTAAAGGTGCAGCATGAAAATTGATTGGTTGAACTCACGATTCTCGCGGCGGAAGCAGCGGGGATTTACCCTGATTGAACTGTTGGTGGTGATCGCAATTATTGCGATCCTGGTAGCATTGCTGCTTCCTGCGGTTCAACAAGCACGTGAAGCGGCTCGACGCTCTCAGTGCAAGAACAACATGAAGCAAATTGGACTCGCTCTGCATAACTACCATGATGCAGCTGGTATGTTTCCTTACGCGACAGCCCACGCATCGTCGAATGCTGGAACCCCAACAGGAACACAGATTTTGAATCATTCAGGATGGCCAATGTTGTTGCCATACCTCGATCAAGGCCCTCTCTACAATCAATTCGAATTCACTTGGGCGACAGGGATTCGAAATCAGAATGGTGGAGTGATCGTTGGTGGAGAAGATCCAAATGTAAACACGAACTTGAACCTGTCTAAGCAGATTTTAACCGTTCTTCTTTGCCCTTCTGATGATGGCCCGCAGACGTACGCGAGCGCGAATGCTTCATACGGGTGTGGGGTGACTAATTCCGCAAGAAGTTCTTACGGATTCAGTGTCGCACGTGGAAACGGAGGCGCATTGTGGGCTGCCGAGAGCCGACTGACACGTGCTATGTTTGGCTTGAACTCATCGAGCCGTTTTCGTGACCTCAAAGATGGAACATCGAACACCGTTGCAGTCGTTGAAACAACTCTCGATGTTGATGATGGTGAGACCCAATCCTGGGCATGTTCATCCCACGTCGGACAGGGTGTGAATCTCGCAGCCTCACGCGGGATTAACAATTTCCGATGCTGTGCCTGGAGATCTCCACCAAATCTTCAGTTCCAACCTGGTCGAAACGGTGAATGGGGTGAACCCGGAAGCCTTCACGTTGGTGGAATTCAAATTTTAATGGGAGACGGTTCAGTTCGCTTCCTGTCTGAAAATGTTGATTCCGTTACTCGTGTTAACCTCGCACGAATTAACGACGGAAATGTCATCGGCGAGTTCTAGAACAGTTTGAAACTATGTAGGAAGTCTCCGTCAATCGGGTATTGTGGAACTGTTTTTTTCACCACCCCGATCTCAGGAGACGACTATGTTTTACGTTGGATTAGACGTTCACACAACACAAATTACGGTTTGCGTCCTCAAGAACAACGGAAAGGTTCACAAGCGATGGACGGTTCGCGAGCTCAAGCAGTTGATCGAAACGCTTTCCAAGCTGACCGAGCCGTTTCAGGTCTGTTTCGAGGCGAGTTGCAATTACGGCTGGCTGTCCGAAGCACTCAAGAAAGTGGCTCTGCGGGTGGTGGTCGCGCATCCCGGACAACTCAGATTGATCTTCAGATCGCACAAGAAGAACGACCGCAACGATGCCGAAAAGCTCGCCAAGCTGTTGTATGTCGATCAACTTCCCGAGGTCCATGTCCCACCCGCCGACGTCCGGGCGTGGCGGGAATTGGTCACCTTCCGCAAGCGAACCATCGAAAAGCGAACCCGAGCCAAGAATGGAATTCGAGCCTTGTTAAGATCATTGGGAATCAAAGCTCCCACGCGACCTGGTCTCTGGACCAAAGCAGGGATGCAGTGGCTCAAAGAACTGACATTCGAACAATCGCTGCTGGCAATAAAACGAGACATACTTGTCCAGGAAATCGATTTTTTGACAACGCAGGTGCAAAGGCTCGAAACCGAATTGAAAAAATTCTCCCGGGACAACCCCGCTGTCTTTCAGCTGCAATCGATTCCGGGAGTTGGTCTGCGAACCGCCGAGACAATGGTCGCATTCATCGACGATCCGCATCGCTTCAAAAGCAGCAAACAGGTGGGAGCCTACTTCGGTCTGGTTCCGACCCAGGATCAATCGTCGGACAAGAACCGCCTGGGACACATCACTCGACAAGGCTCTGCGGCAGCTCGTGCGATGTTGACCGAAGCCGCCTGGCAAGCGATCCGCCGATCGGCAACGGTCCGAGCCTACTTCGAGAGAATTCAACGCGACGATCCGGCACGCAAGAAAATTGCCTTGGTGGCGACGTCACATTACTTGTCACGAGTCATGTGGGCGATGCTCAAACATGGCACACTTTGGAAAGAGGCCGTTCCTGCGGTCAGTGCCTGAGCCCGACTCGAGCTCAGCAAAAGAGACCGTCCCATTCACCACACCATCACCTGGGTCTCAATTTGAGTTGCAGACCCAGGCCAGGGCGAGGCGAAAGGGACTCACGCAAGATCATTTTATAGTAAAATCACAGCAGTAGAGTGTTCAGAGTTTCACGTCGAGATGGAGAGTGGGATTGCAGTTGGATCCCGTGGTAGAGCATGGTCTTCGAGACCGTCAGTTTGAATGGGACCGACCGAATCATGTCTATTGGCGCCTCACTTCGGTGAGTGATGCCGGATGGATGCCTGGAAAATCCCGCAATCGTCTCACTCCCGACTTGACAGAAACTTCCTCATGGATGCTCTACCGAGTGCCCGTGAAGAACTCATTTCTCTAGTAAAGATGCTGTTCGCCACGAGGCAGGTCCTGCGAACCAGTTCGAAAGATGCTCTAGAACCAGTCCGGAAATCTCTGGAATCGCTGTTTTTCTCAACGTTTGAGAGAGCGGTTTCAGGTTTCAGGATCAGTTCTGATATTTACGGAAATCGTATTTGCTGTCTGTCTCGTGGGGTTTTGCGTTGTTCATGAGAGAGCCGTTCCTCCACGGCGACAGAAAGCATGGATGTGCTCTACATCAAGATTTATAGGCTTAGCGGTGGCTCGTTTTGACGCACACCGAGTGCACAATAACGATGCAGCTTTGCCTGAAAGTGTAGACCGTAGGTGAAGTCGGAATGGACCAACCGGGGATTTTTTAGATTCGAGAGCATCTGAATCTCACGTTGGTTCAACCATTTTACCACTCTGTAAAACTCCCCCTGAATAGTTCAACATCACTCATCAAGCTAGAAAACCTCGCAATGCAACGTCAATCACTTATTTCAGGCTTAGTGCTCACCAGTCTTCTGATTCCCGCCATGTTGAGTGGTTGTAGTAAGAATGATGGATACGAAAAGCCAGGAGCATTGGTTCAAATTGATGGAACCGTCACTCTCGATGGTGCTCCCTGGCCCGGTGGAACCATGAGCTTTCTTCCACAAAAAACAACGACTGGCACTGGTGGTTTCGCAATCACCGATGCAAGCGGGAAATTTACAGCAACGCACTTTTCGATGGAGCCAGGACTTGAGGCGGGGACGTATGACGTCACGTTTTCGAAGTTGACTCTTCCTAATGGTGATCCAATTCCTGAAGGAAAAGACGCAGCTGATGTTGGGGCAGTCGAATCGATGCCACCACGTTCGGCAAACGTGCAACCTGACGGCAAACATGTTTTGGTTGTCACAGCGGAACCTCAAACTGTCAACTACGATCTCAAATCCAAGTGATCGAAGCTCAAGATTCAAAAAGCCCACGATTCAGTGATCGTGGGCTTTTTTTGTCTACGTCAAGACTGTTGTTTCGTGGGACGTTGCGCAATCATTCCGGCCAGATAGGCGGCTTTGAAGCCAGCATCAATGTTGACGACTGCGACATTCGAGGCACAGCTGTTAAGCATGCCGAGTAACGCTGCCACTCCTCCGAAAGCTGCTCCGTAACCGACGCTAGTTGGAACTGCGATGACCGGGCAGCTGAGCCAGCCCGCCACAACAGATGGCAAAGCTCCTTCCATTCCTGCGACAACCACAACGGCATCACAGTCTGTTAATTTGTGTTTGACGCCCAGGAATCGTTGAGGACCTGCAACGCCGACATCCATTAAGAGTTCCGCTTCGACGTTCATCCAGCGAAGTGTTTCCAATGCTTCCAGCGCAACGGGACGATCAGACGTTCCAGCAGTCACAATTGCAACGCGACCTGCTCGCTGATCGCGCAGTTGAATGCGCACTGTTCGTGCAACTGTATCGTAAATCGCACCGGGGAAATTTTTTTTCAAAGATTCTCCCTGCGATTCAGAACATCTTGTTGCCAGACAGTTCTGATTGGCGGAGAGGAGTGCCTGAAACCCTTCATTGAGCGCTTCGAGGCTTTTCCCCGGAGCGTAGATCACTTCCGGATAGCCGCAGCGATCGAGGCGTTCGAGATCGAGCCGAACTGTTTCATCCGCCTGAGTGGGCGTCGATTCGAGCTGTTGAAGTATTGATTTCTGAATCTCGTCGACCGAACGCGACCCACTTGCGAGCTCATCAAGTAAATCAGTGAGGATTTTCGGGTGGATCGTCATAATGGAGATGGGAGTTATGAGTTAGCGAAGCTGAGCAACCAGTTTCAGGACTGATGTGTCTCTGTTTATCTGAGATGTTGCTTTGATTCTGGTGAACGACGGCGAACCTGCCAGGTTCGCTAAATTCGCATGGTATTCAAAGCTTGGTAGAACGCTACTCTACCGATTTCGTGGATTCACAGCGAATCTTTCTCGGCCTGCATCAATTCCTGGTCGGAGTCTGCCTCGATTTGCCTTTCCTATTCCTCTTGAACAAGTCACAATGAGCGCCAACATCCGAGCCAACGCGGCCTCGGTATGGCTATCTTTTTATCTATGCACGCTTATTTGTTGCGATTCGAACCTGAACGAAATCAGTCCCATGGAACATAACGGGAAACTTTATATCGAAACTGTCGGCTGCCAGATGAATGTTCTGGACAGCGAGCTCGTCGTGGCTGCACTCAAGCAGCAAGGTTATGAATTGTGCGACGATCCGAAATCAGCGGATACTGTTTTGTTCAATACTTGCAGCGTGCGCGAACATGCAGAACACAAAACGTACAGCTCTGTCGGTCGTTTCAAGTACGGAAAGCGAAAGCGTCCGAATCTTGTGATTGGAGTGATCGGCTGTATGGCTCAGCAGGATCAGCAAACGGTTTTCGACAAGGCTCCGCATGTCGACCTGGTTGTTGGAACGGGACAACTGGCTGAGATTCCGTCCCTCGTAGACCAGGTCCGCAAGACTCGCAAGAAAACGTTGGCTGTCTCTTTAAATCGCAAAGAAGGGTCACGTGATCAGGTCGCCGGAACTTTTGAAAGTTACGATCCACTTCGCGATCCAACAATGCGTCCGAGTCCATGGCAGGCGTTTGTACGGATCATGATTGGCTGCGACAAGTTTTGCACTTATTGCGTCGTCCCGAATACGCGTGGGCCGGAGCAGTCACGATCTCCGAAGGAGATCGCTTCGGAAGTGAGAACGCTCGCTGATCAGGGAGTGAAGGAAATCACGTTCCTCGGTCAAACTGTCAATTCCTACAAGCATACCGAAGATGGCAAGCAAAGCCGCTTGGGCGATCTGCTCGCACTCGTTCACGATACGCCGGGGATTGAACGGCTCAAGTTTGTGACCAACTATCCCAAGGATATGACGACCGATCTTCTGGAAGCAATTCGTGACTTGCCGAAAGTTGCTCGGTATCTGCATGTGCCGTTGCAACATGGCTGCGATGAGCAACTCAAGCTCATGAAGCGTGGTTACACGGTGGACGACTATCGCGAAATGATGGGGCGAATCAATGAGATCCTGCCTGGTTGTGCGGTGTCCAGTGACTTTATTGTCGGCTTCTGTAAAGAGACTGATGAGTCCTTCGAGAAGTGCCTCGACGCGGTTCGAGAGTTCCGTTTCAAGAACAGCTTCATCTTCAAGTATAGCCCACGCCCCGGCACGAAAGCGTTCAGCCTGTACGAAGACGATGTGCCCGAAGAAGTGAAGAAACGTCGGAACAACGAGTTGCTTCGGTTGCAGAATGAGATCAGCGGGGAAGACAACGCGGAGTTCGTCGGACGGACGGTTGAAGTGCTTGTCGAAGGTCCGAGTAAGCACGCCGTCAAACTGAATCGAGAGAAGGCAGAGGCTGAAACTCTTGAGCAAGCAGACTTGCCCGGTTGGCATGGTGGAGCGGAACCGGTTGGCTATCCTGCCAGCCATCCCGATGAAAACGATCTTGTGCAAATTGATGGAGTAGCGAGCAAGCCTCGTCCGGAAATTTCACCGAAACAGCAACTCGTCGGCCGCACAAAGTGTGACCGTATTGTTGTGTTCGATGGGAATGAGCGTCTCGCTGGAACTCTCGCAGAGATTGCGATTCACGATGTCACCCAAACAACCTTACTTGGCGACATCATTACCCGTCACGTCCAACCGGGATCGACCGAGCTGTTGCCGATCATCGTTTGAGGAACCTTCAAATCCTAGAACGAGTTCAAAGACCAGTGGCGGTTTTTTCGCTTTGCGGCGAATCCAGTTCATTGTTTTTCGGACACTCTTTCGTTCAAGAATCCAACGCAGAATCCGATTTTTTCCCGGGAACGCCATTAGCGACAGCCCAAGCAGGATGGTGATCACCCCCTGTCCTGGAAGCACCAGCATGGCGACTCCGGAGGCAATCAGCAGGATTCCAAACAGATTACGTACCAGCAGCCACAAGTAATGGACAAGATGGTTCGCGTGCCGCACTCCAACATTGTGCGTCAGAAAATAATCATATGGAAGGCGGATGATTAACCAGGAAACAAACCATAAGCTTCCCAGAAACATCAAGACCGACGCTCCGAAAATCCAGCCTCCCCAGTCCGTGAAAAATTCCTGCATCCTGAAAAAACACCTTATTTTAGAACTGGTCCTGAAACGTGAAAATGCTCTCTCAAACGTTGAGGAAAGCGGCTATTCCAGAGGTTTTCGGACTGGTTCTAGAGACACGGCTGACTGAATCGCATGTTATGGAAATTCCATGACACGCAAAAGTGATGCCGTGGTTGTGATCAGCTCGATGCTTTTGATTCCGCTGGGACTTCAAACCGGTATCCAACCCCGTGAACTGTCTGAATCAGCAGAGGATGTCTGGGGTCGACTTCAACTCGCTTGCGGAGTTGTGAGATGTGTTGATCGAGCGTTCGGCTGCTAGGCAGGTATCTTTCCCCCCAGGCAACCTTGAACAATGTTCGCCTGTCAACAGCTTGCCCGGGACGCGAGTGTAAGAGTTCGAGGATTTTTACATCACGCAAGCTTAACTCGATGACGGCCTCGCCTCGCTTGGCTCGGAGTTCTGCGGGAAAGACTTCCAAATCATTCATCATGAATGGTTGAGGTGGTGTTGGTTGGCTCCCCATCGCGCGTCGTGTGACAGCTCGAATCCGGGCGATCACTTCGCGAACACTAAACGGTTTCGAGATGAAGTCGTCTGCACCCAGCTCAAACCCGACGAGCCGGTCCACTTCTTCTGATTTGGCACTGATAAAGAGAATTGGCAATGTGGGTGACAGGGCACGAATTTTTCGGCAGACTTCAAAGCCACTCTGCTCCGGCATCATGATGTCCAGGCAGACACAGTCTGGTTGATGAGTTTCAAACATCTTCATGGCAGTGCGCCCGCAACCGGCTGTGAAAACTTGATAGCCTTCTCCCCTCATCACTTCTGCGAGACCATCGCGGGTGTAGATATCATCCTCAGCGATCAGAATCTTCATTTCTTTCTCCTGCTGTGACGACCGTTCCCAGGGTGACAGTGAATTCTGTTTGTGACTTCGACGAATTCATATGGACATCTCCACCATGTAATCGCGCGAGAGACCTCACAATCGTGAGTCCGATTCCGGTCCCAGCCGACTGGCTGAGATCGTTCGATGCTCGCCAGAACGGTTCAAAAATCTGGTCGCAATGTGAAGGCGCAATTCCCGGCCCACGATCGGTCACGCTGATGGTTACTTCTGTTTCTGATTGAGAGCTGCGAATTTTCATCCAGTTCCCATCCGCAGCGTATTTCTCGACATTGCTGATCAGGTTTCCAAGGATCTGTTCAAGAATATCGGCGTCGAGAGAAACCGGGTGCGAACTCTGTAAGTCGAGCTCAACTGCGATCTGTTTTTGTTCTAAAGAAGGTCGAAAACTATCGACAACATTCTGGATGATGTCATCGGCTACGACCTGGTTTCGGCAGACTTGCAAGGTCTGTTTTTCCTGCCGAGCGAACGTGAGGACGTTTCCGATCAGCCGTGTCAGTCGTTGCGATTCTGAGAGGATCACGTTGAGTCGGCTGCGCGAATGCGATGTGTCCGGCTCCAGAGAATCAAAGTCATGCTCCAGGAGTTCCGCATACATCCGAATGTTGGTCAATGGTGTGCGTAATTCGTGCGAAACCTGATTGACGAAACTGACACGACGAGCCGCTTCCCGTAATTCGTGGCCGTATTGTCGATCAATTGCGTAGGCCAACCCTATCAAGGCGAACCCGCTTAATACGAGACCAGCCATTAAGTTGAATGTCCCACTTTGCCCGGCTGTCATGAGATTCAAAGGAACATAGGTTTGAAGTTGCCATGCAGAGAGCGGGGCTGCGAGGCGATACTCGGCAGCAGGCAACTCTTCGAGAGCCGGTGAGTACGCTCCCCATTTGTAAATCACTTCACGGCCAGATTCAACAATTTGATGCCGAGACAAAGTTGACTTCGAATCGATGACCGGGACAGGTGTGTCCGGAAGTTTGGCAATGACATCAGCGATCCAGCGGGATCGATCAACGGCCACTCCCACGATGTGATTATTAGGCCTTCTTTGCCAGTAGATTAAATTGATTCCCGGCCCCCAGTACCAGACAAACCAGTCTCCGGAATTTTGCGTCTCGGTCTGACTGACGCCTTTCTGTTTTTTGCTCAATTTCTGGTAAGACCCTTTGTCGTTTGCGTCACGATTGGGGGCTCGACTTGTGCGCTGGGAACGTTGAATTTGTCGATCGTTGATGAGGTCGGACGCTTTCAGAAGGAAGTCCCTTTCGACAGCAGTCACTGGCCCAAGCGGAGATGGATAGATCAGAGCATCATCCGGGTTGATCACAAACATTTGAAATACACGAGCATCGTTGCGGGCGATGTCGCGGAGTTGATCGGCGTCGTATTCATCGATAGCGGTCAACTGCTGTAAATCGGCAGCGAACGCATCAAACTGTCCAGCGATCGAACGGTCGATCTCGGCGAGTTGATTCGTCAGCAGTTGTTGAATGTTCGCCTGCACACGTTCACGTTCGTGCGCAGCGAGACGAACTCCTCCCCACGCGAAAAGTCCAAGCGGGAGAAGTACGAGGAGCGCCAGTAGAAATTTGGACGAACGATTCACATTCAAAAGTGTACCAAGCTGTTCCTGATGAACGAAGAAATACGGAGAACTTATGTGCGGCCTGAGCAGGCTGTCAGAAAAAAACTTGTTCAAGGCATTGCCTTGCCCTGAACAAGTCTGTCGGTTCTCAGGATAATGGAGTGATCAAGAAATTGATTCTCGGAAAAGTGTCTCGATCCGTAGTGGCGTGGCTACGAACTTATTTGAAGCGGTTGAATATGAGGCTTCAATGGTTCGAATTTTCGTCTCTTTCGAACACTTACTTAGTCCCTGTCTTAGCGAGAATCTTCTTTCATTTGACGAATAGCTTGTTCTCACGAGACGGAACGCGTACACCATCTCCAAAAATGTTCTACGCGACTTAAGGATTTCTTGGAGTCGGTGGAGCGGGTGATTGGACTGGCTCCTGAACTTGCAACTTCGATGAAATCTCGGATGTGTTGAGGTCAATGGAATTCTGGAGGTACCGCATGTCTTTTCGAGCACGGTTCACATCTCGATTTTTGAGTGCCTGAACCTGAGCACCGTTCGAGATGATAATCGCTTCGAGCTTCGCGCTTCTTCCGAGTTTTTGGGCGTTCTCTTTCAGGAAAATATTGCTCTCTTCAAGCGTCCGGGCACACTTAAAGAGATCGCCTGCATCAAGGAAATCTGTCGCCAGTCGGTTTTGCTCATTTGCAACGAAGACAACAACATCTTCCATGACTTTCTTGTCCAGCGATTTTTCAACAAGTTTGTCCTTGTCGCTGAACTTCACAGATGCCGCACCGCTCAAACTGTCCGTCTTACCACTTTGCATGTTGTGGTAGTTCGCTGAAATTTTCGCGAGCGACAATTTTTGACCATTTTCTGATGGAGGGACTTCAACTTCCAGAACGACATGGCGGTTTTGCTTGCTATAGAGCTGATTGAACAGGAGCTGGATGTTCTGACCAGCGATCTCGGCATCATTGCCCAAGACACGAACTGGCCGAACTCCTTCGGGGACCACAATTTTGATGCTCACTTCTTGTGCGACAACCGAAGTGACGTCATCGAATTCGCGATTAAAGATGTCTGCGAGCTCTGTAGCACGTTCAATGAATTCATGATTTCCACCACTCTTACTCGCCAGTTGAGCCATCAGGTCTTCGTTGTAGTCGAGTCCTAAACCGAGTGTGGAAACCGAAATGCCTTCTTTTTTTAATGAGGCTCCCAAGGCTCCCAGTTCGCTTGGTGAACTCGGTCCTTCGTTTGCCAGTCCATCAGAAAGCAGGATGATTCTGTTAACTCGTTCTTTCTCGAGGAACTTTCGAATCTCCGCAGCCCCTTTGCTGACACCTGCAAACAACGCCGTCCCACCACCTGAGTTAACACCGGCGATGGCTGCTTTGACGTACGCTTTGTCTGTCAGCTTCGTTGCTGGAACCAAAACATTGACGGTCGTGTCGTAGGTGACCACGGTCACAATGTCGTTTGGGCCAAGGCGGTCAATCGCTCCCATGGCTGCCTCACGGGCTTTTGCAATCTTCTCACCACTCATTGATCCAGACTTGTCGAGAACAATGGCGACATTGACCGGAGCCCGCTCTTTGTCGGCTTTCATCTCGAAGCCTGTCACGCCGACGCGAATCCACGTCGTCTGTTTCTTTCCTGACTTGAGAACAGTGTAAGCCGGAGAGACGTCTAACGTGACCTGTTCCGCGTGAGTCGTCCCGGCGTGCATCAAGGCGACTGCCAGGCCTGTGACCATCATTGCTTTGAAATTCATCTTCATCGTTCGATTCCTTCTCAAGAGAACGTTTTCAAGCAGATCCCGAAATCTGGTGTCGACTCCCCGGAGTATAGGAAAGATTGACGACGTAAGGCTTCCGGATCGCGAAAAATGAACGGAGCGTTCATGACAGTTATTAGATGCAAAAACTGAAAGTGAGTGGTCAGGAACTCGTAAAACGAATGTAAGAATTCTGTAAGAGTTGAGAATCCGCCTTTTCCTCTGCTTCTTCTTCAGCCCCGGGCAGGGCCAGAAAAGCTCTGAGATTGCTCAAAAATTTTATGGCTCATTTTGCCTGAAACACCTTTCGCTCTTGTCGCAACTCGCCCTGTTTGCCAATATCCATCATACTGACCTCGGAATAGCCTGCTGTTTTTGGATTCGGCGAAGAATTCAACAGCGGAAACGGATTGAAGACCAGTTGCAAAGGATGCCTTCCCAATGCGGACCCGCGTATCGAGTTCCTCTCTCTTTTTGACACTTTTCTTTTCATTAGTGATTCTGTGTTCGGGGTGCCCCTCGAAACCCGACTATCCTGGTACAGGAGGAAGTGGGGAATCCACAGAAGAAGAAGTTCTTCTTGAACCCTTCGACGCCCCAGCTTTGGAAGAGTTGGACGCGAAAGTGAAGTGGGAAGATCGTCCTGTCTACAGTGCGATGGAGAAAACGCTTGAGGAGCAGGCGAAGGAAAAACCTTTAGCAACAGTCGAGGAAGCGCTGAAACTCAAGAATGTCTCGAACGAGACGAATGAGAAGATTCTCAGCGCCATGGGACAGTTGCCAAAGTCCGATAGCGTCATTGACTACGATGCCGAAATCAATCGATTGCTTCCAGCCGACATCAAATCATCAAACCCTGTGATGGGCAGTTCGACTTACGAATTCTGGGTGACTGGCCTGACCGGCTTTGGACTGTTTGGTATCGACAGAGTCATGGATCCATTTGCGCCAAGTGAAGTCGTTGTCTCTTGGCAAACGAGCGAAGATAAATTGTATGACAAAGTTGTCATTCGTGATGACCTCGTCTGGTCAGACGGGACTCCAATCACAGCCCATGATGTCGAGTTCTCTTTCAAGATGATCATGAACCCAAAGATTCCGATTCCAGCCGTTCGGACAGGGATGGAAACGATTCGCTGGGTCGAAGCGTACGACGACCATACGCTGGTTTATTTCCACAAAGACCCGCTGGCGACCAATGTCTGGAATCTTAACTTCCCTGTGGTCCCAAAACACATCTACGAAAAATCGATCGATGAAGACCCGACACTGGCAGATTCAGAGTATCACCAGAAATATGAAGAGAACCCGGTTTGTGGCGGTCCTTACAAAATGGTGAAACGCCTGAAGGGACGAGAAATCGTTCTTGAACGACGCGAAGACTGGTACATGTACAAAGGCAAACAGGTGCGAAGCAAGCCTCATTTCAAAACGATTCGCTTCAGAGTCATCGAAGATTCCAACACCGCTCTGTTGGCTCTCAAAGGGGGCAAGATCGAAGAGATGGAGCTTCAGCCTGAGCAGTGGACTGACCAGACCACAGATGATGATTTCTATAATTTGAATACGAAAGCCCGCGGCGAGCAGTGGGTCTATTACTACCTGGGGTGGAATATGCAAACACCCTTCTTCAAGGATAAGCGAGTCCGAAAAGCAATGTCGTATTCCGTTGATTATGACTACATTCTCAACACCCTTTGCTACGGCTTGTATCCTCAGTCGACGAGTGAGTATCACAAAGATTCGTGGGCGGGTCCGGTCAAACCGCGAACGCCATATAAACAAGATCTTGAGAAAGCTGCACAACTCCTCGATGAAGCAGGCTGGATCGATAACGACGGCGACGGAATTCGCGAGAAGGAAATCAACGGCAAGAAAATCAAATTCGAGTTTTCAATCATGTGTTCGACACAACAATTGAGGATCGACATCTGTACCTCCCTCAAAGAAAGTCTTGGTCGAATTGGTGTTTCTTGCACTGTGCAGCCAACCGAATTCACTGTCATGCAGGAGAGGGCTCGAGAAGGAAAGTTTCAGGCTCAGTTTGCCGGGTGGGGAACAGGAGCAGATCCATACTCGACGGAAAACCTCTGGAAAACAGGCGAGCAACGAAACTACGTCAGATACTCAAACAAAGAGGTTGACGAGTTATTCGCCAAAGCGAAATTTGAATTAGAGCGCGACAAGCGTGCAACGTATTACCGGAAGATCGACGACATCCTTTGGGAAGCGCAGCCGTACACATGGTTGTACTATCGGTCAGCATTCTATGGATTCAGCAAGGATCTGCGCGGGTACGAATTCAGTCCACGCGGTCCCTACAGTTACAGCCCCGGATTTGATTCCATCTACACGGAGCAATAACGCAACGTGCTTTTCAAGATGAAATGGATTGATTCGAGTATGTGGAAACTGTGACATGTTAAGTTACATCGTGAGACGGATCGCGATTGGAGCCTTTACGCTTTTATTAATCACGTTTGTGATTTATGGGCTCATTCGCAGTATGCCTGGGACTCCACTCACTGTGGATATGGCAGAGCAAGATCCGACCAAGCAAATGTCCGAGCAACGGCTCCAGGAACTCGCTGCGGCATACGGTCTAGATAAGCCGTGGCCGGAAGCGTACGTCCTGTGGGTCGGCAACGTCCTGCAGGGTGATCTTGGTCGCTCGTTCTCTCATAAAAAACCGGTCGCAGACATGATCGGAGAGCGGATCGGTCCGACCTTACTGCTCTCCGTTCCTTCCCTGTTGCTGACATTCATCCTGTCGATTCCGATCGGAATTTATTCAGCTGCCCGAAATGGACAAACCGACGAAAGGGTGATCAGTACGGTTTTATATATGCTGTACTCATTCCCCAGTTTTGTTGCGGCTCTATTTCTTCAGCTGTACCTGTCTGTCGAGTATGAGATCTTTCCGTTGTTTGGAATGGTGAGCGATAATTACGAATCGCTTTCAACATTCGAAAAGGTGAAAGACTTAGCTTGGCACGCGTTCCTGCCTGTGACGGTCTACACCTATGGCAGTCTCGCTTATTACTCTCGATTTGTTCGAGCAAATCTGCAGGAAGTGCTGCGGCAAGATTACATCCGGACAGCCCGCTCGAAAGGACTGGGTAACGTGAAGGTTTTGTGGCACCACGCATTTCGAAATACACTCATTCCACTCGTCACTCTCTTGGGGCTGACGCTTCCCTCACTTTTGAGTGGATCTGTGATCATCGAACAGATCTTCACCTGGCCCGGGATTGGACGACAGTTCTTCTTGTCAATTAACGACCGAGATTATCCGACCGTGATGGGACTGACCCTCATGTTTGCAGTTCTCACGTTGGCTGCTCAGCTGCTGGCTGATGTACTTTATGCCATCGTCGATCCAAGAATTCGATTGGACAGCCAGTCATGAATTCTCAACCTGAAACAACTATTGAAATTACAATGTTGAAGAAATCTCCGGGATTCTGGAAGGAAGCCTGGGGGCAGTTTCGTCAACGCAAGTTGGCTATGACGGCACTCGCGTTCGTGCTCTTTCTCGCACTGGTTGCATTTTTCTCGCCCGCAATCGTCGGAACGAAACCGATCATCGCGAAGTACAAAGGGAATCTCTATTTCCCTGCGATGGGATACTTCAGCCCGAGCTGGGAAGCCGTCTTTACCAAAGATCATTTTCAGAAGCGTTACCCCAACACGCTCAAAGAAAAAGACCCTGAAAGCTGGGCCATTTGGCCACTCAATTTTAACGATCCGACTCGACAAGTCGAAGAAGATGAATGGCCTGGTCGCCCCGCAAATCCGCAGGCTGGCGAGCCGTCGTCCCTCAATTTCTTTGGAACCGACACGCGAGGCGTTGATGTCTTTGCTCAGATGGTCCACGGGACACGGACCGCATTGCTGGTCGGATTTGTCTCGATGGGAATCGCCTCAGCGATCGGGATTACCCTGGGAGCACTTGCCGGTTTTTTCGGAGGTTGGGTCGATACGGTCATCAGCCGAATTATTGAAGTCGTAATGTGTATTCCGGCACTCGTGCTGATTCTGGCCCTCATTGCAGTCATTGAAAGCCCGAATATCTGGCAAATGATGGCAGTCATCGGAATGACTGGCTGGACCGGGATTGCGAGGCTGACCCGTGCAGAGTTTTTGAAGCTCAAGCAGATGGAATACGTCGCAGCTGCCAGAGTTCTGGGGGTTCCGAACACCCGGATTATGTACAAATATTTGCTTCCAAATGCCCTTGCTCCGGTCTTGGTTCCGATCACATTTGGGATCGCTGCGGCGATCTTGATCGAATCTGGACTCAGTTATCTCGGATTCGGGGCGCCTCCACCCAACCCTAGCTGGGGGAAGCTCTTACGTCTGGGGCAATCAAACTACCAGAACTGGTGGTTGATTCTTTTTCCGGGACTATCGATTTTCTTTACCGTCCTTGCGTACAATCTCATCGGAGAAGGTCTGCAAGAGGCAACAGACCCGCGACTTCGTGAAGGTGGCGGTAAGTAACACTCTTGTCGATGACAGGCTTTGAGGTCTCGGTTCAGGTTGTACTGGTTGTGTCGATTTTGCTGGTTGGAGTAGAATCTTCAGGCCAGCAATTCGATGGCGGGACGTTTCTATTGATGCGCTTGAAAAATCTGTCGATGATTCTGGAGTGACATGTTTTCGTCGATTTGAGATGGATTGGTCACGCATCAATCTGAGTCTATTTGTTTCATGGTCCCGATAATGTCGTTGACTGTGATGGTGGGGTTTGGCATTTTTTTTGAGATCACATTCTGTAATGAGTTCTACTAATCGAAATCGACGTGTGGTCGTGACTGGCATCGGGATGATTTCCCCGATTGGAAATAGTCGTGCAGACTTTGGTGAAGCTCTGCTTTCAGGGCGTTCTGGAATCGGCGAAGTTGAATCCCCTTCGCGGCATGTGGCATTTCATGGCGTTGGCGGTGAAGTAAAAGACTTTGATGAGAAGTCTCTGAAGAAGCAGTATTTCAAAAGCAAAGATCAAAAGAAAAGCATCAAGGTCATGTGCCGCGAAGTCCAGATGGGCGCCGCTGCAGCCTTATTGGCACTCGAAGATTCGGGGCTCGATCTCGAAGCAATTGATCACTCACGGCTCGGAGTCGACTTCGGCGCCAATCTGATGTTCTATCCGCCTGTTACGCTTGCGGAAGCGTGCCTGAGTTGCGTAGATGAAGAGAGTGGGAAGTTTGATTCGAATCGCTGGGGGGCGGATGGCCTCAAAGCGATGGAACCTCTCTGGATGCTGAAGTATCTGCCGAACATGCCTGCCTGTCATATCGGGATTTTCATCGATGCTCGTGGTCCGAATAACTCCATCACTTTGGACGAAGCGTCTCCTGGTGTTGCGATGACAGAAGCTCTCAACATCATTGAACGTGGAACAGCAGAGATGATGGTCGTTGGAGGAACCGGGACGCGATTGCACACGATGCGGACATTGCATTCACGGCTCTGGGACGAACTTGGTTACGATGCAGATGATGTTTCTGCTAGCTGCAAACCCTTTGATAAAAATCGAAGTGGTCAAGTCGTTGCTGAAAGTTCCGGAAGCTTGCTTCTTGAAGAAGAAGAGCACGCCAAGGCTCGCGGAGCCACGATTTATGCAAGACTGCACAGTGGAGCATCGTCTTGCGTCGCCCGAGCAGATGGGACAACCGATCAGGCTCAGGCCGTTGTCAACACAATTTCTGCGGGGCTCAAACGCGCGGGCCTTTCTGTAGCCGATCTTGGGCATATCAATGCTCATGGGTTAGGAACGACAATTGGTGATGCTGAAGAAGCCAAGGCTTATCGAACATTACTTCAGGATGTCAACGTTCCGATCACGTCCCTGAAAGGACAACTTGGGAACTCCGGAGCTGGAAGCGGATTTCTGGAGATTGCAGGTTCTATCCTGGCACTTCGCGAAGGGAAAATCCCTGGAACCCTTCACAGCTCATCTCCGGATGAATCACTGGGGATCGATCTTGTGGCTGGTCAGGCCAGGACAACCGATAACAAGCTGTTTGCGAGCGTGAACTTCACAATGATCGGCCAAGCGAGTTCGGTCATTCTCGAAGTTGCGTGAAGTGTCAGCCTGATCGCGGCATCCTGCTTATATTATGATGAAGCTGTCTGAACGCTCTCCCATGAGATGAGTGATTCATCGCATGAAAAGCATTGAAATGCTTTATTCGTCGGCAGGTAGTGTGACCCGGAAGACTGTTCCGAATTTGCGTGAAGATCGCACGAGTGATAGCTCACCATTGCTGGAGCGGACGATGTTTCGACACACAAACAAACCGAGCCCGGTTCCGCTGTTTTTAGTTGTGTAGTAAGGTTCGAAAATCCGGTGTTGGCTTTCAGTGTCGATCCCGTGACCATTGTCGCAAAAGTCGATCTCAACCTTCCCGTTTTGCGCACGCGTGATGATTTCGATCGTGCCCCCTTCCTCAGTTGCATCCAATCCATTCAAGATCAGGTTGAGAAAGACTTGTAGCACTTGATCCCGGATGGCAGTGATGGTGGGAAGGTTTTCAGGGAATTCCGTTTTTATGGTTTTCCCCTTCTTGCGTTTATAATACTTGGCAATGTCGAGTGCATTTCGCACGACCTCGTGAACGTCGATCTTCTGCGACACTTTTGTTCCAGGTCGTGAGAACTCAATCAATTCGCGGAGTGTTCTCTGAATTCTGCCGAGTTGTTCATCAATCAGACCAAGTCGCTCGTGCGTTTTTTCATCATGCTTTTTTCGATTCATCATCTGGACCAGCGAGCTAATTGCCGTCAGCGGGTTTCCCACTTCGTGAGCAATTCCCGCAGCGAGGAGTCCGAAGGCTGCCAGCTTTTCCTGTTGAATGAGCATTGCCTGCGACTGCTGTAACTCTCCTGTTCTGCGAGCGATGCGATCTTCCAACTCGAGGTTGAGGTTCGTTAAACGTCGACCAGTCCGGCGTAAAAGAATCGCGATGGAAGTCCCGGCCCACGTGACCCACCCCATGAAAATGAGCATCAGAATTAACGACTCATATTCGCGGCGTGATGTGATTTCCGACATATACGCCAAGGTTGAATAGCTGACCGCATGCAATGCAAATGTCGAATAGGTCACCGAGGGCGAATAGGTGAGTGCGCAGATCAGCAGGGAGAGAAAATAGTAGAAGCGAAAAGCACTATCGGTTCCATCATCGAAATAGCAGAGCAATCCAATGAAGACTGCTTCCATCAGGGAGATGAAGATCGGCACCCGACTGAGAAACACCTTCCCTTTCCTGTGCCATGTCAGGTCGAACAAGGCATAGGCAGCCCCGAGACTCAGGATTCCGTTGAGATAGGGGCGACTCTCGTTTGGTGACAGAACGTTGACCAGCAAATAGCCAACGATCAAACCAAACCAGCGAATGCGGAGCGTGATCGATTCCGCCATGAACTGCCAATCGACATCCACCTGATTCATCGGACTGGACTTCACAGATGGAGCAGATTCGTTATTCATGGAAGACTCGTTCGTGACCTCTTCAAGTGCTCTCAGAGACTCCTGAGCAGCCTGCCCGACGGTCGCCTGAATTGGCATCGGGCAAAAATGGTATTGCCTGTCGACAAAAGGATATCGCAAAGCCAGCGAAATTGCTCGTTCAAAGTCCTGACCATCTCTTTGCAAAGAGAACCTGAACTTCAAGAGACCGATTGCGAATAAGTTTTTCGAAAAGACCCGCGTGTCGAGTCCGCCAGCAAAATTCTGTAAGACACAATCGTAACATTTGATCTAAATTTATGGGGGCAGGTGCATTTGGCTTTCGAGAGAAAGCACGAATGCGCATGTAAGACCGGAGTAATTGTTACAATCTTTGGCCAAATAGCAGAATCGGTCTCAAGTCTCTCCAGTTCATTGAGCCGAACCGCTCTCGCTGCCGATCTGATTGATAGGACATCTTCCGAATAGGTGTTCAGGTTCTGCCTCGTGTCGAACAGCAATTTTATGAGAGAAACGTGTACATCACGGGCACAGATAGCATGAAAATCTTCGAGATGTGGATGCGACAACTGCTACAGATTTAAGCTGCCACTGGTAAAGCAACACGATATGCGAAGTGATGCAAAACTTGGACTCGCATTAGGAATGCTCGTAATAGGGTTTGCGATCGCGTTCTGCTTCCCGCGTGGTGGTTTCGTACAGCCCTCAGCACGCAGCGATTCACATCCCCAGCAAGACGAGCATCAACATGCTGACTTTGTCCAAATCCGTACGCTGCGGGAGGAAGGGACTCAACGAGATGGAAAGAAATCGTTGGCGCAACTGAACCAACCTTCTCAGAAGAAAAACGTTTTGCCCTCCGTCCGTAAAAGTGAAACGATCGCAATCGAAACAAACAACGCTCAAAACTCGCAGGCAGTCGTCATTTCTCCCGATGCGGGAATCGCGGAGATCCTTCCAGCAGAAAACCCCGATCGCCCCAAAGTCAAAGAAATCGTCCCAACACCTGCTCGCAAACCGGACCCGAAATCTCATGCTGGAGTCCAGACATATCGAGTTCAACCGGGAGATACACTTTCGGGAATCTCGATGAAAACCTTTGGAAGTTACAGCCGCTATCTCGATATTTATGAGGCAAACAAAGATCAATTGAACAGTCCTGATGACCTGCGTCTGGGCCAAGAGCTACGTATCCCGAGATCTGATTCCACCCCCCAGTCTTCGCAGACAGAAGTTCTCGTCGAGAATAAAGAGGGGGAAGTGCTGAAGGAGGAAAACTCCGCAGAAGTTCTGCCGGAGAATCTGCCGAAATTTCGCAACCCGGGGCGCACACCGTTTCTCTCCGAGCGAAGATCTGATGAAGTGACCCATCAAATACAGCAAAGGGAGGTCCGAACCTACGTTGTTCAGCCGGGAGATTCATTGGAGAGAATCGCGGTCCAGTTCTTCGGCACAGTCCGAGCAGTGGAGCAATTGAGGCGAGCAAATCCAGAAACAACTCGAAATCCGAGAAGCTTGAAGCCGGGAACTGTTCTTAAACTGGTTCCTTAATTCATGTCCAGGTTTCGCTTGTGGAACGGAGAGCGGGGCTGATTCTGCCCGGATCAGCCCCACCCATCGGACGATGTCGTCTCATTTCAGCAATTTTCGGTCATCAAACCACAACATCTGCCCATTTTTCACATGCGGTCACAGCGGCGCTTTCTTTAAAACCGCTCGATGCTTACGATTCCTGTAGTCTGCTCCCTAAATGTGGAGAAAGGACATTGCACTCACTAGAGTCGATTCAATATTGGCCTATGCGTTTTGCCTCGTGGCGAGCAGTCTATGAAGTCATGAAAGTGATCTTCACAGGCCCGGCAAATATTGAAAATGCTCTAACCCTGAATGAGTGATCTTCACCTGAGCAATGGCAGCGGTTTCGCGGTATTGTTCTGGAATTGAAGTGATCCCTGCTAAAACGCCTCACTCACCCGATCAATCTCATGGCTATCCCGAAAGTTGCAATTGTTGGTCGCCCGAATGTGGGCAAGAGTTCAATCATGAACTGGCAGGCGGGTAAGTTCGTCTCTGTCGTGGACCCCACTGCTGGCGTGACCCGGGATCGTGTTGAATATCTGATGCATTACAAGGATCGATACTTCGAACTTGTCGACACCGGAGGGATCGGAATTGTTGATTCAGACGATCTCAGTGAAGATATTGAGCACCAGATCGATTTCGCGCTTGCAGAAGCAGACCTGATTTTATTCGTGGTCGATGGCCAACAGGGAATTACTCCGCTCGATAAAACCGTTGCGAACCGACTCCGCAAAATTGAAGTTCCCAAGCTACTGGTTGTGAACAAGTGCGATTCGCCCAAACTCGACCCGGACATGTTCCAGTTTCAGCGTCTGATCAATTGCGAGATGATTCAGACAAGCGTGAAAGGGAACCGTCACCGTGCAGAACTTCTTGACCTGACCGTCGGGATGCTCCCTGAAGCTGATGACGATGAAGCTACTGCAGGTGACACTGAATCAGAGTCTCCTGAACTGAAGCTGGCGATTGTCGGACGCCGAAATGTCGGGAAAAGTACATTTATCAATGCGTTGGCAGAAACCGATCGTATGATCGTCAGCGAAATCGCTGGCACCACTCGAGACAGCGTCGACATTCGCTTCGAGCTTGACGATAAGTCCTTTGTCGCGATTGATACACCGGGCGTTCGAAAAAAGAAAAGCCTTGCGAACGACATTGAGTTCTATGGTCTGGTCCGCGCCCAGAAAAGTATTCGTCGTGCGAATGTTGTGATGGTCTTCTTCGATGCCAGCCAGAAGATTTCTCGTGTCGACAAGCAACTGGTGGATAAAATTGTCGAATCCGCCAAGCCTTGTATCTTTGTTGTGAATAAATGGGATCTTGGACTCGAAGAAGAGATGACGAGCGAGAAGTGGGCTGAGTATCTCTTCACGACCTTCTCGATGCTGCGGCATGTCCCGGTTGCTTTCATCACTGCCAAAGATTGCAGGAATATTAAGCAACTGATCAACCTGTCGCAGACGATCTACAAACAGTCTCGCGTGCGGATCTCGACAGGACGATTGAACAAGGTTGTCGCAGAAGCGTATAAGGCGAATCCACCGCGATATAAGAACAATCGACGCGGCAAGATTTTCTATTCGACGCAAGTTGCAACAGAGCCGCCGACCATCGTCATGAAGTGCAACGAACCCAAGTTGTTTGACAAGAACTGGAAACGGTTTTTAATGGGGTACATGCGGGAAAAGCTTCCTTTCAAGGAAGTTCCAATCCGGTTGTATTTTCGCGGCAAAACAGGCAAGGATGAAGAGTAAATCCTGCCGTAAGAAATCGCTGAGCTGTACACCTTGAGTGTGCAAATGGTAGGAAATTCGAAGGAGCAAATTGATGACCGCCGTCAACCCACGTGTTGCCAGCTTGTTGTACGAAGTCGCCCCCGGAACGCAAGTCGATGTTTCCGGGTGGGTCCGATCAAGGCGTGACTCCAAAGGTGGGTTCTCCTTCATCGAGCTCAACGACGGGTCCTGTATGTCAAACTTGCAGATCATCGTCGATGCCGATGTTCCGAATTACGAAGACTCCATTAAAGATGTCACTACGGGAGCGAGTGTTCGCGTGACCGGAGAGTTGAAGGAATCTCCCGGAGCCAAACAGCGTGTCGAAATGCAGGCGAAGACTCTCGAAGTTCTTGGCACCGCAGATGCCGAGTCGTATCCACTTCAAAAGAAACGGCACAGCTTCGAATTCTTACGAGAAATTGCCCACCTCAGACCTCGAACGAACACCTTCGGTGCTATCGCACGTGTGCGTAATTGTGTTTGCCGTGCAATCCACGATTTTTTCCAGGAGCGTGGTTTTCTCAATGTGCAAACACCGATCATCACGACAAGTGACTGCGAGGGCGCAGGGGAGATGTTCACTGTGACGACATTGCCTCCTTCGACGGATGGTAAACCGGTCGATTACACACAGGACTTCTTCGGGAAGCATGCGTCGCTGACTGTCTCTGGTCAACTTGAAGGTGAAATTTACGCAACCGCCGTCGGCCCTATCTATACATTCGGTCCCACCTTCCGGGCAGAAAATTCTCACACGACTCGGCACTTGGCTGAATTCTGGATGGTTGAGCCGGAAGTCCCCTTCTGTGATCTCGATGGAAACATGCAACTTGCAGAGGACTTCATCAAAACGATCGTGAGGCGATGCCTGGATGAATGTGCTGAGGATATGCAGTTCTTCAATGACCGCATCGACAAAACGGTTCTGGAGACAATGAACAACATCCTGGAGCATGAGTTCAAACGCATCTCTTATACAGAGGCAGTCGAACTGATTTTGAATAGCGGAAAGGAATGGGAGTACCCTGTTTCCTGGGGCTCAAACTTGCAGGCTGAGCATGAAAAATGGCTCACGGAAGAACACTTCAAGCAGCCGATCATTGTCTTTGATTATCCTCGCAGTATCAAACCATTTTACATGTACTGCAACGAGGATGGCAAAACGGTTCGCGCGATGGATGTCCTCGTTCCCGGTGTTGGTGAAATTATCGGAGGCAGCCAACGGGAGCATCGTCTAGATGTTCTTGAAGCACGCTTTCAAGAGTGTGGACTCGATCCTGAAGAGTATTGGTGGTATCTTGATCTACGCCGTTACGGAAGTGTGCCGCATGCCGGTTTCGGACTGGGGCTCGAACGCATGATCCTGCTCTTGACCGGAATGCAAAACATTCGCGACGTCATCCCGTTCCCACGGACTCCGAACAACGCTGAGTTTTAGGGCATCTTCAATGCTTGTCGAGTCTGTTAGCAACAGATTGCATGACTTCATTATCTGCTCGTTTCGGTGTCGCTGCGATATCGAGGCGTACACTTTTGTAGCTGTGTGAAGAATTGACTTCGTGAGAATTCCTCATTTTGATTCCCACTGAAATACATATTTCAGAACTGATCCCGAAACTTGAAATTGCTCTCTCAAACGTTGAGGAAAGCGGCTGTTCCAGAGGTTTTCGGACTGGTTCTCATGACTCTCAGAGACGATCTTCAGGTCAGACATGATTCACCGACTTCCTTGCCCGATTTGCGATAAAGAGCTTCCCATCGAAATTGATGGGAATTCAGCGATCTTCCCGTTTTGCAGCCCCAACTGCAAAAATGTCGATCTGTATCGCTGGATGAATGGAGAATATTTTGTCAGCGAGAAGCTGACCCCCGAAGAAATGTACGAAAAAATCTCACAGTTCGAAGAGTCGCAAGAAGAACTCCCACCAGAGTCCGGAGAGTCCTTTTGAGCTGCGAATCGCGTCGATGACAAGCGATTCTGGCATCGCAAGTTTCGACTTGGTAAAAGAGCTCTTGTGAGGAACTGGCGTGTCTCCGTAGGATAGAGATGATTCACATCTCTCTTCGGGAACAGTTCTATGCGACGCTATTATTCATTCGCGTCTTTCATCGTTGTTTTTGCGACGCTTGTCATTCTGTCACAACGATCTGCTTCTGCGCAGAACCCCGCAGACAAAACGATTCTGACTATCGAAATCATGCTCCCGCAAATCACGGGGAATCCTCTACAAGCACAGCAGTGGGGCCGAGTGTTTGAAAAGATGGGAGAGTCTGTTCAGATTCGCCAGCCGTTGCCAAGTGATAAGCCAGAAATCAAAGAGACGAAACGGGGGACGTTTCGTGTTTTGAAAGTGATTGGCGAACTTGACCGAAAGGGGACCTTAAACTTCCCCGGAAAATCATTTCAGATGAACGAAGCTGCTGCGATAGAAGCGTGGCTGAATCAACTCAAAGTTTTCGGTGCTCAAGGTGCTCCAGACGGTCAGAAATTCTGGGGACTCAATCAGGAGCAATTTGACGCGGTCGTTAATGCGCTCAGCACTCCAATTGCGACAGAAGTCAACGGCGAACAGTTGAAGGACATTCTGGACAAGCTTCCCATCGATAAGAGATACCCTGTAATCGTCCATCCAGATGCCAGGGAAAAATTCTTCAAGGTCGAGTCAGCGAAACTCTCGCAAGAGCTCAAAGGAATCTCTACCGGGACAGCTTTGGCGGTCATGCTGCGAGAGCACGGATTTGGATTTCGGCCTCAGCGAATGCCCGATGCTTCAATTCAGCTGAGTATCGAATCGCTGGAGTCCGTGAAGGATGCCTGGCCGGTCGGTTGGGAGACCGACCAGTCTGTCCCTCGAAATCAAATCGTTCCAAAGCTTTACGAGTTTGTGAAAACCGGCTTTGAAGAGGCTGCATTGCAACGAGTTCTTGAGGCGATTGCATCACAAACGAAAACACCCATTCTGATCGACTTTCGACTTTGTCAGCAAAAAGAAATCGATGTTGCCACGGTCAACGTCTCGTATCCCACCAAGCAAACTGCCTGGTCTCTGGTGATGGAGTCGGTCGTGCGGCAAGCTCGGTTGACCAGTAAAATCATGCTTGACGAAGCTGGAAAACCTTTTGTCTGGGTTGCACCATTCATTCCGTATCAGCAGAAGAGATGAGGCGGCGGAAAGCGAACTTGCAAGATGAATCGATCAACTGGAAACAGCATCCGGAATCAATGCAGGGATCTCCTCGGGTGAGTCGAAGACCGTCTGTTTCTCTTCCGGGATGTTTGAGAGAATGCGACGGATGACATCGCGTGAATATTTGTGATGCCCATTCTCGATATACCGAATCGCTACGTGCTGAACCTGGGGACCGAATTGGGAAGCAATTTCTGCATAGAGTTCGGCGTCGCGTTCGCCGGAATCTCCACAAAGGATGAACCGTCTGCTCGGGTAGGTCCGCATCAATGTTTGAATCGTTTTACGCTTTGACTCGTATGCGATTTGGCGTTTCCAGTCTTTACGAAGTTCGCTCAATTTCATGTTGCGCAAATGAACGCTTCCAAGTGGAAACTCATCCTTGTCCAGCCACGCGAGCATCGGTTGATAGAGCGGCCAGGGACTGGAAGAGACGTAGTGAATACTGGCTCCGGCGCGGGCCCAGTCCTGGTAAATTTTCGCCATCATCGGAACAGCCTGAAACTCACGACTAAATGTGTTCGCCAGAAGTTCTCTACGGTCAGCGATATTCGTGATTTTGATTGTATCGTCGATATCAGAGACGATTGAGATCCCTTCCGGCGGAATCAGTTCAATTTCTCCGGCGAACAGTCGCTCATCTTCTTCCGGAAGGTGGGCAGCAAATTCGACAAATCTGCGGCCGAATTCATCGACCTGAATCGATGGTTCCAATTCCAATTCCGGAACTGTCAGGGTTGTGTAAAACTGCCCGTCTGGCGACGAGCGAGGAAGCTCAAAGGCTTTTTCTGCAATCGCAATCGGAACGGACTTGTTTCGTTTGTTGACGTTCAGAAAGAGGTACGCTCGATCTTTGAACCGCTTGTGTGTCTGCTTCCCCTTCTCAGGCTTAACCACCCGTTTGAAGAGATGCAGCAGGACATGCTTGCGGATATGCCGACGTGTGGGGGCGAAGATTGAGCCATGAACCTCAAGATGCCAGCATCGGCCCAGAGGACTGTAGTGCGCGACACTCCGATAGAAAATTACCTGCTCCCGAGGATGCACGGCAACTTTATTGTTTTCCGAATGACCCAATGTTTCGCGGGATTCTGCCATATGGACTAATCGTTCAACGAAGGTGGACGACGTAATCGTTTCAACTTCGATTTTTCTTTTTTGTTACGTAAGCGTTTTTCTTTGACCCAACGAGGAGTTCGTGTTTTCTTCCTCGCCTTGGGCACTTCCATGGCCCGAACGATGATTTCTTTCAAGCGGTTCAAACATTCCTGGCGATTTTTCTCACGGTCTCGTGAAGTTTGGCAATCAATCCGCATGACCCCTAGCTTATTGATTCGATTTGCTTCTCGCTGCCTTAACCGTTCTTTAACTGGCCCGGAGAGTGCGGTCGACTCTTCGAGATTCCAATGAAGCTGTGCTTGAGAGTTCACCTTGTTCACATTTTGACCACCTGGCCCCGAACTTCTGACAAATTCAAAGTGAATTTCAGCCAAAGGAATCGCAACGCTGGAACTGATCACCAATTCTGTTTCGGAAGTCTCCATAATGAACTCTCTTATCATCCTTAATTTCTGCTGAGCATTCAATGTCTCGAACTTCAAAAACTCAAGGGGAAACGATTCCGAGTCCTGAAATTTTAGAACTGGTCTCAAAACTTGCTGTTCACTTCTCTGATACAGAGAAAGGTCGCAATTCCATAGGTTTTGAGACTGCTTGTAGAGTTTTTTGAAAACGACCTAAACGCGCGACCTCGTGAATATCCACGATTTGTTCCATGAAAAGCACGCTCCACCGATACAGGAAACCCGTAAGTATTCGAAACCACAGATTCCTGAGAATGGGGTAGATAGCCTAACCAAAGAGCTGATTGATGCGTATGGGGTCTTCCTCGCAGATCTCTATGATGATCGATTTCCTCAGTGCCCGAGAGGCCAAAATCAGGTTTTCCGGACAGCTCTTGAGAATTTTCAGAGATGATAGTCCGTATACTCTCTCGTGAAACGCAGCGTCGTTCCAAAGAGAACCGTTCTTCATGGGCACACGGTAGAGTAAACTGCTCTAGAATTTATCGGCGAGATCGTTGCTTTGAATTGTCGATAGGTGCTGGAGCACTCCGTATGGGGCTTGTGTACTCGAATCGATATTTTCTGAGAAGAATCGAACCGATCCATCTGCCAGCGCGGCATGAGCGCCGCCGGTATGGGAACTTTGCAGGCCGCTGAAAAAACCTTTGGTGGATTTTTTGTTGATGCCTTCAGTGGTTGCAGTCAGAACTTGTTCCTGATTGAGAGGAGTGGAGACGCCAGCCCAGTTCAATCGCCAGTCTTTCACCTGTTTTTGCTGGAATTGAAACGGAAGACTGATGATTGTCGATTTGCGTGGCATCCGAAGCGAGGCCTCACCGATTAGCAATGTCTGAGAACCGCCGTCTCGAATGTCTTTGAAGCGGACTCGGCTATTGAGGTAGAAGACTCCCTCAGCTGGCAGACACGGCTCTTCGGTGAGCGTCAGATCTTCATGTTTGAGGCTGGCGACGACAGTTGCGCACGGCAAGTCCATCCAGTTTACGCCTGTGATTGCGGAGTAGCTTGAATAAGCATATGCCCTTGATTTTACGAGCGATTCGTACTCTTTAGACTCAAAATGGATGGTGTCAATGGGGCATGAATATGAGTAGATTTGTGTTGCGACGAGCGACGCGTTTGGAGTCGTGAAAGCGATTCCAGCAGGTGCTGAGTCGCTGGAGTTGCTTAGCGAGATATTCACGCCTGTCTCGAAATTTATTCGTAGGAAGAGTGGGGTTTGGTCAAGATACGGGAGCAGCAACGCTCCCCATCCCCATTCATTCTGCAAGCTTTTCTCCCGAATTCCCATGATGGAAATATATCCCGGTGGAAAGGTTGCTTGAGCGTCGTGGTAGTTGTGAAGCGCCAACGCAATTTGCTTCATATTGTTCTTGCATTGGACTGATCTGGCAGAATCGCGAGTTTTTTGAATCGCCGGGAGTAGAAGTGCGATGAGCAAAAAGATAATCGAAATCACCGTGACAAATTCGATGACAGTAAATCCGCGGAGATTGTGGAATTTGAATTTGTGGAGTTTGATCATATCACGATCGAAGTCAGGAGGATTCAGGCTGCCGCGCGGATGGAGTCGGTCTGCTTTTGTAGGCTCGATCCAGAACCAGTCCGAAAACTTTTGGAATAATTGCTTTTCTCAACGTTTGAGGGAGCGATTTTAAGTTTCAGGATCAGTTCTAAAACCAGTTCGAAAACTTTTGGAATAGTCGCTTTCTTCAACGTTTGAGAGAGCGATTTTAAGTTTCAGGATCAGTTCTAAAATCAGTTCGAAAACTTTTGGAATAATTGCTTTCTTCAACGTTTGAGAGAGCGATTTTAAGTTTCAGGATCAGTTCTAAAATACTCACCGGCAAAATCAGACTGGTAGCGTGTGCGCGGACGGACGTTTTCAATACGATAAGTTGAACACATCCGTTTGTTAATTTTTAGCAGAGTTTCATTTTCATGCGAGTTCAAGCCAGAGAGTTCCGTAGCCAACAACCAGTCGAGATTGTCGTTGAAGATGGAAAGATTGCAGCAATAAACGAGATCGAGAGTGCAGAAACACTCCCAATCGTTGCTCCCGGCCTGTTCGATCTGCAAATCAACGGATATGGCGGAACATGGTTTAGTGATGAAAAATTGACGGTGGAAAAGTGCCTGGAAGCCCTCCGGGCACATTACCAGTACGGAATCACGCATCTGTTCCCGACTTTGATCACCAACTCCTATGAAGCTCTCGAAAATGGATTTGCCATAATCCGGCAAGCTTGCGAAAAGGAAGCCTGGGCGAATCGAATGGTTCTCGGCTGCCACCTCGAAGGGCCATACATTGCGACTGAAGATGGACCACGAGGAGCCCATCCTCTCGATCAGGTCCGAGCTTGCGACTGGGACGAAGTTCAGCGATTACAGGCCGCTTCAGGAAATCGAATTCGCTTGTTGACGCTCGCTCCTGAATCCCCCGGAGCACCGGAATTTATCACCAATTGTGTGAACAACGGGATTGCAATCTCCATCGGACATACCGCTGCGAATACTGAACAAATCGGAGCTGCCGTCGCCGCCGGAGCCACTCTCAGTACGCATTTAGGAAATGGTGCTCACGGAACTCTTCGCAGACATCCCAACTATATCTGGGATCAACTTGGCGAACCGAAATTAACAGCCAGCATCATTTCTGATGGTCATCATCTCCCTGCAAGCGTCGTCCGTTCGTTCTACTTCGCGAAGGGGAAAGATGGAATTGTTCTGACGTGCGACGCCTCTGGACTGGCAGGTTGTGAGCCGGGCGTTCACGACTACCACGGAGCAAAGTTTGAAGTCCTGGAAAGTGGAAAAGTCGTTATCGCAGGGCAAAGTCAATTCCTGGCTGGATCAGGTGTTCAGACTGATGTTTGCATTGCCACAATGGTCGAGATGACCGGCTGTTCGCTCGCTGACGCCTGGGACATGGCGACCATCAACCCCGCCAGAATTTCACACGTAGAGTGTGCAAAGCTCGCAGTCGGAAAGCCTGCGGATTTTGTGCTGTTTGAGCATGATTCGGCGAATGCGAAGCTGCACGTGCTGCAGACAATCGCTGACGGCGAGGTCGTTTTCGGCAGTTTTTGACACTTTTACAGAGGCTATTTTTCAACATAATCATGTAGCCTATGTGCAACACCCCACAACATGTTGTGGGGTGTGCTGTCTGAAGCGGGCTGTTGCAAAAATGAACTGTTGATATCGTGAGAATCCAAAGGTAAATTCTGCCGTAGACGCATTGGATGCGTCAGCCGCTGACTCGATCAACGCGAATTCGGTTTGAGTCAGTACACAACACCTCCTTCAATTCTCCAAGTTGAAAGGACTCAAGGATGAGTCAACTCTCTCTCTTCGCCGGTCCCGATCTCATCGAAGAACCGCAGATCTTTTCTTTCAAAGAATACGCTTCAAAATCAAAAGGCTTTCGCTCAACCGGGATCGAACAGCGTGCTCGTCTTCGTAAAGAAAATCAAAGCTGCCCATGTTGCTCACGGGTCACAGTCGAGCCTGTTGAACTGGAAGACAGCCAATACGGACGCAACGGAGCCAAAATCGCCGGGACTGGCACAATCGTCGGCTTCAGTTGCAACGCTTGTGGCCACGAATGGCCCGTTTAAGGGACGCTTCAGCGCACACTATTTACCCCGGCGACAATGAAATCTCTTTCTTAATCAACCAGCCAGAGAGAGTCGCTCCACCGATAATAAACGGCCCCAATATCAGTGGTCCGGCCAGCAGTGCGAACCAGGGATCGTATCCCGTGTGTCCGGAAGAGACGTCGCCCCAGGCGCTGAGGAACGAGATCGGATGAAGGCTGTAAATCGCTTCCGGTCCGAGAATAATCGCTAGAGCTCCGCAGACTGCAAGGATTGGTGAATAGACCGGGTGTCGAACGCTGCACGCTGCCAAGGCCGCCATTGAATAAACAAACAAGTGCAGCAATATCGGGAAGATCGAACTCACACCGTACAGGACAAGCTCTCGGTAGTATTCCTGTCGAAACATTGGGTGTATTAACTCTGGGGAAGGTATGTGAGTTGTGATTCGGTGCAGGGCTGTCATTGGCAGATCGAAGCATCCGACGATCACAATCGCTCCCGCAAAATACTTCAACCAGAACCAGCGACGGGGTGAGATCGGCCGCGATCTCCAGAACGTGTACAGGTTCGGTTCAAGTTCATGCACGAAGGTCCCCGTGCCAATGATCAGTGCGAGTACGCATCCCATGAAGGGGGCAAACTGGTCGAGGATAAATCTGGAACGCTCCTGACTCATTTGTTCCATTCCGGACAGCAACAAGACAACTGTAATTCCAGCCACAACAACCGGAATTGATTGTCGGTACTGCATCCAGAACAGGGAAGATCGGGCTGATTTTATAGGCGGACCGAGTTTGCTTTGGCTCTGCTCTGGAACGAACTGAAATCGATTCAAGAAATCGAGGCTCAGAACACGTTTGCCTCCATATCTGCGGGCAGTGATGGCACATAAGGTGATGATCGTTCCAGCTTGAATGCAGAACGCGAACAGCAAATGAGGTTGCTGAAAAAAACGATCAAGCATCAGGTAAAAAGCGGGAGTGATCGAGAAGATCGTGAGCCTCACTAACCCGGCACTCTTTGGAGCTGAGGCACTCGAAACAGATACCATCCCGACATAGAACAGCAAAACGATCAGAACGATTCCAATTAATCCGGCACGTAGATCAGACTTCTGATTCACAGTAATCGCTACGATCCAGGCGTACAAATTCGTACAGACTCCAAGGCCTAGCATGTGGACAAGGAACAAGCTGAAATTCGCTGAAACTTTTCTGCCGATAAAGAGTTCCTGGAGTGTATTCGGATTGAGAAGACCAAGTCTGGTGAGCACTGCTGCCGCACACATCAAGACGATCATGCTTACAAGCAGCGGGATCGCCAGCACAAACCAGCCGACAACCACTCGCACCAAACCAATTTTCCAACTTGAAAATGGAAGAGTACGCACGAAGCCAATAGAATTGCTCGATTGCTCTCCCGAACTAACTCCCATTCCCAAATAGAGAGGGGCGAGGAGAACGTAGCTGTAGATCACAGCCACAACTCCCACCAGATCTTTCCCTTCGGATTCGATCAGCCCGGCAATTAAAATTGCGAGAACAATTCCAATCAGTGAGAGCAGTTTCCACTTCTGCTCATGAAACTCTTTCCAGATCAACGTTTTCCAGATGTTCATAGATTGGCTCTTTATGTAAGCAGGTCTTTCAGAATTTTTCCGGACACTTAACGTGTTCGACTAAACCGGCTGATTCGCAATTTCAACTTCCGGAAAATCGAACCGGATTTCCCTTTGGCCAGCGACAAAAGCTTCGAAGATTTCATCCAGATTCAAGTCCACCGTGCGGTGTTCGATCCCTGCCCGCTGCAGCAACTCGATTGCGTTGACTGCGTCGTCGACAGTCAGGTTGACTTCGCCTGCACTGACTCGCCCATCGAGAATTTTGAGCTTCGAGCCAATTTTGGCGACCGCAGCAGTGTCGATAGAAATTCGTTTCACCTGAGCTCTTAACTCTTCTGTCGGAGCTTGGCGAACGATTTTTCCCTCGTGCAAAATCGCGATGATATCTGCGATTGGTTCGACTTCGTACAACAGGTGCGAACTGTACAGCACAGTCCGCCCCTCAGCTTGTAAATGCGTCACCAGATCTCTGTTGAAATCTCGCCGCATGATCGGATCAAGCCCGAGTGCAGGATCGTCCAGGACAACGAGTTCCGGACGGTGAGCCAAAGCGAGCAGCAACCCCACGCGAACGGTTTGCCCTTTCGACAGGTGTTTCACTTTCGTACGCAATGGCAAGTCAAACTGAGTGACATACTGCTGTGCTAACTGATGATCCCAGGTGGGATAAAACGGTGCGATGAATCGGATCAGTTGCTCTACTCGCATCCAGCCGAACATCGTCTGATCTTCCGCCAAATATCCGACAGTACTGCGGACTTGAATTGGATCGATCGCTGGATCATTCCCCAGCACGGAAATTGATCCAGAATCCGGTTTCACAAGTCCCATGAGTGATTTGATTGTTGTCGTCTTTCCAGCCCCATTCCGCCCCAGGAATGCAAAGGTCTCTCCTTTCTTGACATCCATGTCCAGGCCATCCAGAACGATGTTAGTTCCAAACTGCTTGTGAATATTCTTGGTTTCGATCACAGAATCAGTCATTTGTGCTCTCCTTTCGACTCGGAAGAGTGGTCCTGTTGCAGTGACAGTTTCAACGCATCGTCAAGCAGGGCATGCAGCCCAGAGTCATTAATTCCCAGCATCCGCCCGTGGCGTACCAGTTGCGTCATCTCATCAAAGAAGTGCGTTCGCTGACCGTTGAGTTGCTCGGTCGGAAGGTTATTGGAAACGAATGTTCCTTCGCCGTGCCTCATCTCCAGAAGTTTCTCAGCGGTCAGTTTTTCGTAGACTCGAAGCACCGTGTTCTGATTCACCGCCAGATCGCGAGCAAGTTGCCGGACCGAAGGAATCTGAGTTCCGGGCTTTATTCGCCCGGACAGGCATTGCGCCCGGACCTGATCCGCAATCTGCCGGGAGATCGGCACTGCAGAACCTTTCTCGACGCGTACAAGCATTTGGGTTTCCTCGTGTAATTCACTGAAGTGACTACAGTTGTATAACAGTGTTGCCGGCAGGGCAAGTCGAATCTGAAAAATATTCTTCGCTGCTACCCATCGCGAGGTCGTCCCTTGTTTAACTATTGTCATCTGTGAAAATGAATTGCCACATTACGAAATCGATTTGGTGCGACTGTTGAACGATGTCGCTTTCACCTTTCAATTTCGATTCGATGGCCCAACCATTTCTGTATAGAACTTCACGACCAAAGTTACGGAAACCTCCGATGCTCTTGAAAATGATTGCTTCTCTTTCCCTGTGTCTGATCGCGATTCCAACTCTCGCGAACGACTATGATGTCGTTGTTTATGGTGGAACTTCTGCTGGAGTGACCGCAGCCGTTCAAGTGAAGAAGTTGAGGAAGAGCGTTGTGATTGTCTGCCCAGATACTCATTTGGGTGGTCTCTCGTCCGGTGGACTCGGCTGGACCGACACTGGGAACAAAGCGGTCATTGGAGGTTTGTCGCGCGAGTTCTATCATCGTGTCTGGAAGAAGTATCAGGACAACGATGCCTGGAAATGGCAGAAGCGAGAAGAGTACGGAAACAAAGGACAGGGAACCGCTGCCATCGACGGAACGCAGCGGACGATGTGGATTTTTGAACCGCACATTGCAGAAGCTGTCTTCGAGGATTTCATTAAGGATTACGATATCCCAGTCCTCCGCGATGAATGGCTTGATCGTGAATCTGGTGTCACGCTGAAAGAGGGACGCATCACCTCGATCAAGATGCTTAGCGGGAAAACTTTTCGCGGGAAGATGTTTATCGATGCCACCTACGAAGGGGACCTGTTGGCGACTGCGAATGTCGACTATCACGTCGGTCGGGAGTCGACAGAGACCTACGGCGAGAAATGGAATGGCATTCAAACCGGAGTTCTCCATCATGGTCACTGGTTCAAGAAGCCAGTTGATCCTTATGTCGTCAAAGGTGATCCCTCTTCCGGATTGCTCCCAAGAATCAGTGCAGAAGATCCCGGAGTCAAAGGAGCAGGGGACCATCGGGTGCAGGCATATTGTTTTCGAATGTGTTTAACGAATCATCCAGCGAATCGCATCCCGTTTCCCAAGCCGGATGGATACGACGAAAAGCAGTACGAATTGTTAGTACGAGTCTTTGAATCAGGCTGGCGCGAAACCTTTCGGAAATTCGATCCCATTCCAAACAAGAAGACCGACACCAACAACCACGGCCCCTTCAGCACCGACAACATCGGGTATAACTACGATTACCCGGACGGAAGCTACGAGCGGCGAAAAGAGATCATCGCAGAGCACGAAACTTACCAGAAAGGGCTGATGTACTTCCTTGCGAATGATCCGCGCGTGCCTGAAGAAGTTCGAAAGGAAATGTCCACCTGGGGCCTGCCGAAAGATGAGTTTCAAGACAACGGGAACTGGCCCCATCAAATCTATGTTCGTGAAGCACGCAGAATGATCGGCAAATATGTGATGACCGAGCAAGACTGCCTGCATCAGCGAACGACTCCCGAACCGGTCGGAATGGGGTCCTATACGATGGATTCCCACAACGTGCAGCGATACGTCAAACCAGATGGTTTTGTGCAAAACGAAGGCGACATCGGCGTCGGAACCCCGCCATATCAAATCTCGTACGGGTCACTGGTCCCGAAAGAAGAGCAGTGTGAAAACCTCCTCGTGCCGGTTTGCATCAGCAGTTCGCATATCGCGTTTGGATCAATTCGTATGGAACCGGTCTTCATGATTCTTGGTCAATCGGCAGCCACAGCCGCGTCGCAGGCCATCGATAACAATGTGAGCGTGCAAGACGTCAGTTACGAGACTCTTCGAAAACAGCTCGAGAAAGATGGTCAAGTCCTGGAATACGACGGCCCTGTTCGTGGCGGTCACCGAAACGGTGTGAGCAAAAAATCTCTGAAAGGAATCGTTATCGATACCGATGACCTTGAGCAACTTGAAGGCTGGAAGCCGAGCACCTCTGTCGGAGCATTTGTCGGAAGCAGCTACTTGCATGACGACAATGAAAGAAAAGGAAATCTGCAGGTTCAATTCAAGGTCGACCTCCCCAAACCGGGGCGCTACGAAGTCCGCCTCAGCTACGCTGCCAGTTCCAACCGGGCCAGCAACGTCCCTGTCACCATTCGAGAAACAGGGAATCCCGTGACGGTTACTGTCAACCAAAAGAAACCGGCCGAGCACGATGAACTCTTCACCACCCTGGGAACGTTCGACTTCGAAGAGCAGGCAGTGATCACCATTTCCAACAAAGGCACAAACGGCCACGTCATTGCTGACGCGGTACAATTGATCTTTAAGGAATGACACACGTTAAGAACAAGGATCATGAAGCACGAGGAATGACCTCTTCGAGCAATTGGGGGGCAGGACCTGTTTTGGATGCTGTTTGCCAGTGAATCACATTCCGCCTGCAACAATGTCCGCACTACTTCGCGCCAAATTAGTCGTTGCGTCAGGGACAGTCGCTACTGTCCCTTGGGGAACTCCAGGTAGATATAAGAAGGAATAAACATGAGATTGCAAAAAGCACGCATAGAAGGGTATCGCTCAATTCGCAAACCCCTGGAGTTTGTCGTCGAGCCAAGCGTAACAGTAATCGTTGGTCCGAACGATCATGGTAAATCCAATTTATTGAAATCACTTCTGCATCTAAATAGCAGCAATGATTTCGATCAAGACGATCTAAACTGGGACAGCGAGTCTAAAAGTGATGAATTACCTTCGGTAGTAGGAACAGTTGAGCTGGATTCAAAAAGTAAGGGATTTTTGATCGACATTGAGAATCGAGCGAGAAAAAAGATCAATGAGAAAATTAATGAGAGAGATTCCGATATTGAAGATGATGAATTAGAACAAGAGCAAATTGTACCAGAAAATGCTACTTCATCCCCAGAAGGCGGAGCTCCAGCAACTCCGCCTCAGCCACCCGCCCCAACAACGACTGAAAGTGATTTTGAAGACTTACCTGAGGAGCCATTAGACCTTTTGGAAGCTGATCACATTCCCGACACAATTACACTTTCTCGAATTGGTTTGTTTGGCGAATTAGAAATTGAAGGATTGGAGGAATTTCAAGATGAAGTCCAGAATGAGTTCTTTGATTACTTACCAAGGTTTGAACTCATTGAGCCGATCACGAAACTTTCAGATAGCGTGACTGCTGAAGAGCTTAAAGGTGACGAAAACGAATTCATGAGAGGAATCTTTTATTACGCAGGGATCAATCCAAATGATGCGACCACTTTGTTTAAGCAGAATGATCGAACTCAAATGCAGGTATCGCAGGCTTCTGACGTCTTGAACGAGACTCTGAAACAAAGTTGGTCGCAAGGACAAGATTTGCAATTCCGACTTACTCACGACTCAAAAGAAGATCGAATCGATCTGCAAATTCAAGATCCCTCAGTAGCGAGTCGATATGTGCGTGCATCCCGGCGTAGCAGTGGATTTACTCATTATTTCTCATTAAAGACCATTCTTCATTCTAGGCAAAAAGACCATCCCGCCAATTCCTACATTCTGCTCTTTGATGAGCCTGGATTGTTTTTGCATCTATCAGGTCAATATGACCTCTTACAGGTATTGGAAGCTCTTTCTCGCGAGAGTCAGGTTCTTTATGTGACTCATTCACTTTTCATGATTAACAAGACGTTTCCGACTCGTCATCGACTAATCATGAAGAGCGAAGAAGGGACCACGATCAACGGAAAACCTTACACGGGAAGATGGCAATCCGTTCTTAATGCACTTGGATTGAGTTTGACTGGCTCTATATTGTTTGCAAATCATGTACTTTTGACGGAAGGGGATTCAGACCCAATCTACATTTACGCGATTGTCCAGAAGGCTGTGCTTGCAGGTAAGGTTGACATGGAGATCAATTCGTTAGCCGTCATGTCAACATCGGAATCGAAAAATACAGACACTCTGTTGCGACTTCTACTCGAAACAGAACCTGTTCCTAAAATTGCAGTAGTTTGTGATGGGGACAAAGGAGGGAAAGATCGAATTAAATTTATCTCTAATGTCCTGAAGGACAAAGAGATACCAAGCAAAACTTTAACGACCGACACTTCTATCGAAGACCATGTTCCAATGATAAAGGAAATATATGTACCTGCTGTTGCAGCTTTCGTAGTAAAGGTACTTTCGTTTCTGGGAGAAACGCCACCCAATGAAGAGTCTTTGAAGGATAAGCTTTTGGAAGATTTTAATGACAAATTTGATAAAGAAGATACAGTCGTTGAAATCTCGAAGTGGACCAATGATGTTGCAGTCAGAATTGGCGGATTAAAAAAGAAACCTTCCAAAGTAGGAATTGCGAGGGAGTACGCAACACGATTGATCGATATTGATAATCGTGAATTCAAGTTTGGAAGGCGTGGTAAGGCACTTATCGAATGGTTGCAGAAAGAACTGTCGATTCCTACAACTCATGAAGTTAAAGAATCTATTATGAATGAATGATTTCTAAAATTTCTCAGCCAGAAATTTGCTGTTCCCGCATTAAGTTTAGTGCCTTCGGAATCACAGTACGGGTGGCACGCTCAGCACGTAACGGAGAGGAGTAATGGGCGTGGTGAGTGTAGAGTTGGGAGGGATTTTTTAGTGAAGTAGATCAGGCTCTTTTCGCCCGATGCAACTTGAAGGTTGTCTAATAAATCTATGATCATCTTTCAGAGCGATAAGAGCAAGGTCGATCACAGGCTGTGCCCAATCTTGTTCTGGTAGGTGGGGCACGATCAGGAACATCATGGTCCGCATAGCAGACCCTACTGCAAATGATCATCTCTAACTCGATAAACCACTTGAAGTCCAAGACAGTTGCTAATTTCGGTTTTTTGTAAAATCTAAGCTGTCGGTCTGGTAAATCGGCGTACAAGATAACCAATTCCATAGACTGCCCCCGTAGTGCACATTAGCGCCGACCCTGGATCTACAATCAGTGGAACCCACCAGATTTGTTGCAATAGTACAGCTGGTGCCAACAACATGCCGATGACGCCGAGAAGCCCAATTACCAGAGGAACACATGAATATCCGCTGGCGGTTTTATCCGAACGCATCCGACGGATAGCGAGGAAAATCGCGTTCCATTGTGCAAGAGATCCAATTAGCGAGAGACCGATTAGCAATCCGGCAATACACCAAGATAAAATGAACATTGTGGTTGTCTAGAACACTTTCGTGTTTTCTGTGTCCGCGAAGAATGCTGTTCATGTGATGAAGCACTTATCTCCACGAGACAGGACTGCTACACCTTTATCAAAACTGTTTTAGTGACGGTAAGGCAGGGACCTCGTCACTCCTTTCTCTTTTGTTTTGTGTTGGGGAGCTTGAAGGATAGGACTCAATCGTCTGCGAAAGGATCGACTTCGGAATCTTCGGCTTCGAAGCTGAGGGCGAGCAGTGCTTCGTGGGCGGTTTTGCGGACGCCTTCGTCTTCGTCGTTGTCAGCTGCGTGCTTGAGAAGCTCGTGGATGTTCTCTGGTCGAAGCGATCCCAAAGCTTCCGAGGAAGCTGCTCGGACGCGATTCTTCTCGTCATTGTGAAGGCGGTCTGTGAGTGCCTCAACTGCGTCTGCCTTGCCTAAGTCTCCGAGGCTTTTGGCAGCCCACATTCGTTCTAACCATTCCTCAGACTGTAACATTTCTAACAGCGGAGCAAGTGCGCGTTCGTTTTGGGATTGACCAAGTAACCTGGCTGCGGGAGAGCGAGTGAGTGGATCGGAATGGGCGAGCGTTTCGAGAAGGGCGTCGATGCCGGCTGTTCCGAGATGAGAAAGACGCTTCAGCAGCGAACGCTCAGCGACGTTTCGGACTTTGTTAATGTCGTCAGCTAACATCTCGATGAGCCAGAGGATCGTGGAGTCTGAACGATCTTCGCCCAAGCCAGCGGTCGCCAGTCGACGCAGAATCGGATCTTCGCTGCCGAGGAATTGCTTGAGTCGACTTCGACACTCCTCTGTTGAGCAACGCCCCAACGTCATGGCTGCTTCTACGCGTACAACTTCTGCACGTTGAGGATCAACGACAATCCTGACAACGTTTTCGATCAGTTCGTCAGTGGCGTCAGCGTCGATTTGTTTGAGACGGTTGCGTACGTCTTCAATCGAGCCTTCGAGGAGTTCATCTGGTGTGAAATTCATTTCAATTATTTCGAGCAGGTTGCTCTACCATTGATCCGTGAAAAGCGTATCTCGTTGTGTCGAGTACGCCATTTCACGAGACTGAGTTCAAACTTTGTTATTCAGGGCGATTCAACCCGCCGCTTTGACGGAAGCTTTCAACATGAAAGCTCATGATGTCGTCGCCAATCTTCTCGTACATTTTTTGTGAGCTGTGAGGGATGTCAGGAACGATGACAAATTCGTGGTCGATCTCCAAGCTCTTCATGTGCTCTGACCATTCTTGATTGGCCTCAAAATTGAAGTCTTCAGTTCCGACAGCGACCAGAATTCGCAGCTTCGGAGCGTTCTTCTTTTCTGCGTATTTTTTGGCGAGATCCCAAGTGTTATTCCAGGGAGGAGAGATCGTTAGATTTTTGCTTTCGGCTCCTTCACTTTCACTGATTCGCTTCTCGTGCTGATGGCCGCCACCCAATGGGGCGGCTGAGCAGAATAACTCGGGATGCTTGAACATGTCGCGACCTGCTCCCCGTCCACCCTGAGAGAACCCTTCGATGGCTCGGCCTTTACGATCTGCAATTGTGCGATATGTCGCATCGATGTGCTGAATCAATTCCAGAAACGCCTGCTCCCCTTTGAACTCTGCGTGATCATAGTGGCTGAGCTTTCCGCCGTTGGGGAAGACGTAGATCATCGGCGGAATTTTTCCATCTTTCATCGCCGGCTCAATGTATTTCACCATCGAGATATTCTTGGTCTCGCTACCGGGACGACCTCCGTGGAGCCAGTACACAACCGGGTATCGCTGATCGTCATTTTTCTTCTGGCTGTAGCCCGGCGGAAGTAAAATGCAGTACCCGACCTCTATGTCGTTCGCATCGCTGTGAAAAGTTGCGTGCTGGATTGCCTTCGAGGCATTCTTCGGCAGCGTGTTGACCCACTTGAAAGGGGCAGGTTTTTTGCGAGACTTTTTAGTCTGTTGAGCAAATGCAACTGACGCAAACAGCAAAACAAAAACGATTGCTGAAACAGTCTGGGTTCGACATCTCATAAGATTGAGCTCTGTGTTAAACATTGACCTCATCACTTGAATGCACATTCTCCCATTGCTGTTGAGCTGCACTCAAGGTCTTGAATTGTAACGACCCGAGTCGGACCAGTGGCCGCTTTGATTGAATGAATTGTAACGCGGACTCGACTGTCTGGAAATCACCACGGTAGAGGAGCAGAGCTGCTGCAAACAATCCTGTTCGACCATGCCCCTCCGCACAATGAATGTAAAGATTCCCCTGTAATTTCGATGCCGCTTTCACCCAATCACAGAGTTGATCACAGGTCGGAACGAAGCCGTCAAGAACCTGAAATGAATAGTATGACCGCGACCTCAGTTTTTCCGGCTCGTTAAATTCGCAAGTTAAGTCAATCACATGCTCGAAATAGTCAGGGCACTCTTGTCGCGTCAAACGCCGACCAATGAAGATATCATTTGTCAGTTGGTCGTATGCATTTTCACGCTTTACGAATCGCAACAAGTGCCAGGTCGACCAGGCGTAAGCGAGGTATGGAAGCAAAAGTAAAATGTTGAAAAACGAAATGGTCCCACGGGACGACTTTCCAAAAACCTTTGGTCCAGCTTTAAGATATCCAAAAGAAACGATTCCAAAACTTACTGCTGGACAAAAGAAGAACCAAAACTGAGTATCAATTGCGAGCAGGACAAACAGAAGCGATACCACTCCTAACAGGACACCGTATTTCGTTCCACGTTGCGAGGCCTGCATGTCATCGCTCACTTTCAGTCTGCGAATCTGAATCGCGTCAGGTCAATCCAGCGATTCATCCAACGATGATTCGCTGGGATTAAACGCCGCCCCAGTCGAGTCGGTAGACGCCTTGGTTCTGGAAACCGACGATCGCCCATTCGCCGAGTGGATCACAAATCAGGTCGACGATTTCATCTTCGACGGTGGTGGACCAAAGGAGTTCTCCATCGGCGTCGAGCCAGATCAGATTTCGTTCGACGGTCCCGGCTAAAAGTCGCTGAGGTTCGTAACTCACCGCGATATGGTTGACTGTCCCATCCAGCACATAAGATCCAATCGAGGCACCATCGCCGTCGTAGGCTTCGATGCCGTGACCGAAGCTGGCGAGATAAACGAGATCACCGTCTCCAGTGATTTGAATTCCGCCGACGTTCGACCAGTTTTTCTCTTGCCAGATTTCTGCACCGGACAAGTTGTGGCAGCAAATGAGTCCATGCTCTGCGGCTCCGAAGACGAGCGGTTCGCTGGCGCAGAACTGAAGGAAGGAGAGAGGGCGTATCGTTTCGAACTGCGCGATACGTCGCTTTCGTTCATTGAAGAAGACGTTTCTCCCGTTCGACATGCTGACAGCGACATGATGACCAAATGGGGAGATGGCAATCCCGAGTCCGATGTCGGGGAGGTTGATGCTGTGGACCGTTTTGAGTTCTCGGTCGAAGCGAACAATATTGTCTTCGCCTGCGATTGCAGCACCGTATCGACCGTCGTCGCTCCAGGCGAGCGCGAAGATTGAATCGTGAACACGATTCAACGTGGCAATTTTTCCAAGACGGTCGATGCGCGTGATCGTGTTTGATTCGTCGGTGATAAAAAGATCACCGCTTTCGCGTGCATACGCCAAAGCGGTGAGGGCTCCATCGGTCCCGACGGACCATTTCACTTGTGGCCCCAACCCTTTGCCTTTTAACCATTTCAGATTCGAGGCAGAGGCTGAGTCGCCAGAGTCATTCATTATTTAACGCTTCGTGTATTCCTGTGACGTGAAGAATTGCAGGGCTGCTTGCAAATCCGGGTCGTTCACCAAATCGACATCACCTAAGGGGCGATCTGTTGGTCCCGTTTCAACATGGATGTCTGGTTTGAGTCCTACTTTACCCCATGTGTCCCCGTTCGGCGAGTAGAACTTGGCAGTCGTCAGGCGAATACTTGTTCCAAAGCGGGCGCGGAAGATGGTTTGGACGCTCCACTTTCCAAATGATGTCCGGCCGACAATCTTTCCGCGATGATGATCACGAATGGTCCCCGCGATGATCTCGCTGGCACTGGCACTGTTTTCATCGATTAAGAGTAACAAGGGCATGTCCCAAGTTCCGGGAGCATGTGCCCGGAAAGCAGAGGATTGATTTGCAGCTCGTCCTCGAGTCGAAACGATGACCCCCTCGGAGATGAATCGGTCCGCGACTTCGACAGCGATGTTCAGCAGTCCGCCTGGGTTCTCACGCAAGTCCCAGATCAGCATTTTCATGCCTTGAGCGCTTAATTTGCGAAGAGCATCGTCCATCTCTTGAGTTGTGTTCTGTTGGAATCCTGTCATCTGGATGTAACCGATTCCGTTTTGCGAATCGATAATTTTCGCAACAGCGACACTTTTGATCTTCACTTCTCGTCTTACGCAACGAACTGAAAACGGCGCCGCGTTTTCTCGTTGAATCTTTAATTGCACCTGGCTACCAGCTGTTCCCGATAGCAGTGAAGCTGCTTCTTCAGTGGACATGTAGCGACAATCTTGACCGTCGACAGCTGTGATAACGTCGCCACGTTTCAAGCCTGCTTCGAAGGCTGGGCTGTCCGGGAGGACTTGTCCGAGGTTCATGCCGGCTCCAAGGTCAGCTTCCATGACAATTCCGATGCCGACAAATTTCCCTTCGATATTTCCAGTGAGGTCTTTGTCCTTTGTCGGTGTCAGGACACTGCTGTAATCATCCAGGCAATTGCAGGCCCCGAAAACGTATTCCATGATCACAGGTCCGCAATCAAGTCCGACTTCCGACTTACAGAGTTCGCAAACTTCGGTGACAACTTCCTGAGCAGAAAAACGATGGGGAACCCGTTTGTTCCAGTAGCCTTCATAGAGTTTTCGTCGTAAGCGTTCCACCTGTTCTGGGGAGACTCCTCTGAGATTCTCTTCGACGAATTTTTCGTTCCCCAAAGCAAGCCAGAGGCTTTCGGTTCCGTGGGCCACAATCGTGCTGACGCTAATCGGCTCAACATAGTATCCCTGAAGATTGACGATGACGTCGTCATACAGGCTCAGTGCCGCATCAAGCGACATCGGCTTGAGTGACATTTTGAAGCTATCGTCGAGATAGCGCCGATCGATGGAATAGTGGAATTGTGAGCGACGCAAGCCGAGCTTCAGGGCTTCATCGTCTTTCCACTTTTTGAGTGCTGCGCGATAAACGCGAATGGCTTCTCGCCAATTTCGATCTTGCTCCAGACTCATTCCGTCCTGCAATGCCGTTTGCTGATCGACAACTGTAACGTCGACAGCAATGGCAGAGGAACAAAACGAAAGTAGTAACGCAATGAACGTGAAGAGACGAACTTGAGATGCAAATCGGCGTTGAACGATGGTAAGTCCCATCGTGTCCCCCTTTGTTTTCGTGACCTCAACTCCCGCTGAGAATCACTCGACTGACATTAACTGCATCCGTGCGCAAATGAGGCCAGCACATTCCGGCCTCAGAACCGTTACTTCAACCTAGTTCACAATGCACTTTCAAGCAAAAAGGTTCAAGCCTCGAACTTGAATCAATTCGTCGAGAATTGTTGAGAAATCGAAACTACATCAGCTTCTACTGATATGGGCGAGGTTGCAACTCATACCAGTCAGGTAAACAAGCGAAACTGTACAAGCAGTTCGATCGGTAGAAGTCGAAAAACTACTCGCCGTAACCCATCTTAAACAGCAATACTATCGCGACAACCGTCAAAATCTCGTGATTGGAGTATCGATCGTGTCAGGAAATCCGAAGCTCTCGAAGAACGTGATTTGCTGAGCCAGAAGGCCTTTCTGGCTGATGCGGATGCTGCGGTTCTGTGGAACAAGTTCATTCTTTTTGTTTATGGCCGTCGCAAACCGGAGATACATCAACAATTACTTTCGTAACTTAAGCAGTTCGCAGAAGGCTCAGTTAGTGATCCAAAGCTGCCTCAGAGAGATTGAAATGAGAGGATGTTTCACTTCGGGCTTCAGCCTCTCTTTCGTCTCCGGAGGCTGCCCCTCCGAGTCTTTCGGTGAACTTTGAGAGCATTCACCGCGAGCGATTCGCCGGGGTTTTGGGACTGGTCATTGTCGGAGTTCAGAAGCAGACAATGCGGGGAGGGCAGAGCGATCCCTCACAGTTCCAGAGTCCCAAGTTAGTGTCCTGTTACGCAGAGCGTCTCTGCGATTCTGCTTGTTTTCAAAAGCAAAAGCCATGCTGGAAAGTGATTTCCAGCATGGCTGAAGAATGGTCTTTTAGATCCGTCAGATCAGATCGTCATCGCGTTGAATCCACCGTCTACGACGATGTTTGAGCCGGTCAGGAATCCGCCAGCTTGATTTGAAGCCATCAGCAGAATCGCTCCTTCAAGCTCTTTGGCCTCACCAAATCGATTCATTGGTGTATGTCGCATGATACTTTCAATGCGATCTGGTGTCAGAACCTTTCGGTTTTGCTCAGCTGGGAAGAATCCGGGAGAGATAGCATTCACACGGATATTGTTCGGAGCGAATTCGCGGGCGAGGTTTTCGGTGAGGTTCAGAACAGCCGCTTTACTTGCGGAATAAGTGAATACGCGAGAGAGTGGTTTGATTGAAGTGAGGGAAGCGACGTTGATGATGGAGCCATGAGTTCCTGCGTCCAGCATGTATTGCCCAAGAACCTGGCACGCAGAGCGTAGTCCAGTCAGGTTCACTTTGAAGATCCGGTCCCATTCTTCATCCGTGATCTCCATGAACGGAGTTGCAGAATTTGTACCTGCTCCGTTGACGAGAATATCGCATTCGCGATTCTGTGACTTCAATTCCTCAACAAGCTTTTCGAGGTCCGCTCTGTCGGTTGCGTCTGCCTGAAAAAACGTTGCACGGTCAGGCCAGCGATCGACAACTTCTTGTCCTGCTTCAGCATTCCGCCCAACGACATAGATGTGTGCCCCGGCTCCAGCAAGTGCATCGCAGATCGCTCCTCCCAGAACGCCTGTTCCGCCGATAATGACAGCAGTTTTTCCCTCCAGGCCAAACATTTGGGTCAGGTATTCAGTCGAGGACTTTGAACTCATTGATGATCTCTTGATTCGAAAAACAATATGGTAACAAGGCGAAAGATAGACGCAGCCTAGCGAATCGTCTCAGATTTCGCAGTCTTCTACGCAAAAACGAAATCATTTTCCGGAAACGATTGGATCGATTGCGTCTCATTCTCAAATTCGCGACGATGGGGCCATTATCTCACTCATGCAAGGCAACTTTCCTCCTGTTTGCACTCCAGAACGATCGCGAATCGGTCAAAGTGTTGCAAACGAGAGGCGTAATTCAGCATACCGCAGGCGAAATGATGTCCGACGAACTCGATCAAATCGAACAGCAACTTGAAGAACTCGACAAAAAATCTGAAGAGTGTTTTCAAAAGTGCCAAATCCGCTCTGCAGTTCGCATTGCGAAAGAGGCAACCCGTCTGGCGAAAACTCACGGACTCGCAGTGCATTACATGCGTGGATTGTTTGACCAAATGCGGTTTGGGCATGGACTCCTCGACCCTCAGGCAACCCGGGAAGCCTCGGTCGAGTTGGTCTTACTGCTCGAAAACGAAGAGCAGGCACGCCGAATTCAGCCGAATCTCGATGAAGGTCACTATCAGTGGCTCTGTTCCTGGATGTCAACATGTGCTTACGACAACCTCGCTGAGGCAACGGGAATGATGTCGGGCTTCAACTCTGAGGGGATGCACGAGTGCATCAATGAAGGGCTTCAGGTTTGTCGACAAACCGGGAAAATGGAATGCGTGAAATGTTTCCGCGAGTACGCTGCGGACGTCTATTTCGCTGCCGATGACCTTGAAATGGTCCGGCATCAGTGCGAGTCCCTGCTTGAGTACCGGAAAGATGGCTCAGACAATAAGGATCGCCGCTGGTCTGGTCATCATAAATTAGGAAAACTGTTGATCTTGGAAGGCCGGCTTGAGTTGGCGATTCAGGAGTTGAACAAAGCCTTCGAGCTGTCTGTCGCTGAAGATGTCTACTTGAAAACCCGTTCAAAACTCCTGGTGGCAGCGACTCTCGACGAAGCGTTGATGCTGGCAGGTAAACCGCGATTTGATTGGGGCAGTGTCGCAAGCGAGTTCCCCGAAGAGGGAGAGTGGTTGTATATCGAGCTTCGCCGCTCAATGTGTGACGCGTTGGAGAACGTGCTCTCTGGAAACTTTGATCAAGCGATTGAAACGCTCACCGAATGGGATCGCCGCCTCACAGAGCAGAATTGCCATAAAGACTGGTTTGAAGTCCGCTTGCGTCTGATCGCTGCGTATTTACTGAGCAATAATCAAAAGCGAGCTGAAGCACTCACCAAAGGTCTGGAAGCCAGTGCCAGCGAAGCACAAGATTTTCTGACACTCAGACGACTTGAACAACTCTTCAATGAAGAAACTGCGACCTCACCGGTCGCGGCGCTTCAGGAAAGTGGTAATGCGGCTGTCGATTCTTCCAGCCAAGCCGGGGAGGAATCAACTTCAGACAACGCAGAAAGTGGCGATGATTCGGACGATGCTGAAGCTGAAACACCGCTGGGGAACATCCTCGCAGAAATCATGCAAAGGCTAATGCTTGCTCCCGAGGATGAGACAGTCCGCGAACAGGTCCTTGAAGAGTTTCTCAGCTACACGCCCAGTCGGATTGAAGATCCCCGTGATGGAGCTTATCTCGTTCACTTGAGCCAGTTTGTTGTTCAAGGAACCGAGGATGCAACTAGAGTTTGGCCTTGGGCACTCCAAATTCTGGAAGCCTTCTTTGATGACCCCGTCACCGTGAGTGTCGTCGCAGCGATCGGAAACTATTTCCGACAGGCTGATCCCGGGGCATTCGAATCGATTACGGTTGAGCAATTAGAGGCCTGGTTCAAACGATCGACATCTCCCAAGGTGACTCACGCCAAAAACTTCTCCCGCGCGGGTGATTTCTACCTCGATGAAGGAAACCTGGGAGAAGCTGAACGCTGCTATTCTCGTGGATTCCGCTTGAAGCGAACCGAACCGACCGTCGTGCTTCCGTTGGCAGATGTGTATCGGCAGTCGGACCGACCACGCGATGCCTTGGCTGTGCTCGACTTGAGTTTGCGAGAGGGAGCTGATGATCAATCCATCGCCTGGGAAGCTGCTATGACAGCATTGCAGATTGAACAGTTTGATTCAGTGCTGACTTACATGGACAAATTCTTCGCCTTGGGAGAACCTCAAACTTGGGCTCACTACTATCGTGGCGTCGCCTTGATGCAACTCGGTCGACACGAAGAAAGTCTTCTGGCTATCGACGCGGAGAACGAATTTGATCCACCGGGAACATTCCATCTCTCTGCTATCAAACTTTGCAATCTGATCGCACTAGGACAAGATCAAGAGCAAATCGATTCCATCTTCACTGAAGTGCTTGATGAGCAACTCAGCGAAATCGACTACCTCTCGTTAAATGGACTCGTTCGGCTCTTCGGTCATATTTGGGAACACTCAAAACACTTACCTGCGAATCACCTGTTAAGGACAAAGCTCGAGCATCAACTCTTGGTTGCCGGGTTCCTACCCGACACCTATTTCGATGGGTTGCGAGAACAGATCGAAGAGACAAAAACTGTCAACTTCTTCAACGTCCAGATTCGTCAGCCTCTCAATGAAGCCTGGAAAGATTCTCGGGGATGCCTGTACGGGCAGGATGAATGGACCGAGTACCAGAGAGAATGGGGAGTCCTTGCGGAATCCGAAGAGGCCGCAACAAATTTTGTTCTTGCGTTCCAGTCTCGCTGTGAAGAGTTGCCAGCAGAAATTGTCGATGTCCACACTGACGAAGTCGACTACATCGACCGGCCAGGGGTTGTTTGGCAGGGAATGCATTGGACAACCGATGACCTGGCAGGCAATGAGTCTGATGACGAATCGGATGATGAATTGTTTGGAGCTTAGGCCGTTTTGGACACCGATTTGAAAAAACGATCGCTGCCTGCTTCAAGAGATTCCGCATCCAGAACTTGTCATGCACTTGAGGTGTAAGAATGTTCGGCTTAAGACCTCGTATTGGCAGATTGATTTTTTCGCTCAATTGAGAGAAGGCTAACTATCATGTTTCCGACAGTTCGTCCGCGCAGGCTTCGTCGTCATTCGAAACTTAGAGACCTCGTTCGCGAGACGACTCTTACTCCAAATGACTTGATTCTTCCGTTGTTCATCCGGCATGGAGAAGGCGAAGAAGTCCCGATCACGTCGATGCCCGGGCATCGACAACTCACTGTCGATAAACTCCCGCAGGAAATCAAAGAGATTGAAAGCCTGGGGATTCCCGGCGTCATTTTGTTCGGGATTCCTGAACACAAAGACGCTGTCGGTTCAGATGCTTACTCGGACGAGGGGATCATTCAACAGGCCGTCCGAGCCATCAAAGCGACTGGATCAGATTTACTCGTCATCACCGATGTCTGTTTTTGCGAATTTACAGACCACGGACACTGCGGCATTATCAATGACAAAACCGGGGTCATGGATGTCGATAACGACGCCACTCTGGAGATCCTGCAAAAGGAAGCTCTCAGCCACGCACAGGCAGGGGCTGATCTCATTGCCCCCAGTGGAATGATGGACGGCATGATCGCAGCCCTGCGAGAGGTGCTCGACGAGAACGATTTCTCACATCTTCCAATTATGAGTTACGCAGCCAAGTATAGCTCCGGTTTCTACGGTCCGTTTCGTGATGCTGCTGAAAGTACACCGCAGTTCGGTGACCGGGCGACATACCAAATGGACCCGGCAAACGGGAACGAAGCATTGCGCGAAGTCGATTTAGATGTCCTCGAAGGTGCAGACATCTTAATGGTCAAACCGGCGCTGAGTTATCTGGATATTATCCATCGAGTCAAAGAGGCTCATCCAGAGTTGCCACTGGCAGCCTATAACGTCAGCGGTGAATACTCGATGGTGAAAGCAGCTGCGGCGAATGGTTGGGTCGACGAACAACGAGTCGCACTGGAAATGCTCACCAGCATGAAGCGAGCCGGTGCCGATATGATCCTGACCTACTTCTCGAAAGATGCCGCACGTTGGTTAAGCGATTAAGATTTTTCGTGCATGTAGAGATCACTTTCGTAAATCCGTAGAATTACTCACTATGAGTCAGTACGCGGCCACCACATAGGACACGCTCTGATTGAGATTCGTTGGTGGGCAGTAAGATCAAAAAGTGTCTCTGGCTTTGTTTCCGATCACTGATTAGCTGACCCACAGATCACGTCGAGTTGTGAAGCAGAAGCGAGGGGGGGAGTTCTCTTTGCCCATTGAGACACGATTCCGGGACCGTTGCTTGAGCATCATTCGAATTGGTGTACAGGTTCTGCCTCGTGGCGAACAGCAATTTTTTTGATGAAACGCGTTCTTCACGGGCACACCGGTAGAGCAAACTCCTCTAATTCCCGCTGCGGATCGGGTGTTCGTCCATGATTTCCCCGATTGCGTTCGCAAAATTTCGGACGCCTCTCGAGTACCGTTTTTCCTGAACTGCTCGACCTGCTCCTTCAAGAGCGTTTTTGTGCTCCTTCCAGTTGACGGACCAGCCATCTTCCTGAGCTGCTCGACGCAGGTCGATTTCGATCGCAGAGAGAAGTTCACATAAGTTTTTCGAGTCGAGACAGACTGCCGTTCGGTGTGGCCTCAAAAATTTGGTGAGCTGAGAATCGTCTGCTGTCGAAGCCAGAAGTTCACGTTGTTTGCGATAGGCTCCAATCGCTAAAGCCAGAAATCCGAGGACCGCCACAACTGTGGTGATCGCTCCTTTGGTTGGATGGTTGAACAACAGCATCCACAAGCCTGATACGAGTGCAAGAGCGGCAATGGAAAACCCGATGAACCAGGACCAGTCCAAGTTGCTTGTGTCATCGATTTCTTCTTCAACATAAACCGGTTGGACATTTGCGGGGAGATCACCAACACGCGCGACGATGACTGTTGAATTGTCGGGGCCACCCCGGACGTTCGCAAGATGGATGAGCAACTTGGCGGCCCGGCTGGGTGAAAGCTCACGAGCAATCGCACCAATTTCTTCATCCGAAACCTGATTCGAGAGCCCATCAGTGCACAAAACAAATGTGTCTCCCGGGATCACGGGATAAGGCCCCTCGATATCGACTTCGACATTCTCTTCTGGACCGAGTGACCGCGTTATAATGTTGCGGTGTTTACTCATGTCCACCACACCGATCAGGGATTGGTTTCGTCGTTCCAGTTCCCATTCCAGGCTGTGGTCAAACGTCAGCTGGTCGATGCGGTCTCTTCGAACCCTGTAGGCGCGGCTGTCTCCGACGTGTGCGATCATTGCTCCCCGTGGACACAAGGTCAACGAAGTGCATGTCGTCCCCATGTGGAGAAAGTCTTCGTTCGTGCTTCCTCGCTGATAGATCGCCTCGTTTGCAGTGGTGACAGCTTCCTGAAGAGTGCTGCGCACGTCTTTTTCTGTTGTTTTGAAGAACGCGTGAGGCAAGGTTTCAATCGCGATTCGACTCGCGAGTTCCCCAACCGCGTGGCCACCCATGCCATCTGCCACGACGAATAAATGCCCCCGTTTTCGCCACTGCTCTTCGTCCTGGCAGAGCTGAAAGCACGCTGAATCCTCATTGTTCTTGCGACGCAAGCCAATATGGGTTTCAACAGCGACTTGAACTTTCTGCTCCCAAAACACTCAGGGAAGCCTTTCAATTTGACGCAAGACGATCCAGGTCGGTGGACTCTCTTTGCAGGTTTCTGGACGTTTTTTTGATTTTTGCATCGATTCTCGAAACTTTCAGTGACACCTTGCCCTCTACTCATCAATAAAGAATGACAATGACCAAGGGGAGTGAAATCGTCTCCTGGTAGTTCATGATTCCTGACTGACTTCAGCCCATTTGGGCCAACAGGACAACGAGTGCGTGGAGCACTTCAAGGCAAAATCTATCCAAATTCTACAGAACAATAACGCCAGAAGCGTCTGTCAGGCCCTGCAATCTGCTCATCAGGACATGAAATTCAGACAAGTTTCACCGCAGACACTATAAACAACCTAGGAACGATTTCCCATTGCCGAATCAAGATATGACTGTCAGGATCTTGTAAATTTGTGAATTGGCCTATTTACTGTCCGGCGAAAAAATCGTAGGCTATTGGAAGTTCCTGGAATAGAAGTTAACATCTTACAACTGAACGCGAACTGAGCTCGTGAAGCTGGAGCCTAAGGGAGACCAGAATGAGTCATTTTATTAAGAGCTTAACTTCTTTTCCGGTGGGACAGCGATCAGCGTCGACCGCTTGCAAATTTCAGACTGGCTTCAGCTTCTTGGCTGTGATCGGTTTTCTGTCTCTGTCCAGCTTGGCTCATGCGCAGTTTGTTGACGCAAAACCGGCTGCGACGGACTCGATTACGCCAAATGCTAAAGAGCTACCTACCTTAAAGTTTGAGCCATCAGTCCGCGTGATTCTCAAGTCCAAGTTGGGCGTGATCGTGCGAGGTCAAATGCTCTCATTGACTTCCGACTCCGCCTTGGTTGTCCCCGATCGATCTCGGTTTCGAAATCCTGGGGGAATCGATTATCTATTCGAAAAACTGGATTCGCTAAATCTCCCTGACGCCAATTTGAAATGGACACAAGGGGAAATCGCTGAAGAGTTCATGGTCAAGGTCTCGAAGTCTGAAGACGTCGCAATTGCAAACCTGACCCAATTTCACCTCGCACTCGAGGAGAAATCTCCGAAGCCTCCAATGCCCGAAACGGAGCCTGAGGGCGATGAGAAAATTATGGTGATGCAACCAGCAAAACCGAGCAACGCTGGCGAGCCGACAGTGACGATCATTTGCGGAAACTGCATGAAGAAAGTTTCACTGACAAGCAAATCCGGTCAGGAATGCCCCCACTGTGGAATCTTGTGGGACAATTCTCCGGTCAATAAATCTGACTTCATGCCTGTCGAAGAGCCTGGGATCGCGATGACCGATTCCACAAATATCAACGATGCCGTTCAAGGGAATGGTGCCGATGTGCAGAATTTGCGTCAGCCTGCGATCGGTCGGGCACCAGTTGCTCAAGCTGGACAACCTGTCGCTGTCCCTCCACCAATTCAGTCGCAAGCGCAGCCTGTTGAACTGACAATGGAAAATCTTCCAATCTGGATGAAGGTCTCAATCTTCTTTGTCTGCTTTGGAATTATGTACTATGCATTCTTCCACGTCCGTTAGGAACGCTTGAGCAACTTTGAAGATTGCTGTTCCCAGCCGTCATTGTGAAGGGCAAGCATTAACAGCGCTTCCGAACCGATGTGAAGTTTCATCCGAGTCAGGGTGAGGCTTCCGAGAGATCATCGTGCGTATGATGTCATCGTCTCCCTTGCTGAGAATGATCTCTCGTTCATCACAGTGTGACTCTCTCGTTTTACAATATACTGTGACTCGCTACGATGACCTCTTTATCAACAATCATTGATACCACAAAGAGCGGCATCGTATGGATTCGACTTGGGGATTGATCTTCATCCTGCTTGCAGGAATCGTAGTTGTTGTTGGATCGATATTGGCGATGCGGCTGCACGCTTTCTTAGCTTTAATTTCTGCCGCATTTATCGTCGCGTTGTTAACGCCATCAACTGCGCTTCAGCGATACCACGTCACGAGTGCTTCATTTCCGGTTGACGTCCAAGCCGATTCTCAAACTGTCACTCTCCATGCGGGTGAGAAGCAGGGCGTTTCGCCGGACATGCGGTATCTTTTGATTTCCAGAGAGTCCGATTCAAAATCGTTCCAGCAAGTGGGTCAGCTTCGGATAACGAAGTGGATCGACGGAGACTCCCCTGGTGAACAATGGTCACAAGCAGAGATTGTCTCAAAAGACGAACAAGTCGCCTTGGCCCCCACTCTGGGGACATACCGCGCAATTCATTCACTGGAAATGAAATCGGCCTTAAAAGCATCCAATGCGACCATCGGAGCGCGCGTTTCCGGCGGGTTTGGTGGAACTTGCGTTAAGATCGGAATCTTGATTGCCATGGCTGCGATCATTGGAAAGTGCTTGCTTGATAGCGGAGCTGCCGATCGGATTGTGCGAACGACACTCAGCTGGTTCGGCGAAAGGGCGGCCCCGGCAGCCTTTATGGTGAGCGGTTTCTTCCTCGGCATCCCTGTTTTTTTCGACACTGTTTTCTATCTGATGATTCCGCTAGGGAAAGCGATGCGCCTTCGCACTGGGGGGAATTACATCCTTTACGTGCTGACAATCGTTTGCGGAGCCACCATGGCCCATTCGCTCGTCCCGCCCACTCCGGGACCGCTGCTGGTCGCTGAGGAACTCGGCGTTGATTTGGGTGTCATGATTCTTGGAGGAGCAATTGTTGGTTTATTCGCAGCTGGGTTTGGCTATCTCTATGCAACTTTGTTGAATCGCAGAGTGGAGCTCCCGTTGCGAGAGTCAGCCGATTTCTCTCTTGCCGATCTGGAAGAATCGATGCAAATCGATGAGAGCGAACTCCCATCATTTGGGATCGCGTGCTTGCCAATTGTGTTGCCAGTCCTATTGATTTCGTTGCAAACCATTGTGAGCTACCCAGGTTTTCCGATCGACTTGAGTCCGGGCGTCAAGAGAACAATCGCGACGCTGGGAGATAAGAACGTCGCCTTGATCCTTTCCGCCATAGTTGCGATGGCAACTTTGATTCGGCAGAAGAAACGATCATTCGCTGAACTGTCGACCTCTGTTCAGTCTGCATTGGCGAGCGGGGGCGTCATCATTCTCATCACAGCTGCGGGAGGAGCATTTGGACAAGTGCTGCGTCAAACTGGAGTTGCCGAGCTGATTCAAAATCTCCCGGAAGCGTCCCCACAAATCATCTGTATTCTTGCATTTCTGATTACTACTGCAATTCGAACCGCACAAGGTTCCGCATCAGTTGCGATGATTACCGCAGCCGGAATTCTTTCCGGAATCGCGAGAGACGGGAACTTGCCGTTTGAGACATTTTATCTTGCTGCCGCGATTGGCTGTGGATCGAAGCCGATTTCCTGGATGAATGACAGCGGATTTTGGGTCATTACCAAAATGAGCGGGATGACCGAGGCCGAGGGATTGAAATACATCACACCGATGACAGCCTGTATGGGACTGGTCGGTTTGATCGTCGTATTAATCGGTGTCACGATCTATCCCGTCTTTTGATGACGGCTTGTCTCACAGATTTTTGAGTCGATCCATGTGATACGCCAATCGCTCTTCGCTCGTCATCTTTGCAAAGTCAACCGGGCTCGATGTTGCCTGCGAATGGCTTGGCTGGTTCGAAGAGTCGCCAGAAGTCGGCGTTTCGCCACCGTAACTCATCACACCTGCAGTTTCCTGCATATCTTGGTCGAGCGGTCGGTGTGGACGGATCGAAAGTTTCTCTAAAACTGAATGGTATGCCCGGACAGCCTCTTCTGGTGAAATGACCCCGTCCACGATGTGTCTTAGGAATTCGATGAATGCGAGTTGGTTCTCGGCATTGTTGATTTTACGACCATAGAGGGCGACGCGAGCACCGTGTTTGTGGGCATCGTGAATCATTTGAAATGCGTCACGCGTTGTCCCGGATGATCCACCGAGAATTCCGACGATTAAATGCGGATCGTAGGCAACGAGTTCTTCGAGAGCTTCTGGGCCAGGGTAGGGGATTTTCAAAAAGATCGGACGCCCCGCAGTTGCAACCCCAGCGAGCGTTCGTGCAATCACATCATTAATGAAGTACGGAACGGTTTCAGCCGTCACAGCCTCTTGGATGTTTGGATGAAAAACTTCTAGAAAATGCCGAAAGCCTTTTCGTTCAGCTTCTGCACGGAACTCGTTGTAAGCATTAAGAGTTGCCAGATCGATTGTGCGGTCATTATTGAACGTCACCGAGTACAATCCTAGATCGGCTCCTGCCGCCCGCTCGCCCGGTTCACAATCGAGATGCCCGCATTGAGCGTGGTCGAGCTGGGCTGTTCGAAATGGATAAGCTGGCTCAGAAGGGATATCACTGCCTCGAAAGGCGAAAATGTCAGAGGCGTCGTTTGCGCGGATTGCGGGAGTGATATGTGAGTTCTCGAAGAGGCGTTCTTCGAGGCACAGCTTTTCGCTGGTGCTGGCAGACATTAATACAATGTCGACAACGCCTTGCCGGATCACCTGGCGAATTTGCTCGCGATATTCAGCGAGAGTTTTGAATCGACATTCGCCTTCATTACTCCCGCAGATTTCTCCGGGAGCGGCCATCCCGAAAGCCATGTCGGCATCTTTGGCATCAGCGATAATGAATTCTTTGCAGCCAGTAGGATCTCGATGGATCGCGGCCAGTTTTTGATCAAGTGATTTTACAGTCATGCTGAAGTATCCAGAGTGTTGATCTGCTGATTCAGTCGTTCGTCAATCCAGATCGGATCAACGAAACGTCGCAATAACCAATATAGTGTATGGCGTAAACGTTCTTCTGTCTGTTCTCGTTTATCAGAAGACGCCTCATCTTCCCAGACGAATCCTTCTGTTCCGAGGCGAACGCACCATTTCTCTTTGACAGCTGTCTGGTTGATGCGGTCTTGAATTCGAATCGACCAAACTATTCCAAATGCGTCACGGAAATCAAACCACACCTTATCGAATCTTGATTCATCAGGAGAAGGCCGAATCGACTGTCGAAATCCATGCAGCACTGCAAACCCGCAAAAGAGGGATGCAAAACCTCGAAGTCGCGTGACCGAGTCATGATCTCCCAGATAGGAATTCGAGATCGGCCACAATGAGAGCATCACAGCCACTCCAACAAAGAACGCGCTCGCTCCGTACCTCGACCCCATGTAGTTTCCAATTCCCATCACCAGGACGAGTACGAATCCTATATAGACCGGAGCCTGAATCTTTAAGGCAACCAGATCCGGGTAACGAACGAGAACCGTCACCGCTGGCCAACCGAGTACAGCGATGAGAGGTAAGATAATGAACCAGTTCCAAACTCGTGAAGTGGGTCTCTTCGCACCGAGTACCGAGATCAAAGGACAACAGGCCAGGATTGCCGACCAGTACCACGCCTGATCTTGCCAGGCTGGGGCGACTTGAAGTCTGCTGAGGCTGGAAATGGTTGCGAGAGTCCAAAAGAAGATTGCAAAAATCCCCCAAAGAAATGCCGGAGAGAGAACTGCAATTGAGTTCGATTTGAACGAAGCGTAGGAAACACCTATCGCACCGCATAATAATAGCAGTGAAACGAAAATAATGAGGTCATTCAACGTAAAACCGTCCCCTGATTTTCTATTCTTCATGACACGTAAATACATGCAGAATAATGGATTAGATCCATTCTCCAAAGCTCAGCCCCCGTTACCTTCCGCATAATCGATACTCCCGGAACCGCCTTGGGGGATAGTGTCACTTTTCTTGAAGTGCAACTCGTCTGAAATTCTCCGGAAGCCGAATTTAAAGGTTAGTGGACCAAAACATTCATGGTGAGTGGTGGACTCCAAAAAAGCTGATTTAAGTATGAATCGGACGATGGAATCCACATTTAAAAACCCCGGGACGAAGTCGAGGAGATTTCAAGATGAAGTGGACAACTTTGACTGCTGCCCTTCTGATCGCTGCCAGCGTTAACGTCGCTGATGCCGGTCTGTTCGGGCGTGGTGGATGCTGTGCTCCAGCTCCAACCTGCTGTGACGCTAACCCTAGCTGTGCAGCCCCTTGTGACCCAGGTTGTGCTGCACCAAGTAGCAATGCCTGTGCCCCTAACTGTGCCGCTCCTTGCGGCAATGCATGTGCTCCTGCATGTGCAGCCCCAGCATGTGCTCCTGCATGTGCACCAGCTTGTGCAGCACCTGCAGCCGCTGCAGCTTGCTGTGCTCCAGCACCAGAAGCTTGCTGTGCACCTGTAACCAAGTGCAAGAAGCCACGTCGCCAACGACGTATCATGGGCTGGGCAAAAAGCATGCGAGATCGCTGCAGCAACCTCGGTAGCTGCCTCCGACGCGACAAAGGCTGCTGTGCACCTGTCAACACAGGATGTGCTCCAGCTTGTGAGCCAGCCTGTGCAGCTCCAGCTGCATGTGCACCAAACTGTGCTGCTCCACTCGGAGCTTGCAACTAAGTATGATCAAATCAGGCAAAGTTGACGAACTCTTCGTCCCCATGTTGAGTAGTAACTAAAACGCCTGCTAAGATTATGAGAGACCGGAGTCTTCGGATTCCGGTCTCTTTTTTTATATCAATCTCTTTCTTTAAACCAGTCCGAAACCCTCTGGAACAGCTGTTTTGCTCAACGTTTGAGAGAGCAATTTCAAGTTTCAGGATTAGTTTTAGAGTTGTTTGCTTTATCGTGTGCCCGTGAAGAACGCATTTCTCTAGTTATGATGCTGTTCGCCACGAGGCAGATCCTGCGAACCAACTCGAAGGATGCTCTAGCTAATCACAAGGTCGCACTCTGGCAGACTTTCAAGAAAGATTCGACCATATGCCTTGGTGCGTATTCTTGGGTCCAGAATCACAACTGTTCCAGAGTCCCTGGCTGTGCGAATCAACCGTCCAAATCCCTGGCGAAGTTTGATTGCTGCTTCAGGAACCTGATACTCAGTAAAAGGGTTCCCGCCATTCTCGCGAATTTTTTCAACGCGAGCTTCGAGCAAAGGGTGATCCGGAACACTAAATGGCAACTTGGTAATGATGACCATTTTCAATGCATCCCCCGGAACATCAACCCCTTGCCAGAATGATTCGGTTCCAAACAGGACCGCATTCCCGTCTTTTCGAAATCGTTCGAGTAATGTTGTTCTTGGGATTCCATCACCCTGACAGAGCAACATTCGATTTTGCTCCACCATCCAGCGATTCAGCTTTTGGGAGCAACTTCGCAACATTCGATAACTGGTGAATAGAACAAACGCTCCGCCATCGAGTTCTTCGAGATGCTTCTGAATTTTCGATGCGACAGCCTGCTCATAATTTCCAGGGTTCTCTCCCGGTTCAGGCATGTTATCGGCAAGGATCAACTTGACTTGTTTCTTGTAGTTAAACGGTGATCCCAGCTTGAGTTCATTCGCTTTGCTGAGTCCGATTCGGTCTCGATAGAAACTGAAGTCTTGTTTTCCGACAGAAAGAGTTGCACTCGTCAAGATGACCGATTTCGTCTGCGAGAAGAGTTCATCTCGCAACGTCGTGCCAACTTGAATCGGCGATGAAAGCAGCTTGACGTTTCGGTTACGTCCAGCCGTTGTCTCCACCCAGTAAACCGCTTCGTCTTCTGTTTGTTTGAGCCAACTTTGTAGTGAAATTGCCAATCCGTCCAGGCGGTCAGCATTGGAATTGAGATTGATTCGCTGTTCTTCTGATTCCAGCTTCGAGGCGTATTGACGAATCATCATTGCGAGTTCGCTGGCATCGGTGCTGACAGGGTTTTCGAACTCAAGCGGTCGACGAACTCGACCATTCGAATGGCCTGATTCATTTCTCCAAACATCTATACGATCGAATAAGTCATCAACCAGGAACCGCAAGCGACTGACAAGTTGCTGGCATTCGATCAAATTGTGTTCGAGCAGAATTCCTTTTTGCGTGCGGTCGTTATAAAGCTTGCCAAACAGGTAGCTGAACTGTCCATTCGTGACCGCCAATCCCAAGTGCGAAGCTGCCACATCTTCCAAAGTGTGGGCTTCGTCCATAATCGCAACTTGATACTCAGGGAGCAGGCTGGCTCCTTCCCGGCGTAATGCTAAATCGGAAAAAAACAGGGCGTGATTGACGACCAGGATATCGGCATTCCAAATCCGCTTCCGAGCTTTGTAGTAGTGGCAGTCATCGTACGTCGGGCAACGTCGTCCCAGACAGTTTCCATGATCGCTTCGTACTTCATCCCAAACGGTCGCCAACGGAGAAAAACCTAGATCAGAACGGGACCCGTCTTCAGTGTGCTGTGACCATTGATGGATCTGTTGAAGCTGTTGCATCTCCTCGGTTTCGAAGAGTGACGTACTTCGTTCGTAGGCGCCCTTGAGACGCCGCAAACTGACGTAATTCCCTCGCCCTTTGACTAAAACCGCAGAAAATTCTACTGGTAAAATCGCGTTCAAAAATGGGATGTCTCGCTGAAACAGCTGCTCTTGCAAGCTAATCGTATGTGTACTGATAACGATTCGACAGCGTGGTTCATCTTTCTTTCGCTGCGTAGCTGCGAGAATACTCGGGACCAGATAAGCGAAACTTTTCCCGACACCCGTACCCGCCTCGGCAACAAGATGCTCCCCGTTCTGAATCGCATTCGCAACGGCAGATGACATTTCCAATTGCTCCTGTCGAAGTTCGTACCCCGGCAGTCGCCTTGAAATGTACCCATCGTCAGCGAGCACATCATTCACAGAGAGTGTCATTGAGCAGCCCTGTGTACCCCAATCAGGCAGGTATCATCACGTGCATTCATGCCATCCGCAAATTCTTCTGATGCGTTGACGACACCATCAATGACGAGTTGAATCTCTTCGGGCAACGTCTTGAAAAGTTCTTGGAGCCGCTTGGTTCCGAAGATTTCCTTCTTCTTGTTCATCGCCTCGGTGACTCCATCCGTGAAGGCGATTAGAGTTTCGCCCTCGGCTATTGAACGGGTGGAGGATTTGTATTTTAAATCTGGAACGATCCCCAACGGCAAGTTGGAATCGTCTTTGCCCACCGCTTTGACTGAGCCATTCGCACTCCTCACAAGCGGTGTCAAATGTCCTGCGTTGACGATTTCCATTGTGTGGGTTTCTGGATTGATCACCATGATTAAGAAGGTGATAAAGCGATGCCCCAGACCGCTGGAAGAAATTTCTTCATTTAATCCAGAGACTGCATCTGCAACAGTTGGGCATGTGAGCAATTGAAAGCGTGTCGAAGAATAGAGCCGAGCCATCAACAACGCAGCCGGTATTCCTTTTCCGGCGACATCACCAATTGCCATAGCAAGCCTCCCATCCGGGAGTTTGATGTAGTCGAAGTAATCACCGCCGACGCTCAACGCCGCTTCATAAAAATCGCTGAATGTGTAACCGTCGACTTTCGGTCGTGATTTAGGCAGAAAGCCGAGCTGCACCTGTGTGGCGAATTCCATGTCACGTTCGATTTCGCGACGCACAAGATCTTCTTCGTGCAATCTCGCATTCGCAACAGCCAGCGAGGCTTGCGATGCTAAACTGACGAGCAGGTCTAAATCTTCTTCGGAAAACGCCTGCTGCTCGTCACGTGTGACGATTTGGATGACGCCAATTCCCTCATCTTCAGGGGTGACCATGGGAACGCACATGATGGAACGGATCTGCATGCGCGACAGTGCGGTACTTTGTTTGAATCGTGAATCATCCGAGACGTTCTTGCTGAGAATCGCTTCACGAGTTTGCATCGCATGGCGGACGACTGTCATGCTGACCGCAACATTGTCGACCGTTTGCTGTCCACGAGCACGGCTTGCTTTCACCTTAAGCTTGCTCAGCTCATTGTCTCGCAGCAGTACGAATCCCTGTTCGGCCTGTGGGAAAATATTGAATAACGTCGCGAGCATCTTCGGGAGAACTTTTTCGACCTTGAGTTCGCGCCCGATTGCCTGGGTGATTTCCAGAATTGCACGGAGCTTGACGCTTGGGTCAACCAGTGATTCTTCATTGTTGAACGAAGCCACTTTGCGAATGGACGTCGAACTGTCGAAGCTTTCTTCGGCCTCCACTTCCTGAGGGAGGTACATCCGACTCTCTTCAACGGAACTGGAAAGGTTCAAAATTTCGGAATTGCTCACTTCCAAAGTTTTAGCGACTGCTTCAGATCCAACCTGGTTTGTGGCAGTAATGAGTGCGGATGGAGTAAACGCAAACGTGAGAACGACGTCGCACAAGCGGATTTGGTCGCCTTCCTGCAATTCGTGTCGACCCGAGATGACTTGCTCGTTGACGTAAGTCCCGTTTCGGCTTCGCAAGTCTTCGAGGTAAAACGTGCCATGACTTACAAGAATCTGAGCATGTCGACGGCTCACAACTCCGGATTGTAGAACAATCTCACAATTGGGATGCCGCCCCAGTACGATTTGCTCACCCTCGAGCACATACTGCGTTTTCTCTTTTTCATCGTTGATGAGCTGTAAGACAGCCAAAAGATCTCCTTGAAATTGACTCACTATTTTACATCATAGCAGTTTGATGCGATGTTCAGGTGTTCAAAAGTAAAGTTTACTGACACAAATCATCTGCGGTCAAACCCGCTGTGGTTCAATCCGAAATTCCTTCTCCATTGAGGACAAAATCCAGACTGCTATGATCTGGCAGGCAGATCAAAACTCTCGAAATGAAGTATAAAAATGGACCCTTTTCAGTATCAAGACGGCGAACTCTTTTGCGAACAAGTTTCAGTTTCTGCCTTGAGTCAGGAATTTGGAACCCCAATTTGGATTTATTCTAAATCTAAATTGGTCAATGAATACCGTCAAATCCAAGAAGCCTTCGCTGCAGTTGATCCCGTGATCTGCTATTCCGTCAAAGCGAATTCCAATCTCAGCATCCTGAAACTTCTCAATGAGGAAGGTTGCAGCTTCGACGTTGTGAGTGGTGGCGAACTCTTTCGTGTGCGAGAAGCTGGAGCAGATACGACAAAGGTTGCCTTTGCAGGTGTCGGGAAGACGGATGAAGAAATCCGCTTCGCACTCGAGAACGATATCCTCATGTTTAATGTGGAGAGCGAGCCTGAACTCGATGCGATCTCAAGAATCGCTGCTGAGATGGGAAAAGTGGCCCCTGTCGCTTTGCGACTCAACCCGGATGTCGATGGAAAGACCCACGCGAAAACCACGACTGGCAAGAAGGGGAACAAGTTCGGGATGGACTTTGAGCGGCATAATGAGCTCGCTGACAAAGTCCTCGCTGACCCTTACCTTGAGTTGCGCGGGATTCACATGCACATCGGTTCGCCGATTAACACGACAGACCCATACCGGCAGTCCGCTGAGAAAGCCCTCAATATCGTTCGCGAACTCCGGAAGAAGGGGCATCAAACAAACTGGATTAATCTGGGAGGCGGGTTCGGTTTGAATTATCGAGGGGACGAAGCAGCGACCGCCCAGGAATACGCAGAGGTGATTGTCCCGTTCGTTCAAGAAGCGGAATGTCGTCTGGCATTGGAACCGGGACGTTCCATTGCGGGGAACGCGGGAATCCTCGTCAGCGAAGTTGTCTTTGTGAAGCACGAAGGGGGCAAAAGATTCGTGATTCAGGATGCTGCGATGAACGACCTTGTCCGTCCGGCGATGTACGATTCATTCCATAAAATCTGGCCAGTCAAACCGTCTGTCGCACCTCCGAAAGATTTCGAAGCAGAACTCGAAGGTTGCCCACCTGCCGATATTGTTGGTCCGGTTTGCGAGTCGTGCGATTATCTGGCGAAATCTCGACCATTCCCGGAAGTCCAACGTGGTGACTTGCTGGCCACGTTCAGTGCAGGAGCTTACGGGACAGTCATGAGCAGCAACTATAATTCACGTCGCCGTGGGACCGAAGTTCTGGTCGACGGAAGCGAATACAAAGTCATTCGCCGAAAAGAAACCTACGAAGATCTGATCGCACACGAACGAGTCTAATCAAAGTCATTTCGCCATTTGCCTCACACTTCGAAGTGTGAGGCAAAACGGCAAAATTAGAACTGATCCTAATACTTGAAACCGCTCTCTCAAACGTTGAGAGAAGCGGCTATTCCAGAGGTTTTCGGACTGGTTCTAAAAATTACACGTTTTCCCAAGAGCGTTCTTTTGCACTTGTGAGAACTGCATCGCAAACTTTTTGCGTTTCGAGTGCATCGCGGAATGTCGGTCCGCAAGGTTTTCCTTCATCGAGACTCTTCATGAAGTCTGCGACATGGTGTACGAATGAGTGTTCGTAACCGATCTGCAATCCAGGCACCCACCACTTGTCCATGTAGGGATGCTCACCTCCATGGTCACTCACATGCACACTCTTCCAGCCACGGAGTGCGCCTTCGTCTTTGTGGTCAAAAACTTCCAGGCGATGCAGGTCTTCAAGATCCCAGCGAAGTGACATCTCCGAGCCGTTGATTTCAAGCGTGTATAAGGCCTTGTGCCCCCGAGCGTATCGGGTCGATTCGAACAGCCCTAACGACCCATTCGAGAAGTGGCACATGAAGGCACACGCATCGTCGATGGTTACTTTGGTTTTCTCACCAGTTGCCTGATGCACTCGCTCTTTGATGAAGGTTTCCGTCATCGCGGAAACATCGCTGACGGTCCCGTTCAACCAGATCGCTGTATCAATACAATGAGCGAGCAAATCACCTGTCACTCCAGAACCAGCTGCTTCAGCATCGAGTCGCCATAGTGCTTGCCCTCCCTGTGGAAGATCTTCCGAGATTGTCCAATCCTGCAGGAAGTTTGCCCGGTAGTGGAAGATCCGTCCCAGGGCGCCTGATTCGATGATCTGTTTCGCCAGGGTGACAGCGGGAACACGACGGTAGTTGTACCATACGGTATGTGGGACTTTTGCTTTCTCGACCGCCTTGCACATTTCTTCACCCTCGGCGACGTTCATCGCGAGTGGCTTTTCGCAAAGGATCATTTTGCCAGCTTCGGCACAAGCAATGGCAATTTCTTTGTGCAGATTGTTCGGCACGCAAATATCGATGGCGTCGATGTCATCGCGAGCAATGAGCTTTCGCCAGTCCGTTTCGATGGACTCATACCCCCACTGGTCAGCGAAAGCCTGAATCTTGTCTTCGCTTCGAGCACAAGCTGCCTTTAGAACAGGTTGATGCCTCAATTCGGGAAAGAAGTCCGGGCAGCGTTTGTAGCCGTTAGTATGGGCGCGTCCCATGAACCCGTATCCAATCATTCCCACATTCACAGGTGTTGCCATCTCTTGTCTCCTTTTTGAAGCCTAATCCAAGATCGCGATGTCATCTTCCGAAGACCGTTCGCTGAAATTTTCTGTCCGGACTCTAGCAAACCCGACACAGAATCCCAAGATTGCAGCCGTTTCACGTGAAACGGAACGAGTGAAATTCACCTTGCTGGAACTTCTTCACTATACGTATCATTTCTAATGTGAACGGAATCTCACACAACCAAGACGCAGGTCGAGCATGGAACGTTTGAAATTACCCGAAGAATCCAGGCGCTTATTGGTACAGGCAGGTGTTCAGTTTGAAACTTGGCTCATAGGGAAGGCCTCAGAATCTGGAAGACTTCTGGAAGACATCAGTCCCACTGACCTGGAGCAAGTTTGTGCAAACTTAAAGATGAGTGAATTACAGGAGTTCTTGCGAGCATTAATTGTCAAGAACCAGAAGGATGTCGCTGACCTGGATGAACCTGGAGAACGGCAAGCAGCGTAAAGATGGACGAACTTGACCAGAGGGCTCTAGCGGAATCGCGGACTGACATCGATAATGCTTTTCTGTCGCTGATCTCCGAGTTTCGTTCCAAAGGCTGGAACGCACGGCAGTCAATCGAAAAGGCATGTGCCGAGATTCGAACAGCACTTGTATCGCCCAAAGGCTTTGGATGCTCACTCCCAGAGTTTGAAGAGTGTGGGTATCTTCCAGCAACATTGAAGTGTTCAATCGATGAATTTCGAGAACGTTTTGGAGGGGGGACCCCGAGGCGGAGCCACCTGATGAAGGAACTCCAAGAGGTGCTTCATCACTGTCGATCTGCACAAACGGAGCGGATCATTCTTGGTGGCAGTTTCATTACAAGCAGAGACTCACCAAACGACGTTGACCTCACGGTTCTCGTCGGCAAGGACTTCCACATCAACCAGTCCATTGAAAATCGAGTGCTGATTGAAGACTACTCTTTCTCAAATGATTGGAAAGCAAAGGGAGTCCACCTGTTTCTGGTGGATAATTTAAAAAGTTTCTGGCGAGCATTTCACGATTACTCCCGGCCTAAAGAAATTGGATTTTATGCTCCAGGTGTTGACTACACTGGAGTCGTCGAGGTGGTGCTATGATTAATTCAGATGCTGAGTACGCTGCTATCCTTGAGGGGATCTTCGATGAAGTGAAGCGATTGGCAAAGCTCACTGAATCTAAGACCCCTAATGGCTTCGACATCATCAACTCACACAAAAAACTTTCCTTACTTCATGACGATGCGTTCCAGTACCAGTGCACCCGTCTCTTTGAGACAAGCGTCGCCAAAGATGATGACGCTGAAGCGAAGCGAAAATAACGCCGGGATCCTTCTGGGACTTCACGTTCTTTGTTGTCTTGTGAAGAGTCGTCTACGAAGTCATGCAGCGAACTACATTGGTACGGCCTGCATTGAAAATCATCTGAGAAAGATTTGCATGCTGGGCATTTCGTTCGGTTTCGTGATGCAGCAATGTTGCAGGTGAACCACGATCAGCAGGGCTCCCGGTAGAGCAAGCTGCTTTAGTCGATCCCGAGCAGGGAGTTGAGTTGCATTGATCCTCGACCGAAGCTTCCGAACTTTGGTTCGAGAGACAGAGCGACACCAACGTTGTCCTTACTACGGTCGTATCCGAGACCGAAGTGGAGTAGAAAGTTCTCACTGATGCGGGTGACCGTGAGCGATTGGCCCCGGTCTATCCCCTCGGCGATGTCATATGAAGCTCCAAAAGTTGCGACATATAGGTTCGGGGTCATGACGTAAGAAACACTACTCGTGAGAAGTTGGCTTTCAACCGGGCCTGCTTCGAGGTTTCGGTAACCGAAGTAAATGCTTCCTCGTTCGGAACGCTGGCTGAGGAGCCCGACATTCCAGACTCGTTGCCCCATGTCAAAGAAGTCAAACGCTCCACTTGCCAGGACAGATGTTCGAGGACCAACATGCCAGGCGTAGCGGCTCGTCAGTAATCCGAAGTCTTCTCCAAAGTTATCTTCTTCTGCATCGGGGAAATAAGTCAGCCCCAAGTCGAGTTCCATCCAGTCAACGATACGCGGGTTCTCCGGAGGACCAACTTTAGTTTGCCAACGATGACGCATTCCTAACCGCAATGCATGTTGGTCATCGACGAGTTCATTATAGGGGGCGGTGACCGATCGTCCCGCACCTGATCGAACGGCGTACAATCGGGGATCATAGACATCTGGTAAAACGCCCCCGAATTCGAGGACCTGGAAGCGAGACCGAAATCTCTCTTGGGCGTTTTCATCGAATGCGTTGTACTGCGGAATACGGTCAAGGTCTTCGGACGCTTCTGCGAAGTAGTAGTCGAGATCATATGTCACTTTATGTGCAAGACCGTTCAGACCGAGGATTGAACTTTGCACGTGTGGCATGTACTTGGCAAACTGAAGGCTTGCTCGAACCCCGGCACTTCCATACCAGCGAGTCAAGTCTTGACCGGTGAGATCCTCTTGCCAGTGAGCCACTTCGCCTAAGGCATATGGGACAACTTTCACAGGTCCAGCATTGAAGGGCAGGGTTAATTCATGACGTGAATGAGCGACGAGCCCTTCGGAGTCTGCGAAGTAGTCCAGAGGAACAAACGGGTCAGCAACAGGGTCTGGTGGGGGAGATGCCTGGTGTAATCTTCCATAACCAACTGCGGAATGCATGCTCCAATTGATGGGAGAATTGAAGACCGGTTGTCCGAGAAGAGTGATGTCTGCCCTCGGGAGCCAGTCGGTCTGGTTCGCGAAATCATTCGACCGAATCGCTCCGGTGATGCTCGTCGTGAGGTTGTCGTATTGATGTTCCAGAGAGATCTTGTTCTCCAGGTCTTTATCTCGATCCCACTCTTCTTCGTACCATTGCTCCTGAAAGTTTCTGTCGTTGTTAAAGACGTGCCCCACCTCAGCGAAGATCGAAGTGAACGGGGTCAGTTCCGTCTCGTTTCTCCAGAGAATGCGGCCTCGGTTTTCATTAGGCGGAGCGAGGCTTCTTCGGCCCAGCCCCAGATTGTCGACTCCGCTATCATGGATGTAATAGAAGTGGCTCATCCCTGAGTGATGTGCGGGAGCGCCAAACAATGTTGCATACGAATCGTACTCCGATTGAAGACCGGCTGCTGGTCCTCGCTCTGAAAAGTAATCGACCTCCAGATTGAGATCGGTCCCTTCAGGTAACTCCAGACCGAGAAGTCCTTCAAGGTTCCACGCAGTTTCAAGTTCAGCTCCAAACACACCGGAGTAGCCGAAATTGAGTTCAGTGATCGGGATACGTGGGTCTTCAGCTGGTCCAGTCAAATATGGAGAATTAAAGACCGGGACATTCTCAATGAAGAGTCGATTGTTGTGGCTGGTGATCCAGAGCGTGCTGGGGTCAGGCAGTCCAGTTGCCGGGTCGATCGCATTCGGAAAGATCGAAGGTCGTTCTTCGAGGAAGATGTCACTCGACTCGATGCGGTACTTGGGTTGTCCGAATTCGCTTGTTGTGAAATACGCATTCCGAGCATGGAAATTCATCGCGGAAAATTGACGAACTTCAGCTGCTCGTAAACGAATCGAGCCATCGTATTCCGGGACTTGCGTGCGAATTTCTGCGTCAACGAGTAGGCCACGTCGCTGACTGATGTCGTAAAATGCACGAGAAGCTTTGATTTTACTCGCCCCCTGGCGGACAACAATATCCCCTTCCAGAAAGACTTCAAACGGGGTGTTCTCGTCAATCTCAAAGCCTTCAAGGTCGCCAATTCGATCGGCGTCAGTCCAGACGACAGCCCGGTCTGCGCTCAGGTCAATGCGTGTCAAAAATGTTTGACCATTGATTGTCAACGGGACATTGTCAATGACAATATTGACTCCGCCCGTGACTGTGATCACATATTCTGGCTGAACCGAACTCTCGATGAAGTCTGCTTTCGCTTGAAAGCGTTCACCAAGGAATCGTGGGCCAATCGTGACGCGACGACGATACGGTGACCCCAGCATTGGCAACGCTGGCCCCGACTGAGCTTGAGCCAGAGTCGTGTTCTGAACCTGTTGGATTGATCCAGTAGATTTTTTGCGATGCTCAACCGCTCTCAAATAAACAGGATCATTTTTCGCTCCCGGAACGGAAACCGGAACCGGGCCTGAATAGGCTATCGAGACATCCGTTTCGAGTTCAAGAAAGAAGTAGGGTCGTGTTTCTCGATGTCCCTGTTCCTGCATGACAGGGGAGACTTCGGGAGTATGGTCGAGATAAGCAATGATCCGGCCCCCTTTTCCCGAGGCATTCTGGATTTGCCAAATGACCGCTTGCGGGGACGACCAGGATTGCGCCCCTTTCGTAATTTTACAGGGACCACGAAGCAGCAGGATTTTTTCTTTGTCACTGGGAATCTGGCTTGCGATTGAAACTTGAATTTCAATCGGCTCCAGTAATGGGTTCGATGTCCCAATCTGCTGAACCCCTGAATCCGTAGAGGGTTGCGAACCAAGAGAGTGTCCAGCCGGGGCTGTCTGTGCAGACAACGATCCCGAGATGCTTAGCCAGCAGCAAAGCATCACCAGTACGCATCCAGCGGAATGCGGTCGGGTAGGGGACACTCGGAATCCGTTCGCGAGTTGAGGTCAGGATGGGGAAATGGACACGACGAATTGTCGTAACTGGAGGGATTCAAAAAAGATACGGAAACCGAAGGAGTCGCCGAGTCAATTCTGAATCATGAAGACAGGCTCGGAGTATACGGCGGTTTCGAAAATTGAGTCAATAAGTCTCTGAGGCGGTCCAGGTTTCGGGCTGAAAGAGATCTTGACATGCGATTTCACAGATCGAGAAACAGAGAATCTTTCAGATCAGACTGATTGAGGGGGCGAATTGTCGATATTCCTCTCCCGCTTGGAGCGAAAATCTGTAGGATACAATGTGTGAATCAGGATTCCGGCTGAAGCAAAGTCTCTTCAAATCGAGTACAGAAGCGAAGAGGTCGAACTGAACCTGACGAGGTTTTCGTCGTTCCATTCAATGACAACCCTTTCAGATAGAGTGTGAGCGGATTCGAAGTTCCGCTTGCACGACTCCTGAATCCGCCCTGATTCACTGGAAGTTTGAGATCAATCCAGCAGGTTTGGCGAGAGCAAAAGAGTTTCTTGCCGAAAATTTTTATGGTGAAGAATTTTCTCGGTCTTCGAGAAGACAACTTTGAAAAGCCAATTTCAGGTTCGCGTACGAGTTCTCAAGGACTCTAGAGCGGTTTTGATAAAGGTGTCGCAGTGCTGTCTCGTGGCACACAGCCAATCACCTGACAAGACGCTCAGTTCGCGGACCCAAGAAACACGAAGGTGTTCTAGAGCAAAACTAAGATGAGACATGATTCAGGACAGATCACAGAAAGAGCATCGTTAGTACAGTTTGCTCTGCCGTGTCCCGTGAAGAACACGTTTCTTGGATAAAAATTGCTGTTCACCACGAGGTAGAATCTGAACACCAATTCGAATGATGTTTTAGAACTGATCCTGAAACCTGAAGTTGCTCTCTCAAGCATTGAGAAAAGCGGTGGTTCCAGAGGTCTTCGGGCCGGTTCTGGAGTTGAATGACATGGACTTCATGACTGAAACGTTAAAGAGTGCGACCATGAGGAGATTGCCCAACGTGCTTCAATCAAGCCTGAAGACAATTATTGTGTGCAGCTTGTTTCTGAACAGCCCAGCATTCGGACAGGAGCAAACCAAAGAGCACCCACTCGCGCCAGCGCTCAAGATGGCGAACGAATCTCTCGCCGTTCTGAATCGTGTTCAGGATTATGAGTGTCAATTCACTCGACGTGAGTTCGTCAACAATAAGCTTGTGACTCAACAAACACTCTTTCGGATGCGTCACCAACCGTTTAGCGTCTACCTGAAATTCATTGATCCCGCTCCCGGACGCGAAGTGTTATATGTCGCTGGGCAGAATCAGGGGAAGCTGCTCGCACATGAAGCGAGTGGGCTTTCGTCACTGGTCGGGACCGTTTCGCTTGCGGTGAATAGCCCCAAGGTGATGGCAGAAACTCGGTATCCGATTACTCAAGCGGGGATGAAGAATCTCATTCAGCTCGTCATTGCTCAATGGGAACTCGAATCCAAATACGGTGAGGTTGACGTCAAATTTTACCCGAACGCAAAGATTGGCGGGGCAGATTGCGAAGTTGTGGAAGTGTCACACCCGCGTCCGAGAAAACAATTTCCGTATCATCTCACTCGTGTTTTCTTTGAGAAAACAACTCGCTTGCCTGTTCGTGTGGAGAATTATGGATTCCCAGCGGCCCCGGGGCAAAAAGCACCGTTGCTTGAGGAATACACTTACACAAGCATCAAAGTGAACAACGGCTTTAAGGACATCGATTTCGACAGGAATAACCCCAAGTACTCGTTTTGACTGCGAGTCGGAGCAAACGTCTGGTCGTCCATTTCTGAAGAATTCTCTTCCAGGATCAGCTTGAAAGTGGCGTCAAGTTTCGACTCAATTGGTTCCATCTGTTCGGACAGATTCGTGAACCAGTCGTGCGACTTTTTCGGTTGAACGGAAGCGTCGTTGAATCCGACAGACATTGTGTCCGTCAGCTTGTTTGCAGCTCCCTGAACCCAACTTCCGTAAGTCTTACCAAGTTCACGGAGTTCTGCTTCGGCTTGCATTTCATTCTTTTCGACGTCCGTTTCGATGCCGTTCGTAGCCAGCGATGTTTCCTGAACGGGCGGATTTTGAGCGACTTGCCGAATTGATCTCGGGACAGTTCCAATTACCAGAAGAATACACAACGACAAAACTGCGAGAACAGTCGTTAGTGAAACAAGAGAAGTTGTTCTGGACTCAGCACTCTGAGAGTGGTTTAAGGACTCGAATTGTGAACGAGCCTGAGGCGGAGTTGGTGCGTTAACCATGACAGGTTTCATGGTAGGTTTGACATCACCGACAACGGCGTCAACAAAATCGATTTGCGGGAGAACTGCTTTCCAGTCTTTAATAGCTGCGTTCAAGAGTTGGTACTCGGCAAAGTGATTTTGACACTCTGGCGAATCACAAGAGCGGAAATGGTCGACAATTTCCGGGGTCAAGTCGTCCCGTTCCTCGACCCGTTGGTCGAGTCGTTGTCGAAATGTTTCGCAAGTTGTCATCACTCTCTTCCAATCTCTGTTCCAACAAATTTCATCGTCGTGTTCTAACGAGCTTTGAAAGTCACTCTGTGAACTGCGGTTGCTGCGCCGTTGATTCTCAGCAACCAATTCCTCAACTGACAAGTGGTTCCCGATCGTTCGGTGACCGTGGACAGTTACCGGGGTCAGGTACTGTAGTCAGTTATCGGGGTGAGTTAATGTGAATTTGGTTCAATTCCGCGTTTCATTAAATGCTCCGCGAGGAGCTTTCGACTTCTGTGTAACCACGTTTTAATTGTGCCTTCCTTAACATCCAGAATCGCTGAAATTTCCTGAATGCTGAGTTCCTGCTGATAAAACATAACGAAGCATTCTCGGTGTTCGTCTTTCAAAACATCCAACGCCTGATTCAATTCCTCAGCTAATCCTAGTTGCGGAAGCTCTGATTCTGCTCCGAAATCGTTCGATTCACCAACCGTCTTTGGAAGCCTGGCTCGCTTGCCAAGTGCTGTCCGGCATCGATTTGCGGCAATTTTCAACACCCAAGGCCGGAGTGGTTGTGTTGAATCCCAGCTCTTCAGGTATTTCACAGCACGCGCAAGTGATTCCTGGGCAGTATCTTCCGCATCCTGTCGGTGGCCTAACATCCTGAAACAGAGGCCAAAAACCTGTTGCTGAAAAACTTCAACAAATTCGCGCAGCGCGTTCTGATCCCCAGCGAGGCAGCGTTGAGCGAGATCCACAGGTTCCTCCGACACTCGTATTCCCTTAACAGCAGTTGATACCTGTTTAGTTCGCAACAAGTTTCAGAATATTAAAAAACGAAAATTTCTCAGCGAGGGCGCATCCTGCCAACGTGGTCAAAATTTCAGTGACCGGTGACGTATTCGTCAAGCGTCGCTGAGTTTGCTCGATCGTCCCGCAAAATGATACTCAAGGGATTTCCTGATAGAGACTGGCTCGCCATTCGTAAAATCATCAATGATGCCTTGAATCAGAGAGTGGTCATGAACCGGAAATCGCGATCTTCCCGGAGCACAAAAGAACGGGAATTGCTTTTAAGGAGCTTCGATGATGATTTCCAATCCGGAGGCAAGAGAGACTGAAACCTCTCCGTTTTGCTCTTTCATCACAGCATGAAATTCTTCGGGCGAGCTGATCATTTGGCTGGCAACACTCTGAATAAACTGCCCAACTTGCAGGCCGGCCTGAGCCGCGAGTGACTCTGGTTCGACATGCGAGACGACGACACCATTGGGAAATTCCGAGAGAAAACGGTCCCTTAAATAGCGTCTCCGCCCGGTCGGGTAATCGACTTCGAGACCTCTCCAAGCTGGAAATTCCTGCTGTGTCGCGACAAGTTTTGAGTCGTCATAGATCGGCCACTTGCCGAGTCTGACCGAGATTCGTTTCTCACCTTCGTTGATTCGATAGAGCACTATCTCTGCCGACTCCCCCGGTGCGACTAATCCGATCTCGCGCACGAGATCTGAGTTCGTTCCGATGGGAGTTCCGTTGACCTGGAGAATGAAATCTTCACGTTGAATTCCAGACTTTTCTGCCGGGGAGTTTCTGGCAACGCGGGAAACGATCACTGCCGTGTCAGCCTCATGTTTGAGGTCGAGACCTTGAAGCTCATCGGGGCGTGAGGTTTCTGGACTGATACCCAGGAAACCGTAGTTCACCTCGTAACCCTGCTTTAATTCATTCACAATTCTGACAATTCCGGGCGTCATTGGGATGGCGTAAGACGAGGTCACTCGTTGGTCATCAGGCGTTGCAATTGATGTGACAAGCCCGCAAAACTCTCCATTCAAATTCAGCAGGAGAGTCCCGCTCGACGTTTGTGGATCAAGATGGGAGAGTTCGAGCAAAGTTCCCAAATCATGAAGAGTTCGTTCGACGACCGGAGTCGAGTTGTCTTGAGATTGCCTTCGGCTCAAATTTGAAATTAGGCCCAGTTGAATACTCGATGATCCATCCTTTGCAAGGGACCAGGGAGTTCCGATTGCGGAGAAGAAAGTTCCTTTTCGCGGATTGAAATTCTTGGGGAATCGAACAGCGACGATCTCGACCGTCCCCTTTTGAAATCGAGTTCGTTCAACTTGAAGCACCGCGAGATCGCTGCGCGGATCTGAAGCAATGACCCTTGCGATTGCTGTCTCTTGAGTCCCAAATCGAACGTAGATTTTCGATGCAGGACTTCCTTCTGGAGTTTGCAAAAAGTGATCCAGAAGATGAGCTGTCGTGAGCACTTTTATCGAAGCCCCTTGAACATCGACAACAACTCCGCCGCCGACACTCGCTGGCAATTGACCACTCTCGGGGTTCAGCAGGTTTTCAAACACAGTTGCGGGATCAGTTTGCTGAAGCTCGGTTTGCGAGACTGCAATTGCAACAAACGACTTTTGTCCCAGCTCGGCATTGGCCTGCATCGAGAATTCAAGTTGCTGAAGCTGACGCGCCCGAAGGTTCTCCTGAGCTTCAATTCGAGCCGAGTTAGCAAAGACGAACATCATGATCAGAAGAAGCGTTTTCGAACCGAGCGATCGCTGGGACCAGCTGAAAGGCTGAAGTATTGGCATTGTCATCATTGAATCGCTGGCATTTTTCTGGACTATTTTGCATCACTGGTCACAGATGCGTTACATTATCATCTCTCTCGTGGCGTAAAGACCGCAACAGAAAGAAGAGCCTTTGTCAGGTCGCTGGTCAAGGGACTGGAGGTCACGGAGAAGTGGAAGGCATTGAAGCTTGTGTGACATCTTCAAATGCCGAAATCCGTTCGGATGATATTAGCGACTTACTCAGTTAGATTTTATTTCCTCAGGTGGCTTACACTTTTTGGTGAGGCAGCTGGTTTCTCGACAGTTCAACAATTATATAAACAAACGAACCACTCAAGCAGGAGCGATCTTTGAAAACGCCACAATCGACTCGCCGTGATTTTTTGAAAACCGGCACGCTGGCAGCCGCAGCCGGAGCGACTATGCCCTACTGGTTTTCAACAAAAATGACTTTAGCAGAAGCTGCCGCAAAAAGTCCGAACGAACGCATGACGGTCGGATCAATAGGAACGGGAAGCCGCTGGAATGCAGTTGGACCAGCTGCGTATGTCTTTGCTGATTGCCTCGCAGTTGCCGATGTCGATGCCAATCATGCTCAAGCAGGAAGGAAAAAAGTTCAGGCCATTCACAAGAAGGCGGGACGCCCGACCGACGTCGATGTCTATGAAGACTATCAAAAAATCCTCGAAAGAAATGACATTGATCTTGTCACCATTGTGACGCCTGATCACTGGCATTCAAAAATTGCCATCGAAGCAATGCAAGCTGGGAAAGACGTCTACTGCGAGAAACCGCTAACGTTGACGATCCACGAAGGAAAACAAATCATCAAGGTCCTCAACGAGACCAAACGGGTTTTCCAAGTCGGGACTCAACAGAGAACCGAAATGGGGCAGCGATTTCTGCAAGCCATTGCCATGATTCGCGACGGTCGCATCGGGGACGTCAAGAAAGTGACCTGCAATATCGGTGGATCAACAGGAAGCGGGCCGATCCCAGTTGCGGAAGTTCCAGAAGGGTTGAACTGGGAAAAATGGCTGGGCCAAACTCCCTTGGTTGACTTCCGTTTTAAAGATAATGGTCGCTGGGGGAAATCTCGCTGTCACTATGAATTCCGCTGGTGGTACGAATACTCCGGTGGGAAAATGACAGACTGGGGCGCACACCATGTTGATATCGCACAGTGGGCGATTGACCAGCAAGCTCCGGATCAAGGACCGACCCTGATTCAGCCGATTAGCCACAAGCACCCGGTTCCGTTCAAAAACGGGATGCCGGAACTCGACGACCGTTACAACGCTGCGACCGAATTCGATGTCAAAGTCATGTTCGGAAATGGTGTCGAAATGCACATTGTTAATGAATCAAAAGATGGGAACGGAATTCTGTTCGAAGGCACAAAAGGCCGTTTTCACGTTTCTCGCAGTGCCATTAAAGGGAAACCATTTGAAGACCTCGCGGAGAACCCGCTTCCCGATGGTGCGATCGAAAAGGTCTATGGTGGCAAACCGACCAGCCACATGGAGAACTTCATCAACTGTGTGCAGACTCGCGAAAAGCCGATCTCTGATGTGTGGACTCATCATAAGGCGATGAGTACTTGCCACCTGGCCAACATCGCGATTCGCTTGGATAAAACCCTCGAATGGGACGCCAGGAAAGAGGAAATTACGAACGACTCTTCCGCTCGCGCCATGCAAGAGCGTGAGCAGCGCAAGGGATACGAGATCAATGTGAGCGTCTGAGCATCTCACTGATTTTGACGTTTCAGAGCCGAATCGACGCCCCGATTCGGCTTTTTTTTATCATAAAGCCGCTGTTTTCTGCACAAAAACTCGCGCTGCCATGTTTTTGACTCTGTGATAGAATTGGAGGAAATCTCATTACGTCGTGGATGCAGGGACGCAGCGATGCACGTTTTTTTATCTGTAGGTGAACCGAGTGGCGATCAGCATGCCGCTGAGTTGATGCGGGAATTTTCTCGACGGATACCAGATGCTCGCTTTAGTGGTTTCGGTGGACCCGAAATGCAGGCTGAGGGTTTTGATTGCCTGTATCAACTGACTGATTTGGCAGTGATGGGGATCGGGCAGGTTTTGCCTCTGATTCGCAAATTCTACGGGCTTGTTCAGGATGCCAAAGAGTATTTGCGGCTCCAAAAGCCCGACGCGGTGGTTCTCGTCGATTTCCCCGGGTTCAACTGGTGGATTGCCAGAGCCGCCAAAGAAATTGGAATTCCCGTTTACTATTACTGTCCACCTCAACTTTGGGCATGGGCTCCCTGGCGGATTCGAAAAGTTCACCGCTTTGTCGACTGTGTGCTTTCAGTCCTTCCATTCGAAGCTGAGTGGTACAAAAAGCATGGCGTGGATGTTGAGTACGTCGGTCACCCATTCTTTGACGAAGTCGCAGAGCATCCACTCGACAACAGAACTCTCGCGAAGATGGCTTCGGACGACTTGCAAACAATCGGGATTCTCCCGGGATCGCGAAAGCAGGAAGTCCTCCGCAACTTCCCAGTCATGCTGGACGTAATGACCGCGCTCTATGAAAAACATCCGAACATTCAGTTTCAAGTTGCCTGCTACAAACAATGGCACTTCGACAAGTGTTCCGAACTTCTGAATGAATATGGTGCTCAGCTGCCAATCAATCTGCATCTCAACAAAACTGCGGAAGTGATTGAGGCTGCCGATTTTTGCCTGATTGTTTCCGGGTCTGTCAGCCTGGAACTTCTCGCTCGTAAAACTCCAGCGATCGTCATGTACCGTGGAACGTTAATGACATGCATTCTCTGCAAAGCGTTGCTGACAGTCGATTACATGTCTCTTCCGAATCTGATTGCGAATCGAGCAATCATGCCGGAGTATCCGCTCGTGCGACAGAAAAGTGGACACATCGACCGGATGACCGCAGAGCTCGACGAATGGATTTCGCACCCGGAGAAAGTTGAAGAGACTCGAAAACAACTGACTGTCATCGCGAAAGCGATTGTTGAAACAGGCGGTGTGCAGCGAGCTGCTGAAGTTCTCGTGAACCGATTGAGCAATACGGATTCGACGACTCACGCAGTGAAAAACCGCGCTGCTTAAAACGCAAATCGAATCGGCTTCCCACGATGGCAAAAAGAGAGATCGAGACACTCTACCAAGGCAAACATTTGCAACTGCAAAAGCGCAGGCATTGGGAATTTGCCTCGCGGACTCAGGGGACAGGAGTCGTCGCGATTGTCGCCGTCACGACGGATCAGCAGTTGGTTCTCACAGAACAGTTCCGACCACCGATTCAAAAGAAAGTGGTAGACCTTCCTGCAGGCTTAGCAGGGGACATTGCCGGTGAAGAACAGGAGTCGTTTGAATCCGCCGCGCGTCGTGAGCTGATCGAAGAAACCGGGTTTGTTGGGGAAACTTTCGAGTACATCTTCTCCGGTCCTTCTTCAGCCGGGATGACCACCGAAATGATCGACTTTTATTTAGCCTGCGATGTTGAGCAAGTCGAAGAGGGTGGCGGCGATGAAACGGAAGACATCAAAGTGCATGTCATTCCGATGAAGAAAATCAAAGCTTGGCTGAAACGTAAAGAGACTTCGAAAACCTGCATCGACCCCAAAGTGTATGCAGCTCTTGGAATTCTCTCGCTTTACACATCATAGTAAACCTGTGCCATAAAGAGTCCCGATGCCGGCGCGGTTCCGCCTGCGATCGTTCGGTCCTGGGCATGGAGAATTCTTTCTATATCGGCGGCAGTCCAGGTTCCGCGACCAACATTGACCAGGGTTCCCATGATGGTTCTCACCATATTATAGAGGAAGCCATCAGCTTCAATTTCCAGACAAATGAAGTCGCCGTCATCACTCTGTGGCTGATTCTGAAGTTCGCTCCTGGATTGGCTTCGCGTATGCTCTGGCGACCACAAGTCCCATTGACCACTCCGGTGAACCGATAACTCTTTGATGGTCCTGATTGAAGTCGCTTTGTTTGGCCAGTGCGATTCAAAGCTTCGAAAGTCATGCTTCCCGACGAGACTTTGGGCAGCTTCATTCATTGCCTCGGCATCCAGTTTTTGACTGATTCTCCAGACGAACCGTCGCCAGAATGGATGGTCAACAACGCTGTTATAAATCACGTATCGATACCGCTTCGATTTCGCAGCAAACGTTGCATGAAAGTCTTCAGGGACTTCGTCCGACTCGAGAATGACGATGTCGTCAGGGAGTTTTGATTGCAGCGCCGGTCGCCATCGGTTGGGTGGGATACTGAAGTCGCTGCGAAAACTTGCAACCTGTCCCAATGCATGAACACCGGAATCGGTCCGGCCAGCGCAGAGCAGGCTTACAGGTTGTCCCGTCAATTTCTGAATGGCGCGTTCGACTTCACCTTGAATCGTCCGTTGATTTGGTTGAGTTTGCCAACCAGCGTAGTTGGTCCCCTCGTAGGCAATACGTAGTCGAATAGTTTTCATCGATGGAAGAATCATTTCGTTGTCGAATCGGAGGCACTCTTTTCGTCGGGGTCTCGCAACGTACTTGGCGAAACATTTTCGCTCGATGAGTTGGCCTCACTCTGTTCTCCGTCGCTGAGGCGCGATGCGTGAGCGACCTGCTGGACGTCATCATTATGTTCAGGGCCCGAATGGAGAATCATAATCTTTTGCCAGATTTTTCCTCCCTGTCCGGTGGTTAAATTTTCCAGATCGTTCACCGCAGCGACTGCCTGAGAGTCATGAAAATTTGCGACGTACAAGGCTGCGACTTTTCCGCAAAGAGCCAGCATTTCCGAACAGTAATCGAGATAGCGATTCAACTGGAATCGATTCATCGTTCGCTTGGGAGATGATTTCGTGTTGAATGAAGCATCTCGCCAAAGCATTCTCTCCGGGTCTTTTGTGAGTTGGTGCATATCGATGATGTGGACCAGAGATCGCAGTTCATGAATCGCCTTCAATGCGCGTGAACGTTTGACGCGAACTTCCAGAGTGAACAGGAACAGGAGCGTTGCCCCCACCAGAACCAAGGCGTTAAATGCAGCGTCGACAACTTGAATAAACTCGGAAGCGGGGATGGGTTGGTTCGGAATTTTCACAAGATTGAACATGACCAACACGCCGATGAGAATCGCTGCAATGACGCATCCGGAAAGGATTCGAACTCCAAGCATGGGCCGACCGATGGCAATCGACCGCTCACTTGCCTGTTCAGCAATTTTGAGCAGTTCTTCACACACTTTGGTGAGTCCCGCATCAGGAAATCTCTCGTTGATGCGGTTTCTCAACACGCGGACAGTTTCCACGATATCCTTCGGAGATAGCTGATGGTTTGGCAAAAAAACTCCAATCCTGTTGTTAAACTCGTGCCTGTCCTTACGTTTTATCTAATAGCCCGCCCCCGGTCTGCCCATGGATCGAGCATATTTGGAACGAAGTCTTTATCAGAAATGCGGATAATGCATCCAACCGGTCCAATGAATGAGGTGAATTCGATTAGATTCGTAAACTTTTCATTGAACATGGCTTTGTGTGATCGATAACATGATATGAGTTGGTCTCACCCGTGTGTGACAATGCGCAATGAATGCCATCTTATCGATTCAACTAGTACAATCACATCACTCTCTTTTAGAGAGTGTCTCATCATCTTTCACTTTCAGGGGACGAACCTATGACGCGCTTGCCGCAGTCGGCCCGGTTTATTGCATCAATTGCACTGGTCTTGGGTTTACATGTCGTTGCGACTCAAGCTGTTGAAGCCGGTCGACCTCTCACTAAAACTAAATTCGACCCCAACGCCAAACAGGTGGAACTCTTCGCCGGAATGGAAAGCGGAGAGATCAAAGCGAAGCCCATCGCAAAAGATGCATTAAGTGGAAAACTTCTGCTGACAAATGAAACTGACGAGCCGATCTCGGTCAAAATGCCTCAAGGATTCATTGTTTCTCCCCTCGCTCAATTTGGTGGTGGCGGTGGAGGATACGGTGGCGGCGGACAGGGCGGCGGACAGGGAGGTGGTGGACAACAGCAGGGTGGTGGAGGAACTGGTGGACAACAAGGTGGACAACAGGGTGGCGGCGGTGGAGGATTCTTCTCAATCCCAGCGAAAAAGACACTCAGCGTTCCTTACGTTTCAGTCTGCCTGGAATACGGAAAAATTGATCCACACCCACGAAGCGAATACATCGTTCGTCCTTCAACTAAATTCAGTGATGATCCAGTCTTGTTGACTCTGATTGATATGGTCGGAACTGGCAAGTTGAACCCAGCAGCAGCACAGGCAGCAGCTTGGCATCTATCGAGCGGAATGAGTTGGCAGGAACTGGCATCCTTGAAGTACGACCGGGTCGGAACACCTGACACCCCTTACTTCTCACGTGCTCAATTGATGGCTGCTCAACAGGTTGTGGCAACAGCTCAGCATATTGCAAAAGAAGGGGGCTTGAACAAGGAAGAAAAACCTCTCGATCGAGTCAATCCACGCGAGCGAGCAGCCCGTTAGAGCCAATCCGAAGACCTCTGGAATTATTGCTTTCCTCAACGTGTGAGAGAGCAATCTCAAGTTTCAGGATCAGTTTTAATTCATTGTGATCTTGTGCCAAGGGAGGAGACAGAATCGAATCTGCTCCGTCCAGAAGTCATCACAAGAAATCTATACTGGGAAGAAGGCTCCGGCTTTCTTCCCTTTTTTTGTGTCAATGATTGATTTTGGAACAGGAGCAGGTGACAGGAAAATCTTTCAACTGTTGATATCAGGACTTGTCGCGGTCTTGATTCGGGGTCACAATCAGTCTGAGCGAATGAGACAACTTCGCTCGACCCCACTCTTCTCAACATCCATTCAGACTTCTGGATCTCATGATGTGGCGAACGACCTTACTTTTGCTGTTAGGAACGATTCAACTCTATGGGTGCGGAGATTCGAAAAGCGTGCCTCCTCCTCCAGTCAAGAAGGCTGTCTCGACTCCACCTCCGCCAGTTGCCCGCCCATCAGTTCCGAAACCAAAAGCGTTATCCCCAGCACCAAAACAGTCAAAGTCGTCTACGTCATCTCAGTCGAAAAACGATGAAGAAAGAGCTTATACCTCTAACGATTTTGAATTGCAGAGCATTGGTCCAACGGTCGAAGTGATTCCCCCACAGAGTGCTCCGCCGCAAAATCGTTTCGCGGTCGTCAAACCTGCTTCCGATAGCTCAAAACTCACGGTCGAGCTTCCCAGCAACAAAGCGGGAAGAACTCAGCAATTCGAGAAATCAAACTTGAAGTTGCCGGGCGGATTTGTTCACGCACCAGACGAGTTGTTCAACGAGCGGGGATTTCCTCAGCGAATTGTTTGTACTGCTGATGGAGCCGAAATGGTGCTCATTGATGGGGGTGTCTTCACGCAGGGGACCGATCAAGGCCCACCGGAATCACAACCTGAGCACCTTGCGTTTGTGTCCCCATTTTATATGGATGTCACAGAGGTGACTCTCGAGATGTTTCGAAAGTTTCAGAGACAAGCTGCCGAAGCGAAACCTGTCATCAAGATCGCGAGAGCACCGTTGAATGAGAAGACTGGCGACGGGCATGATCCAGTTTTGGGAGTCGCGTGGAAGGACGCAGCCAGCTATGCCACGATGTTTGGAAAAGCTCTGCCAACAGAGGCAGAATGGGAACGTGCTGCTCGCGGCTCAAGTGGAAATCGATATCCCTGGGGGAATGGACGCCGCCCGATTACTCCAGCTTCCGCTGACGCGATTCTGGCAGTCGGTTCGCGGCCCACGGACCTCACACCGACGGGACTCTTCGATATGGCTGGGAATGCGAGAGAATGGACTCGGGACTGGTATGCGGACGATGCGTATCAAAAAGCGATCCCAAAAGATGGAAGCCCAGTTCGAAACTCAGAAGGTCCGCGCATGGCAGGGCGATCCGGAGAACGGGTCGTTCGTGGATCGCGGACTCACTGGAACCTGTGGGAACGTACAGGAGAGAATGTTCGTGGAGGGCAGGAGGACGTCAGCTTTCGGTGCATCCTGCGAATCACAGACGAGATGATCATCTCCACAGACCGTGCAGGTCAGCCAAATTCAACATCACCACCGAATCAATCCAACCGGCGACCAAACAACCCCGGATTTTAGAGCAGTTTGCTCTACGGTGTGCCGGTGAAGAACGCATTGCTTGCAATGCCTGTGATCAAGAGTCGGCTGTTGTTTCGTCTTCTTCGTCTTGCTCCGAAGATTCAGCTTCTTCCCTGGCGATCTGCTCTCGCTTGGCTGTGGTGTCGAGATAGGCCTGGAGAATGATCTGGGCGGCGATCATATCAAGACGTTTTTTTCTTTGCTTGCGAGTAAGGTCTACACCGATGAGGTGATCCTCAGCAACGGCTGAGGTGTAGCGTTCATCCCAAAACAGGATCGGGAGACCACCGGTGACTTCAGCGAGCCAATGGCCGTACTCGCGAGCGTGGCGGGCGCTTTCGCCTTCCTCGCCGTTCACGTGCATTGGCAATCCAACGACGAGTCCTTTTATGCGGTAATCTGCGACCAGTTCGGCGAAGTATTTTCCGTCCTGGTGTTCGCTTCTACGATTATAAATTTCCAGTGGACTGGCGATGTTTTGCTCTCGAGTCGAGATCGCCAAGCCGACTCGGACGGTTCCGTAGTCGACTCCGAGAAGCTGACCTTCACGAGGAAAATCTTCGTTGATGGTATCAGAGGACATTGTGGTGTCCTTGTTCTTTGAGGGCAGCGACCAGTTCACGGATTGCGTTTTCGTCTGTTCGGTCAGCGACAAGCGTCGCGTCGGGAGTATGCACGACGATACAGTTTTTGATTCCGAGCAGGCCAACAGTGTGCCCCGTCGAAGACCGGACGATGTTGTCCTTCGAGTCAACGAGGCAGGCAGTGCCGATGACGGTATTGCCATTTTCGTCCGTCGAATTCAAGCGAGACATCGCTTCCAGACTGCCGACGTCATCCCAATCGAAGGGCGCTTCAACAACGGCGATTTTCTTGCTCTTTTCGAGTACTGCATAGTCGATCGAGATGGATGGCATCTTCGGAAAACATTCCGCCAGTGCAGAATCCCACGCGGGCGTGTTTATTGATTTTTGCAACTGTTTGAGTTGTGCGAAAATCTCGGGCTGATGCTTCTCGAGTTCATTGAGAATCGTCTGTGCTTTCCAGACAAAAATCCCACAGTTCCAGTAAAAAGTTCCCTGTTGGAGATACTCTTCTGCTGTCGGTCGATCAGGTTTTTCGCGGAAAGAAGCAACCTTGAAAACTCCATTGGAGATTGATGTGCAGCGTTCAATGTACCCGTATCCTGTTGCGGGTGATGTCGGTGGAACGCCAAACAAAACTAATTGTTCTGGATCTTTCTTGACCACATTCACCGCATTCAGAACAGCCTCCTGAAAATTTTCAATCGGAGAAATCACGTGATCTGCGGGCATCACGAGCATGATGGCATCGGGATCTTCCTGTGCGAGTAAGAGAGCTGCCAGACCGACACAGGGAGCGGTGTTTCGCCCGCACGGTTCAGGGATCAAGTGAGTCTTTGGCACTTCCGGCAGGTGTTCAGCTGTTGTCTCGATCATCGATTCATTTGTGACCACCCAAAAGCGCTCCCCGAGGATCATCGGCTGGCAGCGATCAAATGCGGCTTGAATGAGTGATCTCTCACCAGCGAGAGTGAGAAACTGTTTCGGTAGAGCTTGGCGGCTGAGTGGCCAAAAGCGAGTCCCGCTTCCTCCCGCCATAATGACTGCATGAAGCATTTTCGAATTGATCCTGAACTGGGCTTTTGCAACGCAAATGAAGACGACAGAAGAAAAGAAACTCGAACCGATCCAACCCGAACGATACGAGCGCTGTTACCACTATAGCCAATCGGGTTCAGGCTCCCAACGGGCTAAGCAGTAAAAACGTGGTTCCTCAGTCTAATTCGTGGATCCAATCATTTAAGCGGGAATGGATTACCGAGACCTTCGAGGATTTTCAACTCTTGTCGTGCCTGTGAAGTTCTGATTCATGACTTCGCAGGCTCTCGCTTCGAGGCAGGAGACCCGGACCCAGCTCAGGCTTGATTTTGAGCAGGTTGCTTTATCCACATTTTCGGCCTGTTGAGTGAAAAGCCGATAAGCGAAATGCAAAAAGCCCCCAAAGACGTTTGCATGTCGGGGGCCCGAGTTCTGGAAGATCGAAGCGTCTTGTGTTATTTGTGATAGCCTAAGGAGACCATGACGTCGTAGATTTCTTCGAATGTGATAAAACGGCGTCGATTGCGGACTTTATAGTCGTCAATCGCACGTGCCAGTTCATCAACCTCCGGTCGATCAGACTTCCTTTGATCGGAAAACTGTCGGCGTTCCGCTTTCGGTAGCGGTTCAGTCGGTTCTTGACGGCGGTCGACAAAATCGACGGATGTTGAATTTGTTTGCTGCGCAGGAAACTGCATGAATTCACTCCAAAAGAATTGTTCTTCTGAAACTTTATGTCCTCTGCGTGAGTTTGCGTGGAAAAGATCGCCGAAGAGAGGCAGATGCAGGGTGACTCTGTGCGTTGTGTGTCTTTTGACGGTTGATGTAGGCGCCCCTGGGGGCAATGATTTATTCGTATTACCGTTGTAACCCGATTGAGCGGAAAGATTGGACTCATGGCTGAGAAAACAACCATTCTAGGCGGCGGAGCGATGGCGACCGCGTGTGCGATTCTCCTCGCAGAGGATTCAAATCGACAGGTGACGATTTGGGCGAGAAATGAAGCTTATGCCGCTGAGATGCAGGAAACGCGAGAAAACAAACGCCTGCTTCCGGGGATTTTTCTTCCGGATGGTGTTCAGGTGACATCAGATATCGAAGAGGCAGTCAAGGGCGCTAACTTTTATGTTGCATCAATTCCTTCGAAGCATCTGCGAGAATCTTTGAGTGTGATCGGAGATTCTCTTCGTCCCGGAATTCCGGTCATCAGCGTCATCAAAGGGATGGAGGCGGAAACGTTTTTGCGCCCCAGTCAAATCATCATTGATGTGATTGGGGATCGACCTGTGATCTCGCTGAGTGGTCCGTCTCATGCAGAGGAGATTGCAAAACGACTTCCCGCGAGTGTTGTCGCTGCTTGTGAGGATCTGGAACTGGGGCAACAAGTGCAGAGAATGTTCACAACCGAGAGGTTTCGGGTTTATACGAACAAAGACCTTGTCGGAACCGAACTCGCCGGAGCTCTGAAAAATATTATCGGGATTGCAGCCGGGATCTCAGATGGGTTGGGATATGGAGATAATGCCAAGTCCGCCATGATTACACGCGGGATTGTTGAGATCAGTCGCTTTGGAGTTGAACTCGGTGCCGATCCGAATACTTTTGCTGGCTTGGCGGGGATTGGGGATTTGATCACGACATGCGTGAGCCCCCATGGAAGAAACCGCGCTGTTGGCGAACGTCTCGGGCAAGGAGAGACGCTCACGGAGATTTTGAACACGATGCAAGCGGTGGCTGAAGGAATCACCACGACCGCAGCGATCCATGGACTGGCGAAATCGAAAGAAATCGAGATGCCGATTGTGGATGAAGTGTATGAAGTTCTATTTCACGAAAAATCTCCTCTGGAAGCGACCGACAGTTTGATGTGTCGGCCTCTTAAAGAGGAGTGATTCGAAAACATAAACTTGAAACGGGGCGGAGAATCTCTACTCGCCAGTTTCCCGCCCGAGGTATTCCCCGGTCTCGGCATTGATGCGGATACGGTCTCCTTCAGTGATGAAGGCCGGGACACCTACTTCGGCACCTGTTTCGACGGTAGCCGGTTTGGTGACGTTGGTTGCCGTATTCCCTTTGGCTGCCGGAACAGTGTAGGTCACTTCGAGAATGACATGCTTCGGTGGGCTGATGCTGATGAGTTGATCATTCCAATAGAGAAGGCCGATCGGTTCTCCTTCCTTGATGAATTGCATTTGATCTTTGCAAACATCTGCGGCAAGTGTGACCTGCTCGAAGCTTTCGTTGTCCATGAAGACATACGCCGAGCCGTCAAAGTAGGAATACATTCCGTCTGCATTGCGGACGTCAGCTGCTTCGAGGCTGTCGCCACTTCGGTAAGTGATATCCAGCAATGAGGCTGTGAGCAGGTTTCGAAGCTTTGTTTTGTAAAGAGCCTGACCTTTTCCAGGTTTCACGAATTTGCAATCGACCATTTCGTAAGGAGAACCTTCGATGATCACTTTGACTCCCTTACGGAAGTCACCAGCATTGATCTGTGGCATTGGGGTTGTTCCAATCAATCGCTAATCTGACGGCTATCGTTTGCCGCCCGGGATGTCTGTTGTCTTGAATCTGCTGTATTGAAGTTGATCGATTCAACGATTTTTCAACTGTGGCGTCAATTTTTGTTTGGGAACTGCTCTTTTTGCAGATTCCTGACTCCATATTCAATTGTGCATCTTTGCAGGAGAATAGCAAATGCCGGCGACACCGCAAATGTTGCCAGATCCATCGTCTCTGATTCCGACCTCGGTGACAGAGATCGACGTAGAGGCTTCTGGAGCGACGATTGCCGGTTCCAAGACTTGGCAACATGACTTGAAACGTGCGATTCGGTCCGTTTCTGTCCTGTGCGAACGATTAGGAATTGACCCGAATGAGCTCAAATGCTCAGCTTCTCCAGCGTTTCCGGTGCTTGTCCCGGAAAGTTTTCTCAAACGTATGAAACATGGAGACCGTGACGATCCCTTGCTGAGACAAGTTCTTCCGGTCTCCTCAGAAGAGGAAATAGTTGCGGGTTTTCAAGCTGACCCGGTGGGCGATCTGCATGCACGTACCGAGAACGGACTTCTCCAAAAATACAACTCACGCGGACTATTAATCCTCAACGGCGCCTGTGCAGTTCATTGCCGCTACTGTTTTCGCCGTGAGTACCCTTATTCTGATGAGCCGAAAAGTCTGGAAGATTGGGAACCGGCCTTCGCAGCCATTGAGTCAGATCGGTCGCTTGACGAAGTGATTCTCAGCGGGGGAGACCCGTTAATGACCGGAGACGCTCGGCTTCAGCAAGTTCTCAATCGCCTCGAACGTATCAAGCATGTCGAGCGTGTGCGATTTCATTCTCGCTTGCCGATTGTCCTTCCCAGCCGAGTCAACTCGTCATTGTTGAAGGTTCTGAAGTCAACGCGTTTACAACCTGTTTTCGTTGTGCATGCCAACCATCCATCAGAACTGGTGGATGACTGTGCAGATTCGCTCCAGAAACTTGTTCGATCAGGAATTCCGGTTTTGAATCAAGCTGTTCTTCTTAAAGGAGTGAATGATTCGTTCGCTGCACTTTCTGAGCTATGCTTGCGATGTGTGAATTTGGGAGTGATGCCGTACTATTTGCATCAACTCGATCGTGTCTCAGGAGCTGCCCATTTCGAGGTCCCGGTGGAAGTCGGTCTTCAGCTCATTCGTCAGCTACGCGAACATTTACCGGGGTATGCTGTTCCGAAGTATGTCCAGGAAATTGCGGGAGAGCGATCCAAGACGCCCCTCGTTGAAAAGGACACCTGTCAGTTCTAACAAAATTCGTGCATGATCTCGAAACTTAGCTGCTTCAGTTTGATTTCAGAAGAATTGTTAGCGTTTCATTGAGTCCAAAACGGTTATCGTCAATCGCCACCGTTAATTTGCAACCGTTATTTGCCATCGTCAATCGCTTGCAGTGTGTGAGCAAGCTCCTGATTCCCAGGGAACTATAGAGCCAAGGTTATGTTGAATCTCGAATTCGTGCGGTCACAATTTCCTGCCTTTCAAAGAACGATCGAGGGTCAGCCGGTCGCATTTTTTGACGGCCCGGCGGGAAGTCAGGTTCCTCAGAGTGTCGTCGATGCCGTTGCCGACGCCCTGATCAATACGAATGCAAATTGCGGGGCTGCATTTGTTACGAGTCAATTGAGTGATGAAATGCTTGCTCGGGCGAGAGAGTCCTGCGCCGACTTTCTCAACGCTCCGGCGCCCGAGGAAATTGTGTTCGGTCCGAACATGACGACTCTCACCCTGTCCCTCAGCCGGGCATTGAGTGAAACCTGGTTTTTCGGTGATGAAATCATCGTCAGTCGCCTCGACCACGATGCGAATGTGACACCGTGGGTTCAGGCTGCCGAGTCGGTTGGAGTGGTCGTTAAGGAGATTGATGTCGATCTCGAAACCTGCACGCTCGACCTGGATCACTACAACTCATTATTGACCAATCGAACACGACTGGTTGCCGTCGGTGGAGCGTCCAATGCCACAGGGACAGTGAATCCAGTCAAAGAAATTGTCCGGTTAGCCAAAACCGTTGGTGCGAGAACATTCATCGATGCTGTGCATCTTGCTCCGCATCGTTTAGTCGATGTCCAAGAGATTGGATCTGATTTTCTGGCATGTAGCGCCTATAAATTCTTTGGTCCGCACGTCGGAATTCTGTGGGGGAAGTCAGCACTTCTGAATAGTCTCACGCCAGATAAACTTCGCCCAGCACCAGACTCGATTCCGGGGAAGTGGATGACAGGGACTCAGAACCACGAAGGAATCGCCGGGGTCGCAGCGGCGATTGAATATCTCGCGTCACTCAGTGGAGGCGATCAGTCGATCCCTCGGCGCGAGCGATTGACAGATTCATTCCAGCTGATCCATGAACACGAACAAAAAATCGGATCGCAGCTGATCGAAGGTCTCGCAAAGGTTGAATCTCTCAAAATTTGGGGGATTACTTCGCCGGAGCGAATGGAAGATCGTGTCCCGACAATTTCAGTGACTCACCAATCGAAGTCACCGCAATTGCTTTCTGAAGAACTTGGAAGGCGGGGACTCTTCACGTGGGCGGGGAATCACTACGCATTACCATTTACGGAATTTGCCGGTCTTGAGCCGGAAGGGACTCTACGAATTGGTCTACTTCACTATAATACCGCTGATGAGGTGGAACGTTTGCTGTTTCATTTGAATGAAATCTGTTGATGAGACTTCCATTGTGAGGACTCATTCAAAAACGGAACCGCTGTATTGAACCTCGGTGGTGAATGTTTTCGGATTCCTTCTGGAGCAGTTTGCTCTCCTGGGGGCCCGAGTAGAACGCGTTTCACCCGAAGAATTGCTGTTCGCCACGAGGCAGAACCCGAACATCAGTTCGAAAAAAACAAATATCTATGTTGCGAAGTGATGAATCATTGCGCAACTCGTTTTCCTCTGTATTACCCCACTGAATTCGAAGTCCACTTAATCCGATGACATCATCCAAATCTCTTCAGGATTCGTCGTCGAGCGGGCTTCAAGCAACTGAGCTTCCGACTCCGCAACCGATGGGGCCGGTTTCAGTTTCTCTGGCACTTTTGTCCGTTGTGCTCTGGGGGGGAACCGCAGTTGCGAACCAGTATGCGATTGACGTTTACCCTCCCTTTTTTGTGGGAGGAATCCGATTCGGATTGGCCGCCATCTTTATGGTTGTCTGGTGCTTAATCGCTGGGACTCCAATTTTCTTGAACGGTCGCCAGCTCTGGGTTGCGTTCATCCTTGGAGCGTTGATGTCGGTGCAGATTTCCACGTTTAACTATGGAACATCGATCTCCAATGCGTCGCACGCCACGGTGTTGGTCAATAGTTATGTCTTTTGGGTGGCTGCATACGAAAGTTTCATTGCGCGCACGATCAGGCTGCAATGGTCGCAAACCGTTGGGTTGATTCTCGCTGGGGCTGGTGTTTGTGTACTGGTTTTTGCAGCCGAAGGACATCAAGATTCAGCAATGGATCAACCGACACTCCGCGGTGATCTTGTTCTGGCTTTCAGCGGGCTCACGTTGGGGGTGAAGATTATTGCGGTGAAATGGGCGACGAAGACGGTTCCTCCATCCTCGCTGATTCTTTGGCACGATCTCTTTGGAGCGGGACTCTTATTTTTATTCAGCGGACTCTGGGAGACACATTCCGGGAATCCGTTCACCTGGCAAGCTGTTGTTGCGTTACTCTTTGGTGGGTTTGTCATTTCCGGGCTCTGTTTTGTGCTCAATGCTCAACTTTTGCAAAAACATGGTGCGTCCCAAGTCTCTGTCTTCAGTTTCGTGACGCCGATTTGCGGTATCTTGCTGGCGTGGGCATTTCGAGGGGATCAGCTTTCGCCTTGGTTGATCGTGTCGGGGCTTTTCGTGGCTGCCGGAATTTTTCTGGTGAATTACGTCAAGAAAAGTGATCTCCCAAACGCCACGTGAGTCAATTTTGCATCATTGTGCCGGGTTGTTAGTGGTGTTTTTGAAACACCGCTGCCGCAGCCAACGACTAAGTTGGCTTTCTTTATTTTTGTAACCTTTTATTCTTGAACGACTTACGGGTTTGTGGAGGTGTTGGTGACAGTTTGAAGCGAAGACTTGGCCTGCTGCTTGCGTGACTACGAAGCATCACGAGGAAGTGCCTCGATCGCGGCCACTATTCTACATGCTGGGACTTTTCACCAATGGCTGAACGCAAATACACACATGGATTAAGGTTAAGTGTGCAGGATGCCGTCACTGTGCTAGAGATCGGCGACATGGAAATCTGGGACGGGGCAGATTTATCACTTCTTCGAGACACAATTGTTCGGCTGGTTTACGATGAAAACGCCACATCTGTTGGTGTTGATATGAGTTGCGTTCAGCATGTTCCGAGTGGTTTCTTTGGAATGCTGTTTGACTGGCACGAGCGAGGAATCAGCATTCGTCTCATGCAACCACGAGAGCGTGTCAAGCAAATGTTATGGTTCCGAAAGTTCTTTATTGAGCAAAAAGAGACGGTTTTCATGCTCTATGACGGTGAAGGCATCAACGAGGATGTCTCCGAAGACCTGTGGATGGAAACCCGTTTAGAGGACGAGGTTCGTTTTCCCTTGATCACAACATCTCACTGATTCGACTGGCTCGAACAATCTCTGAAATTCGACTTCGAAATATCTCGGATAGCGGCACCTGCTGAAACTGGTTAAACTCCTCGAAACCGTCTCATACTCTCAGCCAATCTATCTCGAATGAATCAGTTTGAGTGCCCCCCCTTTCGGCCGCATCCTCTTGTTGTGGGAGGACATATGCAAACGATACTGGGAGCCTGTATTTCCGGAATCACCTCTCCGCGAGAGATTTCAGTTCGTCGTCATGTGCATCTTGACGACGGAGATTGTCTCTTGTTGATTGACGATCTCCCTGTCAGCGATTGGCAAGAGGGGAACGATGTTGCCATTTTGGTCCACGGTTTAGGAGGATCTTCGGAAAGTCCTTATGTCCGCCGGATCGCTGCCAAGCTTCGCAGCGAAGGGATGAGAACATTCCGATTGAACCTGCGAGGATGCGGGGAGGGCAAAGGTCTCGCCCGGAATCTGTACCATGCCGGACGAACAGAAGACTTGCAGGGTGCAATTGAAGAAATTCAGCGATTGTGTCCCGGCTCAACCATCCATCTTGGTGGATTTTCTTTAGGCGGGAATATCGTTTTGAAGTGGCTGGGTGAACGCCCTGAAGAAGCGGCCCAACTCGTACACCGTGCGATTGCGGTCAATCCTCCAGTCAGACTGGCTGACTGCACCGACGCCATCGGCAAGAAGATTTTCGGATTCTACGATCGCTACTTTGCTAAAATGCTGTATCGACAGTTACAACAATCATTCGATGGGAAACTGGATCAAGAACAGTTCCCGCCGCCCCGCCGAATTATTGAATTCGATGAGACGATTACAGCTCCACGAACTGGCTTTGATAGCGCTCAGCACTACTATGAAACCTGCAGCGCCGCTCCTGTCATCTACGATATTTTAACCCCGACAATGATTCTCTCAGCAGCGGATGATCCTCTCATTCCCGCGCGAATTCTTCAGGAACTCGATCTTCCTGACTCAATCCATTTACATGTTGCGGAATCAGGTGGACACCTCGGCTATTACTCGAGAGGGTCTGTCGATCCTGACCGCTGGTGGATGGACTGGCGTGTCCTCGACTGGTTCAAAAGCAAGGAAACTTCCAGCGAGCCCTGTGCACTGGAAGCCGAAGTCGTGTAACCCGATGGCTGGTTTCAGTACAGCCTTCGTGAATCACTTCAACTTCACTTGCTCCCTCCGAATTTTCGAAGAAGGAAGATCAGCAGACAGGCCCCGGCAGTTGCGGTGACCAGGTTTCCGATCAGGCCGACTGCGACCAACCCGAGCAGTCCGAAGACAAACCCACCCAGAATTGCACCGATCACGCCGACAATCAGATTTGTGATCATCCCGGAGCTCCCCCCTTTCATGATCTGGCTCGCCAACCATCCGGCACACAGGCCAATTAGGAGGTAGTAGAAAAATTCCATTGAGGTGACCTCGATGTTATTGCAGACGGTGGTAAAACAGTGTCGTCGTTTTGCTTGATGTCGGTGTTTGTATGCGGTTTTTGTTCTGATATCCAGTGTTGCAAAATATCAAAGTTCAAGCTTGTCGGACTTAGAGCAGTTTGCTCTACCGTGTGCCCGTGAAGAACGCATTTCTCTAGTAAAATACTGTTCACCACGAGGCAGATCCTGCAAACCAACTCGAAAGATGCTCTAGTTGATTCTTCAATGCTTGGAAGTTGCTCCAAAGAGATGGGTTTCAGGCTGTGACTTCCGTCGTGCAGTTTGTTCAACCATTTTCTATGAAGAACGCGTTTCAATATTGATATCGCTGTTCGCCACGAGACGGGACGTGAACACCAATTCGAAAATTGCTATAACATAAATCGGTCAGTTTCGAACTCTCAGACAGGCAGCCAGGATCATGAAGTCAATGACGTGTGGAGTTGTATTTTCAGGAATGATCTTCGCGATCATGGGGCCTCTTCATGCAGCGGACTCTCCCTCAAAAGAGCCTGCGATTGAAAACGGTTTGACCGTCGGAATCGCAGAAGCGGACATCACTCCGCCAGTCGGTTTTCCGATGGCAGGTTACTACCACGAACGCCTCGCTGAGGGAACGATTGATCCGCTCAAGGCGAAGGCGATTGTTTTTCGAGATGGAGAAACCGCCGCTGCACTCGTGGTTTGTGATTTGATCGGCATTGCGACGGACCTTTCAAAGGAGGTCCGACGACGTGCCTCTCAAGAGACCGGAATTCCAGAGAAACACATTGTCCTGGCAGCGACGCATTCACATACTGCGCCGGACTACATGAAGGAACTCTATCTGTATCTGGGGAAAGAAAAACAGGATGAATTGAGAGCAAAGTATATTGAGCAGATGATCGGTGTTCCGGTCGCGTTAATTGCGAAGGCATACTCAGAGGCGAAGCCAGCTGAACTGTTGACAGGGGCTGCGACTCAGGAAACGCCGGTTGCGTTCAATCGCCGATTTGTCATGAAAGATGGCAGCGTGAAAACCTGGCAGAGATACAGCAATCCGGATGTCGTTCGCGCAGCTGGACCGATTGATCCTGAGATCGGATTACTCTCAATCCGAGATCCGCAGAATGGAACGACTCGAGGTGTTCTGAGTAACTTTGCTTTGCATCTTGATACCGTTGGCGGCATGAAGTGGAGTGCGGACTACCCGTTCTTCATTGAACAGACGTTGCGCGAAGAACTCGGAGCCGGAGTCGTGTCGATCTTCGCAACCGGATGTTGCGGCGATATCAATCACTCGAATCCGTCAGCGACCGAACGTAACAAAGTCGACTTTATCGGGCACTCTCTGGCGAAATCAATCAGCAGCGAACTCTCGGAGCTAAAGCCTCTTGAGAAATCAAATTTAAGAGTGCAATCGGAGGTCGTTTCGTTACCGCTGGAGGATGCAACGCGTGAAGAAGTGGAATGGTCGGTGAAGATTCTCGATCAGGCGAAAAGTGGCGAGAAGGTGAATTTCTTCGATCATGTCACTGCTCACAAAAAGCTGATTCTCGATCAGTTTCGTCATCGCCAACCGTTTGTGAAGGCGACAGATCATATCACCTGGGGCGTCAGTCATTCTTTGGCAGGGACCGGCGAAACGCTCCCGGTCGATGTGACCGTGATGACGCTAGGGGATGACGTCGCAATCGTCTGTTTGCCCGGTGAAGTCTTTGTTGAACTGGGACTTGCTATTAAGCATGCCTCTCCATTTCGAACGACGATCATTGTTGAGCTTTCCAACACCGTGGAGACAATTTACATCCCCCACCAGGCCGCCTACGCTGGCGGAAGCTACGAAGTCACGAACTCCACCGTTCTTCCCGGCAGCGGTGAGATGCTGGTCGGAGCCGCAGTCAAATTGCTCCGCGAAGCGGCGACGGCGAATCAGTCGAAGTGAGTCTCACGCAGTCACTCCGTGATTCAGAGGGGGCGTGTCTTTATTGGATATCGAGTTCCCAGCACTGAGCGCCAAGCATCCCTGCGCGTACTGGGTGTTGGGCATGTTCTGAAGGTCTGTCTCGTCGATCTCGTTGTAAGGCTTGCAGGTTTTATGACGACTAGGCATTATGAACGGCAGAATTTTCAATTCAAATGTGGCCTCTATCGGGGAGAGAAAACGGATGGCATTACGAAAACGGACCAAGATGACAGGGCTGAGTATTGCTGCTCTGGCAGTGGTCTCGATTGCCGGGTGGACGTATGCTCAACGTGGACCGGATTCAGTCGCTCCGGAGAAATTACTCCCGGCTCGCTCCATCATTTATGGGAAATCCAACGGTTCGCTTCTGACAGAAAAAGCGTTCAAAGAGACAGCGAGCTATCAGGCGCTTTATGAAAGCGGGTTGGTGAAGGCGATCGAAGACGCCTTTGACTCGATGCCAAATGACATTCCTAATGCGGATCAGATCGAAGATGCGATGACGCATGTGGAAAAAAACGGAATGTCCATTGCGATTTCGGATGGAATGGGCATGCAACCGTGGGGGATCATTGTTGTCCACGATGCCGTTGGTGGTGTTGATTTTATCAAAGAGATGCTGAAGCAGGTTCCTGATCTTCCGGCTGAAATTCAAGATGTGAATCGGAACGGTCGAACCATCTCGATGACGATGATCCCGAAGACGCCTGTCGAAGTCGGGTTCTGGGAAGAGCAGGGGCACTTGGTGATTGCAGTCGGGATTGATGCGATTCGCTCTGCGATTGCAGTTGCCGATGGAGATCAACCGAATCTCACATCCAGCCCACTCTACAAAAAGTATCTCGCAGAAGATCCCGACTTCACTGTGAAATCGATCGGTTGGTTTGATTTCGGGTCGCTGCAAAAAATGTATGGTCAAATGCCTGTTCCGCTTCCGAATCGTCAGCAGGTGACGATCGATGAGATTCTCGATGCGACGGGACTGGACACACTCGATCATGTCGCGGCGTATAGTGGTTACAAAGGTGAAGCGAACTGGACGGAGCAAATTGTTTCCACGTCTGGAAAAACAACTGGGCTGATGGATCTCTTGATGCAAGAGTCGATTACCTTTGAGGATCTTCCACCTGTGCCGGTCGGACAAAGCAGTCTTATCGCCTCAAGTTTTGATTGGGCGAAAGCGTACGATACTCTTTGGTCCGTCGTGGAGAATCTGTCGCAGTACGGACCACCGGATGCTTTGGATAACGTTGATGAGTTTCTAAGGGATTTCGAACGTGAGCTCGGATTTCAGCCGATTGAATTATTCACGACACTCGGCAATGTGCATTGCGTTTACACAGACAAGCATCAAGGAATGTTCGGTCTGGGTGGTGCTGTCGTGATCAGCGTCAAGGATGCGGATCGTCTACGAAATCTGCTTGGTCGAATTTATGAAACTGCTGAAGCCGAGTCACGAGGAGATTTCCTCGTTCAGAATGTTGAAAAGCATGGTCGAACTGTCGACTTGTTGCGATTCCCGGAGGCTCCGTTTTTCTCTCCTGCGATCTGTGTCGATGATGACTGGCTGATCATGGGGTTGGTTCCACAAGCTGTGGAAGGTTGTTTGATGCGACTGGATGGAAAACTTCCATCCTGGAAGCCAACCGATGCGTACGCTGCTGCACTTGCAGAGATGCCAAAAGAATTCACCTCAATCACGATTGTCGATCCGACGCAAACTTACGAATTCCTGCTAGGGTTTGCTCCGATGCTTGTCGGTGGTTTGGAACTGGCGATGAAGGAATCCCGAAACTTTCCGGAAGACTTTGAATTCCCACTGAGTCCGGCGGACTTGCCACCTAACGAAGTCGTGACGAGCCATCTCTTCCCGAATGTCATGATGACCACGGTTGAAGAAGATGGGCTGCATAGCTACGCACGACAATCGATGCCGGGAATCCCGTTCCTTGGAGGTTCGGATGGGACAACCATGGTGGCGACATCAGCAGTTCTTGTCGCACTGCTCCTCCCAGCTGTGCAACAGGCTCGCGAAGCTGCTCGCAGGACGCAGTCGAAAAACAATTTGAAGCAACTCGGTCTCGCGCTGCACAACTACTACGACCTTTACAATCATTTCCCGCACGGGACAGTTCCCAATGATGACCTGGAGCCAGAGGACCGATTGAGCTGGATTGTTTCTGTCCTTCCTTTTATCGAAGAGGCAGCACTCTATAAACAGTTCGACCTGAAGTCTGGTTGGGAATCGGAAAAGAATGTGCGGAATGCAGAAATGGTCATTCCCACTCTGAATCATCCAAGTGAACCAGTGAATCGCGTGAAGGGTTATGGCGCAACCAGCTATGTCGGTGTGGCGGGTGTGGGACCAAAAGGCCCCACACTTCCAGTCAACGATCCGAAGGCCGGAATGTTTGGGTACAATCGCCGGACTCGTATCCAGGACGTCACAGATGGTCTTTCGAATACGCTCGCCATCGGGGAAACCAACGACCCGCAACCGTGGGCGGCTGGCGGAAAAGGGACGATTCGACCACTCGACAAACAGCCGTACATCAACGGTGGTAACGCCTTTGGAAGTAAGTCGGCGGGTGGCGCTCAGTTCCTGTTAGGAGACGGATCTGTCCGTTTCATTAGCGAAAATATCGATCCAGGCGTCATGGAAGCTCTCTCAACCATTCAAGGTCGTGAACGGCTTGGTGAATTTTAGAACAGCTATCAATATTAAGGGAAATAGCTATCATTCGTTGAAATTTCGCCCCCTCACTCAGATTTTCTGAGGGGGCAAATTCATTGAGTATCCTTTACTGAACTTGAAAAGCTCCGTACTGTGTGCGGAGCTTTTCTTATTTTCATCTCATATTCTTCGTAAATGCGACCACGATGCAATTTCACCAGAAACAACTCGATAACGGATTGCAAATTATTGCAGAGACGAAACCAGCTGCCCAAAGTGCTGCAGTCGGTTTCTTTGTGAGGACCGGTGCCCGGGATGAACAGGCCGGAGTTTCTGGTGTTAGCCATTTCCTGGAACACATGGCCTTCAAAGGGGATGAGGAATATTCCGCGGATGACGTGAACCGGATTTTTGACGAAGTCGGGGCCAGTTATAATGCTTCAACAAGCGAAGAAGTCACTTTCTATTACGCAGCGATCTTGCCTGAGTATCTCGACCGGACGTTCGATTTGCTGACGCGCATGATGCGTCCGAGCTTACGTGAAGATGACTTCAATATGGAGAAGCAAGTCATTCTCGAAGAGATCGGCATGTACGAAGATATGCCGGGTTTCGCAATTTACGATGCCACAATGGCGACACACTTTGCAGGGCATCCACTCGGGCAAAGTATTCTCGGCTCAACCCAAAGCATTGAAGACCTTAAGGTCACTGAGATGCTTGAGTATCATCAAAATCGTTATGGTGCCAGCAATCTGATCTTGGCTGCCAGTGGAAATTTAGAATGGGACCATTTGCTCGAACTGGCAGACAAGCACTGTGCGGATTGGAACAAGGGAACACCCGGCCGCACGAATTTTGAAGCACAACCGAAACCGACGACATCATGGATTCATCGACCTGCGATGAATCAACAGCACGTCATGCAGATGGCCTCTGCTCCGGCCTCTGCGAACCCACTTCGCTTCGCAGCTGAAATGGCTGCGACGATCGTTGGAGATGATTCTTCGGGCCGCATGCACTGGGAACTTGTCGAAACCGGTTTCGCTGAAACGGCTGAAATTGGATACAACGACTACGATGGGAGTGGAGTTTGGGCGACTTACATGTGCTGCGCTCCAGATCAAGTGCAAGACAACCTTTCGCGAATTCAGAAACTCTACGAGGAATTTAACCGGGAAGGACCGACAGAGGAAGAGTTCGAACAGGCTCGGAATAAAGTCGCTTCACGGATCGTCCTCTCCAGCGAGCGCCCGATGGGACGCCTTGTTGCATTGGGGGGAAACTGGGTTTACCGCAACGAGTATCGCAGTTTGTCAGACGATCTCGAGACGTTGAAATCACTAAGCATTCAAGATGTTCGTGAACTGCTCGACGTTTATCCTCTCGCTCAGACAACATCTGTCGGCCTCGGACCACTGGAGGGGTAGCGATCGCTTCGGTGCATTGCTCCGGTTCTTTATTTGGGTGCGGGGGTGGTCTTCTTGTTTGCCTTGTCCGTCTTCTCTGTTTTTTCAGGTTGACGCGGAATCAGTTCGACGGTGACAGGAGTGTCGACTGGAGGAATGCGTTCGGTATACGGTTCGAAGGACCGACCGGCAGAATCGTCGGCAGAGCTTTTGATTGCGACATCAATCATGGCATCTCCAAAATTGGCGACACAAATGAAGCTACCTCCTTCTGCCTGGTAGTAATTCGATCCATCTTCCAGTTTCGAAAAACCGGAGCCGGCAAAAACAAAGTCTGCCTTCATCTGCCGGGGCTGACTTTCTTTGTACATCTTGTTGATGGCAGCCTGGTACGGCTTGTTTTCGCTCATTGCCAGGAATTCGTCACGCTTCTCTTTGGACATTGTCCCAAAGTGGAGCAACACTTGATTCATGCTGTCGTATCGTAACCCGTCATCGGCAGCGGGGTCGATTTTTACTCCAGCAGGAACGTTGGTCAGGGAGGCTTCGAAGTAGCGATAAGTCACGTGACGAACCCACTCTTGAGCGGGGCGGCGGTGTGTGGTGCCTGCTTTGTCCTTCCAGATGACGAACACGTCAATCTGCTGGCCTTGGGGCGGACTGAATTCGGGTTGGAACTGAACGGGGCGTCCGGGCATGGCTCCCAAGCCTAGCAGTCCCGCGTGAATGACTGCTGCTTTTGCATCCAGAGAAATAATCGATTCATGCTCTTTGGTCTGTTTTCCACACACGAGCATTTCCAGAACTCCCTGTCGTAGACAGACTTCACCTTTCAACAAAAGGCGATTGTTCGCTTTATCGAGCAAGACGGTCTCTTTCTTGTTCAGTGGAATCGGCTTGGCCTCTTTGTCTTCCGCGAAACTGAAGCTGGCTGTGCCAATCATGCACAAGATGACAGCGACCAGAGCAGTTTGCCACGAGGCAGATCCTGAACGCCGGTTCAAAAAATGCTTTGGGTTCGGACTTTGATAGAAATGGAGCATGGAAGGATCTCGTTAACATATAGCAGGAGTGGCTAGCAGGAATAGCTTGCGGATATCACAATCCGCGTTCTGTCAGTTTGAGGAGTGTTTTCGCTTCGACGTGATCTGGATCTTCGTTCAGGAGATTTCTTAGAACCGATTTTGCTCGATCGAACTGCTTCGCTTTTCGCAAGAGCTTTGCGAATTGCAGGCGATCATCAAATGTTGTCTGATCAAGCATCAACAAGTTTTCGTACGCACTGATCCCTTGTTCTGTTTGCTGATTCTTGAAGTATGAATCTGCCAGAATTCTGTGAGTCTCGGCGTCGAGTGCGTCGACAGCAATCCCCTCTTTTGCCCAACGAATCGCTTCGGGATACTGCTTCGTCGAGAAGTACAAACGTGCGAGGCTCTTACGAGACGAAATGTCATCATAATCCAGGCTGGCCAGTTTCTTGAGCGAGACTGCTTTCTTTTCAGCCTCTGCATCGCTGAGTTCGTAAAGCTCGTTGAGCTGTTTTGGAAAACGAGGCTCTAAAGGAAATCTCGCCATCGCCAGTTTGAGGACTTGTTCTGCTTCCTCAATTCTGCCTGCCTTTTCAAATGCAGCTGCCTGAACGCGAAGAAAGATTGGCGATTGAGTGCTCGAGCCGGAACTGGAAGCGAGTACCTCAAGGGCCTCATCGGTCTTGTCGTTGGACAGAAGATGACTTGCCTTCAAGGCACTTGCGAGGGGATCGCCAGCGTCGAGTTTCAATGCCGTTTCGATGAGTTCGAGAACTGGTTGTTCAAAGCCAACTGCGGCATACATCGCCAGTGCGAGTTGCGCATGTGCCGCAGAATCTTCTGGTGATTCTTCGACGAGCTTTTGGGCTTGTTCGAAATTCAAAACTTCTGGAGGAAGTTGATTTCGACTACTGCGGACTTTCGCTTCGATGAATTGACGATAGCCAGTTTCAAACGTGTCGAGTGGAATATTGAAGGCCGACTGAACTGCCTCTTCAGTTACTCCGGTGACGCAATAGGCATCGAGGAGTTTTCGCAAAGCTTGTTCGCCGAATTCCTGTTGCATGTATTGGGCGTACAGAAAACTCTGGCAATACGCCAACGTCCAGTCATCGGGGCCTTCAGGTTTTTGAAACCCATTGTTGATCGTCGCCAGTTCGAACAGCGAATTATTGTCGAAGCGTTTCAGAAGTAACCGATGCCAATCAACGGGCATCGCAATGTTTTCTTCTGTGACTGAGATTGCCTCGGTGAACCAGTGAGGGATATTGAAGTTTGTTTTTTGCAGCGTCAGCACATGTACAAATTCATGGCGAATCACTCGCATCCAGTTGAACTTGTCTTCGCTTTCGTTCGGGCTTGTCATGGCGACAATTTTCCCGGTCGAGGCTCCAACTGTTTGAATCCAGGGCAAGCCGATCATCCGCGTACTGAACCAGGCGTGGCCAGATTGATCTTTCGCGGAGCTATAAATTTCGAACTGTGAGCGAACTGGCGGTTCGAACCCATATCGTTCTGTCAGTTCGGGGTAGATTTCCTCAAGGTACTCGGAGACCATTTTTGCCAGAAGTTGATCCGATTCAGCTGCCCGGACAACAAAATGGTCGCTGGCAATCGCGTCATAGCCATTCAAAACATTGATCAGCTTTCGCATGTTACTGACGCGAACATGGAAAGGATCTGCTTCGAATGCGGAGTCAAGAATCTGCTGAGCTTCCTCGACGCGCCCTGTTCTCATGTAGAGCATTCCGAGGTTGGTTTGTGGTCCCGAAAGCTGCGGCATGACCTCAATCGCCTTGCGGTAAAAGACTTCGGCATGATCATATTTTCGCCGCGCATCAAGAGTTGCGGCGATGGTCTCCAGAAATGCTCCCGGCTTCGGATTCCTCTGCGTCAGCTCCGTCCAGATTTCGGTAAACTCAGTCCTCGCTTCTTCTTCTTCTTCTTCTTCTTCTTCTAGAGGCGAGAGGATTTGCTCGCATTGCTGCGGCGTGAGCTCACGGTTTTGCAGGATGTCGAAGGCAGCGAAGTAGCCAAGTGTTTCCTGTTTCAGTGGGTTGATTTTTAATGCTTTCTGCAAACTCTCTCCTGCGGCGGCTTCGTCTTCGGAAAGAATCCCAACGGCTGCCAGAACTAGTAAGGCGTTGACATGATTTGGATTTGTTTTCAATGCTTGTTTCGCAAATCCCTCTGCAAGGTCGAGCTTGGAATCCTGTAGCGAAGCGTGAGCCATCGAGACCAAAGCTTCGGCGCATTGTGGATTGATTTCCAGCGCAGATTGAAACTCCGGGAGTGCTTGTCCTTCGTTGTATTTCTCTAAGAGAAGGTTTCCGGAAAGGACATATGCTTGCCAGCAATCGCCATTGTCATTTAAAGCATCCGGGCAGAGAGTGTTGACAACAAATCGAAAAATTTGTGAGACACTTTCCCATCGAGCATACACCGCCGCTCCGTTTCCAATTGTTACCAACGTTTGCCAATCGGTCGGTTGCAAGCGGTTGTAAATTCGTACGAACGAGCGAAATTGCTCTGTCGCTTCTTCAAGTTTTCCGCTTTCCGTCAACAAGTGTGCGTTCACCAAGAGTGCGAGCAAATCTTGCGAGTCGAGATCGAGTGCTTTTCGGATTTCGCGTCGAGCTTGTGCATGTTCTCCAGTTTCAAGATGGATCTCCGCCAGACGAGCCCAAAGGCGAGAGGACTTCTCGACTCGATTAACACCACGTTTCAGAACGTCAATCGCTTTCTCGTACTCCCCTTGCTCTGCATGGACGCGACTCATTCCGAAGAACGCGGAGATCAGCAAGTCTTCGTTCAGGTCGTCCGAAGCAATCAGTTTTTGGAACCATTTCTGGGCATCCTGGTAGTCACCGAGTTGAAGCTCAGTTTCAGCTTCTGCCAGAAGCTCTTCATTTGCTAGCAGGGCATTGCCCAGAATGATGGATAGCAATCCACTGATGCAAAGAACTTGGCTCATTCGGAACTCCCATTGCATTGCGATGGTGACGAAATTCGGGCGTGCCTGGCTTCCCGTTGCCTTTCATCATACGCATTGTCTGGCTGGCATGGAAACGACGCAGATTTTCTGGATGAAATGAAAGGTCAGCTCAATAGTGTCGATCTTGAAAACTGATTTTTCTCTCTCAATTCCTATGAAAAGTGAACATTCCGCAAATTTCCGGCTCGGTTTCCATTCACTTGAACAGAGGACTCTGGTCAGTCTGGAGCGAGCATTTTATATCGCTGTGAACTCACTATTTTGTTTCTTGCACACTTACTTCCTCCTCAGCACGGTGCTTCAGCTGATTTTTTCGTCGATTGTGCGGAGAGGGGAAATTTCAAGGACCACCAATGAGCGACTCCACGCAACTCTTCAGACTTGGACCATCTGCGGTTTTCGTCAGCGTGAATACCAGATAAAGTATCGCTGACGGATATTCATCTATCGCAAGTCCAATATTGGTCATTCACGTTCAGCCTCGTGGCGAGCAGTCAATGAACTCACGAAAGTGATCTTCACGGGGACGACCAGCATTACGATGCTCAAAACATTGCTCAAATAGCGAAACGACTCATGACAGATACAGTGCTCCCTTTGAAAGGCATTATTCCTCCTCTGGTGACCCCGCTGCTGGGGCGTGATGAAATCGATGTCGATGGCACTCGGAGGCTCGTTGATCATGTCATTGAGGGGGGAGTGCATGGGTTGTTTATTTTGGGGACGAGTGGAGAGGCTCCCAGTCTCAGTCATAAAACTCAGCAGGAATTCATTCAAATCGCCTGCGAACAGATTCAGGGTCGCGTGCCGGTTTTGGTCGGAATCACTGATACGTCGATGACAGAGTCAATCGAGTTCGCCAAATTCTCACAAAGCTGCGGAGCCGATGCCGTTGTCCTGGCGACACCCTATTACTTCCCGATGCATCAGCAAGATTTAAAGCGATACATTGAAGAGATGGCTGCGGAGTTGCCACTTCCGTTCTTGCTGTACAACATGCCCAGCCACACAAAAGTCTCTTATGAAATCGGAACGATCGAATCGTTGATGAAACTTGAAAAGTTCATCGGAGTCAAAGACAGCTCTGCGGATATGCTGTATTACAATAAATTGATCGAGCTGAAATCAGAGCGTGAGAATTTTACGGTTCTGGTAGGACCGGAAGAGTTGATGGCACAGTCGGTACTGATGGGAGGAGACGGCGGAATTTCTGGGGGAGCGAATCTTGCCCCGAGCTTATACGTCTCCCTTTACGAAGCTGCTGTGACCGAGGACTTGCGAGAAGTACATCGGCTTCAGCACCAGGTCTTACGGCTTTCCAAAAGTTTGTACGAAGTTGGTGCCGCACCGACCGGATATCTCGCTGGGATCAAAACGGCGTTGGGATTCACTGGGCTTTGTAGCGATCGGTTATGCGAACCACTGTACGAAATGCCAGAGGAAAGAAAGCAAGTGATCCATCAACACATGTCGGACCTCGGGCTTTTTGAGAGCATGCGTACCGAAGGGATCGCGAGTCAGGGAATCAAGAAGAAGTCAAATTCATGAACAATGAGCCCTGGTACAGTGACGGCCTGAAATTCGAATGTACTCAGTGCGGCAACTGTTGCACGGGTGCGCCTGGCTTTGTTTGGGTCAGCGAAGAGGAAGTGAAGGATATTGCGGAGTATCTCGACAAGCCGATCGGGGAGATTCGCTTGTTGTATACACGCCCCGCACGAGGAAAAACTTCGCTGACAGAATTCGCAAACGGAGACTGTGTCTTTTTTGATCCGCAGGGGCGTGGATGTACAATTTACCCGGTACGTCCGATTCAGTGCAAAACCTGGCCGTTCTGGAAATCGAATGTCGACTCTCCCGAATCGTGGGAACAAACTCGAAGAGACTGCCCCGGAATCGGAAGCGGAAACTTCGTCAGTCTGGAAGAGATTCAGACTCAACTGGCCAAAACGGACATTTAGAGCAGCTTGCTCTAGAATTAGATTTGCAGTCAGCCGTTGCTGATTGCTTCTTGGTAAAATTGAAACGTTCTGCGAACGAATCAGATCGGGAAAACAACACCTAACGAGTCGCATGCTCCATCAATTTTTCACACTTCTGGACAACTGGCATCCGTGGGACACATCCATGGTTGTCGCGGGGGCATTGGCTGCTATGGCTTGTGCGATTCCCGGTGTTTGGCTTGTGTTGCGTCGGCAAAGCATGATGGGCGATGCGCTCAGCCATACAGCGTTGCCAGGTGTCGTGTTGGCGATTCTGTTCTCGCAGTGGTTAAGTCATTCCTTTGACTGGATTCCGGAACACTCAACAGCTGAGCCGATCCTGTTAATCAGCGGCGCAGTTCTCATCGGTGTGCTCACTTCCGTTCTGACTGAATGGGTCCAGCGACTTGGACGCGTCGAAAGTAGCGCTGCGTTGGGGGTTGTGTTTACGTCGCTGTTCGCGTTGGGCTTGTTGTTGATTCGACTCAAGGCGGACGTTCATCTGGATTTAGATTGCGTGCTGTTTGGTCAGCTTGAACTGATCGTTTGGGACGAAATTTCGTTTCTGGGATATGATTTCCCACGAGCATATCTGGTGAATGGAAGTTCGTTGCTTCTGAACCTGATTCTCCTTGTTCTCTTTTACAAAGAACTGCGAATCGCAGCCTTCGATCCGGACCTTGCAACGGTTCAGGGAATCAACTCTCGCCTCGTGAATGATGTGCTCATGGCAGCCACTGCGGTGACTGTTGTGATGGCGTTTCGATCAGTCGGTAGCATCCTTGTTATTGGCCTGTTGATTGTCCCGGCGGCGACTGCCGTCTTGCTGACGGACCGATTGCACCTGACAATTGCGATCAGTTTAGTCGTGGCAGGTTTGAGCGCGATCCTGGGGCAAATTCTTGCGAAGACAGTGCCTGTCATGGTGTTTCAGCCATTGGGGTTCGATCAGGTTCAAGATGCCGGAACGTCCGGGATGATTGCTGTCGCGTGTGGCCTCTTCTTCATAGCTGCTTTTCTGTTGTCTCCTCGTTATGGGTTACTTGGAAAAGGTTTTTCGCGATTAAAGTTGCGCATGCAAATTGCTGCCGACGATATTCTTTCAACCGTCTATCGATTTGAAGAACAACTTGGGGAACTGTATGTCAGTGCCTCCCAGACAGAAAAAGAGACTGTGTGGATTCCGCCGTTCGAGCGCTGGCTCGCGATGTTTCGACTTCGGCGACTCGGGTTGTTGCTCGCATCAACTCAAGGGCTTGCGTTGACTGATCAAGGCCGTTCCCGTGCTGCAGAACTCATCGGCAGCCACCGTCTTTGGGAGTCCTACATGCAGAAACACTTCGACCTTCCAGATGACCATCTCCATGAGACCGCTCATTATGTCGAACACTTTCTCGATGAAAAGATGAGAGAACAGCTCAAGCATGAACTGGACTCGCCTGACGTTGATCCACATGGCCGTAAAATTCCCGATGAGAACTGAATCTCGGGGGGAGAACTCAGTGAGTAACCATAATTTCCCTCCAGCAACAATTTCCGCAGCTGCTCTTCATTATTACTGACCCTATGTTGTTCTCAAGAAGCGATACACTGGATGTCCTTACTTCACCATTCACCCCCTCAACGTTATTTGATTCGTTTTGATCCAAAGCGGATTCCACACATGTTTGTCGATGTGTTGATTATCGGAACAGGCATCGCAGGTGTCCGCGCAGCTCTGGAAGTCGATCCGAAACTTCGAGTCGTCATGGTCACCAAAGATCAGGTCTCGGTGTCGAACAGTTCCTGGGCTCAAGGAGGGATTGCTGGAGTTCTGGACCCGTCTGATGAATTTAGCAACCACGCTGAGGATACCATCACAGCAGGTGCAGGACTGTGTGATGAGGATGTGGTCAAAGCCGTTGTGGAATCAGCCCCGAAGTGTATTCGTGAGTTGGCAGCCTACGGAGCTAACTTCGACAAGATCGACGGACATATCGCGTTGACGACAGAAGGTGGTCACAGCCACCCGCGAGTCGCTCATGCCCTCGGTGACGCCACTGGGAAAGAGCTCATGCGGGCCTTGATCGACAGCATTCGTGGCGCGAGCGGCACGGAGATCTGGGAGAAAACGTTTACCATCGATTTGCTCACTTACGACGGGGAATGTCGTGGAGCGTTGATGTGGAATTCATACCACGGGAAGACGTTTGTCTGGGCGAAGCAGACGATTGTAGCGACCGGCGGCGCTGGTCGCTTGTACCGCGAGACGACCAACCCGGACATTGCGACTGCCGACGGGCATGCTCTTGCGTACCGGGCTGGGGCTGAACTTCGAGACATGGAGATGATGCAATTTCATCCCACCGTTCTGTATATCGCGGGAAGCTCACGGCATCTCATCTCTGAAGCGGTGCGTGGCGAAGGAGGTCATCTGGTTGATGTCGCCGGATATCGATTCATGGGAGATTACGATGATCGATTGGAGCTCGCCCCCAGAGATATTGTCAGCCGCGCGATCACTGATCAGATGGAGAAGACACGGCATCCTTGCGTCTATCTCGACTTGACGCATCTCGACCCGAACATGATCGCGAATCGATTCCCAAACATCAGCGAGATGTGTCGGGAGTTTGGACTCGATCTGGCCAAAGATCGAATTCCGGTTCGGCCGGGGGCTCATTATATGGTCGGCGGACTGACCGTCGACTTAAATGGAAAAACGACTTTGCCCAGACTATGGGCGGCCGGAGAAGTGACTTCGAGTGGACTGCATGGAGCGAATCGTCTCGCGTCGAACAGTTTGCTGGAAGGATTGTTTTTCGGGATCAACGCCGGACTTGGTGCTTCCGAAGCGGCACTCCAGATTCCTGATAACTTTGAGGCTCCCCCAGTCCTTTCGGGGTCAACGTTTATGGAGAACCAAGACAGTCTGAACTTGACGGATCTTCTCAATTCGCTGGGGGCAATCATGTGGAGAAACGTTGGGATTCGTCGCGATGAAACTGGTTTAGCCGCTGCAGCGACGCAAGTTGATTTCTGGGAACGATATGTTTCGCTACGGGAATTTCAGTCTGTCGAAGGCTGGGAACTCCAGAATATGCTTCTGGTCGCTCGTCTCATCATTGAGTCGGCCCGCGCCAGAAAAGAGAGTCGGGGAGTCCACTATCGCAGCGACTACCCAGAATCAGATGACAGCTTTCAGGGACATGTTTCAATTGTGAGCCAGCAATGACAGACGAAACCTTCGATTCTTCTGAACGGAAACGACTGGAAAAACAATACAACGAAGTCACAGTGTTGGCTGGGGGGCTCGCACATGAAGTGCGAAATCCACTTTCGACGATCAGCATGAATCTGGAGTTGTTGCTTGAAGAACTCGAAGCATTTGATTCTCCGGCTGCTCACCGCATGTTGCAGAAGGTGAAAACGATTCAGACTCAGTGCGACAATCTCGACCAGGTACTCGAAGCATTTTTGCAGTTCACTCGGGCAGGCGAGTTGCACTTGGAGCGAATGAATCTGGAAGATGTCATGAACCAGTTTCTTGAGTTCTACAAAGCTGAGGCCGAAGAACATGGGATCGACGTTCGTCCCCATTTTCAATCGGATATTCCGCCGGTCTTTCTTGATGTTCGGCTCATTCAACAAGTTTTGACGAACCTTGTTCGAAATGCCCAGGAAGCGATGCCATCGGGAGGGCTCCTGGAGCTCCAGACAAGTTGTCGTGACAACAACGTCGTCTTAGAGATCATCGATACCGGTTGCGGGATGTCTCCCGAGGCTTTAGACAAGATGTTCCATGTCTTCTTTTCTACAAAGCCAGCTGGCAGCGGGTTAGGGCTTCCAACAGTTCGTAAGATTGTCGAAGCGCACGGCGGGACTATCGATTGTGAAAGTGAACTCAACCGGGGAACGAAATTTACCCTCGTCTTTCCAATCGACAGAGCCGATCAAAAGTGACTCAGACTGTATCGAGAGCTGAGATACCAGAGTGATTTGCCTCGTGGCGCAATGTGAAGAAAGCTCTCTTTCGCGGGCAAAAGTGAGACGAAAGCTGTTTGAGTCAGTACTCAATTTCCTGTCTGCTCAGCAAGGAGGCTCGTCATTCTTGTCGCCGCTGCAGGCTTCGAGAATTATTTCAACGGATTCGATTCTCAATTCCAAGATACGCTTTGATTCTCTGGTTCCGTGTGGCTACAATCTTGCCCTTCACGTTAGCGGGATGTCCTCGTTAACCGTAAAAAAAAACACTCAAGAAGGTTGAAGCTTTATGGCCAAAGAAGGGGCCATCGAAATGGAAGGCACAGTGCTCGAGGCACTTGCCAATACACAATTCCGAGTGGAGCTGGAGAACGGACACGTTGTTTTGGCCCATGTTTCTGGGAAAATGCGCAAAAACTTTATTCGTATCGTCCCTGGCGATAGCGTGAAAGTTGAAGTCTCTCCCTACGATTTGAATCGTGGGCGCATTGTTTATCGTGCGAAATAGGCTCTCAGCCTATACGACATGCCCGTCTGCCATTATGGGACTGCAAAATCAGGCAGTATGAGGTCAGCAGTCTGAATTCAGGCTGGACTCATTGACCAGTCTTTCATCGGCAGGGAACCAACTCGCTAATTTTTTTTCTGCCCGTGCTTCAATCCACGGTCGAGGGGAGTTATGTCTGCTGATCAGGTATCGAACTGCCCGTTTGTGCAACTTTTCACTGACGGAGCTTGCAGCGGAAACCCCGGTCCCGGTGGTTGGGGATACATTCTCAGGCACCCGGCAACTGGTTCTGAAAAGGAAGGGAGCGGCGGAGATCGTGAGACAACCAACAACCAAATGGAGTTGATGGCTGTCATCAGCGGGCTCGAAGCGCTTTCGAAATCTTCAGAAGTGGAAGTGATTACTGATAGCGTGTACGTCGCAAAAGGTTCGAAAGAGTGGATGCCGAACTGGAAAAAGAACGGCTGGCAACGGCGTGAGGGGAAAAAACTCAAACCGGTTAAGAATGTCGAACTCTGGCAGCGACTCGACAACTTACTTTCCCAGCATGACGTCCGTTTTACAGTGGTTAAGGGCCATAGTGGCCACCCGGAGAACGAACGCTGTGATGAACTCGCTGTCGCTGCGACTCAATCCTTCAAATAAGTCTCGACTCCTTCTTCTCCTTCTTCTTCCTCTTCCTCTGTGAAGGAACGTCTCCTCCCCTCCTCAGCGAAAACGCTGGAGTTGAAACGGGTTACAAAGGGAAAATGGAATCGGCCGACGGTTGTTGTTGCGTCAGGCAATGAATTGCTCCCAGTCCCCAAACCAGGTCGGTACAGTCAATGCCGACGACCGTACGATCGGGAAAGAGTTCAGCAAGGATTCCGATTGCAGTTTGGTCTTTCTCGCATCGATACGTCGGCACGAGAACCTTTGAATTGCAGATTAGAAAATTCGCGTAACTCGCGGGAAGGCGTTCTTTTTCGAAGTAAACGGGATCGGGCATTGGCAAGTTGACAATGTCGAACGAGTTCCCTTCGAGATCGGTCATTCCTTGCAATAACTCTCGATTCTGTTGAAGCGGAGAGTAATTTTCATCGGAAGCGTTCTCTTCAATTGCTGTCACGATGACGTTGGAAGAGACAAAACGTGTAATGTCGTCAATGTGTCCGTCAGTGTCGTCACCTACGATTCCTTCACCGAGCCAAAGAATTTTATTGACTCCGAGGAAGTTCTTGAGTCGAGTCTCAATTTCCGATTGCGACAGACCCGGGTTGCGGTTTTTGTTGAGCAAGCAAGAGGTCGTGGTCAGCAGTGTGCCAGAACCATTGACATCAATCGAGCCTCCTTCGAGGATCATACCGGGCGAAAATGCGAACTCCTGAAACTCTTCTGAAATTCGTTTTGGAATTGCATTGTCGAAATCGAAGGGTGGGTACTTTCCTCCCCAGGAATTGTAACCCCAATTCGAAATCGCCCGTTCTGTTTGTTGATTTTCGGAGCGTACAAGATAAATCGGCCCGTGGTCACGAACCCAGGCATCGTTGGTCGGGTTGAGATGAAAGCGAACGTTCTCAATGTTCGTTTTCACATTGTTCAGCAACTGCCGAACCTCATCCGCCATCGATTCGTTGTTGACATTAATTCGCACGAGTTGCGACTCAGCGATGTGCCTCGCAATCTCAGCGAAAATGTGCGGAACCGGCTCGAACGCGCCGGGCCAGGTTTCCAGAGAATGAGGCCACGAAAGCCAGATTGCCTCTTGCGGTTCCCATTCCGCAGGCATTCGGAAGCCTAAAGACAAAGGATTTTGATGATCGCTCATAGTCGCTAATTCAGGGGTGAAATTTGTGGTGGTCCGTTACCAGTCTCTAGAACATCTTTCGAATTGGTTTGCAAAATCTGCCTCGTGGCGGGTCGATCACATTTTGGAGTCGTTGCAAATGTCGATGGACAAGCTGGTCTTCAGCGCGTCTCTGAAGCCTCTTGTGAGTATCAGTCTGAGGAGCTGAGTGTTCTTTCAGGGGCATATGGGAGCGGCAGCAGGCTTTTTTTCAGGTAGAGTGGGTGTGAAGGATGACCATGCTTGGTGATTTTCAGGCAGCTGAGTTCAAGGTCAAGCTTGTTGAGTTTTGCGAGAAGATTGAGGCCGCGGTTCAGGTGCTCTGCGTGAGTTCCCCAACAGAGGATGATTTGGCTGGCTTCGCGGCATTGTTTCAGGATGTAGCGATCATTCGCCGGGCCGACTGGATCGTCAATAGTTTTGAGCCCTTTGGGATCAGTCGATCGGAATGCAAATGCGTTCAGCATTGTCATCGAATCGTGCCCCCAGGCTTTCGCGTAGTTGATACACCGCGCGACTGTCGGATCGTTTTGGTATTCCGTCGCAGTTGATGGATTTAAACCAATAAAGACCGCTCGATTGCAGCTTGACTCTTCCCATTGTCGTGTCAGCACATAGCGATAGCGTTCACAGTCGGTGTAGACCGCATGGCTGACAGTTCCATCGTCAGAGGTATGTGTGCGAGTGATCATGACGCCAGTATGGATGAAGAATGAGCTCGGAAAAACTCTTTCTAAGCATTCATCTGGAAACTCGCAACCGGAGTGACCGAAATACCAGAGTTGTCAGATCAGCGCCGGGCAATGAGCGCATCTTCAACCTGTTTTTGTGCCCGAGAAGGTCGCTTTGACGGCATCCATCGATGCCTAGTTATGAGGCTGAACCGGAACACCAATTCAATAGCTGCTCTACAGGGCTCCACTTCCGCTTAAGACGACTTTGACGGTGCGGACTAGGATTTTGAAGTCATTCCAAACGGAGCAGTTCTGTAGATAGTATAAGTCGAAAGCGGCTTTACGGCGGAAGCTGTCGATTTCGTTGTCGTAGCCATTGATGATTTGAGCAACACCGGTGAGTCCTGGTTTGAGTCCCAAGCGGTCAAGGTAATACGGGATCTCTTCTGACAGTTCAGCCATGAACTCTGGCCGCTCTGGGCGAGGGCCAACAAGTGACATTTCCCCTCGCAAGACGTTGATCAATTGTGGCAACTCGTCGAGCCGGGTTTTACGCAAAAATTTTCCGATTCCTGTGATGCGTGCGTCCCCTTGGACAGCGAACTGGGCTCCATTTTTTTCCGCATCGTTTCGCATCGTTCGAAACTTGTAGATCGTAAAATGCTGACCGTACGCAAATTTGACCCTCCTGTCAGAAGGTGCATTCCGTCGGTCTTCTGTGGAGCTCTCTTCATCGGACAGTTTTCTGCGGTCAGACCCCGTGCGACGCAGATTGAGTCCGACTCGAACTTGCTTGAAAATCATTGGGCCGGGAGAGGTCAGTTTCACAAGCACTCCAACGATGATCATCACTGGAAGAAGGAGGACGAGGAGAGTGGCTGACACGAAGAGATCGAGCAATCGTTTTCCCAATCGCGTCGATTCGGAGAGGCAGCGAACATCGATTCGCGGTGATTCGTTTTTAAGATCTGTGACCCACCAGACATCTGGGAGCTCATCGATTCCAGCTAATTCAATGATATCTTGAAGCGGATTCTTGTCTGTCGGAGTGGGCAGATTCTGACTTTTTGAAGAGTTGGCCGGGGAAGGCGAGGGAGGAAGTACGGCTTGGCTGCTCATTAGGAATGGCCTACTAGGTCGAAAAACTCAGCTAAAACTTCAAGAATCACGCGATTTTTTAAAGATACCACTCGAGATCGGTCGTGACGTTAATAACAGTCAAATCCGGAAAACTTTATCCATTTGTGCTTGTTTGTCTCGGTTTTGTAGCGGGGTGATCGATTCCGTCATTGTGGTGAGAAAATTCACCAACCCGTGCAGGGGCGTTAAAATTGCCATAATCGGTATTTTCAGAACCAAAAAGGGGGCTTCTCAATGAGTCTGCTTGCGTCCTATAATGAGGCGGGGTTACGATTTCAGAATTGCCGAATTGATGAAAGTCGGTTTCAGATGGATGGGATGAACTTCCTCCATAGGCAATTCAGTCCGGATTGAGAAAATCTGCTCCCGACCTGGACAGCTTTACAAATAGGATAGCTTTGATGCGTAGACGTGTTGTCGTCACCGGAATAGGTTGTGTTACTCCACTCGGAAACGATGTGGATTCAACTTGGGATTCACTAAAAGCAGGCAAGAGTGGGATTGACTATATCACACACTTTGATGCCTCTGGATTTCCGACGAAATTCGCTTCTGAGGTGAAGGAGTTTCAGCTCGGAGATTACATCGATAATCCCGAACGATTTCAGCATGCCGGGCGAAACATTCGTTTTGCGATCGGAGCCGCTGTTCAGGCGATGAAGTCTTCAGGCCTGGAAATTGAAAATGAAAAATTCGACCCAACCCGATTCGGAGTTTATCTGGGGGCGGGAGAAGGTCAGCAGGACTTCTTTCTGTTCATGCAGCTCATTGCCAATGCGCAGAAAAACGGTGAATTCGACATGGAGCAGTTCACCAGAGAAGGTCTCGAACGACTCAACCCAAATGAAGAACGAGAACAGGAACCGAACATGCCTGCCGGTCACTTGGCGAGTATCTTCAACGCTCAGGGACCGAACCTGAATTGCTTGACTGCTTGTGCTGCTTCGAGTCAGGCGATCGGTGAAGCAAGCGAGATTATCCGCCAGGGTGACGCAGATATCATGATGTCTGGCGGAGCACACAGTATGATTCATCCGTTTGGAGTGACCGGCTTTAATCTGTTGACGGCACTTTCAACACGGAATGACAATCCTCAAGCCGCCTCACGGCCGTTTGATAAGGAACGTGATGGGTTTGTTCTTGGCGAAGGCTCCGGGATTCTGATTCTGGAAGAGCTTGAACATGCACAGGCACGGGGAGCTCAGATCCTGGGTGAGATCGCTGGGTACGGCTCTACAGCTGATGCTTACCGAATTACCGATATCCACCCCGAGGGACGTGGAGGAACCGGAGCGATCAAAATGGCATTGAAGGATGCCGGGATCAACACCGACGACGTTGACTACATCAACGCACACGGAACAAGCACCGCAGTCAATGATAAAGTCGAAACGCTGGCGATTAAGCAGGCTCTCGGACAGGACGCTTACAAGACGCCGGTCTCGAGTACGAAAAGTATGATGGGGCACTTGATTGCCGCAGCTGGTAGTGCGGAGGCGATTGTCTGTTTGCTGACGATGCAAGATGACATCGTTCCCCCGACCATCAACTATTCGACACCCGATCCGAACTGCGATCTTGATTACATTCCCAATGAATTGAGAGAGCGGAAAGTTGATCATGCACTCTCGAACAGCTTTGGCTTTGGTGGCCAGAACATCTCATTGATCCTATCTCGATTTAACGGATAGGAGTCGGAGTCTCACTGGAAATGTGAGTTGCAGCAGAGAGAAGGCTTTGAAGTGGCGATCGCCCTTCAAGCTCCTCTTGGGCTGTCAATTGCTCGATCTGTACCATGATTTATCTTGACAATAACGCCACAACGCCTGTCGCTGCCGAAGTGATGGAGGAAATGCAACGTGTGGCGACGTTCGCGTTTGGAAATCCTGGAAGTCGACATCTCGCTGGGCGAAAAGCGAGGCAAGTTCTGGAAGAGTCTCGAGAGACAATTGCAGCCTTGCTTGATGCTCAGCCGAGTGAGGTTTTCTTCACCAGCGGCGGAACGGAATCGTCCAATCTCGCAATTTTTGGATTGACCGTCGGACGCAGCGGGTCTGTGGTTCTTCCTCCGGGGGAACATCCAGCGACGACGGAAGCCTTCAAGCGATTGATTCAACGAGGTTGCCGAAAGCAACCATTGAAGCTGACGAACGTCGGTCAAATTGAGCAAGCTTCACTTGATTCCGTGGAGTGGTCGGATGTGGTTTTGGCGACTGCGCTGGTTGCTCATAATGAAACCGGTACGGTGCTGGACCTATCTTCTTTGACAGCGCTCTGCGAAGAACATCGAGTTCCATTGCACTTGGATGCAGTGCAGGCAGCAGGGAAAATCCCGGTTTCATTTCGTGATTCAGGTGCGGCGACGCTGTCGATCGGAGCGCATAAGTTCTATGGGCCACGCGGGATCGGCGCATTGCTTGTGCGTGAAGGAGTGAAGGTCTTCCCGCAACTCGTTGGTGGGCATCAGGAAAATGGAAAACGTGCTGGAACAGAGCCCGTAATGCTTGCTGCGGGAATGGCGAAAGCACTGTCGATGTGCTGTGCAGATTTGCAAGAACGAACTGCTCACCAAGCCAAGCTCAGAGACCATTTGCAAAGAGGCTTGGCAGAAAGTTGCTCTCCCGTTTTCATCAATGGTGATGAGAATTCACGTTTGCCGAACACACTCAATATCGCCTTCCCCGGATGTGATGCCGATGCCTTACTTGTCGCATTGGACTTAAGCGGAATCTGTTGTTCACACGGTAGTGCTTGTGCCAGCGGCTCAGCAGAGCCTGCTCCCATTTTGGTGGGAATGAACTGCCCGCCTGAGGTGTATCAGTCGTCGTTACGTTTTTCTGTTGGGGGGCAAAACAGTCTGGATGAAATTGCAGAGACGGTTCAATTAGTCAGCGGTGCGGTGAAACGTTTACGAGCATCTCAATGATGCAGGCAAAGCACCTGTTGCTCGCGGGCTCACACGGACACGATAGGAACAAGCAGCTTTACCGATTCGCTGCTGGGTTCGCTACTGAATTCGCTACTGGGCAGCCTGTTTTTCTTCTACGGGCTTTTCTCCATGGCGATTCCCAATAGTTTCAGATAGCCCGACTCTGCGTGAAGAGTTGCATTTAAGCCTGATGCACTACTTTTGATGTTGATATGAACCTGATCGTTTTGGTCATCTGGAAAGGCTTGTCGGAAGCGTTTCACTTTCTCAAGATCTTGCTGATGTTTTTCACCAAGTCGAAGCCAGGGATCGAGTGAAAAATCAATCTGAACGATTGATTCGACCGGTTTCGTCTCGTGGCTGCTCAGATTAGAGATCAGTTCGGGGGTTTTCTCGCCGCCAACGGAGAGCCAAAGCGAATTTGCTCCTGTCCCGACAAAGAGTGAAAGCTCATCACCGTAGAGTCGCCGGTCTTCGTCGCGAGGCTCTTTCCCTTTCAGGCGGTGCAGTTTCAGGTGCTCGTTATTAATGACGTTCATCTCCACTTCGGTGATGTCTTTAGAGTCGCGGGCATACGGCAGAATGGTTTCCAGAGAGGTTGCCATCAAGCTGTCACCCAGAATTCTGAGCCCGCCAATGAGGACCATGCGCGTTTCTTCGATCTCCTGAAACTCAATTAACCCATCGAGTTTTCCATCATCAATCGATTGCTGAATGGCATCGAAGGCACCTCGGACAGGCATGCGGTCTGCTTCTGCAAGATGCGGGCTGAGATCACGACGGACATCTTCTCGCACCTGTTTCAGGATGTTCAAGGCAAATAATTGAAACGGTTGCGGGACGTTCAATGAGAACTGAATTCTCACAGGTCGCGATTCTGTGGTGACTCCAGGAACTCTCTTTTCTGCGAGTGGAAGACTTGCCAGCACATCGGACAGGTCGCTCTCTTGGACGACTTTGAGTTCGGCGTTCAGTTGGATGTCTGACTCGATTTGAAGAGTGGCTGAGATTTTTTCCATCTTCGTGAAGAGTTGGAGACCGGTTAGGCGAATCAACTCGATTAACTCTTTTCGAAGTGCGTATTCTTCATCTTTTTCGTTTGGTTTTTGTTCGAGCTCTTTGTTGAGTTCAATCTGAAAACCTTCAACGATCCGGTCTCGCAGCGGCGCAGAGATTCCGGCCTGTAACAGAGAAATTGAAACATCATTCTGGCGGGTTTGTGTCTCCAGTGATTTGAGCATCTCGCTGGTGACGTGTTGATGTGTGTTGCGCCTTTGAGCAATGAGCAGGTACTTGTCCCGCAGGTTGGCGTAGAGCGGCATGTTGGGAATGTTGATTTTCCAGTTTCCCTTTTTGATTGTCTGGACGACAGGGATTTTCTTTTTGAATGCGGTAACGAATTTTTCACCATCGGTAACAGGGAGCATTACGAGGAAGGTGGGGAGTTCGAGTTTCTCGCGGTGCAGGACCAGCATCCCGCCGACTGGTCGCTGACGATCAATTCCTGGAAACTGCTGAAGTTTTTTTTGTAAGAGTTGAAACTGTTGAGCTGGTTTCTTGTTTCCGCTGACTTCTCCCAAGTGGATGAGGTCTTTCTCGACTCTTTCGAGTCCAGAGACAGCAACAATCGCCAGCGGTTGATCCATGTACGCAGAATCTGCCCCCAGCGCGGAGGATCTGGAGAGATCGCACTGCAAAATCAGCAGGAGCGTCCAGATTCCCAGGTAGGAGAAAAATGAAGGCTTCGATGTCCCAACCATAAATGTTATTCACTCTCTGAAGAGGTGGTGGTTTACGTAAACGGCTGCGTTCGATCTTTCGGTCGTGAAAAATCACTGGAAATTCATGCGATCATCACGCAGCGGCATTCAATATTCTTGTCGTCAGGAGAAACTACCTGTCGCTCTCCGCTTTGGTTGCAATTGGGCGGTTCAAAATTGACTGATTGGACAATTTTGTCTGGGGTTGTCATAATTGTTCAATGGAACGGTTCATTATTGACATTCATCAGCCCGAAGCAAATTTCGCTCAACGCGGAATTCGCTTCGGGCTGTGTGCTTATACAGGCCTAAGTCATTATTGAAAAAGTCGTACGTCTTCTGTCTCGTGGATTTGAGTGATTCGTCACATGATATGCACTCTTGCGGACAGGAGAAATACGAAAGTGTTTGAGTACAACGGATTAGGCTGTAGAGCTCGTGATTGACTCGCTTTTCGGATCGACACAACCCTTGGGAGCACGGCGAATAAGCCGCATCAGGAATTATGTTTACTGGATTAGTTGAAGGTTTGGCAACTGTTGAATCGGTGATAGAAAATGGCCCCGGTGTGGATATTGCCATTAATCCATCGGGCCATCTCGACGAAATCGAGTCGACAAAAATTGGTGATAGTATCGCCATCAACGGTTGTTGTTTGACAGTCATTCGTATTGAGCAGCCTCAAGCCGATCAAAGCTTGTGGGTTTTTCAGGCTGGCTCGGAAACGCTCTCGAAAACAAATCTCGGGACATTCAAACCGGGGACGGCTGTGAATCTTGAACGATCTCTTCGACCGACTGACCGGATGGGGGGGCACTTTGTTCAGGGGCATGTTGACGCAATCGGGCACGTTGATGCCGTTGAGACTGAAGGGGAATGGACGAATATCTGGTTCAAAGTTCCTGCAGCTCTGACTCGTCAAATGGTTCCTAAAGGATCAGTTACCGTTGATGGTGTATCGCTGACGTTAGTCAATGTGGAAGCGGAGAGATTTAGTGTCGCTCTCATTCCTCACACTCTCGAAGTGACGACTCTTGGAAATCGTTCCGTGGGGGAAACAGTCAATATCGAGACTGACATCATCGGGAAGTACATGGAAAAAATGTTGACAGGAATCACTGAAAAGGACTCCGCAAACTGATATGTCCGAAGCTCAAGAAAGACAAACACGATCTCATTTGATGCGGAAATTCAAAGAGCATGGGTTTCATCCACGAACCCATCTTGGGCAAAATTTTCTAATCGACATAAACATTGTTGAATATGTCGTGCGGTCTGCTGAACTGACCCGTGATGATGTCGTTCTGGAAATTGGTGCTGGTACTGGGGGAATGACAACCTTTATGGCGCGCGAAGCGGGGCATGTCATTTCGGTCGAAGTGGATCGTGATATGCATTCACTGGCGACTCACGCCATCGCCCCATATGACAACGTCACACTTTTGCTCACAGATGCACTCAAGAATAAGAATCACTTTTCACCTCTCGTTCTGGATGAAATTGAGAAACAACTTGCCGTTTCGCCAAATAGACGGCTCAAGCTGATTGCGAACCTGCCTTACAGCATCGCCACTCCTGTCGTTTCGAATCTGGTTGCGACCGAACTTCCCTGGATTCGGATGGTCGTTACGATTCAGTACGAACTCGGATTGCGAATGCAAGCCCGTGAGCGCCAGTCTCACTATGGCGCATTATCGGTTTGGCTTCAGTCGCAATGTGATGTCGAGATGATCAAGCAGCTTGGACCAACAGTCTTCTGGCCACGACCAAAGGTCGACTCAGCCATCATGTTGATCACTCCCAATGCGGAGAAGCGAGAAAAGATCAAAGACCGAGCATTCTTCCACAGTTTTGCTCGCCGCCTGTTTGGTTATCGACGGAAATTTATACGCAGCGTGCTCGTCGGGATGTTTCGAAAAGAACTGACAAAGCCACAAGTCGACGAGGTTCTCGCTGAGATGGAGATTGAACACAACGTTCGGGCTGAACAACTCAAGACTCCCACAATTGTCGAAATGGCAACTCGATTTCAAGACAAAATTGCGGCAGTAGCTGCTCTTGATGAGCAATAGCAGCTACCAGTCAGCCTCGAAGAAAATCGCTCCGAAAGCCTCGATTTCATCTCTCAAAGACTGAGAAGTCCTTGTCTGGTGACGGTTTTCGGACAAAGAATATAAACAGCGATCACCGTTCACATTCGACTTTTCGTTACCGAACGCAATCAGCTGTTTTTGACACTCGCTGTCAGACTCACCTCACAACAATGAACTCAAAAGTGGTCGGGGGGACCAACTTATGCAAGATCGAATCCTTGAAACTGGCGTGACCTTTGACGATGTCTTACTGGTTCCAGCATATAGCGAACTGATGCCAGGAGAGGTTGATGTTTCTTCGAAACTGACTCGGAACATCTCTGTGAGCATGCCGATTGTGTCCAGCCCGATGGATACTGTCACCGAAAGTGATATGGCGATTGCCATGGCTCAAGAAGGTGGAATCGGCATCATTCACAAGAACCTTCCGGTTGAGCAACAGGCGATGGAAGTCGATCGTGTGAAACGAAGTGAGCATGGAGTGATCGTTGATCCGGTCACTTTACCTCCATCAATGCGAGTCGCCGAAGCAGTGGAATTGATGGACTCTCGCAACATTGGCGGAGTGCCGATCACGGACGACTCGGGGAAGCTCAAAGGAATTTTGACTCGTCGGGATTTACGTTTTCTGGAATCGGGTGAGACTCCGATCTCAGAAGTGATGACGAAGGAAAATCTCGTGACCGCCCGTGAAGATACGGACTTAAAGAGTGCCGAACGAATTCTTCGCGAGAACAAAGTCGAGAAACTTCTACTTGTTGACGATCAATTCCATCTCAAGGGGCTGATCACTATTAAGGACATCGATAAAAATCTGCGTTTCCCACGAGCGAACAAAGATTCCCGTGGAAGGCTTCGCGTCGGAGCAGCGGTTGGCGTTTTTGATGAAGAGCGAGCCGAACAACTGATCAATTCCGGAGTCGATGTTCTCGTCGTCGACAGTGCTCATGGGCACTCGAAAAATGTCATCGATACCGTGAGAAGCATCAAATCTCGCTGGGAGATTGATGTCATCGCAGGAAATATCGCCACATATGAGGGTGCCAAAGCCTTGCTCGATGCCGGAGCGGACGGAATTAAAGTTGGAATTGGACCCGGTTCAATTTGTACAACACGAGTGATTTCTGGAGTTGGTGTTCCACAACTGACGGCTGTCTCGGGAGCTGCGAAAGCGGTCGCTGGAACCGATGTTCCTCTGATCGCTGATGGTGGCGTTCGCTACAGTGGAGATATCACAAAAGCCCTTGCTGCTGGAGGGTTTACAGTGATGTTGGGTGGGCTCCTTGCAGGGCTGGATGAAAGCCCGGGCGAACTGATTCTTTATCAGGGAAGACGATTCAAGAGATACCGTGGCATGGGATCGTTGGGGGCCATGGTAAATGGCAGTAGTGAGCGATATCGGCAAAGCTTGAGTGAAGAAGAGGGCCGTGGAACGCCGAAATTAGTACCAGAAGGTGTTGAGGGACGCGTACCTTACAAGGGACCTCTCAGCAGCTTGTTATATCAGCTCGTAGGAGGGCTACGTGCCGGGATGGGATATCTCGGGGTCCGATCGATCAATGATCTTCGGACAGAGGCTCGATTCCTGCGAGTGTCGGCGGCAACGGTGAGGGAGAACCATCCGCATGACATTGCCATCACGCAAGAAGCACCAAACTATTCAACCGAACACTCTTCTGGCGAGCTTACTTGAGCGCTCGAAGGGGTTGGGAATTCATTCGTTCTCTTTAAAGACAATGGGACGCGCCGCTGCGACGATCGCGTTTGGGACCGTCTTGGTTTCATCGATCGTTGCGGACGATTCGCCACTTGAGAGATTGAACAAAAGATCTGCAGATGCGCGCTGGCAACAAGCGCGTGATCAATGGATTCCAGGTGAGAAACAGGGAGCTGCGCAGCAGATCCGTGAGGAGACTCCCGTATTAACTCCGTCGTCAGTTCTGCCGTTTCAGCAAGCTGAACAGGAATCTCCGATGTTGGACACAACACTCCTCGATGAAGGGGGAGTGTTTGAGGCAACGATTCCGTTACTCGATCCACCCGCAGAGCAATTCTCCGCTGAACGACTTGAGGATCAGGCTCCGGTTCGTATGAGTGCGAAACCGTTTCCGGGAGAATCTACGAGTGATTTGACGTCACCTGCTCGATCTTTACTTGTACCAGATCCATATGGATTGATTTCCGAAAAAGGGAACGAAGGCGAGAGCCTTGCGCCAAGCGAAGTCGTGGTTCCAGGATCACAGGATGCCGGATTGCCAAGGTTCGTCCAGCGAGATGCAGTTTTGCCTCCAGCGCCTGAGTCTGAGTCTGAGCCAAGAAAGCCTGTTCTCAGAAACATTTCTGATATTCAGCCGTTTTACGACTACAGGCCAGAGAAAGTGATCGGAGAGCAAGCTGGCTTTACCAGTGGACAGGAGAGGACTGAGCCAACTTATCTGAACTTGCCGCATTCGGGAGAGTTGGAGAAGAACTTCCCACCGACGTATTACCACTGGATGGCGTCTAACCTTACGCACGATCCTCTTTATTTTGAAGACGTCTCTCTGGAGCGATACGGGCACACTTACCCTTTCGCACAACCATTTGTGTCGGTCTCAAAATTCGGACTCCAAGTGGTCGGCCTTCCGTACCAGATGGCCCTCAATCCTATCGACTCTGAGCAATATGCTCTTGGGAACTACCGTCCTGGTGATTGCCCACCGCATCTGCGTTATCGTATCCCGTTCAACAAGAAGGCGGCCGCAACCGCTGCCGGAGTCTATACCGGATTGATTTTCTTGATCCCGTAAACCGAACAGCATTTTGTTAGAGCAAACTGCTCTGAAATTTTGAATTCGTTGTCATTCATCTGAGTGGCAACGAATTCTGCTTTTGGTACGGTGTTTTCTCTCACCCCATAGATCGACAGGCTCAGAGAGTCCCTGACTTTGGCAGTTGATCGCAAAGACCGTGCGGGGAGAGTGGTTTCCAACCGTTGCTCTAGTGTAATCTGCAGTTGTGAGCAGACCTTTTGACTCTTTTTTGACTTGGTACTTCGACCTCCCCGTGAATGGGGAAGAGGGCGGGATTCAACGTCTTTGGAGGTTGGAAGCGGCCTGGAACTGGCAAACAGCACATGTGCTGATTCTTGCAGCCTGTCTGCTGTGGGTCGGAATTTGGCTGGTCAACGTCATGGCCCGGCACCAATCTCGACTCGTTCGAGTTTTTCTCTTTTCGAATCGGCTTCTGATCATCTTTCTGGTGGCATTGCTCATTCTGCAAGTTCGTCTGAAAACCGTGGCATACGGACAGCCGAAATTGACTCTTTTGGTAGATACCTCTGGCAGCATGTCGCTCACAGATCGATATTCTGCGGAAGATCTGAAGAAGCTGCAAAGCATCGGCGTCTCACGACCGAATCGACCTCGCATCGAAATTCTAAAAGACTTTCTGACGAAGAACTCGAACAGCTGGTTGGATCGGGCAATCAGTCGGTATGAATTAGAACTACTCACTTTCGACTCACGTCTTCATCTGCATCAGGGGAAGGGACCAATTCCGGTTGCCCAAAGGGAATTACTTTTTAAATCGGTGCCGGAACGACTTTCGAAATTCAGAGCAACGGGGGCAACAACGGACTTTGTCCAAACGCTGGACGAGTTGGCACGAATCCAACGCGACCGCCCTTCAGCAGCGATCGTATTGCTCTCTGATGGAAATCCGACAGCACATAGTTCGTCGGCTTTGGTGAAAACGGAAAAGACTTTCAGCCGACTTCGAATTCCTGTTTATGCGGTGGGCATTGGAAGTCGTCGCAGTACGGGCGACCTGGCTATCACGAGAACGGACCTTGAGCCCGTCGGTTTTGCAGGGGAAGATCATCCACTGACAGTTTCATTGGAAGCGAATCAAGACGTGAAGGTTCCGGTGACAATTCGAATTCGAAACATTCTTCAGGATTCCGAAGTTTTCAGCGTGACCATCGAAGGACTTCGTCAAGGAATTACGGAGAGTGTTCCAATGGTCCTGCCTGATCTTGCTGCTGGGAGAAATGATTTCGAGATTGAAGTCGTCCCCTTGGCAGGAGAGACAAATCTTAAGGACAACCTGCAGCGACTCCGGGTTTGGGGGCGCGAATCCGCTCTCAATGTTCTTCTGATTGACCGAAGTCCTCGGTGGGAGTACCGACACTTAAAAGCGACATTGGAAAGGGACCCACATCTTGCAGTTCAAACATTCCTGTTTGAAAGTGATCCAGCTTTCGCTGTTGAAGACCGAACTGCGTTGAACCGCTTGCCGAAATCATTGGCGGCAATTGATGCTGTCATTCTTGGTGATGTCGATTTCAAATTCCTTGACTCGACCTTTGTCGAGGAACTTCAACGATTTGTTCAGGAGCAAGGTGGAGGGCTTTTACTTCTCTCTGCGGCGACATCTCTCGGTTCGTTAGACATGTCATCGGGGTTGGCTGAAATGCACCCAGCTGTCGAGCAATCGGGCGAAGCGTCGGAGAGAAAGCCGATGCAAATCATCGTCACCGCTGAAGGAAAAGCTCAGGGAGTTTTGCCTGTGGGGACCGATCCGGATCAACTTGGTCAACTTCCACTCATCTATCCTGAGTTCAAAATGTACTCTGCTAAGCCCGCTGCGATCCCGTTATTGCAAGGAGTCAATTCCGCGCAAGCAGGTCAGATGCTCCCTTTGATTCTCTCGATGCGATACGGAAAAGGAGTCATTCTCCAGCATCTCTTTGATGACAGTTGGAGGTGGAGACCGGTCGCGAACGGGGAGTTTTATCGAAAGGTCTGGGCTCAAATGATTCGCAATCTGTGTCGCCGAAAATTGCTGGATCAGCTTCCGCCTCTCGAACTTTTGACCGATCAAGACGAGTACCGGCCTTACGAATCAATTCAAGTCCGACTGCTTGATCGAAAGGCGAAGTATCAAACTCTTGATTCAGTGATCGTTGAACTGAAAGCCGATTCAGAGAGTGCTCAAAGCATGACGCTGAAAAGAACCCAGCTACCTTTTGATGGGTTTGCGAGCACGATCGAGAAGCTCGATCCGGGGGAGTATTCGGTCTCTTTTGATTCCAGAGAAGAAGGTGTTGGCACAATTCGCACCCGTTTTCGCGTCCTCGATTCCGACCCGGAGGAGGAATACATTCCGATGAACGAGAGTCTCTTGCGCTCGTTGTCGGAATCGACGAATGGGGCTTTTTTGTATCCGTGGGAAATTGATTCAATCCTCGAACAACTCCCCGAACGGAAGCTTACCGGATATTCCGAAACAAGATTGATTCCACTTTGGAACCGCTCAGAAATCTTGATCGTGTTCATCATTGCGATGTCCATAGAATGGATATTTCGCCGCCGAGCAGGTCTAGATTAGGCATTATTGAATTTCTTTGTTTGAGTTGCTGACTGGAAACTCTCTTTCTGATTCGTGAGTTGTGGACGCTCTCTGCTATGATGGTTGCTTCGATAATCGATCGAACTGGCAGCAGTTTTGAATTGTTCGACATTGTCTTTTTCGTCCGGTCGCCCCTTCTCGTTGAGTCATGTCTTTGTCGCGTTGCTGAAATTCCTCTGCAATAATGATGCTGTACTAGAGCCGCAGTAAAAACGACACAGTAATAACGACACAGAAAAAACCAGGCTGTAATAGCTACGCTGTAATGAGAAGGAAATATGGCAACCCTACGTGACGAACTTGAGTCCCTTCGGCTTCGGCTGAAATGGTATCTCAAAGTCCGTGCGCTACTGCAAACCGTGTTGCTGATTTCAATCTTAGTCCTGGGACTTGGTTGGCTCGACTATTATTTTCGGCCGACACATTCGATCGTCCGATTCTTGCTTTCTATGCTCTTTTGGATCGGGGCAGCGAGCGTGGTTGTCTTGCGACTGTTGCCAGCTCTGTTTCAGAAAATACAGCCGCTTGACGTCGCATTAGCACTAGAGAAACTCGAAGGGACACGATCTGGAGAACTGGCAGCCGCTGTTGATTTTCAAGCATCCGGCGATCTCGATCATTCATCGTCCTGGAAGAAAGAACTTGTTCAGAATTATCTGGAATCACAGGTTTCTCCATCGACGAAAGTCCGGTCGCGGAACCTGATCGTTCAAAGCATTTTGCTCGGATTCGGGCTTCTCTTTTTGAGCCTCTATGCGATGCCGACGGTTGTGACGGCGGTGACTCGTGTCGTTTGGCCTGCAAGTCAGGCAGAATGGCCGCGTCTGACGAAGTTGCGTGTTTACGACCAGCAACGAAATCCCGTCGCTCCGGGGGCAACCATTTCATTGATGGGATCCACAGGAAGTAATTTTTATGTCGAGGACATGATCGGTGAACCGCCCGAAGATGTCATTTTGGAAATTCGTCGCACTTCGCAGCCATTGAAACGAATTCGTTTACAAAATCGGCAGCCACAAAATTCCAGCGAATCGGGGAGAGAAACATTTCGATTTCGTCTTGTTCCCAATCAAATGGAAACGATGCAGTTTCGCATTGTCGGTGGGGACGATCAATCGATGGATTGGATGACTCTTCGGAAAGAGATCAAGCCGGTTGTGCAGAGCATGATTTGCCAGATCGATCCTCCTGAGTACCTGAATGCGGAATCGACAATTTTGGAAAATGTTTCGGGACCAGTCCCGGCTCCTGTCGGGGCACTATTGCAGTTTGATCTCTCAATGAATCGACCAGTTCGGGAATTAGAACTGCGTGATTTGGAGTCGAATGCAGTCGTTTCTCAAGTCGTCAATGGCTCACATTTGAGGTTCGATTTAGATGTCGCAGAAGCCGAGGAGGGAAGTCTGATCTATGAACTCTTTGTCCGAGTCGGGCCTGATCTTGAAGTGGAGAATTCTACGGGGCCTGGCTGGCAACGCGTGAAACGAATTCGGATCGAACCGTTGGCAGACCTCCCTCCTGAAGTCACGGTGCTGGCTCCTCAGAAGGATCTCCGTGTCACCAGAGATGCGTTGGTTCCGTATGAAGCAACTGCCAGAGACGACTATGGACTTCAAGATTTTTCATTGAAAGTCGAAGCAAAGACACCATTGTCTCTCGCTGCTGAAATTCAGGATGGGCAGCTTGAAGCGACTCTCACAGGAACGCTTGACCTGCGTTTACTTTCGGTGGAGGAGGGGGATCTCATTGAGCTCTCTGCGGTTGCCTCCGATCGTTCTCCGGAGGGTGTTCCGGTGGCAACGTCACCGATTCGAATGACTGTCGTTTCGACTCAGGAGAAGGAACAGGATCTTCAAGCACTCCTTGAGCAAGCATCGAACGAGCTTCTTGCGGTCTATCAAACACAACAAGATATCCTCACCGAGACTCGGCAACTCACGAAGGAGAGTCGGGATGGAGAATTCACGTTAGAAGCGAATGAAAAATTACATCTCCTGCAAGTCCGCCAGCAAGGAGTGCAAGAGACTTTGCGTTTACGAATTCAACAAGGAACACTTTCTGCAATTGCCAGTGAGATTCGGGTCAATCAGCTGGATTCTCAAAGAGTTGAAGAGCTTTCAAGTGAGACGACAAACGCAGTGGGCGATCTTCTCGATAAGGAAGTATCAGAAACCATGAGATCGTTTCAGTCATTGCGAACGATAGGGGAACTTGCCCGGGAAACTGAAACGTCCGAGCCGGCTCGTCGCCGTCTGCTCGATGAACTGACTCGGTCGATGAAGCTGCAAGGATCGGTCACCACAAAGCTTGAACGAATTTTGCAAACACTGGATCGATGGGGAAGTTCTGCTGATATTCGAATTCAGTGGAAACTCATCAAGTCGGAACTGAGAACCGTGATTGAAGATCTCTCTGCGGTTGATCAGTTGACGATCTCCCGGGCAGTGTCAGAACTTGACACTGAGCAAGTTGAGCAACTGCGCGGATTCTCGAAGCAGCATGTCGCACTCACTGTGAAACTTCAGGGACTACGCCAGCAACTTGAACAAAGCGATTCTGAAAACTGGAATGAATTCAAACGTGAACTGGAAGAGGTTCAGGGGGAAGTTCAGCTACAACGCGCGGCAGAAGCGGTTCTGGGGAACAAAATTTTGCGAGCAATCGATATTGATCGCCAGTTGCTTCAGAGTTTCAAGAATATCCTGCTCCAAGATACGCTTCGGCAAAATCAAATGGAGGCCGATCTGGAAACCTATCGTGCGTTCGAGGATGAACTCAAAACTCTCGCTGAGCAGCAGAGCGAGTTGCACGCCAGATGGATTCGATCTGAAGCAAACGAAGCGATCATTCAACAGCAGAAAAAATTGACCAAAAAACTTCAGGAGATGGCTGAGCGGGCTGAGGATATTGGATTGCCGCAAATCGATGAATTGTTGACGGATTCGATTTCAGAAGTCGACTCACTCTTGGGTGCCGTCGCTGATGGCGAATCAATTCTTCAGAGAACTGAGTTAGAGGCAATCGATGAAAATCTTGAAGCTGCGATGAATGTCGTTGGGGAGCGCGTGCGAACCTTGCAGGATCGTGATCAAAGCCAACTCATTCGGCAACTCACTCTGCTCGCGAAAGAGCTCGTCGAAGAACAGAAATCGGTCATACAAGAGTTTGCTTTCATCAAAGAAGCAGTCGCTGCGAATCGTCGACTTACACGTAGTCAGCGTCGACAATTACTTGAACTTGCTCAAGTGGAGCAGGAAATCGCCAATAAGCTCACACCATTTCAAGAGTCGACAGGAAATCTGCCGGTCCTGAATGAGTCATTGAAGAGTCTGATTGAATTACTCGAAGTCGTTGCCGGTCGCTTCAAAAAAAATGATGAGCTACCAGAAGTCGAAAACGACCTGGCGACAATCCAGCTTCGGCTCGCTCAACTCTCGGGGCTTTCCAGCGATCTGACGGAGACTTCACCGGGAGAGGCGAATGCCGGACTTCCCCCTGAAGTTCGCGTTCAGCTGACGTTGCTGCTTCAGAAGCAAAAAGAGTTAGCTGAACAGGAAAAAATTCTCATTGACCGAGGAGAAATCATTACGGAAGAAATGCAGAGTCGGTTCCTTGCAAGGCAACGGGAGATTTCTAAACGGCTTGAGGAGATTTTTGAGTCCATCGAGAAACTAACACAATGATTTCTTTCTTTGTCGAAACGAACTGGCTGCGTGAGCCATTTTGAACTCCGTTTCAGATGTCATCGCATTCTTCGCATTGGTGTTCGCTATATTCGCGGGGACACAGTGCTGCAATTTCTGAGATGAAACATCAGAATGTCGTCACTTGCTGTCTCCTGTGAGCCAAGCTGCTAAAATTTTGAACTGATTGAAATTGATGCTCTTTATGCTGTATTGAGATGGAAACAGAATGACATCCCCAGCTCCAAATCTGCTCTGGATATGCAGCGATCAACAACGGTATGACACCATCCGTGCGCTGGGGAACAGTCTGGTCAACACTCCCAATATCGATAAGATTATCGAGAAGGGTGTGACGTTCACGCATGCTTATTGTCAAAGCCCTGTTTGCAGTCCAAGTCGGGCATCGTTCCTCACTGGGCGATATCCCAGGACCACGCGTTGTCGACAGAATGGACAGACGATACCGGCGGACGAACGGTTGCTGCCACGAATTCTTAAAGACCATGGGTATCGTTGCGGTCTGGCTGGGAAGCTTCATCTCAGTTCGTGTTCCGATGGGAAAGTTGAAACGCGAATCGACGATGGGTACGACGTTTTCCACTGGAGTCATCATCCGCAACCCGATTGGCCGGAGAACGCTTATCAACAATGGTTGAATTCGAAAGGAGTCCAGTGGGACGAGTTGTACGCCGCTCCTGAAGTCGGATATGTGAAAGCGGGCGTCCCAGCTGAGTTTCACCAAACAACTTGGTGTGCCGAGATGGCCATTGAATTCATTCATGAGAATCAAAACCGCCCATGGATGTTTTCAGTGAACATGTTTGATCCTCACCACGCTTTCGATCCTCCGCAAGAGTATCTGGATCGGTATGATCCGTCTCAAATGCCGCTTCCGAAAACTTCGCCCGGGGAACTCGATTCAAAACCGGAATTTCAGCAACTGGACCACGTTTGGGCTCACAATCAGGAAGGAGGGATGCGAGTCGATGAGATCAGCCCGGAGGAGTCGCAGCGAATCACGGCTGCTTATTATGCGATGGTCGAATTGATCGATGATCAGGTCGGACGGATGATTTCAGCTTTGGATAAAACCGGGCAGTTGGAGAATACGATTGTCGTTTTTATGTCCGACCATGGCGAGATGCTGGGTGATCATGGCATCTATCTCAAAGGCCCTCATTTCTACGAACAGGCTGTTCATGTTCCACTCGCAGTTCAATGGCCTCAGCGATTTGCACAAGGGTTGCGCTCAGAGGCTTTCGTCGAATTGATTGACCTCGTACCGACGTTTTGTGAAGCGATGAACATCCCGATTGAGCCGCAAATTCAGGGGAAGAGTCTCTATCAAATTTGCACGGGTGAAGCGAACCCCGACCAGCATCGAGACTCTGTCTATTGCGAATACACTAACTCCTGGACTCATCATCGTGCGTATGGGACGATGTTCCGGACTCGCAAATATAAAATTGTTGTCTATCATGGCACTCCTGACGGGGAGCTGTATGATCTTGAAAGTGACCCCGATGAATTTCAGAATCTCTGGGATGATCCACTTTCGCAAGAGATGAAAATGGAGTTAATGAAGCAGGCGTTCGATGCCTCTGTTTTCACGATGGACCCAATGCCTCCCAGGCTCGGGCCATTTTAGAATCAGCCCGGAAGCCTCGCTTTTCTCAATGTTTTAGCGAGGAAAGTCAGGTTTCAGGTTCGTTCTCAACTGACAGCCGAGTCCGGCAGCGTCACCTTTCGGAGTGGCGTCCCTGGTCCGTCTTGTGAAGTTCTCTGTTTTTTTCGGTAGCATCAGTTCTAAACGATTGTAGTTTCTCACGAATGACTTCTTCCATGCAGGATGCACCGCTTTCAGGCACACCCGTTCCAACATCAGCCAGATTGTATTATGGGTGGGTGATGCTGCCGCTGTCGATGTTAGCCATCATGGCGACCTCGGCGGGGCAGACCTACGGAATCTCTGGCTTCAATGCAGGAGTCGGTGCATCGCTGATGCTGACTGAGACGGAACTCGCTAAAGCTTACATGCTCGGCACAATTCTCGGAGCGATCCCGATCGCCTACTTTGGCCACTTGATGGACCGCTTCGGTTTACGGAAAACGGTTTTGGTCGCTATCACACTCTTCTCGATGGCGTGCATCCTGATGGCAGCGACAACCAACTGGTTCCTGCTAGTGATCTCATTTTGCCTGCTCCGAATGCTCGGTCCGGGGACTCTCGCCATGTTGAGTGGAAACATGATGGCGTTCTGGTTTCACCGTCGACTGGGCTCGGTTGAAGCGATTCGGAAGTTGAGCCTTTCTGTAGCCATGGGGACAGTTCCGATTCTGAATCACTGGATGCTTGAACGTTTTGGTTGGAGAAGCTCTTACTTCATTTGGGGGATTGGCATCTGGGTCGGGCTGTTTCCACTCTTCTACTTTCTGTATCGGAATCGCCCGGAAGATGTTGGTCAAAGTTTAGATAGTCGTCGTGCACCAGAAGCGAACGATGTGAAAAATGTCTTGACGGGAATGCCCTTTGCCGAAGTGGTCAAGACTTCGGCGTTCTGGGCACTCTCAACAGGGTCTGGTGTCTTTGCACTCGTGATGACGGCGATCGTTTTCAATCGAATTTCCATCATGGAGCAGCAGGGGCTGGACGGGATTGAAAGTGCCTACATGATTTCCGCACTCTCAGCGACATGGGCGGTGACTCAGTTTCTTTCTGGAAATCTGGTAGATCGGTTTCCTCCCAAACCGTTTTTGATACTCGGTCAGCTTCTCTTTTGTCTGAGCGTTCTGTCTCTGCGCGGGGCGAATTCGTCGGCTGCGGTGTTATTGACTGGGGTATTGATGGGAGCAGGACAGGGGTTCTACTCGGGAGCGTCGCACCCGGTTTGGCCTCGATATTTTGGAAAGTTGCATCTTGGGAAGATTACGGGAATTTGGATGGCTGCAATGGTTGCAGCGTCTGCTACTGGGCCGTATTTCGCAGGTGTGGTTCGCGATGTGACCGGTTCGTTCAGTGCTTCCCTGTTGATATTTGCAGTATTTCCGATTCCCGTCGCCATTCTGACTCTCTTTTCCGACTTTGGGCCAACTCCGGGAAGACGTCCGATTTCCAATGGTTTAGCCTGATCCGACAAGAGTCACTTGTGTCCCTCATCGACACCGATATCATGCCCGAAGATGTTTCATCTTCTTTGTTTCTTCATCTACCCAGTTCGAAACCATCAGCATGCCGAATCGACCCAAAAACGGCCCACGTCCTCACGCCTTTCAACCCCCTCAAGGTCAATTGGCTTTAATCGCAGGCTCGGCAAACAAGCTGCTGGCTGAAAAGATCGCCCGAGAACTGGGTGTATCGCAAACTCCGAGCGAAGCGCACTACTTCAGCGAAGGAAATGTTTTCGTGCGCGTGCTGGAGAATGTTCGCGGTCGAGACTGTTATGTCCTGCAGGGAACCCATCACCCTGTGAATGATAACTTCATGGAACTGCTCTTCTGGATCGATGCCCTCAAACGAGCAAGTGCCCAACAGATTACCGCAGTCATCCCGTTTTTCAGCTACGCCAAAGGGGATAAGAAAGACGAGCCGCGAGTTTCCATCAGAGCACGTGTTTGTGCCGATGCGATCGAAGCTGCCGGAGCGGATCGTTGCCTGATGATGGATTTGCACTCGCCGCAAATTCAAGGGTTCTTTCAAGTTCCGGTCGATCACCTCTACGCCCGATACGTGCTGTGCGATCACATTAAGACCCTCGGGATCAAAGACCTTGTTGTCTGTAGTCCGGACATCGGTTTCGCAAAAGGGGCATCAGCCTATGCGAATTATCTTGGTGTCCCTGTCGTGATCGGGAATAAGACACGTCGCAACCACGATGAAAAAGCAGAGGTGTTGGAGTTGATCGGTGACGTGAAAGGCAAGAACGTCCTGATTGTCGACGACTTCACAATATCCGGCGGGACGCTCATGTCCATGGCGGACGTGCTGCTTGACCGTGGAGCCAATGACATTTACGCCGCTGTTTCACACGGTGTTCTGTCCAAAGGTGTCGCGCCACGAATCGCCAAGAGCAACATTAAGCAGCTCTTCATGACCGATACGATTGAGCCGCACAATGACCCACTGCCGCATAATATCTCTGTCGTTTCGGTGGCTCGTTTATTCGCAGAAGCAATCCAGTCGATCCACGATCGAACCAGCATCTCGCAGCTCTTCCCTGACGGAACCATCGGCCTGGATTAGAGCAGTTTGCTCTACCGTGTGCCCGTGAAGAACGCATTTCTCCAGTAAAAATACTGTTCGCCACAGAGCAGAACCTGCAAACCAATTCGAAAGATGCTTTAGAGCAGTCTGCTCGACGCGGGGCAGGAGACACAATAGTGCTCTATAGATGATTTTTATGTTCCGAGAGAAATTCCAGAAGAGTTGAGATCATTTCGGTCGGACTATTTATCTGCTGCGGTGGGGCTTATTTCAGTCTCTCTGGGACAACCTCGCCCATTGCTTCGAACATCTTGGAGTGTTCCGGTTTGAAGACAGCTCCGATGAGGATGTCGACCAAGTTTGATTTGAACTGGGGATGTGCTTTTAGAAACGAGCCGAAGCTAAAGCCGGGTGTGTAGAAGGCGTAGACCAGTTTTCGGAAGTTTGAGACACCGAATCGGTACTCCTCCTGCCAGGCACCAAGAGTTCGTGCTGAAATGTCGCCGGATGAAAGAGCGTTGTGGGCAGCGTCGGCAACAAATTCACCTCCCTTCAGTGCCAGGTAAACACCTGAAGAATAGACCGGATCAAGGAATCCGAACGCATCGCCACATAAGACCCAGCCATCGCCAGCAGCTTGTGTGGAGGAGTATGAAAAGTCCTTCGTCATGAAGAATTCCATACATTGCTCGGCGTTTTCAAGCCGATTCTCTAACGCAGGGCACAGCTTCATTTCGCGGTGGTATGTCTCCGCAGGGGTGGAACCTTTGGGGAACATGTGCGACATCTCTCCCGTGCAGCCAATGCTCACGATGTCGTTGCGTAAGGGGATAAACCAGAACCAGGTCTTCTGGCCTTTGGTTTGCATGACGAGAGTTGCGTTCTCATTTTTTCCTTCGCCGCGTCGCGCACCTTTGAAGTATGTCCAGATCGCTCCTTTTTGAAGATAGGGGTCAGCGACCCGGAGCTTGAGTCGATTGGAAAGGAACGCAGAGTTCCCTGAACAGTCGACGACAATTTTTGATTGAATCTCTCGCGATTCGACATTTCCATCATCGTCAGTCAATTTGACTTTGACGCCGGTCGCACGGTCGCCATCGAAGAGGACTTCGAGAACCTGAGCCTGTGTGCGAACGGTTGCTCCCTTCTCCACTGCATTTTCAGCGAGCATTTTGTCGAAGTCTGCCCGCTCGACCTGCCAGGTCTGAGAGCTTTCCAGTTCACAGTGTTCGTCGAAAAAGAACGGGGCAGATTCTTTCCAACCCTCAGAAATGAATTGTACGCTGAATTTTTTAGGGAACGCACTCGCCTTCATCTTGTCCACGAGGCCAAGTCTTTTCAGCGGCCAGTACGTTTCCGGGATGAGCGATTCACCAATATGAAAACGAGGGATCGTGGATCGCTCAAGCACAACGACTGAATAGCCTCGCTCAGCGAGTAATGCCGAAACAGTTGCACCTGCCGGTCCCGCACCGATGACAACGACATCGTATTGATTTTCAACAGGAGTCGAGAATGCGGTGTCGGCTGGGTAAACTGAACGAATCATTAGCGGTTAACCTCAAACATCAAAATCAAAAGGCTTTGATGATTGATAATAGCTGGTTTGACAGAAACGTCCACTGTTGAAAAGATCCTGCAGAACCTGCCCCGACTTTTACGGAAAAGTGAGCGATGCCCATTCTCGGAATTGAAACATCCGGTCGATCTGGAACGATTGCCGTTGTTCAGCAGCAAACAGTGCTGGGAACAACGGAACTCTCCGCGACCGGACGCAGACATGCGCGAACTCTTGTTCCTGAGATTGGCCGGTTACTTGCCGATCAGGGGCTTACAATGGCTGACGTGGAAGCGGTCGCTGTCAGCTTGGGGCCGGGAAGTTTTACCGGTTTGCGAGTCGGCGTCGTCTGTGCCAAAACTCTTGCCTACTCGTTGCAACGCCCACTCGTAGCGGTTGATACGTTTTTAGCCGTCGCTGAAAACTCCGGTCGAGAGAATCAATTAATTTGGGTTCTCGATGATGCCTTAAGAGGCGATGTGTATGCCGGAGCGTATCAACAATCCCAAAGTGGAGAATGGGTCTGTCAGACCTCTTCGAGACTAATGTCCCTGGAAGCTTTCAGGCAGCAAGTCAAAGCTGAGGAGCTTGTCACCGGGCCGGGTGTCACGAAACGAATCGATGATCTTCAAGGGCTCAATCTTCTCGATGAGGCACACCGCTTGCCACATGCCCGTCAGATTGGATTGATTGGTGAGAGAAGAATTCAGAGTGGAGAGTGCGACGACTACTGGACAGTCGAGCCTCATTACATGCGCAGGAGCGCGGCTGAGGAAAAAGCTGATCAAGCTTGCTAGGAGCAGTTTGTCTGACCGTGTCCCCGTGAAGAACGCATTTCTTTAGTAAAAATGCTGTTCGCCACGAGGCAGCACCTGCAAACCAATTCGAAGGATGCTCTAGAAACCGACTGATTAGCATAATCAATAGAATCGAAACTCTTGCGCCAGTTTTTTGTGAACATGAGTGCGAGTCGCAGCGATCCTTTGAGCTAGTATTGTCTGGACAGACTCCATACGGGGATGGCGGACATCACGATGAAGACCGAACGATGAAGACTGAATCTTTATTGTTGATTTTGTGCCGGTTTAGAGCATCTTTCGATTTCGGAGTGTTTGCTGCGATTCGATCAGCTATTCACTCAGGTTGCTTGAACCAAAAGTTTGCCGTTCGAAGTCACTCCCACAGGGATGGAAAAGCAATCGATGAGCTTAGAATCAAAAAACGAAACTAATACTCAAGACGAAAACGATGTCTCGACATTTTCAACGAAACATCAATTGTGGACTGAGATTGTTGAACAACGTCGGGAAGGGCGGGTCGATTTTCGAGCGACTGGAAATGCTTTTCCACTCGGAGAGACAGGCGACGAACCGCTTGGGAGTTCTGTTCGCTTCTGGACAGTCGATGTGTCCACGACCGGAGCACTCATTCGAACATGTACTCCTCTGGAGTGCCAGAGAATGTTCATCGAACTCTTCATGCCTCAGTTGGCGAACTCTTTGATTGAAGTCGAAGTTGTGAGGACTCTCGAAGACGACAGTCAGGCGCTCAGTGGAAAGTTTGAAGCCTCCTTTCTTTACGGCTTGCAGTTTTTGCAGATCGTGAGCAAGGAGGATGTTGGTTTTGAAAATTTCGAACGTACAACTGAGGTTCCGTTCCTGCAGCAAGCTGAGTCAGAGATCGTTACGACGTCGATCACTGACCGCTTCTTCAACGATACCAGCTCCAAGATTCCGTTCACGGCAGCGATGGCGCTTGTCGTACTTCTCTCGGGGCTATTGTTTCTCGTGAGCTGACCGGGGCAGATGTAAGCTGACGTAAGCTGAGCACCTACACAAAGCGGACTATGCCGCTGATCGCTTGGGGGCTTCGGTTTGGGCAACCTGCTCCGGGAGATCTTCTCCGTTGGCTAGAGCAACGGCGATTTTATCAAGCCGATCCATCTCTGCCTGAATTTGTTGAGTGACCTCTTCGATCTTTTCACGCGAGGCGTCTTTGGGAACGTAAATCGGTTCCCCGGTCACTGCGTACACCCTTGAGAATGGTTTTGGGACAATCAAGTCTGTCCAACTCCCCTGCAAGCTCCAGGCGTTTGAGCAGCTAAATGCAGTGGCGATCACGGGGGTTCCAGATTGAGCAGCGACAAACGCACAGCCGAGCTTCATTTCTCGTCGCGGTCCGCGCGGTCCATCCGGCGTGATCACCAATGAATGATCTTTGATCTCTTCCATCGATTTGACTATTGCAGTCGCTCCACCTCGTGAACTTGAGCCTCGCACTGCTTTGAGCTTCAGTGCTTTCAAGACATTCGAGACATAATCTCCATCACGATGTGGGCCGACCAGTCCGACAATCGATCGTGGGCGGTTCATGAACAGTGGGTACAGCAGCGAATCGTGCCAGACGCTGTAGACACACTCTTCTGTTCGATTCGGTTCGTAAGGGTCATGGACCGGGTCGGTCAGGCGGATTTCAATACGAGTCGTTTTGTACAACGCTCGCAGCGACCAGACAGCGATCTCACAGATGATCCGATTGAGTAACGGACTTTTGATCTTCATTATCAACTCTTTGCCAATCCCTGGCAGCAGTGAAAACGTCAACTTTATTGAAGGATTCACAGTGATTCGTCCCGAATCTCCGTGCGCTTATTCTTGTGTGAACTCCGATCATTTTCGGGTCAACAGGATTGCAAGCTAACATTTCCTGCAATTTGAGCCAATTCCAGTATTGGGGCTGTCTTGTTTTTGTTGTAAGTTGCTTCTGTTAAGTGGTTTATGGATATTCCGTTGCAGTGCTGACGAGTGAAATTCAGCTCTAAGTTTGCCCTCATTCTTAAAGACTGGTCAAAAATTTCTGCAATTGTTGGGAATTGCTTGCTTTCGAAGACGGATCTAATCAGCCAGAGGAGTCTGCAGATCAGGTCTGAGATGCTCTGCTCTTGAGCAGATGCTGACCGCCGACGGGGGCTCAGCGGAGGCGATTGGATTCTGTGAAAAAACAGATTTTCTTCATCCATCGAAGTCGACTCGTCGTTGAGTACGAACGTATCGTCAAGTACGATTACGTTTGAAAGAGTCATCCCGAAGCTGCATAACTCGAATGTTAGGCAGGCCAAATTCAGCTAATGAAAGAGAACTGATGAGCAGCGACAATCCTTTTGAAGTCTCAGGTGATTCGTACGGCGATCGATCTGGGGGAGACTATGATTCATCCGGTGTTGAGGTTTCGGGCCTCTCGATTCAGTTGCTAGCAGAAACACGGCCTTGGGTTTCGTTGATCGGAGTCCTGATGTGGGTCGGAACTGTGCTGATGGTCCTGGGGTCACTCTTTGTCATCGCGGCTGCATTGTTCACCGGTGAAACGGGAATGATCCTGATGGGCTTTCTGTATGTCCTGATTGCTGTCGTCTATGGAATTATGGCGAAGTCTTTGACTGGATACGCCAGTAAAATCAACTCACTCATCGCCACAGAACGACTGGTTGATTTAGAGGAAGCCCTGCGGTCTCAAAAGACGTTTTGGAAAACCGTCGGGATTATTACAGTGATTTATCTTGTCTGTCTCATTCTTATGATCATTGGAATGATGCTGTTCGGCGCGATGCTCGGAAACATGTAACAGTCTTGGTCTCAGCGTTCGACCATTTTCAAATCGGGGTGATGTCTCGTCGTTCGCAAGCAGCGATCAAGAGGCATCTCCATTCCGGTTTCTACTGCTGCAAACTGCTGCAAGTTGTCGCTTGAAAGGGAATCGTGTCAGTTCAGCAAGCTGATCAGCAATCAACAATCCACATTGTTGATACTCGAACCGAAATTGAAACTCCCGAGAATGTCATTCTGACGTTTGATTTGGCTGGGCCCGGTTCACGGGCTTCGGCATACATCATCGACCTGGCACTTCGGATGGCAGTCGCTTGGGGACTCATCTATTTGATCGGATTCATGATTCCGTTGATGGGAGATGGCTTGCCGGTCGGGATTCTTCTTGTCGGGATTTTCCTTCTGGAATGGGGCTATACTGCGCTGTTCGAAGGCTTCTGCAATGGGCAAACTCCCGGTAAGAAGATGCTGAAGCTGCGAGTGATCAAGGATGCTGGGTATCCGATACATTTTTATGATGCTGCTCTGAGAAACCTGCTGCGAGCGGCTGATTTTTTGCCCGTTGGTTATGGAGTTGGTCTGCTGAGTATGGCTGCGACAAAACGGATGCAGCGACTCGGTGATCTGGTTGCGGGAACGATTGTCGTCCGGGCAGATGTTCACACCTATAAAAGGAATCCGGGTGCATTTCGAAACGTCGAACCGATTTTGCCAACGGAATGCGACCGCCGCTTTCATGTCTCTGAGAGAACCCTTGATGTCATCGAACAACTTCTTTGGAGAAGAGAACAGTTAGGCCGTCGGCGTGTCGAAGAGATCGCCTCGATTCTTGCGCAACCCATCGCGGACCAACTGGGTTACAGACTCGGGGACAACCGAAACGGTTCACGTGACATCTTGTTTTTGCGTAGGATATTGAAAACATTTACATCGTCGGAACAGGGGGCATAGAACAGGCCGCATAGACAGGGAGACATAGAACGCGGCGTATCGGGGATGCTCAACTGAGAAGAGCGCCGGGCGTACTCCTGGCCTCGAGTTTCAACCACTCAGGTTCTGATGAATCCTCGAAGTCAACATTCCTTGTGCAACCTGCTTCGTCCGCTGCCGACTCGAATCTGTTGATCGAACTTTGTACAAAGTGAAGTCGACAATTTTCTCAATGAAAGAATTCTCAGCTGAATGAAGTCGATCATTGACAACTGAATCATTAAGTCGCTTCCGGAGTGCTTGAATGTCTTCGGAGGGAAGCACATAAGTTCCAGCCGAGTTCCTGTCAGAGTCCTTTCCAGATAAAACAGACCCCGATGAATCGTGATGAGTTCATTTCGAAACGGCAACGTGAATGGAAACGGTTCCAGATTTTGCTGGATCGTGCGGAGCAGGAACGTGTCAAGAAGCTGACCGGGCAGGAAATCGCTGAACTCTCGGGCTTGTATCGCGGTCTTTGCTATGACTTGTCACTTGTGCAGTCCCGCGATTGGGGGACCAGCATGAGCCGCTTTCTGAATGGTTTAGTCGCGCGTGGTCACAACGTTCTGTATCGGAGTCAGCCCGGTTCTTTGGACGCTGTGATTCAATTTTTCGTTGCTGAATTTCCACGCATGCTGCGAGCAAATTATCAATATTTCCTCGTGGCGTTGTTCTTCTCTGTCGTTCCCGGAACGATTTGCGGAATCCTCGTTGCATACGACACCTCTTTAGCTGGGCGTATTTTGCCGGGGCAGGTTCAAGCTCAAATGGAACTCAGTTATTCGGAAAGTATTGCTGGAAGAAATGCCGGTTCGGAAGGGATGATGGCTGGCTTCTATGTCCGCAACAATGTTGGAATCGCTTTCAAGTGTTTCGCATTAGGAGCCTTTGCGGGCATCGGGACGATTACCGTTTTAACATTCAATAGTATCTTCCTGGGAACGGTGACCGGTTACCTCATTGGGCGAGGCCATCAATCCAACTTTTTTGAGTTTGTAGTCGGCCATGGTTCTTTTGAGCTCACGGCGATTGTCATCTCTGGAACAGCAGGCTTGATGCTGGGGAATGCGATTGTGCATCCCGGACAAAAGAAACGCTGGGATGCACTGCGTGAGCGCGGACTTGATTCAGTGAAGATCGCACTCGGAGCAGGAGTGATGCTGATTATCGCGGCGCTCATCGAAGGCTTCTGGTCTCCGTCTGGAGCGATTGGAGGAATCAGTGACGAGGCTTGGCGGTCCATCAAGATGTATGTTGGTGGGTTGCTGTGGGTCTTTGTCGGACTATATCTCGCACTTGGAGGACGTACAAAAGTCACTCCCGTCAGTCACAACAATGCAGAGGTGGCCGCGTGAAGTTGGACGGGGCGATTTTTGCGATTGAACAACGTTCCGTGGGTGGGTGCATCGACTTGGCGATTGCATTTTATCGCGAGCATTTTCTGTCGATCCTGCAACTCCTCGCCTGGTTTGCGGTTCCCTCGATTGCTCTCACCTGGTGGTTGGTGAGTTCTGAATCAGCAACTCTCACACAGGCATTGCTGTTGTTTTTTGTGGAGTCCCCATTCTTTGGAGCTGCACTTGTGGCAGCGAGTGGGCATCGTGCTTTTGGAGAACCATTCTCACCCTGGGTGGGGATCAAAGCACTCTGGAGGCGACTCTTTTTCTTTGGAGTGCTCGTTGTCATCGTGAAATTTCTCACCTTTCTGGGATTCTTTGCGTTCATTTTTCCAGCCTACTTAATCTCGACTCGCTACGGTTTTCTGTCGGAAATTCTTTTTCTGGAGAACTGCCCTGCGAGGAAGTATGAAACCCGGCTCTCCGACTTGATGAATCAGAACTTCAAGAATCTGGTGGGCCGGTTGGTCTATGTTTTGTTTTTCTTTTCGAGTGTCATGACCTCTTTGTTTTTGCTGGTCGATTTGGGAGCTTCGACACTGTTCGGGATGCCAGTTCTGTTTCGACGTGTTTCCAGTATCGAGTACATGGCTGACGAGTTGTTCACACTCTTAACGGTCGACCCATTGGTCGCTGTTGTGCTGGTCAGCTTGTGTTGGCTGGTTTACCCCGTTGCCCGCTTGGCCTGGATGTTCTGCTATCTCGACGTTCGCATTCGCAATGAGGGTTGGGATCTTGAGATTGACTTCCGAGTTGAAGCTCAACGTTTGGAGGGGGCCACATGATCTTGCGAAGCCTCATCCTTTATCTGTTTTTCGGAATGTTCTCAGCTTCTGCCTGCCTGGGCCAGAATAATGAGGGAGTGCTCGATTCGGGAGAAGTCCAGCAAACCGTCAAAGAGGTTCTCAGCGATCCTGAGTATCGACATCTGTTTCGGGAGAAAGCAACTGCCAGAGAAACGGAAGAACTTCCGGATATCATGAAGGAGTTTTTAGAATGGCTTTTCGGAGAGGAGGACGAAGCGGGAGCACCGACAGAGATCAGACAGCCAAGTTTAAATCTTGGGCAATGGTTGCTCTACTCCGCCATTGTCATTCTCATTGCAATCCTGCTCATTATCGCGGTGAACTTGTTTCGTCGTATGAGTTCCAATCAACAAGACGATGAATTCCTGTTGGGAGAGGATCAAGAGGCGATCACTCCCACATCACCGCCGGGGGACATTCCAGCCAATGAATATGAACAGCGGGCGTTACTCGTTGCCGGTCGAGGTGACTATCGTTCTGCGTTGCGCGAACTGGTTTTAGGATCCATGAGTTGGACGGAACGGGCGGCGCTCATTCGTTATCGTCGTGGGCTGACGAACCGGGATTATGTCCGTGCTTTGTGGAGCGATCTCCCGAGGAGAGAGTCGCTTCAGGAGATCATTCTGGAGTTTGAACGTGTCTTCTACGGTCGCCGACCCGCAACGAAAGAAGCATTTGAAAAGTGCCTGATCGAGTTTCGACAATCATTCGCGAAGGAGGATGGCAATGCGCATCTGGCGAATTGAAACTCTCTGGATCACTTTGGCATTTCTGGTTTTGCTCCTGGGAGTCTGGTGGATTCCCGGATCTGCGAGTGTCAAATCCGATTCATACAGTTCGGCCTTCCCCGGAAAGCGAGTCTTCTATCAGGCCATGCAGCGACTCGGCACTGATGTTCATCGAAGTACGGATGAACTCATTCCGCGTCCGGGGTTTGAAGATCGAATTCTCATTCTCGGGCCGGCTCGATATCCTTCTGAGCAGGAATGGGACGACATTTTCTACGAAGTCCTCAATGGAGCGACACTGGTCTTTGCAGCCTCTGCGACCGACCCCTTTGTCGAAATTCCGCAATTCGGCCTCACCATTACAACTCAAGAAATCCTTGAGGAGAAAGCGAAGCTGGAAGAGTTGAAGAAGCAGGGAATCGATGTTGAACTGGAAGAAGATGGGACTGAGCTGAACGAGTCATTTCTCGATGCACCATCTTTAAGCGATCTGGAAGATGCCGTCGCAGAGACGGAACTCGTGGACCATCCGGTGACCTGGAAATCAAACGCCATCTTCGATTTGGACTCCATCGACAATTGGGAAGTCTTGCTGAGCTCAAACGATCATCCTCAAGTGGTTCGTCAAGAAGTCGGAATGGGGACGGTTCTGTTTTGTGCCAGTGATGAGATCTTCAGCAATGGAGCGATGGTCGATTCGGAGCGGGCTTTACTGGCTTTTCGGATCGTCGAAGCGACTCCAGTTAGGGGAGAGACTTTCATCGATGAAACGCTCAACAGTTCGGGAGTTCCGAAAGTTGTGGGGATTTTGTTTACCCCGGCATTTCGTCCGATCACGCTGCAACTGATCTTGATCGGAGTCCTGTTTGGTTGGATCGGTGCGCGACGTTTCGGTCCGGTTTACGAATCGATGTACTCTCGTCGCCGCAGTATTGTCGAACACGCGAATGCACTGGGAGTGTTGTATTTCCGTGCTCATGCTGGGGCTCACTCACTTGAGAGCATGTACGAATTTTTGAAGTTAGAGTTGCGTTCGCTGTATGGAAATGGATTTCGAGTTGATGATGCTGCTGCGGTGGCACGCCAGGTACGGATGGAACCGGCTGAGGTTGCTGAACTACTGAAAGCAGTCAAGATGGCAATTCGTCGTGGAGATGCGAAAGCCATCAGCAACTCGGAAGCGGGGCGTTTGTTAAAACAACTGTCGTTCCTGATTTCGAGGCTTCGTTCAGATTCATAAAATACGGCACTTCAGCACGAAAACAGGTTTTGAAGTTTCGCGAACAAGAATTTCAGTCTCTACAAATTCAACGTGGCAAGGAGTCACTTATGGAACTCGAAAGAGTTAAAATCTTATTTGATGAATGTCTCGAAGAAATCGGCAAAGTTTTCGTCGGCCAGGTGGAACTTGTTGAGGGAGCATTGATTGCTCTCTTTTCTGAGGGGAGCGTGTTAATTGAAGGCGTTCCCGGACTGGGCAAAACGTTATTGGTCAACACTCTTTCGAAAGTGGTCTCTTGCGAGTTTGGTCGAGTCCAGTTCACTCCCGACCTGATGCCCTCTGACCTCACAGGGCACAACGTCTACAGCATGAAAGACCAGCAATTCCATTTCATCAAAGGGCCGGTCTTCACGAACTTGATGCTCGCGGACGAAGTCAATCGCTCACCACCCAAAACTCAGTCGGCACTCCTGGAAGTGATGGAGGAGAAGCAGGTGACTGTTGATGGGGAGACGCGCCGCCTCCCTCGTCCGTTTCTGGTTTTGGCGACTCAAAACCCACTGGAGCATGAAGGAACGTATCCACTTCCAGAGGCTCAGGTTGATCGCTTCATGTTCAAGTTGATGATCGACTATCCGCCAGTTGCTGATGAAAAACGAATTCTTGGACACTATGCATCCGGGAAAAATCCTCATCATCATCTTGGTTACGATCTGAAACCTGTGATGGCATCGACTGATGTTCTGGAAATTCAAAAAGTTGCTTCGCAAGTCATCGTGGAAGAAAAGGTCATCAATTACATCGTTGAGATTATTGACCGGACCCGGAACTGGCACTCGGTTTCTGTGGGCGCCAGCCCTCGAGGGGGAGTGAATATGTTAGTTGCCGGGCGGACTTTGGCGGCCTGTCGCGGTCGAGATTTTGTGACTCCGGACGACATCAAGGAGATCGCTCCCTGGGTCTTGCGACACAGGCTCCTGCTGCGTCCAGATATCGAAATTGAAGGGACAACTGTGGATGACGTGATTCTGGAAATTATGGACAACGTTGAGGTCCCCCGTTCATGACACCACGTCCTCGAATGTTACTTCTGTTTGCTTGCACGTTCCCGATTTTGATCGCTGGAATCTGGATGCCACCGCTGCGGATGTTGGGGTTGTTTGGCAATCTCATTGTGGTCGGTGCAGCCCTCGCTGACCTGTTTGTCAGTGAGTCCTTGGCGAAGCTGAAATTTGAACGCGAAGTGTCCGAGGTACTCAGCGTCGGTTCGCGAAATCCCGTGAACTTAATAGTTCGGAATACTGGAAAAACGTCCGTCGTCGTTGACCTGTATGACGAGACTCCACAGCCAGGATCTGCGAGCGGCAACCCTCTTACCATGGAAGTCGCTCCTATGCAGGAGCGCATCGAACGCTACACATTCGAGCCGCACGAGCGTGGAAGAAATTCGTTTGATTCAATCTCACTTCGAAAGGAAAGTACATTCGGTCTGTGGACCTTCACTCAACAACGGCCGGTGAAAACTAAAGTTCGAATCCTGCCAGATATCCGTGCTGTCTATCGTTACGAATTAATGGCTCGGCGAAATCGTGTTGATGAACTCGGCATCAAAATGAGACGCTTACGCGGCCAGGGCAGTGAGTTCGAGCGACTGCGTGAGTATCGGCGTGATGACGAGATGAGGCAAATTGACTGGAAAGCTTCTTCGCGAAAACAAGAGCTCGTTAGTCGAGAATTCAACGTCGAGCAGAATCAAAATATCCTGATCGCCGTCGACTGTGGTCGATCGATGCTTAATGAATCGGACGGCGTTTCGTATTTGGACCGAGCTCTCAATGCCTCGATCATGCTCAGTTACATTGCACTCGGGCAAGCCGACAACGTCGGTTTTATGGCGTTCTCAAATAAGGTCGAACGTGTTGTGCGTCCTGTCCGAGGTAAGCCAGCAATTCAAACCATTCTGCAGCACTCGTTCGATCTTCAACCGCGCCGAGAAACTGCCGACTACACACTGGCGATGGAACAACTCTCGCAGCGATTCCGGAAACGCTCGCTCGTCATTTTGTTGACCCATGTTGTCGACGACAAGCATCTTGAGGAGCTTCACCATGCACTGAAGTCCATTCGCTCCCGGCATCTGTTTTTGTGTGTCTTCTTGCAAGATCTCGGGCTAACGAACCTCGCGACAAAAGTCCCCACCTCTGATGTCGAAGCGTTTCAGTGCTCCGCTGCAGCTGAGTTATTGACTGCTGTTGAAAAGAAGACGATCACGATGAAAGATTCCGGCATTCTGACGATGAGTTCGCTGCCGGACAAACTCACTTCCACTGCCATTAACGGCTATCTCGAAGTCAAAGCCCGGCACCTTCTGTAGAGCTTCCGTTGTTCGTTGCTCCACGATCAAGCGACCTGTTGCGCGTTGTGCGATTCTGCTTCGTGCTGCGAACTGAAAGGCTTTCACGCTGCTCCTGAAGAATGATCAGGCAAATCAAGCACAATCGGTGCGAAGTTTATGTCTCTATTATTCGGCTGAATTTACCGCAACTTACCAATTCGTAATGGATTACCGTACCAGTAGACTTAAAATGGCATTGATTTCGCCTTGCCACTCTCTTTGACCGTGCGGATTGCGCAAAGTGTACAGGCGAATCAGCTCGGAATCCGCGTCGAAACTTGCGGGCTGGTTGTAACATCAATAAGCGTCGGCGGTTGTAACAGTTCAGCTTCATCGGAGCGATATCCGTTGAATGTTGGCAATCTGGTAGGATGGATCGGATGAAGTGGTTTTCTCGACTACAACATTTACTCAGCGATCTTGGTGAGCGTTCGTGTGTTTCCAAAAGGAGACACTCTGGTGGTTTTGCGCATCGTCATCCGGACGATTTTGTGCAACTCTATGTTGACCGCCTCGAAGAACGCCGCGTTCTCAGCGTGACTGCTGCGCTGATCGCCGGTGAATTGATCATCGAAGGGACCGATGCCACTGAGGACCTCGCGATTCTTCAACTCTCAAACGCAGGAGATCCCGGAAACGAAGTAATCCGGATTTTTGATACAACCGACATCACCGCGAATCCTATCGATATCGTTGACCATATGGGGAACTCGATTGGGGACTCCATCGTCACTTCGCAATTGCCCAACGGTATTCGAATTGAGATGGGGGATCAGGATGATGAAGTGATCCTGCGTATCCCTTCCGGATTTGCCGGGGCTGACCCGTTGCAAATCACCGTCGATGGTGGAGGTGGAAACGACCTCGTCACTTTGGTGGACAACGGGAATCCTCTCTTCACCAGCCTCCCTGATGATGCCAGCGTGACGATCAATGCAGAAACGATTCGGCTCGCGGATGAAAGCTTCCTGCTGAATGACGTTGATCTTGTCCTCAACGGTTCGCTGCAACTGACTGAAGATCAGCTGCTCAGTACCTCTGGAATCGTTGACATCTCGGGTGATGTTTTTGGGCTGGCCGGGAATCCAGCCGAAAGCTTTGAAGTCGATACCGATGGGAATGATTTCAGCGTTGGTGGGTCTCTAGGACTGCTCGGGAAAGAGTTGGGTGATGTGGAAATCACAGCTTCTGTGATTTCACTGGGGGATGGTGCGCTCACATCAGGTGACCAGCTTTACCACGGGGCGTTTCAGCTTTCTGCCGATGCGAATCTGGAAAGCACCGTTTCAGGAGCCATTGAGTTCGACACAATCGACGGCAACGGTCATGACTTGACCATCATGACTGACGGTGATGTTCTCTTCGGTGATACTGTCGAAGCAGTTCTAAATCTCGATGTGAGTGGGGCTGGCACCAGTCGGATCGACGCTGACAGCATTTCAGCAATGGAATCGATTGAGTTTCACAATCAGGTTGTGGTTGCTCAGGACACCACACTCTCTGCTGTGGGGCGGGTGAAAGTTGATGGCCCGATAAACAGTGTAGCGGGTGAGTTCAACACGCTTAACATTCAAAGCGTTGGCATGGGTGGGAACCCGGCGTTGCCGGGGTCAATCATTTTGGGAAGCAATGCAGGGACAAGTCCAGGCGGAGCGTTTGGTTCGGTCACCATGACTGCGAAGACTGAAATTTCCCTGCATGATGTGACCACGCAAAGTGGGCTGCAATCGTACTCCGCCGATTTGATCGCCACTAATAGCCATTACGTCACGATGGGTGGCGACTTCACCGTGATGGGGCTTTGGGATGTTCAGTCGAACAGTCTAGTTGAGACCGATGGCGGGGACATCGATCTCAGCGCTTCGACCCTCTCTTCATCCAATGTTGGAATCACGCTTCAATTGGATGCGACTGACGGCATGAACCCAGGCGGGGTAGTCACGTTGGGGCAAGCGAGCAATGCCTCTGGCAACTTGCTGGGACTGTTAGAGATCAATGCGGAGAACGTACTCTTCACGACGACGAACTTCGAAGTTGGAACGATCGACGTCGTCGCTGCTGAGATGATTACGCTTCGTGATGTGACGACCAGCGGCGATCAACTTTATCAGGCAAACACGGTTTCGATTTCAGGAATGTACGCGACCAATGGCGGAGCATTCACCGCCATTGGGCACACAGCTCCAGTTGCGATGAATCTGACTGATGATGTGAACATCAAAACTGACGACGGGAGCGATCCTGCTACGAGCAACGTTGATTTTTCGGATGCCCGTTTGTCCGCTTCGGTGGCTGGGAAGTCGATACAGATCGATGCCGGGACTGGTGCTGATGTCGACTTCTTTGCGGTTGGTGATAGCGGTGGAGAGTTCGTTCAGAATGTCACTATCACAGCAGCCAATGAAGTGACGCTGGGGAGCGACCCGTTTACCGTGGCGGGTACGTTTCAGGTTGATAATGCGACGACCGTCTTTGTCACCGGAATGTTTCTCGCCGGGGCAGCCACTATCACGGCGAATCTCAATGCGACGAACACCATTGAGACAAATGTCGGCAGTATTTCTGTGACAGGAAATGTGAAATCCAGTAACACTCTCACCAGTCAGAATCACATCAAGGTGACTGGCACGGCTCAGTTCGGAACGGACGTCACCGCCAATGGGAACGTTGATCTCGATGATGACGTCACGCTGACGGGCGATGTCATTATAAAAGCCGGAAGCATCGACATCTCGGGTGACTTGCTGGGCGATGGCGCATTGCAGCATCAAGTCACTCTCGATGGAACGACGACCATTACCGGGTCGATTGGTGGGGCCGCTTCAACTATCGGAAACTTGATTGTTGAAACGGGACAGCTCGATGCTGGGGACATCAACATTTCTGGCGATTTGGTTGCCGGTCAAGCGGTTTCAACAACTTTGGGTGATGTCGCCGTCGGAGGAAATCTCGACGCCGATTCAACTCTCCAGAGCGCCGGTGGAATCAACATCTCCGGAACGAGTCGCTTGGGAGGAGATGTGACCAGCGCTCTTGATCAGGTCTATCAGGATGATGTCACGCTGACAGACGATGTCATACTCAAGGGCGGGGACATCGACATCTCGGGTGACTTGCTGGGCGATGGCGTATTGCAGCATCAAGTCACACTCGATGGCACGACGACAATTACCGGGTCGATTGGTGGGGCCGCTTCAACTATCGGAAACTTGATTGTTGAAACGGGACAGCTCGCGGCTGAGGAGATCAACATTTCTGGCGATTTAGTTGCCAGCCAAGTGGCTTCGACGACGCTCGGGGACATTGTCGTCGGGGGAAATCTCGATACCGATTCGACTCTTCAGAGCGCCGGTGGAATCAACATCACCGGAACGAGTCGCTTGGGAGGAGATGTGACCAGCGCTCTCGATCAGGTCTATCAGGATGACGTCACGCTGAAGTCCAATGTTCACTTCTCTGCCGAAGATGGTGGAGACATTGATAGCAACGCGATCACATTTCTGGGCAAACTGAATGAGGATGCAGCAGCCACAAGTTCCAATGCCTTTTTCACAACTAGTAGTGATGTTCTGTTTATGGAAGCGGTCGGTTCGCTGATCCCGATTGACAGCCTGACATTCCATCAGGCGAACGACATTACTTTTGATTCGACTGTGCAGGTCGCTGGCGATTTCATGATCGCGACAGCCAATGATGTGACGCTGAATTCTACTCTCGAAGTGGGGGGGGATATCACTCAGTCTGCGGGGAGCGGGACAACCGAATTCAATGGGACTTCGGGGGCCGGGATCGGTGGGATGCTCAATGTGACGACTGAAAGCGTGTTATTCCAGACAGCAGTTGTCACGACGGGTGGGAACATCGACATTCAAGCCGCTGAGTCGATTACGTTCACGACTCAGGGCGGCTTCGATGCAGATGTTGCAACCATCAATCTTGTTGCCGACACCGACAATAATAATACCGGAAGCTTCGTTCAATCTGCCGACTCGAAAGTCACCACGCTGAATGAAACCGTCAACGCAATTTCGGTTTCTGTAATGGGCACCGGGGATGCTGAGATTGCATCGCTGAATGCCGGAACGACTTCGGGAGTCGTGACAGTGAGTGTCGGCGGCGAAATTCTTGATGCCACAGACTCCGAAACAGCCAATATCATTGCATTCGGAGCAGAACTGATCGCAGCCTCGGGGATTGGAGCGGCGGGCGGAATGGATGACCTGAATACCGATGTCGCTCGTCTCGCCTTCGACAACAGTTCGGGCGAACTGCACATCAGGAATGACGGGGCACTCGAAGTGGCGATGGTGAATGTTCTTGCAGAGTCTCAAGCACTCGGGGGAGGGACGCTGACCGCGAACAGCCCACTGACAATCAGTATGAATACTCTCGTCGGTGGGAACATGACCTTTACCGCGGGGAACTCCGCTGTCGTGGGAGACGATCTAACGATCAATGCCGATGTGACTCATACTGACGGAAACGGATTCATCGCGTTTGTCGCAGGCGATGACATCGCGCATATGTCCGGGACTCTTTCCAACACCGGCGGAGCGGTCAACGAAATACGGTTTCTGGCGGATCAAGAGGGAGCCGCTGACGGAGACCGTGGTGGAATTACTCAAGTCGCCGGAGCACTGGACGCCGAGCATGTTCTCTTTGTTGCTTTTGATCCCGTCGATTTTTCTGCCGGGACGAATGATGTCGAAACGCTCGCAGCCGACGTCGATGGGGCCTTCACATTTGTCGAAGTTGACACGCTGACGATCGGAACCGTCAACGGAGTTTCCGGGATTATGACTCAGGGAAGCCACGTTGATATTCAATCTGGTGGAGAGTTGACAGTCGATGAAGAAATCAACACTCAACCCGGGGCAGGGGGGAGTGTCACTGTCTCGGCTGCGATTCTCAATGCGACATTATCTGCAGGTGCTGGCGATATTACGTTGAACGGTGGCGGGTTAGATCTGGTCATCAACGCGGCCCAATCGACTGCAACATCCGCGATGTATTCCGCTCCTAGAGACATTATTATTGGAGCGAGAGTATCAACGACCGCACCGGGGGCCAATCTGACTTTCAGTGCAGATACCGACAATGACAGTGTTGGTGGAGTTCATCTTCTCGTTGGCGGGCAGGTCGATTCTGCGGGGACAGTTCTCATTGAAGGTTCCGATCTCTCTACAACTGCTGGATCAGTGGAATCAGTTCGTGTCGATGCTGATGGAATGACTGATCAAATTCTGGCAGTTGGTGAAATCTCTATTCAACCACGTGGTTCGGCTCCAGCGAATGCGGATCAGGTTCTCGATGGTCAGATTCACAGCACAACTGATGACATCGACATCACCGCCAAGAACAACATTTTGCTCTCTGCAGATTTGATCGCCGATGATGGCAATGTTGATCTGAATTCTGCCGTGCGATTGACCGGGGCGTCCACGATCTCCACTGGAGGGACTGCGACCTTCAACTCAACGATCGATGATGATGGCGTTGCGATGACCGGTTCCGCGCTGACTGTCACGGCGGCGGGGACGACTCGGTTTATGGGGGCCATCGGTGTCAGCGATGCGATTGAGAGTTTACTGGTTGATGGTGGCGGAACGACTGAAGTCGAAGCGGACATCAACGCGACCGGAAGCGTTCAGTTTGATGATGCACTCGTCCTGATTAACTCGCTCACGATCACTTCCAACGATGCCGGGCTGTTGTTCAACTCAACTGTGGAGGGAACGACAGCGGGGATGGAAGACTTGACGATCACGGTCGATTCGATCGCTGGCGACGTCACGTTTCAGCAAGCGGTTGGTCAGTCAACTGCTCTCGGGAATGTCATTGTGACCAATGTCCGTGATCTGCTCATTGATCAAGCATTCACTGCAGAATCTTTTGTTCAACAAGACGGGACAGGACAAACAACGGTCAATGGGCTGACCAAGCTGAACGGTGTAACCGGCTTTGATGTGACTACAAGCGAGATCGACATCAACGCTGATATCGATGTTGCTGCTGCAGCACTGGGAGCAAACGTGGCACTCACTTCAGACAACAGCATCTCGCTGGATGCCACGATTCTGAGTGGGACCGGCAGTGTCATGTTGATGGCTGGTAGTGACGTGACGATTACAGGTGGAATCAGTTCTGCCGCTGGACCAGTTCTCATCGAAGCGAATAATGACGTTACTTTTGAGATGACCGCACTGATTGAACTGACAGCCGGATCGGTCACGGTGACTGCAGATGCCGACGCAGATCAGGATGGGGCTGGTGGAGCCCTGCTTATGGAAGATGGTGCCCTGATCGATGCCGGGAGCGGGACGATCTCTCTATCAGCTGATGAGGACATTACTCTGGGTGGGCTGCTCACGACGAACTCAACGGCCAGTGCCGTTTCGATCGTGACGACATCTGGAGGAATTGTTGATGGCGGTGACACTCACCTCGAAATTGTCGCTGATGCCGTCGGGGCTGTTGTCGCAATTGATGCGGTGACCGGGATTGGCTCTGGCAACGAACTCGAGACGAAAGTCGCAGCGATTGACCTGGAGAATTCTGCCTCTGGGAATATCGAAATTGAAGAGCAAACAGCACTCACGATCAACAATGCTGCTCAGGTCAGTGATGGAAATATTGCCATCACGACAGTTGATGGAAGCATCTTGATCGCAGGCATGGGAGTCTCCACAAACGGCACCGGGACGGTCTTGATAGATGCCAATGGAAATGATTCTTCTTTGAAGATCGACGCAGCAATCACAACGGAAGATGGGGGCATCACTCTTAATGCTGATGGAGGTATTACTGGAACTGCAAGCGGTTCAGTCTCTTCCATTACGGGAAGTATCGGAATCCATGCAGACGCTGAAGTGAACGGCACAGGCGGAGTTGGTCTCATGGATACTCCCGTCGACGCTGGTTCTGAAACGATCAGTGTGACTGCTTCTCAAGATGTCATCATCGGGACAGCCACAACGACGTCAGCCGCGAACAATGCCGTTTCGATCCTCAGTCGCGACGGCTCAATCATGGCGGATGTGACTGCGATGAACGGCCAGTTGAACCTCGATTCTGCAACCGGCTCGGTGATTACTTCGGATGTCGAGCGTGTTGATGCGGTAAATTCAACATCGGGTGACATCATGGTCACCAACTCTTCAGCACTCGACATTATTGGGGTTAGCCAGCAAGGTTCAGGGGATGTGATTATTTCCAGCGATGGAACAATGACGATCCTCAATTCTGGAACGGGTGTGACAGCAACGACCGGGATGGTCAAACTTGCTGCACTCATGGCTGGCAGCGACATGTTGGTCAATCAAGATATCAGTACCGGTGGTGGTGAGATCAACCTCTTCGCTGAGGGGCGTGTTGCTTCGACGTTGGGCAGCGACCTCAATACTTCAGCTCCTGCGAGTGCCGCCGGGCAGATCAACATTAAGGCCAATACTGGCGACGTCGAACTTCGCGGGGATGTCAGCGCCGTTGGAACAGGTGCTGAAGATGCCGGCGATATTTCGATTGAGTCCGTTGCGTCCAATGTCATCCTTACGAATGTCGATGCTTCAGCAGGGGGCGTCGCTGGTGCAATTTCTGTGACTGCCGGTCAGGAAATCAGTCTGACCGGAAACCTGACCGCCCTCGGCGACACCAGCGACGGTTCCGTTTCGTTGGATGCTGGGACCGAGATTCTCGATGGCAACGACGGTTCGACTTTAATTTCAACTGGCGACTTGAGTCTGACTGCGACAAGCAATATTGGCGAGATCGACGACTTCGTGGCTCGAACCGGAAATGCCATCGATGCCGTCGTGACTGGGGAGTTGCAGGATCTCTCAATTACCGATGCTGGTGGTGAGATCCATTTGAAAATCATGGGGGATCTGCAAGCTGCGAGCGGGGCAATTGTTCCTGATATCGACGGTGTTGCGACGCTGCTTTTGCAAACAACTGGAATGCTCGATGTTGGAACCAATCCGGGAGTTCTCGATCTCTCTCCCGGCGATCTGATCGGCCTGCACGCGGGGACGGTCTTAACACTTCCAGATGCCGGAATGAATGTCGGAAGCGGTCTCACAGGCGGGACGCTGCGGCTGTCGGGGGGAACGGATATTGTTGATCCAGCGGGGCGAGAGTTAGGCCTGTTCGTTGCCCGCGATCTCTTTTTTACTTCGATGTCCAGCGGAGGTGACACCACGCTCAATCTCGACGTGACGAATCTGGATGCGGATCTTTCTGGGGCTGCTGCGGGAACAAAGCTGACCATCAACAACGAAGGTGAGCTGAACGCGAATCATGTCGTCACGCACAATGGTGACATTCGAATCAACAATGCTCTGATGCAGCGAGGAGATTTGAACATCGGGCAGATCGATGCCGGGACAGGCGATGTGATTCTCGATACGACCGCGAATGGTGGAGCACTTCGTGATCTGGATGAGAACGAACTTCCCGCCAATACCAACGTCGATATCATCGCTGCCGGGCTGGCAATTCGTGTTGCGAATAACTCCGTGACGAATGTCATTGACCACACGCTTGAAGTCGAGATTGATACGCTCGCAGCTGAGTCAGAGAATCTGGCGGTCAAGATTCTCGATGAGTCGGGGAGCCTGACAATCGGGACGGTCGATGGCTTGAGTGGAGTCACGGTTTCGAATGCCGATGCGGATGATGTCGTCGAGGTGGTGACCGTCGGCGTCTTGAATGTCAACGAGAATGTTTCCAGTACCGGACTGGCTGATCTGTTTTTGGCAGCAGGGGGAAACACGGCTGCAAACGACCTGAACCTTGACGCGGATGTTTCGAAGCAAGGGGCTGCCGGAAACGTCTTGCTCATCGCAGGTGATGATGTGAGCATCTCTTCAACTTCGAGTGTGACAGCTGAAAACGATTCGAACATCACAGTGCAAGCTGGCGTCGATGTCCTGACTCCTGATGTGGCCAACACTGCTCCGTTCTCGAGCGGGAATATCAACGGTGATATCTTGATGAGTAGTGGTTCTTTGATTGGAACCGACGCAGGGACCATCACGCTTCAGGCAACTCGCGATGTCGCCATCACCTTGCTCAACGCGAATTTCGACGATAGCGGCGATTTGGGAAATGTCATCGTGACGGCCGATGACAATGGTCTCGCAGATTCGACTCCGAATGGAAGCGGAGAGATTCGCGAAGTTCTGGCAGGCGAGTCAGCGAATATCATCGCCGAGAATGCTTCACTTTCTGCTGCAACTGGAATTGGAGCTGCCAACGACATCAATCTTGATGTGATGACTGTCGACGCTTCGAATTCGATGGTTGGAGATGTTCAACTTTTCGAGGTTGCAGGTGCCGGGGACAACAATCTGATCGTCACTTCGATATCGAATCAGAACGGCGATGTGAATGTACAGACAGACGATGGAACGCTGACCATCGCTGGCCCGGTCTCGACAACTGGTAGCGGGAATGTTGTCTTGACCTCGGGAGACAGTGATCTCGACGGGAACGGCGATTTGCAAATTCAGGCGAGCGTTACAACGGAGCAGGGAAGTGTGACGCTGACTTCGGAAGGCAATCATGTTGAGTTCACCGATGCTGGAGATGTGACGACGACGTCCGGTCGAATCGATGTGGCTGCTGGAATGACGGACGATATGGGGAACATTACCCAGACGGCTGGTTCTGTCATCAACGCCGGGAACGCTCAGGTGGAATTCAATGCCCACGGTCAAATCACTCTTGGGCAGATTGTCACAACCAATGCCAGTACCGAGGCTGTCACTCTCAACGCTGACTTGGGAGTCAATAGCGTCGACCCTCCCAACATCTTGAACATCGACGCAGCCAATGGGCGTCTGGTGATCAACACGGATTCGGGAGTGGCTCCGATTCGAACAACTGTGGAATCGCTCGATATGTCGAATATCTCGACGGGAGGAGTCACGATCACTGAGACTGATGCGATTAACATTGTCCGAGTCGATCAAAACGCTGCAGCAGGAATCGACATTACGGCAGGCGGAACGATGACGCTTGTTTCTGGCGAAGCGGGAGTGACCGGGACTTCAGACGCGATCAATTTGACAACCGAAGGAGCCGGTTCTCAAATCGTGATCAACTCTACGATTCAAAGTACGACCGGGAAAATTACGGTGAATTCGGCGGACAATGTTCGGATGGGAGCCGCCAGTTCAATTGAAACCTCAGCGGCAGAATTGCTTCTAATTGGCGGAAATGCACTTGATCCCGGTAGTGTGACAAGCGGTGGCATCCTTATGGAAGATGGAGCATTGATTGATGCGACCGATGCTCGCGTGGATCTTGTCGCCAAGGAAGACATTCAAGTGGGGCGAATTCTTACATCCACCGATGTCCGCTTAACTTCTCTTGGTGGGGCAATCACTGATGCGGGGGACAGTGGCGGAGTTGATATCGTTGCAGCCAGTCTGGGGCTTGATGCTGCGACAGGAATTGGCGACGGAAACGGGATTGAAACATCGGTCGCCACTCTCGCAGCCAGAAATTCGACCAGTGGTGGAATTGAAATTGACAACACAACAGGCGGCTTGTTGACAATTGGCGACTTCAATAGCACCGCCCTCGATGCCACGCTCGGGCCACTTTCAGGGATCACGCTGGCAGGTGCGATCTCTGAGAACATCGTCTTGACGCATGATGGAGAGTTGTTGATTGCCTCTCCTGTGCTGAACATGACTGGAGGAGAGATCGACATCACTTCAGGTGCAGACTTCACCGTTCAGGCGGTCGTCATCGCGGATATCAACAGTCCGACAGGAATCGTCCGGCTGAATTCCGGAGCTGATCTCATCGTGCTTGATACGAATCCGGGAGACTTGGCTGCGTCGGATATCGAAGGTTATGAGGTGATTGGAACTGCCGCATCCCCCGTTCCCGACTTTGACCAGGGGACAGGAGGAACTGTTTACGATCCATCGAACCCCGACTTATTTAATCCTCCTGAAAACGTGACTGACCCCATCAACTTTGATCCGGACAATCCAGCTCATCTGGCAATGTTACCGGTTCGCTTCGCGGACAATGTCATCGTACGTAGCCACACTGGGGCCATCACTCAACCGGTTCCGTCCGCCAAAAACATTGACACGCCGCAAGTTCTCTCGAACGGAATCGCAAGGATTACGGGTGAGTTCGGACGCGACTCCGAAGAAACGTTTACTTATGTCGTCGATTGGGATTCTGTTTTCGGTGACGATACACAAACTTTCAACAGCGGCGATCCGCTCTATAGCAACGAAGAGGGAATAGTCATTGGAACGGTCCCCGGGACTGGTCCGGGAGCTTTTGATTTCGATCATCGATACTTCGGAAATCCGAATCCCAACAATCCGTCAGCTCCAATTCTGATCACAATTTCTGTTTTCGATGACCCGAATATCACATTCTTCGCAGATGCCGGAGCAATTGATTTGGGTGAAATCACATTCGATTCAGAAGCTCCCATTCCCGGTGAAGGGCTCGCTGGCGGATTTGTCTTTGATGTGTCTGTGGACGTCCCGCAAATTGAAGCTCCACGAGTTCAGTTCTCTGAAAATTTAGAGAAGGAACAGGGGGCAATCATCGATACGGAAGAGGATGATTTCTCAGACGGAGGTGTTGAATCTGAAGGCTCACGCGATGAATTAATTTTGATCATTCAAAAGATCGGACCGGATGGAAAAGTTGAAATCGATCAATTCGGGCGACCGATTCAACGGACCTTACGTGGGGCTGATGCGATCGAACGACTCAGCGACCTTCCGGAACTTCATAAACGGCTGGATTTTGGGCATTGGAAAATCTTCACTAAAGAGGGGGAAGATGGACAGATGATGCTCGTTGAAGATGTCGTCTTGCGAGATGGCCGACCAGTTGTCGGAGAAGAAGGGACCCAGGATCGTCCACCGACTTCAGAGGCAATGGGCGACTCGCCGAGCAAGATGCCAGAAGTGAACGATTCCCCCAAGGAGCCCCCAGTTCCAGAGAAACAGAAGAATGAAGACGATGATTCAGGGACCAGTCAGATTGACCCTGTGTTGCCAATTTTTGATACGGACGAGACGTTGAGTCTTCGAAGCGAAGACAATCAAAGCGAAGTCGCCTACCTGGCAGCCTTGCCTGTGAGTTCGCAGGTGCTGCGAAAAGTTGGGCGGACTTTGCATCGTTTTAAGCACTTTGCAGGCTTGTTTTTGGGCTTGCTGAAATAAGTAGAGAAGGCTTCACAGGATGGGAACGAAGCCGACAGAGAAATGATCATCCGGAACCGTTTTCGAGTGACGTTGTAAGATTGAAATTCTCCGAATCCTGAAGCAGGCCGGAGAGACGAACACATTCATATTAATGTGCGGTAACTTGCCATGAACCAGTGTCCATTTTGTAAATGTGAACTCTTCTCAGACGAGCTTGATCGCTGCCCATCGTGCGGTCAGGAAATTGTCTCCCCCAGGGATTCAGATCCGTCTCCTAATGATTCAGCGGAAACCTTTGCAAGTGACGACTTCGCCGATTCCGCAGAAATGGGAACCGTTGATGATGCGTCGTTGCGCGAACTTCAAAAAGCCGCCGAAGCAGATGATGCTGGGGGCGATTCTGTCGGAGACTCTACGGGCGACGATGAAACCTACCTGGAGGATGAACTTGGTGAACAGATTGCTGAGCCCGGGGAACAGACGGTTGCGTTTGATGAACAAGTTCATGGGCAGATTGACCCAGAGAATCCCGACGCCACGATTCCCGAATTGGGAACCCACATCGAAGATGATGATGAAGATGTTGGCGGAACAGCAGAGATGCCGGACAAAACTTATCAACTTCCGGACTCCTCGTCAGCAGACTCTTCGCCAGCAGATGAAGATGGCAACGCTGGCACACTCGAGGCTGATGCTGATTCAACATATGTTGAAGAGAGTGACGACGATGACGACATTGGAAATATGGATACCGTTGTCGGAGAGGAGGCTGCGCAACTTCTGAAAGAGAAGCCTGAAGACGATCAGCAAAGAACTATTGAAGTGGAAGCGTTCACTGATCGGACAATTGATCTCGACGACGGTGACAGCTACGACGAAACACTTGTTTCCGACTACGACGATGACTCGGTGACTCTGGATTCGAGTCAGACTTTGGTCTCAAATGATGATGCAGATGCGGACGAGTTGAAAACACTGCAATCGAACTGGGTGACACGTCAGGATGACAGGCCGGAGATGACGATCAAGTCTCGTCATGATTCTCAGGCGGGTGAAGGATCTCCGGAGGATACGATTACTTCTGTACCGATGCGTTCGATGCAAAGTACGGAAGACGCAAAGACGAGCCTGAATTCACCTGAGTACGAACTGATGAACGTGCTCGGAGAAGGGGGGATGGGGGTCGTCTGGTCGGCAAAACAAACTTCTGTCGACCGAAACGTTGCTGTCAAAATGATCAAAGGTCCTTACGCGAAGAAGCGTGGGCAACGCAATAAATTTCTGGCTGAGGCGATTGTCACCGGTGATCTGGATCACCCGAATATCGTGCCAATTTATGATGTTGGAACGGACACAGCAGGCAGCTTGTTTTATGCCATGAAGCAGGTGAAGGGGACACCTTGGCTGAATGTCATTAAAAAGAAGTCGCGACATGAGAATCTACAAATCCTGCTGGATGTCGCTGATGCCGTCGCGTTTGCACATGCTCGAGGAATCGTGCATCGCGACCTGAAGCCCGAAAATGTGATGCTCGGGAAGTTTGGCGAAGTCCTTGTGATGGATTGGGGGCTGGCGCTCCCGATGAATCAATTCGACAAAGCCCAGAAAATTCGGCAGTTCTCCAGCATGGGCGGAACTCCCGCTTACATGTCTCCCGAGATGGCGACTGGACCCATCGACCGCATCACTCCGCAAAGTGATGTGTACCTGTTGGGAGCGATGCTCTGGGAAATTGTGACTGGCAAAGCTCCGCACCCCGGGAAAAAAGTGCAGCAGTGTCTCCTCGCTGCGATGCGAAATACAATCCGCCCCACCGAAGAAAAAGGGGAATTGATTGATATTGCACTTAAAGCAATGGCTACAAATGTTGAGGATCGGCATCCGAGCGTTCTCGAATTTCAGGATGATGTTCGTTCCTATCTGGAGCACTCTGAAAGTTTAGCACTGGCAGCCAAGTCGCGTGCAGACCTTCAAGTTGCCGAGGAAACGGGGGATTACAATGACTTCTCCAAGGCTGTGTTTGGTTTCGAACAAGCCCGAGACTTGTGGTCCGGGAATAAAGAGGCGGCGGAAGGTGTCTTTGAAGCCAAGCTGAGTTATGCGACCAATGCTCATCGGAAAGAAGATTTCGATCTTGCACTCTCGTTGCTGTCTCCTGACCGAGAAGATCACCAGACGCTCCGTTCACAAATCCTTCGTGATCAAGCAGAGCGAGATGCTCGACAGGGACGTTTGAAACTTGCCAAACGCGCCATCATGGCCATGGCAGCTTGCTTTCTCATTGTTGTCTCAATTGGCTTTGTGATGATCCGGGCTGAACGCAACGAAGCCTTGAATCAGAAGGCGATTGCGGAAAGCGAACGCGAAGAAGCTCAAAAGCAAGAGCGGATCGCCGATGTCCAGAGAGCTCTTGCAGAGCAAAAGAAAAGTGAGGCTGAGAAAGCGAACGAAAATTTGCAAGTCGCACTGGTGGAAGTCCGTGACCAGAAAGATATCGCTGAAGAGCAAACGAAAATTGCCAAAGCTCAGGAAGCCGAAGCAAAGAAACAGGCGACGATCGCAGCCATGAAAGAGCAGGAGGCAAACGAGCAACGAATTATCGCGATCGCGAATGAAAAGGAAGCGGTCAAGCAGGGCATGATCGCACTGATGGAGAAAGAGGAGGCAGATAAACAACGCAAGCTTGCAGAGAAGCAGAAGTCCGAAGCTGATAAGCAGCGAAAGTTGGCAGAAACGCAAGAAGCGATCGCCAGGAAAGAACGTGACGAAGCGCACAAACAGCGTCAACTCGCGGTCGCTGCAAAAGAAGCCGAAGAGTACGAAGCGTACATCGCCCGTATCGGATTGGCTGCTGCGAAAATTAATGAGAACGCGTTCGATGTTGCCATGGAATTATTGCAGCAATGTCCTCCTGAACGTCGGAACTGGGAATGGGGCCGGCTCATGCATTTGTGTGAGCAATCTTCAGAGAGTATGAAGACCGATGGTCCTGTGGATGCCGTGGCAGTTTCGCCGGATGGGAAGCAACTCCTCACCGGAAGCTGGGATAACACAGCTCGAATTTGGGATTTGCAGAGTCAGAAATTGATTCGCGAACTTCCGCAGGATGGGCTGTATGTTCATTCTGTTGCATGGTCTCCCGATCAAAAAATGATCGCGACTGCAGGGAGTGATTCAACTGGTCGCATTCGGCTTTGGAATCCTGAAACGGGTGAGTTGCTCGCAAAATTCAATGGGCATGACGACGCGGTCGTTGGTGTGAAGTTTTCTCCTTCAGGAGAATGGTTACTCACATGCTCTTACGACGAAACAGCACGCATTTGGGACTTGACCAATCCGACTCAACCGACGCAGGTTCAAGTTTTGACAGGACACTCCTGGTGGGTCTGGGACGGGGCGTTCAGTCCTGATTTCGATCCACAGAATCCAGAGGCAGACAATCGAATTGTCACTGTCAGCCAAGACGGCAAAGCGATTGTCTGGAAGCTGAAAAGCGAGGATGGACTACTTCCGTTCACAAGTGTGGCGTTGGTGCAAGATGCTGAAAAAGTTGAACAGCCGACAATAACAATGGTTCAGGAAGCGATCTTCACTGGTCATCAAGGCCCTATTTATTCTGTTGCCTACGCGCCGAACGGGGAAGAAGTTGCTACTGCCAGTTACGATAAAAAAGTCTTCCTCTGGAATCCCGAAGATGTTCCGCCATTTAGTATCGATAACTTGTTGGTGAACAAAGTTGAGTCTGTTTCTTACCGGGAGTTGTTGGGGCACACCTCTGCTGTTCAGTCGGTCGTTTATTCGAAGGATGGGCAGATCCTTGTCTCTGGAGGCCGAGACAACGCGGTGAAAGTTTGGTCGACCGCGACGATGAGGCCGATCAAAACATTCCGTGGACATTACAGTGGAGTCCTGGCAGTTGATATTTCTCCTGATGGGCGAGACGTGATCTCAGGGGCTCAGGATGACCGCGTGATCATCTGGCACGTTGATCAGTATGAAGAAATTCGTGTCTTGAATGGACGGGAATTAGTCGGCCATGAAGACTCGGTTCTGGGAGCGAAATTTTCGAACCGTGGCGATCAAATTCTGACCGCAGGCCGCGATAGAACCGCGCGTCTCTGGAATGCGAAAACAGGCCAGCTCATCCGTACTTTCCAAGAAGGGCACGATTTCCTTACATCATCAGGCGTATTTCTTCCGGGGGGAAGAATACTTGCGACCGCGGCGGCTGATAACTCTGTGCGACTTTGGAATGTCGAGTCGGGGACGCAAATTCTACGAATTCCAAACACCGGTCGCTCAGCTGTCATCGCTGCTTCACCAAATGGAAAGTATTTGATCACAGGACATGATCCGCCGCTTGGTGGCGATGAACGTCCCGCATTGCCGGGGGAGGAAGCGAGTGCAGAAAACGGTGTGATTGTCTGGGAAGTAGAACAACTTGTGAAAGCGGCTGAAGCTGGTGTGCAAAGTGCTGATCTCTTTTCCAAACTTAAACCTGCTGAGCTGAAAGGTCATTTCAGTAGAGTCACTGCGATCGCTTTCTCACCACAGAAAAACGAACTTGTAACCTGTGATTCTCGCGGACGAGCGATCCTCTGGGATCTCGATACTCAGAGTCTGGTCTGGAGCGAACGACACCACCGCAGCCGAATCACGGGCTGCCTGTTCTCTCCAGATGGAAAAACGATTTATATGGCAAGTACCGATCATACTGTGAGTCAGGTCAGTTCCAGAACAGGTCAGGAGGATGTGGATGCGATTCTCAAGCATTCGTCGAGTGTCACTTCACTGGCACTCTCTCATGACGGGACTCGCCTTATATCTGTCTCAATGCTGGATACAGACCTTTTAAATCCAGGGTCGACTGTGAACCTTTGGAACACAGAAACCTCAGAGAGAATTCAATCGGTCGATACTGAACAGTTCGCGATCAACGATGTCAGTTTTACACCACAAGGAGACCATGCGATTGTTGTCTCCACGGACAATACGGTTCGAGCCCTCAACTTAAAAAATGAGAACCCTCAGGAGATGATTGGCCCTCCGCTGCTCGATTTCCAGAAGTTGGGTGGCTTGGTCTGGTCTGCGAGATTTACACAAGATGGAAATTCGATTTTGACCGTGGGGGGAAGTGAAGCACATATTTGGGATGCCGTCACACTCCGCAAGGAAATTTCATTCAGCCCACATGGCGCCGTCGCCGCTGCCGAATTTTCACCGAATGGGAAATACATCGTCACGGGGAGTTGGGATAACTCCGCGAAAGTTTGGGATGTGCAATCGGGGCAAGCGGTCATCAAGCTGCAAGGCGGACATCGTGGGTACGTCAACAGTGTTTCGTTTTCACCAGATAATCAAATGGTTCTCACGGGATCTGACGACATGACCGCCAAGCTGTGGGATGTTGAGACGGGTGAAGTCATTCAAACATATTCCGGGCATACTGGACGGGTTCGAGAAGCGATCTTTTCTCCTGATGGTCACAAAATCTTGACCGTCTCGAATGACCGGACTGCCAGACTTTGGGATGTCAAAACAGGTCAACAGATTGGGAAACCGTTCATAGGACATCAATGGGGGCTTCTCTGCGGAGCGTTTTCTCCAGATGGAACACGAGTCGTGACCGGGAGTGAAGACAACCAGGCACGCCTGTGGGATGTGGAGAGTCATGAACTCATTGCGATCTACGATGGGCACACAGCCGCGATCTCTGCAGTCTGCTTTGCTGAAGATGGATCACGGTTGTTTACAGCCAGCCAGGATAATTCCGCAAAACTTTGGGACGCCACTCCCGGACGCGAAGGTGCTGAAATTCTTACGCTCACTGAGCAAAGTCAGGAGTTGACTTCGATTTCCGTCTCCCCAGATGGTCAGCAAGTCGTAACCGGCAGCCGCGACGGGACCGCCGTTGTCTGGCTCACAACGAATTGGACTCGTTCCGATCAAGACATGTCTGAGCAGCCGTGATTTTGGGAGTAAGCCAATTTTTGTAAGTGACGAAACAACTTATTCTATCGAGTTGAGCGACTGTAAAAATTGGTCAAAAATTTGATCGTACTCGGGTGAATGCCGGTCGTTGTGACCGGCTCCGGGGATTGTCACAAATCGCTTCGGCTCGTTGGCGGCTGCGAAGAGGGCTTTGCCGAATTTGTCAGGAATGACTTGGTCGCGGTCGCCATGGCTGATGAGAACCGGAGCAGTGCAGTTTTTGATCGCTGCTTCGGAATTCAATTTTTCTTCCGGGACCAACCAGGCCAGTTTGGGGAAGTGATGTTTCGCAACGCTCTTCAGTGAAGCAAACGAGCTTTCGACGACGAGACCTTTCGGCTTCAAGTCGGCAGCCAATTGAATGGCAATTGCCCCTCCGAGTGAACGTCCCATCAAGACGACATCTTGCTCCTTGATTTCAGCGAGCTTGGCGAATTCTTTGCGGGCTGCTTTGGCATCGGCAATCGCTCCTTCGGCGGTCGCCTTTCCTTCAGAGAGTCCATATCCGCGGTAGTCGACACACAGGACCGAAACGTGATGTTCCTCCTGAAGCTTCTTAAGGAATCTGCTTCGCCCACTCAAGTTCCCTGCGTTTCCATGGAGGAACAGAATGTGAGCTACGGGCGTTTCCGTCGCGCAGTACCAGGAGTGAATGCGGGTCCCATCCGCAGATTCAAAGTAGACATCGAGATAGTTGAGATCCTGAGGAGTCCAATCTCCTTCGGGGTATTTTGATGGTTGAAAGAGCAACAACTCATCAATGCTCCGGATTTTGGGAATGTCCGTGGAGGAGTCCCCCTGCTCTGTCTCAGTCGGTTCCTTCGGGGAAGGAGAGTTTGATATCGGAGAGGGGGATTGGCTGATCTGTGCAGGAGAACCAGAACACCCTGTTAGCCATATCGAAGCCAATCCTGCAATCAAAAAGTTGATTTTCTGAGGATTCTGGTTCGAGAGCATCATATCGCCAATGGTGAATGTTTTCTCAAAATTCGCCTGCGCTGAGGGAATCATCAAGCGAACGGGATATCTTGTCAACATAAATTGCATCAACACTCAGTGATTCTAACTATTGTGAAGCCATGATATTCGATTCATTTTCAATCGCGGTTCCGTTAGAGTGATATTTCAGTCACTCGGACAACAATTTCTTTCTATCTTGAGTTGAGACGGCGATGCCAGTTTTTGAAAATACCTCCTCACTTGCCTGCTCGGTCGAAGGGCTCTTTGATTTTATGTCACGACCGGAAAACGTCGTCAAAGTGAGCAATCCGGATCTGGGAATCAAGTTCGTCTCGCCACCTGAAACGCTCAGCCAAGGTGTGGAACTGGAGTTCCAAATTGCCAGCTTTGGACAAATTCATACTCTGAAATACCAAGTGGTCGAGTACAATTCGCCAAGCCTGATCGTTGAAGAACAACGAGAAGGGCCAATGAAAGCCTGGCGGCATCATCATATTTATCAAGCTGGCCCTGACGGGTGTTCGAAGATTGATCGCGTTGAATTTGAGCCACCTGGTGGGATGGTTGGATTCTTTTTAACCGAAGCGAAAATTATCGACCAACTCGAAGACGGGATGTTCATCCGCGATCAAAAGCTCAAAGAATTTATCGAGCAAGGCATCATCTCATGAGCCCAAAACTTCCGGGAGACAGTCGACGAGAAAGGCAGCAGGCCCAGAACAAAGGAACTTGGCTCGCTCTCTTTTTCGTTATGCTTTGTGTCGGCGGATTCATCGGTCTGATTTCTTTAATCATGCCCGACTTCGCCAAACTTCTCACCGTGTTTGCTGGGTTTTGCTTCTTCCTCTCCTTCCATTACTTCACTTGGGGGCACTGGCTGATTGCCAAGACCGAGCGAATGAAAGCAGAAGAAGCGGAAAAATAAGCACCGGACAAGTGTGGCAACTTCATGGCGAACTTGAATTGAACTCGGTGTCGATGACGTGGAGTTCTTTGAGTCGTTTTTCCAGTCTGTTGAGTCGCTGGGCGCTGGACATGCCGTGAAGTCCGCAGATCAGCCCGATGATTCCAAATGCACATCCGATCACGCTGAAGAGGTCCATCATTTTCTCCTTGAAATGAGTGTCAAAGTGACATGACAAGAGGTGTCATGGAGAAAACGTGCTGACGAACTTCATAGATCAATAAATCCGTGCCGATTGTTAAATTCTTATTGTCGGCTACGCATAGGTCATTCAGTGGACCTTTCTACAGGTCTGGTTTGCTGGTCGTTAAGAACTCAATTCAGCAGCGAAGTTGGTGTTCGCCACATTGCAGGACGCGAACACCAGTTCGAAAAATGCTATAGAGAAATCTGCACTGGAAAGTAAAGCGATTTACAGATCGTTATTGCGAACGTCTTTGAGCTTCGCTGCGAGTTTGGCTTTGAAGCTTTCCACACGATCTGCGTGTTCGGGTAAGCTGGCGAGGTTTGTGTATTGTTTGGGGTCGTTCTCCATGTCGAAGAGTTCAATCCCGGCGGAGGCGTCTTCTTTGTATTGAATGTAAACCCAGCGGTCTTCGCGTAGTAAAAATCCTTTTCGAGATGGTGCAACACTAAAGGCTGCTTCGCGAACTTCGTGATTAGGCATATCGAGTGTAAGGGAAATGTCTTTGCCTTGAACATGTTCTGGAGCTGCGATTCCACAGAGGCTGGAGATCGTCGGGTACAGGTCAAGAAGTTCGACGAGACTGTTGCAGACTGCAGGTTTCTTTCCGGGGACACTGATGATCAGCGGGACCGATGCGGACTCTTCTCGCAAGCTGACTTTTGCCCAGAAGTCATGTTCGCCGAGATGGTAGCCGTGATCACTCGTGAAGATGACGATGGTGTTGTCTTCGAGCCCATTCTCTTTGAGTGCCTTTAAAACTTTACCGACCTGTGCATCCATAAAGGCAACGGAAGCATAGTAGCCACCCAACGCTTTTTTCTGACGCCGAATGTCCATCTTCATGTTCTTGCTGGTTTTGTAGTTGATGCCTGCTTTAGGAATGTCGTCCCAATCACCGGGGAATTTTTCCGGCAGAACCATCGATGAATATGGCAAGAAAGGTTCGTAATATTTTCGGGGTGAAACAAATGGAACATGCGGACGAACGAAACCGACGCCGAGCCAAAACGGTTTGTCTTTGTGTTGTGCGAGAAGTTCAGCCGCTTTCGCAGCTGTCTTTCCATCCGAGTGAACAAGATCGTCGCCGTCTGCTTCAACGACAACGAATGTGTTGCCGCCAACGACCGGCTTTTTGCCGTCGGGGTTTCCTTCGAGCGTCTCTCCGTCTCCTTTTGCCATCCACTCTGGTCCGGGACTGTTGAAGCGTTCGGTCCAGGAGGCTGCATCATCTGCTCCGTTTCCTCCATCGTGGTCGCGACCATCACCTCCGACCTGAATTCCGCCCGGGACTCCCATGTGGAAAAGTTTACTCACGCGGGCAGAATAGTAGCCGTTGTTTTTAAAGTGTTGGGGCCATGTCGCACGGTCTCCGATTTGTGGACGTGGGTTCTTGTAGCCGAGCACTCCTGTCGCGTGCGGATAATACCCCGACAAAAACGATGCCCGCGATGGGCCACAATATGTCCCTTGGCAATAAGCACGTGTGTAGCGAACTCCCCTCTCCGCGAGAGCATCAATGTTCGGCGTTTTACAAACTTTGTTTCCATAGCATGAGAGAGCAGTCGATGTCAGATCGTCAGAGACAATGAACAGAACGTTGTACTTTTTCTGAGGATTCTTCACCTTGTCTTTCGAATCTTGTGCGTTTGCGAGATGAGGTAAGAAACAGACAGCTGCTAACAGCGTCAAGAAAAAAATCGTCGGTCTTGGTGAACGCATATCGATGAACTCAATTTGGAAGTGAAGTTGAACTTTGCTTAGAAACTCAATTTGCGGGCATGAAGAGTTACGTTTCGTTCGCGGAGCCGAAGGAGGCGACGTCGCTGGGGATGGTACATTTTCGGTCGAAGTGAGTGTAACCGCCATCGACAAAAATAATTTGCCCGGTAGTGTGACTGGAACGCGGAGAAGCCAGGAAGACGACCATATCCGCGAGTTCTTCAATCGTCGTGAATCGTTTGCCAAGTGGAATCAGTTGTTCGATCTCGCGCTTCGCTTGTTCTGGATCGGGCATGGCAGCCAGGCAGTTTTCGTAGAGCGGTGTCCACGTTTCCGCTGGCAGTACCGCATTCACCCGAACTCCATGTGGAGCGAGGTCGACCGCCCATTCGCGAGTCAGGCCATTCACGCCCCCTTTCGAAGCGGCATATCCCGATGTCCCCCCCTGCCCTGTTTCGCAGACCTTGGAGCCAATATTGATGATCGTTCCCTGCGAAGCCTTCAGTGTGTCGAGAGCATAGTGAGCCATCGCGTAGTAATGGACAAGATTCCTTTGCAGCGACGTCATAAATGCTTCCGGTCCCTCATCCAGTCCGACTCCGTCATTGACACCCGCATTGTTAACGAGAATATCAATGCGACCAAACCGCTCGACTGTTTTCTCAACGGCATTCTTACAGGCGGCGAGGTCGGTCAGGTCACCTTGTATGAAAACGCAGTCCTGTCCTTGCTTAGCGTACTCCTGTTCGAGAAGTCTGCCTTCTTTCTCGCTACGATTCACATTGGCAACTTTGACTCCCTCTGAGATGAGAGAGCGCACAATTCCCAACCCGATTCCTTTTGAGCCACCGGTGACGAGTGCGACTTTGCCTTGAAGTTTGAGATCCATAGTTATTTTATATTTAGAGCAGAATTCGAAATAGTATTCGTAATCTGCCGTGTGGATAAACTAATTTCATTGCCGAAACCCGTTGTTCACGGGCAATCGGTCGAGCAATTGACTCTCTTTGAAGGCTTCAAATTTCTGGTGAAGCGTTGGGAGCGAATTCCTCTCAGTTTACTTCGCCTCTGCGTCCCATGCACTCAACTTTGTTCTCAATTGATTCAAGATCAGTGCGTGCTCTTGATTGTCGACGAGATTGATCAGCTCACTGGGATCGTTGTCGAGATCGAAGAGTTGTTCTTTTTTGACTAAAGGATAGCGAATATATTTCCAGCGATCAGTGCGGACCATTTGCTGTGAGTCCTTAAAGCTTCCGAAGACGACATCGTGAATAGCTTTCTGTTGACCTTCGATGACTGGAACAATCGATTTCCCTTGGACGGTTTTCGGGATCTTGGCTCCTGCGAAGTCGCAAATTGTCGGGTATAAATCTCGAAGATAACACTGCGCAGTGATGATGTTTTTCTTTGGAATGTTTGGACCCGCGAAGATGAGCGGGACGCCGATGCTGTGCTCGTACATGTTCTGTTTTCCGCGCAATCCATGGCTGCCGATCGCCAATCCGTGATCGCTGCTGAAGATGACGATGGTCTCGTTATCAAGCCCTTTTGATTTCAGATTATCAAGAAGTTTTCCGACAGCGGCATCGAGATGTTCAATCACAGCATAATAGACTGCGAGGCCTTCTTTCGTTTGCTGTTTGGTTCTTGGATAGCTGTAAAGGACTTCGTCGCGTCCCATCGCATTCCCATGATCGAACGGATGATCCGTCTTGAAGTTCACCGGAAGTGAAACGTTTTCGGAAGTGTATTTCCCTTCGTAACCTTCCGGGACAAAGAGTGGATCGTGTGGAGCTGTGTAATTGACATGGAGGAAGAATGGTCGATCCGAACGTCGGTCGAGGAATTGAATCGCTGCGTCTGTGAAATCGTCACTGATGTTAGGGGTTAGGCCAACTCCTTTTTCGGGGAACTTTTTCCCGTCGTCAGTTTGGAAGATCCAACCTCGATACCCAGTGACATCCATCCCTTTCCAGTCTTTCGGGAAAGTGAGTGGAAACTTACCTCCGCCTGATGAGAACAGCCCTTCAACGGTTTCGTATCCGTGGGTGCTGGGGCGTCCACGTGTGTGCCACTTGCCGACATAGCAGGTTTCGTATCCTGCATCGTGCATTACGGTTCCAAGTGAGACGACCCCTTCCTTGGGCGAGAATCCGAAGTCCTGCTTCCCATTCAGGCGGCCATCACGGCCGGTCAGAAGTTCCGCCCGACTGGCAACGCAAATCGGTATCGAAGTGATTGCCCTCGTAAATGTTGTTCCCCGATGAACGAGTTGATCCAGGTTTGGAGTTCGAATTTCCTCGTTCCCCAGAGCGTGAATCGTATCGGGCCGCTGATCATCAGTCATGATGAACAGAATGTTCGGAGCGGCATACGTCGATCCGACGAAAGTTGTCGCGGAGAAAATTGCCGAGAGAATGAATCGGTGAGCTATTGAAAACGATCTCATAGAGGCCTCGATTTGTCCGATTCGCTTTACATCAGAAGTGTGGAGCTAACGGAAGGATGCTTGCATTCCCTCGTATAATGCGCAAGAATCGTTTGATTATTCAAACTACTCTCAAAAAATCCCTCCCCTGATAGCCTCCGCTGCTCCTGCCAAGAATGAGACATGTCGCAACAGAATTCAGCAATCGATATTGATTTTCACGTACCTTGTGTGCATCGGTTAAGGTTCACGAAGGATCTTTTCGGAAAAGACCAGGAAGTCTTACTCGATTTACTGGAACCTTCTGGAGACAAACAACCGCGCGTTCAAGTGTGGGTTGATGAGCAAGTCGCAAAGGCGCAGCCAGATTTAAGCATGCGAATCCGGACTTTTGCGTCTCGTCATGGCGATCAATTTGAACTTATTGGAAAGATTCAAACGTGTCCTGGCGGTGAAGCGGTCAAGAATGATATTCACATCATCGAGCGAATGCTCAAGGTGATCAATGCTGCCGATTTGGATCGGCGAAGTTACATCGTCGTCATTGGAGGTGGTGCTGTTCTCGATGCAGTGGGGTTTGCTGCAGCGATCGCGCATCGCGGGATTCGATTAATTCGGATTCCGACCACGACACTTGCCCAGGCAGATTCAGGAGTTGGTGTCAAAAATAGTGTCAACTTGTTTGCCAAGAAGAACTGGGTCGGAACGTTTCATGTTCCGTGGGCCGTGATTAACGATGAAGAGATGCTGCTGACCTTGCCGGATCGCGATTTTCGAAACGGATTTTCTGAAGCGGTCAAGGTCTCTCTGTTGAAAGATCGAGAGGAGTTCGAACGAATCGAACAGAACGCCACAGAGATTCGCGATCGAAACATGGACGCGGCACGCCCGGTGATTCGTCGCTCTGCACAACTGCATCTTGAGCATATCACACAAGGGGGCGACCCTTTTGAAGCGTTGGAAGCTCGACCACTCGACTACGGGCATTGGTCGGCGCACAAGCTTGAGCCGATGACAAATTTCGAATTGCGACATGGTGAAGCTGTCGCAATCGGTGTGGCGGTCGATACGGTCTACTCCTCGCTGGTCTATGGATTCCCAAAGGCAGATGCAGAACGTGTCTTGCACTGCCTGCATAACCTTGGCCTTTCCCTTGACCACCCAGCTTTGCATGAGACCGAAGAGCTGATGAAAGGTCTCGAAGAATTTCGCCAGCATCTTGGCGGTCGGCTGACTTTAACCATGCTGCCGGAGATTGGTCGGAAGATCAATGTTCATGAAGTCGACGATCTGAAAATGTTGCAGGCCATTGAGCATGTTGCAGACTTCATGTCGACCGCTGCGAAAAAGAAGCCAGAGGGCTGATCGGTGAGTTAGCTCACTGAACGATTGCCCGTTCTTGGCAGAATGGTAGCATGATGAGGTCTTGTTCCCGACATTCATGCAGAAAGGTCATTCGTTTTGATGTCAGCAGTTGTTGAAAATGTTCCGCAGATTGAGCTGAAGGCTCTGGATGAATTGTGGTTTCAGGTCTCTGGAACGCTCTGCAATTTGGAATGTTCACACTGCTTTATCAGCTGTAGCCCGAAGAATGATTCATTCGGTTTTCTCTCACGAGAAGAAATTTCCAGGAGGCTGCAGGAGTCGGTGGCGCTGGGAGTGAAGGAATATTACTTCACAGGAGGTGAGCCGTTTCTCAACAAAGAAATGGTGTCGATTTTGGAAGAGACACTCACCTACGGACCAGCGACGGTTCTGACAAATGGAACGGTTCTCAAAGATGAATGGCTACTCCGTTTGCGAGATGCGGAAGACCGTTCTGGGTTCACTCTTGAATTTCGTGTTTCCATTGATGGTCCGACCAAAGAGATCAACGATCCGATCCGCGGAGAGGGAACGTTTGAACGTGCCATGAAAGGCGTTGAAAAGCTGGTCGACACTGGGTTTCTTCCGATTATCACGATGACACGTACATGGGCTGATGAAGAAGATCTGGAGAACTTAGAAGGCTTTCGTAGAGTGCTCGCTGAGCATGGATATACTCGTCCGCGTCTCAAGATACTTCCTCGGCTGAAGCTCGGAGCCGAAATGGAACGAACGTCCGGTTACAGCCAGGCAGAGCGAATTACGATGGAGATGATGACTGACTTTGATGAATCGCAGCTGGTCTGCAATCACAGTCGAGTTGTTTCCGACCGAGGCATTCATGTCTGCCCAATCCTCCTGGATGCACCAGACTCCATTCTGGGAGATTCGCTGATTGAGTCGCAGCAACCATTTCCTCTGAGTCATGGGGCCTGCCTGACATGCTATCAGTATGGTTCAATCTGCTCGAATCCGTCCTCTCTAAAACCGGAATAGACGACGAGGTCGCCAAGGATCTGTGATCAAGCTGAAGTTCAACAATTTGCAGATGGTGAGGAGCTTGGGGAAATCCAAGGGTGTGAATCGAATATGAAACTGGCGTTCTTTGGCGGCATTTACAATAACTATCTCGCGTTGGAGGAAGCGATCCGAGACGCTCGCGCTCGGGGTGCAGAACAACTTTTTTGTCTTGGAGATTTAGGAGCCTTTGGACCACATCCCGATCGTGTCTTCCCGCTTTTGTATGAGAACAACATTCAAGTGGTCCAAGGCAACTACGACAACAGCATTGGAAACGACTTCAAGGATTGCCAATGCGGGTACACTGATCCTCGCGATAATTATTTTGCTCAAATCAGCTACGAATATACCTATCAAAACACGAGTCGTCTGAATCGGGAGTGGATGCGTCAACTCCCTGCAGAAATACGTTTTGAAATTGGAGGGCAGCGGCTGTTGTTGTGTCATGGAAGCCCACGTAAAACGAACGAGTTTCTTTGGGAATCGACAACGAGCACACATTTTCTGGAGAAGCTTGCAGACGACCATCAGGCAGAGATCCTCCTTGGTACTCATACTGGATTGCACTGGGAGCGTGAGCTCTCCCAAGGTCGTCGGTTCATCAATGTTGGCGTGTTGGGACGTCCTGAGAATGATGGAACAACAAATGTCTGGTACACATTGCTAACATTGAGCGGTTCGCAATGTCAGGTGGAATTCATTCCGATAGAATATGACCATCTGAGACTGGCTCGCGAGATGAAAGACGAATCACTGCCCGATGAGTTTATTGAGACGATTCTTACCGGCTGGTGGACAACGTGTCTCGAAGTGCTGCCGGGACGGGAGCGTCGCGTCGGGCAGTTCTAACTATTTTTCGAAGAGTCGTGGTGGTCGGGGGACTTTTATGGCTTCCGAGACTGCTCGCCTTGAAAAAGAAGGCAGAGACCAATCTTGGAATTGCTTGGGTATTGCACCGAATGAGCATGGCCGTTCGACTTCCGAATATACTCGAACCCTTTTCTGGGGCGATGATCTACTCGACATCTTGATCAGCAGCGCGTTGCTTGCTTCTGATGACGAAATTCTCAAAGATGTTCAATGTCGTTTGGAATTCGTAGAGGAACGGGAAAGTTAGATATGAGTGAGTCAAAATGTCGTTGGGGGATTCTCGGAGCTGCGATGATTGCCAAGAAAAACTGGGATGCAATCCGCAATTCAGGGAATGGCGTCGTGACGGCTGTTGCGAGCCGCAAGAAAGCGAGTGCTCAGGCATTTATTGACGAATGTCAGCTGTCTCGGCCCGTTCGAGAATTGCCAGAGGCCATCGAAGGATACGAGGCACTTCTGCAACGTGATGATGTGGACGCTGTCTATATTCCGCTCCCAACCGGTCTTCGCAAGGAGTGGGTGATCAAGGCTGCTCAGGCTGGCAAGCATGTGATGTGCGAAAAACCATGCGCGGTCAGTGTCTCCGATTTGAAAGAGATGATTGCAGCTTGTGAAGAGAACAATGTTCAATTCATGGATGGCGTGATGTACATGCACTCCAAGCGAATGCCAGAACTTCGCAAGGTGATCGACGACGGGGAAAGTGTCGGAAAAATCAAACGAATTCAATCTCACTTTTCATTCTGTGCCCCGGAAGAATTTATTCAGGGAAACATTCGAGTCAGCAGCGAACTCGAACCGCAAGGCTGTGTTGGTGATCTTGGCTGGTATACGATTCGAATGTCGTTGTTCGCGATGAATTACGAATTGCCACAGCAAGTAGTTGGTCGGCAACTTTCACAACATGGACGCGAAGACAGCCCATCACCGGTTCCGATGGAATTCTCTGGTGAATTGTTGTTTCAGAACGGTGCATCAGCTGGCTTTTACAATTCATTTTTGACTGAGCATCAACAACTTGTTCACATCAGTGGGTCAAAGGGGAATATCACGCTGAACGATTTTGTATTACCTTGGTGCGGCAATGAGATGTCTTTCGAGGTAAACAATGCGGTCTTCGATTTCACCGGTTGCGTTTGTGTGATGGAGAAGCACACCAGGATTCATCACATTGGAGAATACAGCAACAACGCGCCCGATTCACAAGAGACGAACCTGTTTCGCACGTTCAGCAAGTTGGCCCTGACCGGGAAGCCCGATCCATTTTGGCCAGAGATCGCACTCAAAACACAAATCGTGATGGATGCCTGTTTGGAATCGGCTCGCAATGGAAGCGTGCCGGTGGATGTTAAAGCGTAAGGGATTATTTGTTGATCAGGATGAATCAAGCAATATGGCTCTCAACTTTTCTGCTGTTCCTCTGGGGGTGTCGCGGAGGTGAGCCCCCTGTCCAGCCCTCTGTTCAGACGGATCGCAGTGTCGATCCAACTGGGGTAAATACTGAGCCGAGTTGGGTTGTGGACGAGGAAGCCGATCTCGATTCCGAACCGTCAGAGAGTCTGCTGAGTGCGACGACTAATGCTTCGGGGAATCCAAAGAAATCTGGCGGTGATCCTCACACTGAAATCGGAATGATCTTTCGTCCAGACGACACGCGAACACAGCCGGATGAGTATCGTCTGAAAGCTGTTGGTATCCATAAGTATGAGTCAAAAAGGCTGGTCCTTTATTCAGACATCGATCCAGAAATTGCCAGGACATTGCCGCCTGTCATTGATCAAGCTTACGACTCGTATGTGGATTATTTTGGTGAGCTTCCCCCGGCGAGATCGAGAGCCGATTTCCAGATGACCGGGTACTTGATCAAAGATCATGATCTGTTTGAGTCGGCAGGTTTGATTCCTGTTGAACTGAAAAATTTCAACCATGGTCAGCATCGAGGACAGGAATTCTGGATGCATGAGCAGGAGTACGATTATTATCGTCGGCACCTCCTCATTCATGAAGCGACACATTGTTTTATGACGATCATGCCCGGTCTGCATCCCCCGCTCTGGTATCAGGAGGGAATGGCGGAATTCTTTGCGACTCATCGAATGAATCCGGACGGGACAGTCACCTTTGCGGTCACTCCGGAAGATTCCAGGCAGTTCATTGGTTGGAGTCGCATTGAAATGATTCAGGAAGAGGTCGCTGCCGGAAGAACGTTGAATATCGATCAAGCCTCGAACTTGGGGCCTGTCGAATTTAGCAAGTCTCGATCAACTCCTTATGCCTGGAGCTGGGCTCTGTGCAAATTTCTGGACTCGCATCCACGTTATCAAAAGCGATTTCGTGAGTTGGGGAATCATCTCGTTGGGAAAAAGTTTTTCAAACTTGCCGATTCACTTTTCGCTGAAGAGAAAATGTTGCTGGCAGCCGAATGGGATCAGTTTGCACGCCAGATCGACTACGGATGGGATTTTCAATCGAACGCTTTCCAGTTGGGGGACGGAAAACCGGTTCCGGATTCGGCGACTTTTGAAAAAACGTTCAATGCTCAGCGAGGTTGGCAGTCGAGCGGGGTGCTGGTGCAAGCGAATGTCCCATATACGATTACAGCGACCGGAACGGTTTCGTTGGCAGCGGTTCCAAAACCCTGGATTAGCGAACCACAAGGGATCACGCTTCGATATGCAAACGGGTTGCCGATTGGTCGGTTACAAGCAGGTGTACTCGTCGATCCCGCAGAGGGGCAGGAAATAATTACAACTCCATTTGAGGTCAAGGATTGTGGGAAGGGAGCCGTCGTTCGGTTTCAGAATTCCGGATTGTTGATGTTCAGCATCAATGATTTTGGGAGTGAACGATCTGACAACGACGGCGAGTACAGGGTCAAGGTGACGACTCAAGCCTCTGCCCCTTGACCAGCGGCTTTCCGTGATCTTTTCAAAAGGCCAGCTTGTTCTACCATGTTCCCGTGAAGCACCCGATCACCAATATGTGCAATGCGTGTTTGCCACTCTCATTGGCAGCACGGGGCTGCACTGGAGATGCACTGGAGATGCACTGGAGCTGCACTGGAGCTGCACTGGAGATGCACTGGGGCCGCACTGGGGCCGCACTGGGGCTGATCACTCGAAGTCGGCTTGCTTCTCAAGAAACGCATTGCGAAGCTCTCGGACACGCTGAAGTTCGATTCCTTCAGGAGCTTCAGTCAGCACCCATTCTGTTTCGGCGAGTCCATCTTCAATGCGATTCGTTCGCAAGCAGAGGACAGCTTTATAGAGTCGATCATCGACTGAATCAGGATTGATAGCCAAGATCGTCCGAACGTAACACAGGGAAGCTTCAACGTCGTCAGAGTCGTTGGCAACTCGAATTAAATTTCTCAGCATACGCAAGACAATATTTTCTGCTGACTGCGGCTCAAGATAAGTGTCACTCCAGGGGAAGCCGGAAAACTCGCGGACTTTCTGGCGACACTCAAGAAGTGACATCTCTTTTCCTTCTTCAAATGCATCAATGTAGATTGGGGTTCCATCTTTGGGGACGACCCTCGCAATGAAGTGGCCGGGAAGACCGATCCCTGCAGCATCGAGTCCAACGCGACGGGCAAATTCGATGTACAGAATCGAAAGCGTCAGCGGTAATCCTTCGCGGTCATCGATCGCTTCGTTGATGTAACTGTTTGATGCGTGATAGTAGTTCGTTCGGCTTCCGTGGAACCCCTGCGTTTTGAACAGAAATTCATTCAGCAGTGTAATTTTTTCCTTGTCATCGGCACCCGATGGAACTGTTTCCTGAAACTCTTCCACCATTTGGTCAAAGAGTTTTTCGTACTCTTGTGGGACCAACTCGGAATTGTCGAGAGCGGAAATCAATAACGAGGCTCTCAGCAGATTGACAGGTTCAGCGTCCTCTTCAGAGTCCTCACTGCGAATCGCTTTCAAAAGTTGTTCGCGAATTTGTTGCTCGTGAACTTCCCTCGCAAGTTGCCGAAGATGCTCGGCTCGTTTTTCGAGAACTTTGGCCTGAGTTTTAAGAGCCTTCAGGCCCGTGTGGTCAAAATCGGTGAATTCCTGAACGGTATCCATTTCTGGAGGATGCCGATGTTCAATGATGTTTGCGAGTTCGACGACTCGTTGATGAGTGGCTTCGGTCGGCTTTTCGTTTGCGAGTTCTGTCGCGAATTCAAATCTTTTGAATTGGGCAGTTGTGTGGCGAAACTTGACGAGTCCAATTCGTCCACCAGAGAGTTTTGGTTGATTGTGAGTTAAGACAAGTTCGTCGTTGCAATAACATTCGATGGTCTCTTCGGTCAGCTTGACCTTCAATCGATTCCATTCCCCTGCATGAAAATGTCGCGAGCGTACGTCTGACAAAACATTCCAGCTGTAAACCGTTGGTCCATCAAAACGTGTTAAGCGGAGTAAGCCACTACTGGCATAAAATCCGTAGTGAATGTCTCCTCCATCAGAGTGAAAAACGAGACCCGCTGCGCCATCTTCCTGTTCGATTTTGACATCAACCGCAAGTTCAAAAGGAAGTTCGGGAGGAGTTAGCTTTGAAAGGCATAACGCTCGTCCACCGAATCCTCGACTGGTTCCAGAAACGGAAATGACCCCCGAGCGGTGTTTCCAGTTAACGTCTCCGGTGGGCTCCCAGATTCGAGAGTTCAAAGCTCCGATGGTCATCCAGCGAGACATTGGAACCGGATTCGGCGAGTCGAGAAGTTCACGAACGACATTCGCTTTCACTGCATAGCCCAAGTTGTCGGTCACCCGAGATTTTAGCGTCATCAGACCATGAACTCGCCCCTGCATATCCATCACTGGCCCGCCACTGTTCCCTTGTTCGATTGGAATCGCCAATTGGATCAGGGACATCCCGTCATCATGTTCACGGAATCCAGAGACGACACCAGTCACCACACTATGTTCGAGTCCCCATGGATTTCCGAGTGCAAAGATCGGTTGTCCCTGTTTCAAACTGTCAGGCTGAGCCAACTTCAGCGGGGTGAGCTTGTTGGCATTGATCGCGATGATCGCCACATCTTGAGTGCTGTTTGTTCCGTGAATCTGCGTGACTGGGAACTCGCGTTCATCGAACAGTCGCACTCGGACTGGGCGTGCTTCACCAATTACATGTAGATTCGTTGCGATCAGGCCATCTTCGCTGATGATAAAACCACTTCCAATTCCGAGCGGTTTTCCATCGCGCCCTTCCATCTCAACGACGACGACTGATTCTTGAGCATCCTTCACCATCTTCAGAAATTGCTCTGAAGAAATACCAGCCAACTGGGTGGCGACATCAATCACTTCCGACATCTCTTTAGGCTCTGTTTCCTGGCTGAGAAGTAGAGACGGGCAAGAGACTAAGAGGAAGCTCAGAAGGACAATCTGTTTGAAGTGATTCATTTTGTGCAACCTGGTCCGATTTGGAAGCGAGGGAAAACTGCGAAATGATTCTATCAGACTTCTGAGAGAAAAAGTGTGTCACAAACGAAATTCATGCGAGAAATGAGATTCGATCAAGCTGCGACTGATGTTCACTCTTCTTGAATTGGAGCTCGTGTTGTGCCTCGTGCTGAACAGTATTGTCTTAAAGGCCCACATTGCTCTGGAGGCTAACGGGTTTCTTTTGAGACATACGATTGTTTCACATGAAGAGAGTTCGTTAAGGTGATCGTACTTGCAACCATACAGCTGTCAGGAGCCTGGTCATAATGTCTCTTCGCGTGATTATTCTTTGCGTTGTTGCTTTGATGTCGAGTTCGGTCGTAGCTGATAATCGACCCAACTTTGTCTTCATTTTAGTCGACGATCTCGGGTACATGGACATCGGTGCGAATAACCCTGAAACGTTCTATGAAACGCCGAACGTCGATCGATTGGCACGAGAAGGGATTCGGTTTTCCGATGGATACGCAGCCAATCCAGTCTGTAGTCCAACACGCTACAGCATTCTGACTGGGAAATATCCGACACGTGTCGATGCGACAAATTTCTTCGCGGGTAAGCGGGAAGCAAAATTCAAACCAGCTCCGCTGAATGACCGAATGCCACTTGAAGAAACGACGATTGCCGAACAGATGCGACAGGCTGGTTACAAAACAGCGTTTCTTGGAAAGTGGCATTTAGGCCCGACTGAAGAGTATTGGCCAGAGAGACAAGGATTTGATTTGAACATTGGCGGCCACGTACGCGGATTGCCGAAGTCGTATTTCTCCCCGTATAAAAATCCTCGACTTGAGGATGGCCCAAAAGGAGAGTATCTGACTGAGCGGTTGACGAATGAGACTTTGAACATCCTTGAGCAATATCAGGACGAACCGTTTTTCCTCTATCTCGCGTTTTATACTGTTCACACTCCGCTTCAGGCTCCGAAAGACCTTGTTCAGAAATATCGCAAGAAGGCTGAGCAGCTTTCTGGATTAGCAGAATTCGCTGAAGAGGAACAGGTCTGGCCCAATGCTCCAAAGCGACAAGTTCGCATTCTTCAAAAACACGCAACCTACGCATCGATGGTCGAGGTGATGGACACCAGTGTCGGCCGGATTCTTGAGAAACTCAAACAACTCGGAATCGATGATGAAACTGTCGTCTGCTTCTTCTCGGATAATGGTGGGCTCTCGACATCAGAAGGTTCCCCGACCTCGAACTTGCCGTTTCGTGGAGGGAAGGGGTGGCTGTACGAGGGAGGAATTCGAGAGCCAATGATTATCAAGTGGCCACAGGGAGGGCAGTCAAATGTTGTCCGAGGTGAAGCGGTATCGAGTGTCGATTTCTATCCAACGTTATTAGAGATCGCTGGGATTGAAGCATCTCAAGATTTACAACTCGACGGTGTCAGTCTCGTACCACTCCTGACCGGCGGACATCTTCAAGATCGAAGCTTGTTCTGGCACTACCCCCATTACAGTAATCAGGGCGGATTCCCCGGAGGAGCCATTCGAACTGGCAACTACAAACTTGTGGAACGATACGAGGATGGTCGGACGCATCTCTATCATCTTGCTGACGATCCCGGCGAGGTGTACGACCTCTCAAGTGAGAACCCGACGCAAGTTGCCCGGATGAGAAAGGAATTGCACCAATGGTACAAAGATGTCGACGCAAAATTTCTACAGCCAAATTCACCAGACCAAACTCCCTGGCGACCGTGAGAAGCTGTTCTTCGCGTTCTGAAGGCCGAGTGATTTGAGGCTGTCAAAATGCGATTGCGTGCTGCCGTTCATTCAGTTGTGCTTCTTCACTTCCTGCGAGCCAAAGGATAGCTGGTTCGTTCTGTGAATTATTCAACCAGGAAGACTTCTTTCACCGGAGGAAATTTTAGACTTGGATTGAGACGAAGCCCAAGCGCCGTGACGATTCGAATCGAGCCAACGACAAAACCGAGATCGTGCGTCCCATTGGCCACGAGTACCACGCTCCCCCATTTCGAATAGATGGTTCCGGCCAAAGTCCCACTTCCGAGTAACTGCTCGGTTACTAAAACCATGGGACGTCGATTGTTGCGGTTTTGGAAGATGAACATCCCGTCATAAGGGCTCGATGGATCAGAGAGTGGGGTGAATTTCACTCCAAGAACTGCGCCGTTAATCACTGCAGTGGGGAGTAAAGCCCGCAGGTTTGAAGTTGGTGGGGTTGAAGAATCTTCTCCACTATCTGGCAAACCAGAGGTCGGAGAATAGGTGGCGTTCTCTGAGATGTAGAACATCACTCCCCTGCCGTTAATTGGTCCGGCAAGAACGCTCAAAGGGATGCCAGTTATTGGATGTTGACCTCGGATAATGTAAACACCTGGCTCGAATCGCACCGGTCCAGTAATGACATTGATGTAGTCATAAACGCCCGGCTCAAGCACGACTGTCGGTGAGAGAATTGGTAAGTTTAGAATGTCGACTGAACCTCGGTAGGTCTCATCAACATTAGCTGGGTCCTCAGTGATAGTTGGCACTGGTAATTCCTGAAATGGATCTGGGGCAGGCCCCATATTCGCGCGCAGAGAATTGGCATCAGTCCCGTCAATGTGACCGTAGTTTTTATAATTGTCGACTCCTCCCACTACTCGAATATGCTCCGCGTTCAACTTGGTTAATGGGAGAAGAGGCGTGCATGTGAGAGCACTTCTTAAGAGTCGATTTTCACCGACGGGGTCTCCATGCTCATCGACTCCTCCCCAGTCGTTGTTGATTGCGATTCCCCCACTCACTCTGACTCGACCGAGTCCAAGCACTTCCATTCCCCCCAAGTGGTGATTCGGGAGTGACGGAAGCGTCAGTGGAAGTCCTGTGATCGTGATCGGGTCAGGGTTGGGATCTAATACAACAACACTCAACGGTGGCGTTGCATCTTTAATACCAGCAACAGCACGTGCTCTGACCCCTCGTGATGCGAACCTGTTTGTGAGGTGCATGAAGAGTGTGTCAGTTTCATTGCTGACATTGACCTCATAGAAGTTACTTCGTCCCCGGTATGCACCCGAGATTGGAGGGGAGTGGACTTGAATGGCTGCGCTTTCCATTGCGTTGAAATTTCGAACCATCTCCTGAGCTTTTTGTCCTGCAAAAATTGGAGGATCACCTTGAGATGCTGAAAAGGCAGCCGTTGTCGCTGCAGCATCTGCCACATGCTGGGTCGAGCGAGAATCGTGTAGCAGCAGACTTCCGTCAATGACGAGTCCAATAATTCCCAGAATCATTGGGAAGGCCATGAGAACTAGAATTAGAACTTTTCCTGAACGTGGAGTCGGATCGACTTCTCGCTGACGCATGAAGTTGAATTCTCTGGCACCTTCCCGGTCGTTCAACGGTGATTCATCCCGGACATTCGAAGTGGCACAGTAGTCGAAGTTTGTCGTCCTGCGGCAATTTGAGGCGGATGTTTTCATGATCTTAATGCCTGATTCGAACAACGGAACTTGATTGCATCGGCAGGTCCGCACCAAGTAGTCCAAAGACAGGCTGGTGGACATAACTGACCGTCGCTTTCACTCGCGAGTCCGCTTCATTTATTCCGTCGAGCCATTCCAGTTGGACAGTGACGTCTTGATGGGGCATCGTTATGCAGATCGGTTTGAGAATTTGAGTTTGAACGGATTCTTCAGCGATTGAGGAAGAGAAAGTTTCTGGTCCCCAAGATGCGATTTCAGGTTCTGAATACTCGCCCCGCAGCGAAGCCGCTCTGGCAAGTTTTCGGGATCCTTCAGCGAGGGTATTGTATTCCAGAACCATGAGTGCGAGATCCAGAGCAACCATCAACACCATCAACAAAACTGGCAGAACAATCGCAGCCTCAACAACCGAAGCCCCACGTCGACAATTCTGGTTGCCGGAATTCGAGATCGAATGAAAGTTGCGAAGTTTCATGTTTCACCCATTACCGAAATTGACGAAAAGTGACTGATTCAGACAAAGCGACCTCATGAGGAAGTCCGGGCCAGTTCACGATCGTGCGAAACGCGTAACTCGTTCGAACTGTGACGAGAAGAATTTCATTTGCGTCCAATTCTGTTTCGATCTCAGAGCTGAGATTGTCTGGCTCGAAGCCGTGATTTTCGGAAAGTTCCTCAGCGATGAGCAGTTGGATTTTCTCTTCCCAAGCATCGCTGTTGAGGCTGGAGAGGCGATGAGTTGCGCCATAGAAACAACCTGTCGCATTCGCGTTTGAAACCGAAATCGCCCAGTATGTCACCCGCCCGTAATCGACGCACCCCAATAAAAAAGTGAGTAATACCGGAAGCATAATCGCCAACTCAGTCGCTGCTGTCCCTTCGCGGCCAACCCCGTTTTTCGCGTCAACGAATCGATTCGTCTTAGCTGTTTGGTTACTCAACATCGGTCACCTCAACGGGACTTGCCAGGTTCTCCCAGATTCCGATGGCTGCCGGACCAGCCAGAACGACAAAGACAGCAGGGAAAATTAGAAACAAGACTGGTAGCAATATTTTGACCGTCGCTTTCTGTGCCCGTTCTTCAGCTAAGAGCTCTCGTTGGGTCCGTAGAAGATCAGCATGAGCCCGGAGAGCCTCTGAAATTTTTGTTCCATATTTTCGGGACTGCTGACAAAGCACGGCGAGGCTTTTTATCGGTTTGCAACCAGTCCGCTCGGCGAAACTTAACATTGCATTATCGACGGACTCTCCTAAATTCATTTCGTTCTGTACACGTGTCAGTTCGCTTCGCAATAGTGGATGTGCATGCCCGATCTCGTCACTGACCCGCTTGATCGCAGCTTCAAGACTTAACCCACTCGCCATACAAGTGATGAGCAAGTCGAGAAAATCGGGAATCGCTTTGACAAGGAGAATGAGACGGCGTTTCTTTTGGCGGTCGAGCCACAAGCCCGGAAGCAACATGCCAATTCCCCCTCCGATCAAGGCAATCCAAACAGCCTGTTCGGGAGTTAAGTAAGAGAAGGTGAGGAGAATCAACGCACAAGGTGTTGGGAGAACAGCGAGGAGCAAAGTCATGCCGACAAAGATCGGGACGGCTTGAGGTTGGTAGTATCCAGCACTTCTCAGCCGGTCAGCGAGTTGGTTATGGTCTGTCCCATTCGAGGAAAGCTGTTTTGTTCCGAGGCTTGGCACAAGCTTGATAATGAATTGGCTCAATCGATGTTGAACTTTTTTCTCGCGCTTTACGAAGCTCTGTTTTGAGCGGGACTCTTCCGAAATTCTTTTTTGGATACGGTGGTCAGAGTTGTCGAGTAATTGCATCACCACATACGTCAGGCCGGCAACAAGGCAGAATGCCAGTCCCGCGTAGGAATTGAACAAAGAGTACATGAAAGAAGACATGGGAATTTTCAGGTATCTCGAGTTGGTGAAGGTGATAGAAGAGTGCAGAATTCAACAGGTTTTATCTTTTTGACAGTTTTTATCTGTTTGGCTGTGCGAGCTCAGTATTCGAAATTCACGATTCGACGAATCCACAAAATGCCGACAGTGATTGATATTGATAATCCAATAAGCAATTTCGGATAGTTAAAAAGCACGGATGCGTATTGGGGATCTAAAACATAGATTCCACCAAAGGCGAGAAATGGGAGGAGTGAAAGAACGAGCGCCTGCATGCGGCCTTCGCCAGTGATCGCCTTGACCTTCATGCCTAATTTCATTCGCTTTCGGACCGTATCGGAAAGATTCTCCAACACTTCTGCCGGGTTTCCCCCTGCTTGACGTTGCAGCACCATCGCAACTGAAAAGAGCTGAAGTTCGATGATGCCAGTTCGATTTCCCAGGTCTCTCAATGTTGTTTCGTAGGGAAGCCCAAGGCTCTGCTGTTCGCAGCAATAACTGAACTCATCTGCGATTGGTGGACTCGATTCCTTGGCGATCAGATTGAGTGCGTTTGGAATGGTCTGCCCCGACTGCACGGCTCGCCGAATCATTTCGAAAGTTTCTGGAAGCTGAATTCGAAGTTGCTGGATTCGCTGCTTTCTGAGCCAGATAAGATGACACCAGGGAAAGAGAAGACCGAGACAGGTCAGCCCGATGGCGAGTTCGATTCTTCCGTGAAAGAGAATCGTTGAACCGAGAAGCAACCCCAGTATCACCGAGCGTTTGATTAAATCTGTTACCTGAATCTGCAATCCAGCTTGCTCGATGCAGCGAATGATTCGATCGTGGATTGAAAGTTTGAGTTCAGGATCGATCGCAGATTGAGAATTGGACCAGTCTTTGAACAACTTTGAATTTGTGACCTGGCTTCGAATTCTCTCTTTGAGCTCACTCTGAATTCGAGTTGAGATTCGTTTCTTTTTTGAAAAGGACTCAACGACGAGCATGAGGATGGATGTTACCGACATCAACAATGCAACCGACGTCAGACTGAACCCGTTCAAAATGTTTGTCATCGCGAACTCACTGATTATTGGCGATACCATCGATCCGTTCCACAACAAGTTTGCCTTCTTCAAAAATGTGATACGGGACTTCAAAACCAGAGACTTTCAGAGCCTCCAGGCAGCGAGGTCGAATTCCCGTTGCAGTAAAGTCGCCACTAATATTGCTGCTGGAGTCTGTGCTTTGTTTTTCGAATCGAAAAATATCGTGCGATTCAATGACATTCTCAGTGGCGCCGGTTACCTCCGTCACTTGAGTGATCTTTCGCTCACCACTAGGGAGACGTTCACACTGGACGATAATCTGCACTGCGGAGCCGATGAGCTCGTGGATGAACCAAACCGGGAGGTCATAGCCAGCCATCCCAATCAGCATTTCCAGCCTTCGAATCGCATCACGTGCGTTGTTGGCATGGATGGTCGTTAAACTTCCTGAGTGCCCTGTTGTCATCGCTTGAAGCATGTCAAAGGCCTCTTCGCCTCGACACTCTCCGACGATGATCCGGTCCGGTCTCATGCGTAACGAATTCTTGAGCAGGTCTCTGGCTGTTACTTCGCCTTTACCTTCGAGATTCGGTGGACGCGTTTCGAGCCTGGCAACTCTTGACTGCGTTAACTTCAACTCGGCGGCATCTTCGATGGTGACAATTCTTTCGTTGTCGGGAATAAACCCGGTGATGAGATTCAGTAATGTTGATTTTCCACTACCAGTCCCTCCCGAGACGATGATGTTCATTCTGGCCCGCACACATGCAATTAAGAATTGCGCGATCTCTTTTGTCATCGATCCGCGAGCGATCAGGTCCTGAACGCGGAGCGGGGTTTGGCTAAAGCGGCGAATAGAAACCAGAGCTCCATCCAATGCCAAAGGGCGAATGACCGCATTGACCCGACTTCCATCTTCCAGTCGTGCATCGACCATCGGACTTGACTCATCAAGCCGGCGTCCCACTTTGCTCGCAATCCGCTGCACGATCTCGATGAGGTGATCTTGGTCGTGAAAGTGAATTGAAGTGTCTTCCAGACGTCCACGACGTTCCACATAAACCCGATCCGGACCATCAATCAAGATGTCGTTGACTGTCGGGTCTCGCAGCAGTGGTTCAATTGGCCCAAGCCCCAGTGTTTCATCGATCACTTCCTCAACAAGTTTTTGCTGGTCCGCATTTGTGAGCAGGTCACCTCGAAACCGACAGAGGTCTTCGATCCCTTTGCGAAGCTCCTTGCGCATTTCATAGTCGTTGAGACCACCAAATGAATCGTAATTTAAAGCTTCGATCAAGTGCTTATGTATATCTCGCTTCAGGTTCAGGAATCGCTCTCGATTCGATCGCTGATCCGTGGAAGGGACGTCGCTAGATGGAAGGTTTGAGTCTGATAGTATTTGCATTTGACTCTTCTATGAAACAGTTAGTTTGAATGAATATCACAAGCAGAAGGCTCTCACCGAATGCTTGAGGAAACTCATTGATTTTGAAGCGATTCTTGAAAGGCTGCTCTTGCTGGACTTTTCAGGGACGCTTGGAGGAGGGCTCTTCTCTTCGAAAAATTTCTTCACGACCGGCTTCAACGATCTTGTGAACTTCGACTTTGGTGATTCGAGCACAGCTGGGACCCCGCAGTTCGCACAGAGATTCATGAGTGAAGGGTCATGCGGAATGGCAAATTGCACTTTTCGTCCCAGGATGACCTCTGCTTTGTCGATCGGAATTTGAATTGGCATCCCGTGGAAGTTTGCAACCGGGATCACTTTGTCCTGGTCGGTCCCCATCGATTCAATCTGGTCCAATTTCTGTCTTGCGTTGCAGATGCTGGGAAAGTCCGGTCGGAATAGAAGAAGAATGATTTTTGATTGCTCTAACAGCTTGGGATGTTTTCCAACTTGGCGAGGAGAGCCTAAGTCAAAGACCAGGTTCTTGAAGATCTCTCGGCAAAGAGTCGTAAATTGGTGAATCATCTCGGAGTCGACCGCCGGAGTCTTTCCCGAGGAGTTCCCCGCTGCAAGTAAAGAGACACCTGATGAGTGCTTCACGACAGATCGCTCAATGAGATTGTGGTCAATCCCTGAACTGTTTTGACACAATTCTTGAATCGTATGCGTCGGCTTCAGCCCTAAGAGCTTGTCGAGATCCCCTCCCCCCAAGACCAGATCGATCAAACCGGTCTGAGATGTTTCTGCGATGAGAGCGGCGATGTTGACTGCGATGGAACTCGTGCCAACTCCCCCAGATGCGCCAAGAATTGAGATAACGTTGCTAGGCTTTTTAGCAATCCCTTGACGGGTCTCGAGGTTCTTAAGAATTTTATCCAGTTGACCTTCGAGTTCACGCTCAGTGTTGAGGAAATCGTCGGCCCCGCTATGGAGGAGTTCGATCATCATCTCCGGTGAGGAGACAGCTCCGACAGCGACCACATACGTGTGAAGCGCCAGCTTCAAGAAGGAGAGATCACCCTTAGCACTTTCAAAATCATCACTCAAGACAAGAAAAACAACCTTGAAATCGCCTTCGCTGCTTTGCTGTGCGGTGATGTTATGTGGACGTTGGAGATGGGTGCAACTTTCAAGAAGTTTTGAGTTGTTTAATAGTGCCTGAAGCTTGGATGTAAACCAAATATTGTCGCTGACACACAAAGCTTTCACGACCCCCTCCTTTTTTCGTAGCCCGAAAAGATGTTATCTCTCCATTGTTTGAAGTTGGCCCTACCCCAAACATATTCCTCACTTCCGACGAAGGCAGATCTTTTTTTTATAAAGTGTTATTTTGTTAAAATTCATTGGCGCCCTTAAAAAAACACCTGTTTTGCCTATCGCCCCAACGAATTTTCCAACGCATCTCTAATCATGTTTGTCGCTTACGCCAATCAGATTGATTCACGTTCGGTCAGAGCGGTGAAGCCTGTTTTTCAATCTGTGTCAATGATTAATGAGGTTTTCCAAACTTGAGAACTCCCGATTCATCAATTTGAGTGGGCTGAGAATTCGTAAAAGTGGCTCGGTGTTGTTGAATGGCAACGTGTTGAGATTTCGCAACGCCTTGGGCAAAGTTCGACAAGTCTGCATCGATCTCGATTGGCGAATTGGTGTTCAGAGTCGAAATGGTCCCCGGTGAGTTTCGGGGGAGAAGTAAACGACCAATCAAGGTGCAGCGATGTGACTGCAGACCAATCGTGAATTTGCGCTAACAAGTCGCCAGAGAGGTCGCCTTCGTTCTTTCGAGATGAGTGTTCAGAAGAGGTCAGTTCAGAATGAGTAAGGAGGGTGTTCGAAAATGCTCAAGCAAAGAATTTGGAATCGCACGAATTTCAAAAGTCAAACTTTGTGCTTTCATTCTTGATGAGAACTCCAAAATCCGGTGAGTTCATCACTCTGGAGGTAAGCCGATTCAGCGTCTCAGAGAGATGTTGCGTGTGAGCTGAGAAAAAACTTTCCAGGCTGTTTTTATCTTGCGGGATGATTTTTCCAGTGTTTTTCCTTGTTTCGCAAGCCAGAACCAGGGGGGTGGGCATTTGTAGGACTTACCCGATTGGACGTAGGGATCACCCTGCATTTGAGCTAAAACTGAAAGCATGTTTGACAAATTCGGGTCATAGTTTTTGTGTCCTGAAGAGGGGAATGACACAACCCAACACAAACATTTCTCTCTTCTTTCATCGTTAGTTTTTGTGGCACACACGGAGTTAGAATTATGAGCTTGATCTTCAATCAACTGCTGTCGGACGAAGCTGGATTTATCGTTTCTGCTGAACTGGTCCTCGTCGCGACCGTCTTGATTCTCGGACTGCTTGTCGGTCTCAGTGAATTAGCACTCAACATCACAAGTGAACTCGAATCTGTC